>NZ_CP015039.1:1433333-2039166 GCF_002079305.1 Rhodovulum sp. P5
GCGGCGAGTCATTTCCCAAGCCCAATCAACTCAAACAAATCTGCGACTATTTCGGAGTCGATGCGCGTATCCTGACGGAACGCCTGACCGCGACCCAGATGGATGAGCTTGTCCATTATGGCAGACTTCTGAGGGCATGCGAAAGCAACCTCGCCGTCAAGGAAGCCGTCGATTACGTTGGCGACTTCGATCCGTTCTTCGTCCCGAGCCACGAACTCGGCGACGGCCTTTATCTGTATGTCACCCGGTCGCAGTTGCACGCAGGCATGCTGGGCCAGGCGTTGATGCAGGTGAAGACGCTGCGCCGCGGGCGGGTCGTTCGCACCGTGCTCCCGCGGCAGTACTCCGAGGGGTTCACCGGCAAAGATGAACGTGAAACTGCATCGGGACGCGACTTGCGCGGGATCGTGCTGCGCCATGTCGACGGATATTGCCTGCAGTTCTTCAACAGCAATCCCCGGCGGGTATCGTCGATGATCTTTCTGTCACCGGCACTGAACGCCGACCTGTCGACGTTCGAGGGCATCTACATGATTGCCCAAGGTGAACGGCAAGGCGTGCCGCGGGTCAGCCGCTGCCTTCTGCAACGCATTGAACCGTCTCCGCGCAACATCGTCGCCGCCGCGCATCGACCGCCCTACATCCCGTTCGAAGACGCACCCCTGGCGATACGCGACGCGCTTTCCAGACCGGTTGAGTGAGGCTGACCCCTCAGTCCTCCGCCTGCGCCTCCGCCCGGCTCTTGCCGGCCACGTCCAGCGCCAGTGTGGCCGCCATGAACTGATCCAGATCGCCGTCCAGCACGCCTTGCGTATCCGAGGTCTCCACCCCGGTTCTGAGGTCCTTCACCATCTGATAGGGCTGAAGCACGTAGGAGCGGATCTGGTTGCCCCAGCCGGCCTCGCCCTTGGCCTCGTGCTGGGCGTTGATCTCGGCGTTCCGCTTGTCCAGTTCCATCTGGTAAAGGCGCGATTTCAGCGCCTTCATGGCGATATCGCGGTTCTGGTGCTGTGATTTCTCGGAACTCGTCACCACGATGCCCGTGGGAATGTGGGTCATCCGCACGGCCGAGTCCGTGGTGTTGACGTGCTGCCCGCCCGCGCCCGACGACCGATAGGTATCGACACGGATATCGGCGGGGTTCACCTCGATCTCGATATTGTCGTCGACCACGGGGTAGACCCAGACCGACGAAAACGAGGTATGCCGCCGCGCCGCACTGTCATAGGGGGAGATGCGCACCAGCCGATGCACCCCCGATTCCGATTTCAGCCAGCCATAGGCGTTGTGGCCAGAGATCTTGTAGGCGGCGGACTTGATGCCCGCCTCTTCACCCGGCGTTTCCGACTGAAGCTCTACCTTGTAGCCATGCTTTTCGGCCCAACGCACATACATCCGGGCCAGCATCGAGGCCCAGTCGCAGGACTCCGTCCCGCCCGCGCCCGAGTTGATTTCAAGGAACGTGTCGTTGGCGTCGGCCTCGCCGTTCAGCAATGCCTCAAGCTCTTTCTGCGCCGCCTTTTCCCGAAGGCACTTCAGCGCCGCCTCGGCCTCCTTCACGACATCGTCGTCTTCCTCCATCTCGCCCAGTTCGATCAGCTCGATATTGTCCTCAAGCTCCTGCGCGATGGATTTGTAGCTGTCCACGGCATCCACGAGCGACTGCCGCTCACGCATCAGCTTTTGCGCGCGGTCCGGATCGTTCCAGAGATCGGGATCCTCGGTCATCGCGTTGAACTCTTCCAGCCGGTGTTCGGCGGTCTCCCAGTCCATCCGCTGGGCGAGAAGGTTCAGCGACTTCCGGATATCCTCGACTGTGTTCTGCGCATCTGCACGCATCGGCTGCGCCTCTGTTGCTATGGGGATGTCAGATGGGCGTGATAGCCCGTTGCGCCGGCACGGGCAAGCTCAGTAAAGGCCGCCAGAGGACAGGGTGCCGAAACTGGCCTTGGGGCCAACCACGGCTTTGCGCCCGGAGGATGTGGTCACGCTTTGCACCTGCGAGTCGTCCCCGTCTTCGCCGGGGGCGAAAAGCGGCAGGTCCTGCGCCATCGCGAAGCCACCCGTGATGGCATTGCCGACAAACCCGATGAACGGTTCTTCGCCACTGCGGAAATACTCTGCCACGACATTGCTGCCGGACGCCTCGTCGGGCAGGCGCACCCCGCTGTAGCGGTCGATCTTGATAAAGCGTCCGCCCGGCGGCACCTTGAACGGCCCGCCGCCATATTTCGCCGTCGCATCCTGCATGAAGTCGTTGAAGACCGGCGCGCACATCGACGACCCATAGGCCCCCGGCCCCAACGGCCGCGGCCGGTCGTAGCCCATGTAGCAGCCAGCCACGATGTTCGACGTGAAGCCTATGAACCACACATCACGGGCGTCGTTCGTCGTCCCGGTCTTGCCCGCCGTCGGCACACCCAGCTTGACCCGACCGGCCGCGGTGCCCCGTTCGACCACGCCCCGCATCATGGAGGTGAGCTGATAGGCGGTGATCGCATTCATCACACGCTCCCGGTCGCTGACGATGGTCGGCCCGCGCCAGGGGGGCAGGTTCTCCACATCGCAATCGATACAGCGGCGCGGGTCATGGCGGTAGATGGTCTTGCCGTTGCGGTCCTGCACCCGGTCGACAAGCGTGGGTTCCACCCGCTCCCCGCCATTGGCGAACATCGCATAGGCCGCAACCATGCGGTAAAGCGTGGTCTCCTGGCTGCCCAGCGCGTTGGCCAGATACGGTTCCAGCCGGTCGTATACGCCGAACCGTTCGGCATAGCCGGCCACCGTCTCCATCCCGATTTCCTGCGCGATCCGCACGGTCATCAGGTTCCGCGACCGTTCGATCCCGGTACGCAGCGGCGTGGGGCCATAGAACTTCCGGCTGGCGTTCTGGGGACGCCAGATACCGGCCCCGGTATCGATCTCGATCGGCGCGTCTATGACAATGGTCGCGGGCGTGAAACCGCTGTCGAGCGCCGCGGCATAGACGAACGGCTTGAACGACGACCCCGGTTGCCGCGTGGCCTGCGTGGCGCGGTTGAAGACCGAGTTCTGGTAGGAAAAGCCGCCCTGCATCGCCAGTACCCGCCCGGTATTGACGTCCATCGCCACGAACCCGCCCTGAATCTCGGGCACCTGGCGCAGTGTCCAGCGGATGAAACGGCCATCCTTGTCGGCCGTCATGCGGCGGACATGGACGACATCTCCGATCTCGAAATTGTCGCGGAAGCTGCCCTGCATCCACGAAATGTCCTCTCGTGGCACGACGAAGGGCTCGGCCCCTGTTTCCTGCACGCCCTCGATCCCCAGACGCATCTGCCGGTCGCCGACCTGCAGCACCACGGCCGGATACCAGGTACCATCCAGATCGATATCTCGGGCCACCTCGACCTCTGCCAGTGCGGCGCGCCACGCGGCCTCGTCTTTCAGCTTGGCAGGGTCGATCTTTTTGCCGGCCCCCCGCCAGCGCCCGGTTCCCCGGTCGTATTTCTCCAACCCGAGGCGCAGCGCGCGCGCGGCCTCTTCCTGAAGCGCGGGGTCGAGTGTGGCCCGCACTGTCAGCCCACCACCGAAGAATTCCTCGGTCCCGAAGTCGCGCGACAACTGGCGCCGGATCTCATCGGTGAAATAATCCCGCGGCGGAAGACTGGCTGCAAACGGCTCGAAATCCCCGTTCTGCACGGTGCGCAAGGGGGCCGCCCGCGCGGCCTCATATGTGGCCTTGTCGATATATCCGTTCTCGAACATCTCGCGCAGGACGAAATTCCGCCGCTCCACCGCGCGTTTCATTTCCCGCACGGGGTGATAGTTCGACGGCGCCTTCGGCAAGGCGGCCAGATACGCCGCCTCTTCCACGCTCAACTCGGCCAGCGTCTTGTTGAAATAGGACTGCGCCGCGGCGGCCACACCGTAGGAGTTCTGCCCCAGGAAGATCTCGTTGAGATAGAGTTCGAGGATCTGCTCCTTGTTCAGGGTGTCCTCGATCCGCGTCGCAAGGATCAGTTCCTTGACCTTCCGCTCGCCGGTGCGCTCCCCCCCCAGCAGGAAGTTCTTCATCACCTGCTGGGTGATGGTGGAGGCGCCCCGCACCGTTTCGCCCCGCGTGCGCACAGCCTCGACAATCGCGGCAACGATCCCGCGGGCGTCATAGCCGTGATGGGAATAGAAATTCTTGTCCTCGGCCGAGATGAAGGCCTGTTTGACCAGGTCGGGGATCTCGTCGGCGGGCGCGAACAGGCGCCGTTCCTCCGCGAATTCGTCGATCAGCCGCCCCTCACCGGAATAGATCCGGCTGATGGTCTTGGGCTGATAGCTGGCCAGTTCCTCATGGTTGGGCAGGTCGCGGGCATACATCCAGAAGATGGCGCCGATCATCAGCGCCCCGGCCACCATCCCAAGTGTGATAAGGCTGAAGATGGCCCCGAGGAGGGAAAAGACGAAACGGATCACTCTGCGTGGGCTCCATGGTCTGGCATCCGACACATATACGCGGATGGCCGATGCGGGTCAAAAGGATCACGGTCATCACCGACCGACCAATCCCCGTCACACGCGATGGTGAATGGCTTTCCGGCGATGTGGGCCAAACACACGTTCGGTGCAACACCCCGGCGCCTAACTGGTGACACTTCCTGCCTTTTAGCGTCTCAGCAGGGCCGCCTCTGCCGCGTCCTCCACCGCCCATGCGGACAGGCCGGCCAAGATCCCCTCCACGGCCTTTGCCCGCCAGTCCGGCGAGATCAGGTTCGCACGGTCGCCCGGCGACGACAGAAACCCAAGTTCGATCAGGACCGAAGGGATATCGGGCGATTTCAGCACCGAAAAATCGGCCGACAGGCGGGGACGCTTGTAAAGGCGCCCGACACTGGATTGCAGCCCGGCGACAATGGCATCGGCCAGGCGGTCCGACCGCGGGGCCGTTTCGGTGCGGGCCAGATCCATAAGGACGCTGGCAATCACGTCGTCCTGCTCCGTCAGGTCGACACCGGCCAGCAGCGCGTCGCGATCATGCCGTTCGGCCAGCAGGGCCGAGGCCGCATCCGATGCCGTCTCGGCCAACGTGTAAACCGTGGCGCCCGAGGCATGCCCCTCGGCCAGCGCATCCGCATGGAGCGACAGGAACACATCGCCATGCGCCTTGCGGGCGATATCGATCCGCGTCTCCAAAGGGACAAAGTGATTGGCGTCGCGGGTCAGAACCACGTCGAACCCCGCCCGTGTCAAAGCCTCGCTCAATGCACGGGAATATATCAGCATCAGGTCGGCCTCGCGCACGCCGCCCCGCTCTGCCCCCGGATCGATCCCGCCATGTCCCGGGTCGAGGATCACGCGCAAGGGTCGTGTCCCGTCCTGGCGTCTGGGCGGTGGCGGCAGGTCTTCGGCTTTGGGCAGTCCCCACAGGGCGGAGGCCGGTTCCCGGCTTGCTGCGGCAAACGCCTCCGCCGTGGCCGGGCGCAGCGTGAGATCGAGACGCGCCCGACCGTTGGAGGGGTCGCGCCGCATCTCGGCGGTCTGAAGCATCTGCGGCCCCGCAAGGTCGAGAACCATCCGCGACCAGCCCGCCTGCACCGGCCCGGCGCGGATGGCCCGCACGCGGTCGGTGGCGACAAGGGCGCGCAGGTCCACGCCAGACCAGTCGACGGTTCTGAAGTCCGCCACCAGACGCGGCGGCGCATCCAGGGTGAACACCCGATAGGGCACCGGCTGGCTAAGCGTCAGATGTACCGATATGCCCCCCCGGCGCGCCTCTGCGATCGCCGAGCCCGCCGGATCAAGACGTGCCAGCGCGCTTGTCGTGCCCGAAAGGGCGGGCGATGACGGTGCCATGAGGCACAACATCAGCGCCAGAAGCTGGCCGATGGGTTTGAGGGATCGCATGACTGCTCGGCTTCGTTTTTCTTTGCGACAGGATAGCGCACAATCGGAACGAGAAAAACGGTGGATCCGAACCGGTGCCACCCCACCAACGAAAACGGCCGCCCCGTGGGGCGGCCTTTCGCTTTCAAACGCGACAGATCAGGACTTCGACAGCCGCTCCGCCACATTTTCCCAGTTGACGAGATTGTCGAGGAAGTTGGTCAGGTAGGCCGGCCGCTTGTTGCGGAAGTCGATGTAGTAGGAATGCTCCCACACATCGCAGCCCAGAAGCGCGGTTTGGCCAAAGCACAGCGGGTTCACGCCGTTCTCGGTCTTGGTGACCTTCAGCGTGCCGTCGGTGTCGACCACCAGCCAGCACCAGCCGGACCCGAACTGCCCCACCCCGGCCGCCGAGAAATCTTCCTTGAATTTCTCGACCGAACCGAATGCATCCTTGATCCGCGCTTCAAGCTCGGACGGCATGGCGCCCTTGCCCGGGCCCATCATTTCCCAGAACTGGCAGTGGTTCCAGTGCTGCGAGGCGTTGTTGAAGATGCCGTTCTGCGCCACGGCACCGGACTGGTACGTGCCCTTGACGATGTCCTCAAGCGACTTGTCCGCCCATTCGGTGCCTTCGATCAGCTTGTTGCCGTTGTCGACATAGGCCTTGTGGTGAAGGTCGTGGTGGTATTCCAGCGTTTCCTTCGACATGCCCGCATCCGCAAGCGCGTCATGGGCATAGGGAAGGTCGGGAAGTTCGAAAGCCATGGGGCCCCCTTCTTGGTTAATGAACTGCGTCACTTCGCCCTAGATGGAGGTCACTTTCAAGACACGTCAAGCCCCGGCGAGGAAATACCCCACCGAAGCACCCTCCTGCGCCGCATTGGCCAAGAGGTCGAAGACGTATACGGCCACCGAGCGGAAACAGATCAGTCCCAACGCCCCCTCGCCCTCGGCCCATATCGCGACGGGCACCTGCGCCAGCCGCGTGCGGCGGCAACTGCCGGGCGGGAATGCCTCGGGCGACATATCCGCCGGGGTAAGCTTGGCCAGCACCTCACGCGCATGGGGGCCGCTGACGCGAAAGACGGCGCGCGCATCCGAGACATCCGCCACGGTGGCGTGAAAGCCTTCCAGCGTTTTCTCTATGGTCGCGATGGTCCGGGTGACCTCCTGATAGGGCACGAAGACCAGCAATTCATCGGGCGCCATCCACGCGATGCCGTGTTCGCCCAGCCCCGATCCCTCCAGCGGTCCGGGCATGTCGACGCCCGCGACACCGGTCGCCGCGTTCTTGATCCGCGGATCGGACAGGTCGCCCTTGAGCGTTATCATGCCCTGCAACGGGCGTTCCTCAACGGTGGCGATGCCTGTAAAGCGACGCCCCCCAAGGGCGGTGACGGGTTCAGACATTCTGCTTCTCCCCTTCGGGATCGTAGAAGACGGGATTGACGATGCGGGCCTTGACGATACGGCCATCGGTTCGGGTAAAGGCAATCACCTCTCCCGTCCGCTCCGGCCCGCGGCGGACCAGTCCCATGGCAATCCCCCGCCCCAGTGTGGGCGAGAAATAGGTGGAGGTCACGCGGCCTTGGGTCCTGCGCTGCCCGTTGGCGTTCATGCCCTCGTCCGCGGCATAGGCCCCGTCGGGCAGCACGCTGCCATCCAGCGTTTCCAGCCCAACCAGCTTCCACCGGTCGGGGTCGGTCATGTGCACCCGCTCTTGCGCGCGCTTGCCGATGAAATCGTCCTTCTTCTTCGACACGGCCCAGTCGAGGCCAAGATCCTGCGGGATCACAGTACCGTCGGTTTCATCCCCGATCATGACAAAGCCTTTCTCGGCGCGCATGATGTGCAGCGCCTCGGTCCCGTAGGGCATCACGCCAAGATCGGCCCCCGCGGCAAGGCAGGCATCCCAGAACCCGCGGCCGCGGCTGGCGGGCACGGCGACCTCAAAGCTCAACTCACCGGAAAAGGAGATGCGGTAGACACGCGCGGGGACCCCGCCCAAGTCGCCCTCGGCCCAGCCCATGAAGCTCAATGCCTCTGCCGACAGGTCCATCCCGCCGAGCCGATCCAGCAAGACCCGCGCCTTTGGCCCGACCACGGCCACTTGCGCGAATTGCTCGGTCAGGTTGACGACATGCACGTTCAGATCCCACCACTCGGTCTGAAGCCATTCCTCCAGATGCTGGTGCACATGCTCTGCCCCGCCGGACGTCGTGTGGCAGAGGAAGCTGTCGTCCGACAGCCGCGCCACGACACCGTCATCCATCAGGAAGCCGTTCTCGGAACACATCAGCCCGTAGCGGCAGCGCCCCGGCTTCAGGGTCGACATCATGTTGGTATAGACGTGGTCCAGGAAGACACCGGCATCCGGCCCCTTCACCAGGATCTTGCCGAGGGTCGAGGCATCCAGCAGCCCGACATTCTGGCGTGTATTCGTGACCTCGCGCCGAACGGCCTTGGTCACGCTCTCGCCTTTGCGCGGATAGCAATAGGGGCGGCGCCACTGGCCCACGGGTTCGAAATGGGCGCCGTTTTCCTCGTGCCAGTCCTGCATGGGGGTGCGGCGCACGGGCTGGAACAGGTTCCCCCGCGCCTCGCCCGCGATCGCGCCAAAGGTCAGCGGCGTATAGGGCGGGCGGAAGGTCGTCGTGCCGACGCGGGGGATCTCTTCCTCCAGCGCATCGGCCAGCACCGCCAGACCGTTGATATTGGAAAGCTTGCCCTGATCGGTGGCCATGCCCAGCGTGGTATAGCGCTTGGTGTGCTCGACGCTTTCATACCCCTCGCGCGCGGCAAGCTGGACGTCCGACACTTTCACGTCGTTCTGGAAGTCGAGGAACATCTTCATGCGCAACTCGGGCCCGGCCTTGGCCGGTACGATCCATTGCGGCAAGGTCGGCGCCTCGGCCGGTGCAGCGGCCCAAACCGCGGCGGGTTCAGCGTCATAACCAGCCCCCGATGCCGCGGCGGCCCCCGCCCGCCCGCCATCCAGAAGGCAGGCATCATGCTTCAATGCCCCATTGGCCGCCCCCGCGGCATGGACGAACGCCCGCCCGTTATAAGAGGTCGGCGCGCGCTGGGCATCGGGGCGGAACATGGCGTGCCCCTCATCCCATGTCAGCTTGCCCCCGCAATGGGACCACAGATGCACCGCCGGCGACCAGCCGCCCGACATCGCGACCGCGTCGCATTTGATGACATCGGTCGGCAAACCGATCCCACCCGCGGGACCGATGCCCACCCCGGTGACGCGGCGGCCCCCCTTCACCTTGACCACCGCCTTGCCGGTCAGCACGCGCAGGCCCTTGTCCCGCGCTGCCGCGGGCAACGGGCCGTCCGCGGTTGGGCGCAGGTCGAGGATTGCCGGAACCTCCATCCCCGCTTCGACCAGCGTCAGTGCCGTGCGATAGGCGTCATCGTTGTTGGTCACGATCACGGTCCGCCGACCCGGCGCGACGGCCCAGTTCACCACATAGTCCCGCACCGCCGAGGCCAGCATGACCCCCGGCACGTCATTGCCGGGGAAGGACAGCGGCCGTTCGATGGCGCCGCCCGCCGTCACGATCTGGCGGGCGCGGATCTTCCACAGCCGGTGCCGCGGCCCCGGCAAGTCGGGCGCATGATCGGTCAGGCGTTCATGGGCCAGCACGTAGCCATGATCGTAGACCCCCGCCGCCTGGCAGCGCAGGCGCAGGGCCACATTGTCCATTGCCTGAAGCTGCTGCACCGCATCGGCCACCCATGCGTCCGGGGCCTGCCCGTCTATCTCGCCGCCATCCACCGGCGCGCGGCCGCCCCAATGGGCCGTTTGCTCGACCAGCAGAACCTTTGCACCTGCGCGCCCAGCGACCAGCGCCGCCTGCAAACCGGCCACGCCGCCCCCCACGACCAGAACATCGACATGGGCATGGAAATGTTCATATGCATCCGGGTCCGTTTCAGTCGGCGCCTTGCCCAGCCCCGCGGACTGCCGGATCACCGGCTCATACACATGTTTCCAGAAGGACCGCGGCCAGAGGAACGTCTTGTAGTAGAACCCACCCGGCAGGAACCGGGCCAACCGCGCATTGATCGCCCCGATGTCGAAGGCAAGTGAGGGGAAGGTGTTCTGGCTTTCCGCACTCAGCCCCTCAAACAGCTCGGTCATCGTGGCGCGTTGGTTCGGCTCGAACCGGCCACGCGTGCCAAGCCCGACCAGCGCGTTCGGCTCCTCCACGCCCGAGGCGACGATCCCGCGCGGGCGGTGATACTTGAACGACCGCCCGACCAGAACCCGGTCATTGGCCAGAAGGGCCGCGGCCAGTGTGTCCCCGGCGAACCCGTCATGCTCGGCCCTGTCAAAGGTGAAACGACGCCGCTGGCTGCGGTCGATCAGGCGACCGCCTTCGGGAAGACGAAAACTCATGCCTCTGCCCCCCAAACAAAGTCGGGATACCTGACGGCGATGGCGTCCAGAATGTCCCGCGGCGGGGCGCTCACCTGCGCGGGATAGGTTCCGAAGACCTCCAGCGTGACGGTGTCGCGCGCGGCGTGAAACCACTTCCCGCAACCACGGGCGTGGCGCCAGCGTTCAAAGTGAACGCCCTTTGGGTTTTGTCGGTGGAAAAGATAGGCCTCAAACGCCGCGTCGTCAGAGCCGGGGCCCCGACGCGTCAAATGCGCCTCGCCCCCGGGGGCGAGTTCGGTCTCATCAACGGCAGCGCCGCAATACGGACAAGTCAGCAGAAGCATCGCGCCCCCTTTGCCTGAGAATCGATCAGACGTTCGGGGGCGCGGTCTGCGGCCCCCTTATTCCTCGGGAAGCGGGTAGACCTGAACGGTCTGGTCTTCAGACCCGCTGTAGACGTTGGCCACAATGACGCCCAGCGCGATCGGGACGAGGATCCCGCCGACAAGGGCGATCCACTTCGCGGCGGACGCGGGCACCAGTACTTCGTGATCGTTGTTGTCAGACATGCGCGGCTCTCCGATTTGCGTTTGGGGCAACTTATTCGAACCGCGGAAAGGGTCAAGGCGACCAAACGCCCGGAAAGCCCCTCTGCGACACCGAAGCCCACACCCGGGGAAGCTAGGGTCGCGTGGTTAACGGGGTATGAAGAGCGGTTGTCCGTCGGACGGGCGAAGGCAAGCACTCCTCGCGTTCGGGCGCACGCTTTTCTCGGCCCACGGCAGGTACGATCAGCGGGTCGCATCAATGCGCCACCCCCGCCGCCACGCTTTCGTCGACGAAGCGGCCCTCGCGGAACCGCTCAAGCCCGAATCCGGCGGTCAGCGGCCCGGGTTCGCCCTTGGCCACCAGTTCCGCCATGGCCCAGCCCGATCCGGGGATCGCCTTGAACCCGCCCGTGCCCCAGCCGCAATTGATGAAGCAGTTTCCAAGGGGCGTCTTCGACAGGATGGGAGAGCGGTCCCCGGTCATGTCGACGATCCCGCCCCATTGCCGCAACATCTTCAGCCGCGTGATGATCGGGAAGGTTTCGCAGAGCGCGCGCACGGTTTCCTCGATATGGTGAAAGCTGCCGCGCTGGGTGTAGTTGTTGAACCCGTCCGCGCCGCCACCGATCACCATCTCGCCCTTGTCGGACTGGCTCATATAGCCGTGCACGGTGTTGGCCATCACGACGACATCCATGCAGGGCTTGATCGGTTCGGACACCAGCGCCTGCAGCGCGACTGACTCGATGGGCAGCCGGAAACCCGCCATCTCGGCCAGAACGCCGGAATGCCCGGCAACCACGATGGCAAGCTTGCCGCAGCCGATGGTGCCCTTCGTCGTCTCCACGCCCGTCACCTGCCCGCCGGTCTGGCGGATCGCCGTCACCTCACATTGCTGGAGGATATCCATCCCCATGTCGGAACAGGCCCGCGCATAGCCCCACGCCACTGCATCGTGCCGGGCCGTCCCGCCGCGGGGCTGCCACAGCGCGCCCAGAACCGGATAGCGCGGCCCGTCGATATTGATGATCGGCACGATCTCTTTCACCCGCTGCGCATCGACATATTCGGTCGGGATGCCCTGGAGTACATTGGCATGGGCCGTCCGCTTCCAGCCGCGTACCTCATGTTCCGTCTGCGCCAGCATCAGAACGCCGCGGGGGCTGAACATGACGTTGTAATTCAGATCCTGGCTGAGCGTCTCATACAGGCTCCGCGCCTTCTCATAGATCGCGGCCGAAGGGTCCTGCAGGTAGTTGGACCGGATGATCGTGGTGTTCCGCCCGGTGTTGCCACCGCCAAGCCAGCCCTTCTCGATCACCGCGACATTGCGAATCCCGAACCGGCGCCCAAGGTAATAGGCCGTCGCAAGACCGTGCCCGCCGGCGCCCACCACGATCACATCGTAGTGAGACTTCGGCGCGGGAGAGCGCCACGCCCGGGCCCATCCGCTGTGATAGCGGGCGGCTTCGCGGGCGATGGCAAAGGCGGAATAACGTCTGGTGGCCACGAACGACTCCCCTTGGATTGAAGGCCCGGCAGGCTCCTTAATGCCGGGTCAGCGGGTTTTCACTCTGCCCGACAGCGGCATCACATCAAAAGAACGCGACATGGGCGGCGGGGGCAAGGGGCCATTGGCGCTTTCCCCTTTCGCAATGGGCCCACGCGTAATAGAGCGGCGGTCACAACGAAGGAGGGGGAGCGCATGATATTCACGCTCGTCGCAATCGGCCTTGCCGCGGTGATCGCGGCCCTGCTGACACTGACGCTGATCCGCGGCCGGAGCGGCGATGAGCCGGCGGCCGCCTATGACCTGCGCGTCTATCGCGAACAGTTGCAGGAGGTCGAACGCGATCTTGCCCGCGGCGTGATCACCGAGGACGAGGCCGCGCGTATCCGCACCGAAGTCTCCCGCCGGGTGTTGGAGGCCGACCGCAAGCTGAAGGCGCAGCAAAACGGCGGAAAGGCACCGCAGATGACCAGCCTTGTTGCCGGAACGGTCGTGCTGACCGCGCTGATCGGCGGCACCTGGATCGTCTATACCGGCACCGGCATGCCGGGTTACGCTGACCAACCGCTGAAACAGCGGATGGCAGAGGCGGCCCATCTGCGGGAAACCCGCCCCTCACAGGCCCGGGCGGAGGCAGAGGCCCCGCCGATCCCCGGGATCGATCCGCCCAGCCCCGAACATCTGGAACTGGTGGAAAAGCTGCGCGCCGTCGTGGCAGAGCGGCAGGACGACCTGCGCGGGTTCCTGCTTCTGGCCCGGAACGAGGCGGCGCTTGGCAATTTCGCCGCCGCCCACAAGGCACAGGCTCGCGCCATCGAGCTCAAGAACGGCCGCGCGACCGCCGAAGACTATGCCACCCAGGCCGACATGATGGTCCTTGCCGCGGGTGGCTATGTCTCTCCAGAGGCCGAGACGGTCCTTGAACGGGCGCTGAACCGCAACCCGCGGGAAGGCATCGCCCTCTATTACTGGGGCCTGATGCATATCCAGACCGGCCGCCCCGACATCGCCTTCCGTGTCTGGCGGGAACTGCTGTCGATCTCGGGGCCAGACGACCCGTGGCTCACGCCCGTCCGCCGGGAGATACGAGAACTCGCCTGGTACGCCGGCGACAATGACTACCAATTGCCCCCCCTGCCCGGCGCGGGTGCTGTTCGCGGCCCCTCGGCCGAAGACATGGCCAATGCCGCCGAAATGACCCCCGAACAGCGGCAGGAGATGATCTCGAACATGGTCGCCAACCTGTCCGACCGGCTGGCCCGCGAAGGCGGCGGCCCGCGCGAATGGGCGCAACTGATCAACGCGCTGGGCGTGCTTGGCGACACCGATCAGGCGGGCCGTATCTGGGCCGAGGCGAAACAGGTCTTCGCCGCCAAGCCCGAGGCGCTGGCGACGGTCCGGGCAGCGGCGCAATCGGCGGGCGTGGCCGAGTGAGCGTTGCCGACAGCCCGGAAGAGTTCGCCACCGCCCTGCCCGCGGGGCGCGCGCTGATCGGCCTCGACTTCGGGGAAAAGACCATCGGCGTTGCGGTCTCCGATACGCTCTGGTCGGTGGCCACGCCGCTGGAGACGATCCGGCGGAAGAAATTCACCCTTGATGCCGCCCGTGTTCTGGACATCGCCGATCACCGCAGCGCCGGTGGCCTCGTCCTCGGCCTGCCCCGCAATATGGATGGCAGCGAAGGTCCCCGCTGCCAGTCCACCCGCGCCTTTGCCCGTAACCTCTCCCGCCTCACGGACCTGCCCATCGGCTTTTGGGATGAGCGCCTGTCCACCGTCGCCGCCGAACGCGCGCTGCTGGAGGCCGACACCTCGCGTCGGCGCCGGGCAGAGGTCATTGACCACGTGGCCGCCGGCTATATCCTTCAGGGCATGCTGGACCGGCTCCGCCATCTGAGACCTCCCCTATGACAACACCTGCCATCGAGACCCCCTGTGTCCAGATCTGCAATGTCGACCGTGAAAGCCGGCTTTGCATCGGTTGCCTGCGCTCCATCGATGAAATCGCCGCATGGACGCGGATGAGCCCCGAAGAGCGCCGCCGGGTGATGGACGATCTTCCCGGCCGCAGCCTGCCCCAACGCTGACGGCCTGCGCCCGCCTGCCCCTTCTTCTTGGCCCAAATACCCCTATGCGGCTGCCCGCAACCGGCTCAGGTCGCGGGGATCAGAGCCCCAGCGCCTTCCGCAGCATGTTGCCGGCCACGACAATCGCAAAGAACGCAAACACCCGCCGCAGCGGTTTCGGGTCCAGCCGATGGGCAAGGCGCGCCCCCAAAGGCGCAGTCAGCAGCGTCATCGCGATGACAACGGCGAAGGCCGGAAGGTTGACCGCCCCAAGGGTAACGGGCGGCCGCACCGCGTCGGGGATCGTGACCAGCGTGAAGCTCAGAACCGACGGCACGGCGATCAGAACGCCGAAACCCGCCGCCGTCGCCACCGCCTTGTGGATCGGCTTGCCGTACAATGTCATCAGCGGCACGCCGAACATGCCCCCCCCCGATCCCCATCAGAACGGCCAGAAAGCCCACGGTCATCGAAATTGCCAGCCGCGGCAGGCCCACGGGCATCGCATCGCCGAAGCGCCAGTCCTGCCGCCCAAAAGCCAGGTAGAGCCCCGCGCCGACCCCCAGAACACCGAATATCCCCTGCAGGACCACCGACCGCAGCATGGCCGCCACCAGAACGCCGATAACAGCCCCGATCGCGATACCGGGCGCCCAGCCCCGCAGAACCGCCCAGTCCACCGCCCCCTTGCGATTGTGGGACAGCACGGACCGGACAGAGGTGACGATAATCGTGGCCAGCGACGTGGCAAGGCAGACCTGCATCAGCTGCGGGCTGTCATAGCCCAGCGCCGAAAACGCATAGAAGAAGGCCGGGACAAGGATCAGCCCGCCGCCGACGCCCAAAAGCCCGGCAAGCAGACCGGCAAAGGCCCCGATGGCCAGCAACATCGCCAGAAGCGAAAGCAGAAGGGGGATGTCGGGCATGCGGGCGCTCCCGTAATTCGGATGCCCGCCCTATAGCCACCCCAGACTGCGGGGACCAGCGCGATCAGGCCGCCCGCGGCAGTTGGGCCAGGGCGTCGTCCAGGACCTCCAGCCCCGCCTGCGGGCGCGTCGCCCCTTCGGAAAGAACCCGCCGCCACGCCCGCGCCCCCGGCTGACCGGAAAACAGCCCCAGCATATGGCGCGTGACCGAATGCAGCCGCCCGCCGCCGGCCAGATGGCGGGCGATATAGGGCTTCATCTCTTCGGCGACCTGCCGCGCGGTCTTGCGCCCCGGCTGGCCAAAGATCACCTCGTCCGCGCCCAGCAGGATCTCTGCGGGGTCGTTATAGGCCGCGCGCCCGATCATCACCCCGTCCATCCCTGCGGCAAGCTGGGCCTGTGCTTCGGGCAGGGATTCGATCCCCCCGTTAATCGACAGATGCAGGTCGGGGAAGTCCCGTTTCATCGCATGCACAAGCGCATAGTCCAACGGCGGAACGTCCCGGTTTTCCTTCGGGCTCAGCCCCTGCAGCCATGCCTTTCGGGCGTGGATCGTGAACCGCGTCACGCCAGCGGCCCGCACGGTCTGCAGAATGGCGGGCAAGACCTCGGCCGGGTCCTGATCGTCCACGCCGATCCGGCATTTCACCGTCACCTCGACCGAACCCGCCGCGCGCATCGCGGCCACGCAGTCGGCCACCAGGTCCGGCGTCTTCATCAGAACCGCGCCGAACGTCCCCGATTGAACGCGGTCCGACGGGCAGCCGACATTCAGGTTGACCTCGTCATATCCTTCCTCGCAACACATGCGGGTGGCTTCGGCAAGCTCTGCCGGATCGGACCCGCCAAGTTGCACGGCCACCGGATGCTCAGCCACATCAAAGGCCAGCAAATGCCGCGCCTGACCCCGCACAAGCGCCGGCGCCGTGACCATCTCGGTATAAAGCAGCGTGTGCGCGCTCATGAGCCGATGGAAATAGCGGCAATGGCGGTCCGTCCAATCCATCATCGGGGCCACGCTGAGGCGGCTGTTGTAACTCAAGTGGAACTGTTCCCGTTCATCAGTCACTGAAGGGGCGCTTTCGTGTTGGATCACCGCAGCAAAGCGGCCTGAAAGGGTTCGGGGGACACGCGGCTGGACACGCGCTGTGCCCCATCGCTGGCTCGCTGCGAAGCGCAGCCCCCCGATATCGGTCCAAAAGCGACATACGAAAACTGGAACAAGATGGCGAGTGCGGATTCGCCGCCCACCGCAAAACCGATGCGGTCGGATCGCTGAAGTTGCGCGTCTTGAGGCAGCCAAGCAGCCGCTTGGCATTCAAGCTCCCCGGCGGGCTCATTGATGCTATCGTGCCGCCATGGGGGCGGTCACTTCTCTTTTCCTGCGCAAGGTCGTTCTGGCCGCCGGCAACCGGGTGGACGGGCCGGCGCTGCTGCGCTCGGTCGGGCTTGACCCCGACGCCGACATCGACCCGTCAACCATGATCTCAGACACGGCCTATTACGGAATGCTGGAACAGATCGCGGCGGGCCTTGGCGATGCCACAGACTTCCCGCTGCATGTCGGGGCCAGCATGATATGCGACGACTACGGCGCCTTTGGCCTTGCGTGGAAAACCGCGCCAACGCTGAGGGACTCCTTTGCCCGGGCAGAACGCTACTGGCGGCTCCTGACCAGCGTGTCAGAGCATGAGGTCCGCTGGGCGGGGGACGATGCGTGGTTCTTCCTGCACCGGGCGGGCACCCGCAGGCTTGGGATGAGGCTGTCCAACGAAGCCACGCTGGCCAGTGTCATGTCGCTGATCCGGCAGGTCTCCGAAGCGCCCATCACCGCGGTCGAGGTCCATTTCAGACACCCGGCGCCCCCGACACTCACGGCCCATGAACGCTATTTCGGCTGCCCCGCCATTTTCGGGTCCGACCGGGATGCGCTTCTGCTTCCCGGCGCTGTGCTGTCGCGGCCCAACCGGCAGGGCGACACGGGGATCACGCGGTTCCTGCTGCAGCATCTGGATGCGGAGCTGGACAAACTCGGCACCGACCGCAGCCTCGGCCAGACGGTGCGGGGGGCGATTGCGCAGGCGCTGAGCGCGGGCGTGCCGAAAGCGGCCGAGGTCGCCGCGCGACTGGGGATCAGCGAACGGACGCTGCAGCGCCGTCTGGGCGAAGAGGGCCTTTCCTTCCAGAAACTGGTGGACGAGGCGCGGCGCGAACTGGCCGAGGGCCTGTTGGCGGAACGCGACTATGCGCTGGCCGAGATCGCCTTCCTGACCGGGTTTTCCGGACAAAGCGCGTTCACCCGCGCCTTCCGTCGTTGGCGGAACGAAACGCCGGCCGCCTACCGGGCCGCGCAAAAGGGCTGACAGGGTTGATCCGGCGCGTGGGATCAAAGACTTGGCGGGCCGGGTCAATCCACAGGCCGCCGTCGCGCGCATACTGGCTGTATCACGCGAACCAAGGGAGACACGCGATGCAGACCCAACCCATTCTCGTCATCGGCGCAACCGGCAAGACCGGATCGCGCATCGCCGACCGGCTGACCCGGCAGGGCCACACCGTGCGCCGGGGCTCTCGCCGGGCAGATATTCCGTTCGACTGGGAGGATACGACCACATGGGCACCCGCGCTGCAGGGCGTCTCCGCCGCCTATATCTCCTACTTCCCCGATCTCGCCTTTCCCGGCGCCGTGGAAAAGGTGGCGGCCCTGTGCGCGGTGGCGCAGCGCGCGGATGTTGGGCACCTGGTGCTGCTATCGGGCCGCGGTGAGCACCACGCACGGCAGGGCGAAGAGGTCGTGCGCGCCTCGGGGCTCGACTTCACGCTCCTCCGTGCGGCGTGGTTCGCGCAGAACTTCAGCGAAGGCTATTTGCGCGAGCAGGTGCTGAACGGCGTGATCGCGATGCCCGGTGGCGATGTGACGGAACCCATCATCGATGTCGATGACATCGCCGATGTCGCGGTCGCCGCGCTGACTGAGCCCGGCCATTCCGGCCAACTTTATGAACTGACCGGCCCGCGGCTGCTAAGTTTCGCCGAGATGGCCGCCGAGCTGTCAAAGGCCACCGGCCGGCCAATTCGCCATGTGCCCATTACCTTCGATGAATTCCACGACGGGCTGGTGCAGGTTGGCGGCGCGTTCGTCGCCGATGTCTTTACCGCCATCGCCCGAGAAACGCTGGACGGGCGCAACGCCCATCTTGCCGACGGGGTGGAACGCGCCCTTGGTCGGCCGCCGCGAGACTTTGCCGATTTCGCCCGGCGCGTCGCAATCGCCGGCACATGGACCGCCGCCGCCTGACCCCTTCGACAAAAGGACATCCCATGACCCTGACACGTTTTCAGAAGATCGCACTTGGCATTTCCGGCATCACGGCCTTCGGCATCGGCGCTGCCATCCTGACCGCGCCGCACGCCTTCTATGCCGGCTATGGCATCGCACTTGGAACCGAGCCCAGCCTGCTTAGCGAGTTGCGCGCCCCGGCCGCCAGTCTGGCAGCCTTCGGCCTGCTCATGCTCGCCGGGATCGTGCGCCAAGGCTTTGCGCCCGTATCGATGGCCGTGGCGCTGACGGTGTTTCTGGCCTTCCCCGCGGGGCGTCTGGTCGGCGTGCTCGTCGATGGCATCCCCTCGGCCGGGCTTCTCGGCGCGCTGGCCGTCGAACTGGGGATCGCAGGGCTGTGCCTTGTGGCCTTTCGCCCCCGACCTGCAACACTGGCAAAAGGTGGCAGACGGGTCACTGCCCCGTGATGCCGCGCCGCTGCAATGGGCGGCCCCCACCGCCCCTGAAAGACCGGTATCACGTGCATTGAAACACCGACTTTGCACCTATTGTGCGGAAAGATCGCCTCCGGAAAGTCCACCTTGGCACGCGAACTTTGCCTACCGCGCGAAAACGTCTTGATTGCCGAACACGACTGGCTGACCGGGCATTATTCCGATCAGATGGTGTCGATCCCCGACTATGTGCGCTGCGCATCGAAACTGCGGGCAATCATGGGGCCCCATGTCGTCTCTTTGCTGAATGCAGGCGTCTCGGTGGTACTGGATTTTCCGGCAAATACGGTCGAGACCCGCCGCTGGATGCGCGGCATCCTCGACCGGACGACGGCGTCGCACGTCCTCCACCTGCTGGACGTCCCCGATGAAGTCTGCATGGACAGGTTGCGCGCCCGCAATGCGCGGGGCGATCACCCCTTTGATGTGACCGAGGCGCAATTCCGGCAAATCAACGTTCACTTCGCCCCGCCGTCACCGGATGAAGGCTTCGTCATCCTGGCGCATGGGTAGCGGAGTGTCTGGCCCGTGTCGGCCCGCGCCACGCCTTCAGGACGTTCCGCTTGTCCTGTCACCAGTTCGCGGCATCGTGCAGTCGGCACAAGTCCCTGCAACCCTGTCGCGTGCCGGAACCCGTGCCATGACCTTTTCGAGGGTATCGAGGTCCAGCGCAGCCTCGGCGGCAAATGTGCCGGCATAAGCAAGCTGCTCCTGCTTCAGTTCATAGCAGGTCGCGCCCTTGATATCGACCAGCGTCGCGTGCATTCCGGATTCGCTAAATGCCGCGTGGCGTTTCAGGAAGAACTCGCCGCAACACATGCCGACATAGCTTTCCACGCCGCGGCCCCGCATGTCGTCCAGCGTCTCGACGAGATGTTCGTAGTTGAGGATGGTCAGAACCTCCATGTTGCGTTCCCGCCCCATCCGGTAGGTTTCCCCAACGTCGCACCGCCCGCATTCCACGCAGTCTGTATCGTGACGCCATGTGCACCACGCGGGTTTCGCGCAATAGGGCACCAGCATCACCTCGGCACGCTCCAGCGCCGCGAGCGTATTGTCAGAGGGCCCCGCGAGCATCACGGCAGAGGTCTCTTCGGCCGAAAGCCCAAGGTCGGACCGAAGCCGATGCTTGGACACCGCGGTTTGAACAAGGGCCACGAGGTCGTTCGCCGTAAACCCAACCATGTCCGGCGCGATATCGGCCAGCAGCCCGGCTGCGATTTCCGGCAGGTCGTCCATACGCTGCCCGACCAAGCCCTGGGCGAGGCGCTGCAAACTGTCCGGCGGTGTGATATGTCCGTCCGTGGCAAAGCGCAGGTCCGACACGATCACCCCGTCCACATCCAGCAAAAGCCTCAGCGTCGCGCCCGCGGTCTTGTCCAGCGTCTCGAAACCGGCCGGACCCGCAGACCATGGGCGCTCGACCGGACCTGCCGTACTCTTCGAAACCTCGCCGGCCACCGCCAGCGGGACGCCAAGGTGCGACTGCGCCGCGGCAAGCAGGGCCGCCTGCACGTCGCCGGCATCGGGCACGGCGCCGAGGAGGTCTTCAAGCGACGTCATCCGGTCCCGCGCCTGTTCCAGCCCCGTTCGCGTCAGCTTTTCGGTCGGCACCAGAAGCGCCTGCAACGTCGTTTCCAGATCGAGGGACACGATCAGATTGGCGTAAAGCAGCGCCGATGCCCCCTCCTCTGCCATAAACACGGCGCCGATCTTGCGGCCATCGGCCGTTTCCAGATCGTTCGGGGGTTTGAGCGCGGTAGCGATCCCCAGCCGATCAAGCGCGCCGGCGACGATCCCCGCCCCGGTTTCCAGACGCTGGGCAAGACAACGCCCAAGACGGGCGGCAGGAACGACAAGGCTCATGCCCTGATGCCCGGCGTCAACAAACAGCGCCCCGCCGCTCGTGACCCGGCGACTGACATCGATCCCGGCGCCGATGCAGTAGTCTTGCCTGACCTCATGTTCGAAAGCCTGATGACAGCCGATGCTGACCGCGGGCATCACGCGATGAAAAAGCACCCGGTCGCCCCCACATCCGGCGGCATGGTCGGCCAACGCCGCACGCTCCCACGCCGCAATGGATGCGGCAGAGGTCAGGCTGACCGGTCCCTTTTCAGACAAGCGCGTTCTCCAGTCTTCTGCTCACGAACACTGTCAGAAGGCGGGAGCGTTCTGTCAATGACACGCATCTGGAGACCCACGCTTGCGCGGCCGGTGCCATCGCTCCCTTTTGGCGGTCATGGCGCTTGATGGCGCCAAAGATGCTGTGCCCCGCCGCGACCATCCGGCAGTGTCACGGACGTGTTACGAAGACCCTGCAAAAAAGTCAGGTAACAAATATGAGTCGAAGAATGCGGATTTCCCTTCTGGTTGCCCTTGCGCTGACGGCCACGCCCTCGCTTTCTGGCGAGGTTCCCGAAGGCGACGCGGACTATGGGCGAGAGTTGTTCTCGGTCCTCTGCGTGTCCTGCCACAACGAAGACGCCAGGGGGGACGAACGTGCGCCGGACATTCGCGGCGCGACCATCGCCGCGATCCGGCGGGGAACCTCTGGCATGGACTCGATGCAGGATTTCGGTTTCGACGAGGAACAGGTCCTCGCCATGCGCGCCTATCTCGCGCTTCTGGCGGACTAGGCCACCCGTTCCCGTCGAACGCGCCACCGGGGCACTATAAAGCGGAGCCCTCCGCCGGAAGGCTCCGCCATCAGGATCGCCCGATTAATCCCAGTTCAGCCGGATGTCGTGGCTGTAGCGGTACTCCACTGGCAGGGTCGGGGCCGTGGCCTCATCGATGTAGGCGTGAACGCTGGTCAGCGGCGTGACCGTCGCATCGCGGCCAAAGAGAAAACTCTGCTCGGCGACGATGACCCGATAGGCCTTGTTCAGCGTCAGCGCCCGCCCGACAGAAGGGGCGAGAAGGTCGTAGACCGTCTTGCCCGCCATCCGGTCATGGGCGACCGTGCCGTCGGGGGCGAACCACCGTGAGATCATTTCCTTATTGGCCCGGAACTCATCACCCCCGCCGACACGTTCAAGATAGGTCGCGATCTCGCCCTGGTCTTCGCCAAGGTTCGGCACATCGGTCATGGAATGCAGGTCGATATAGCCCCAGCCATCGGCCCCTTTCATCTTGCGGGGAAAGGCCCAGGTCTGGTCGATATTCGCGCCAACCGTGGCGTGACAGCCGCGGCAGAAGAACAGCTCCTCATTCGTCTGGCGGCGAAGCTGTCCATCGGCATCCTCGATCCATGCCAGCATGGTCCAGCCATAGCCGTTGTCCATACCCTTGGGCCCGAGGTCGATGTAGCGCGGCAGGTTCTCGTCGATCTTTTCCTGCCGTTCATTGCCATAGCGGCTGGCAAGCTCCGGGATGGTCAGCTGCCGGGTCTTGACCATATAGCGAAGCTCTTTCATCCGGCGGGCCGGCACGATCGCCTCGCCGTCGATGCCGACATAACGGACCGCGTGCAGGAACTCCGTCCCTTCGGGGTAAGTCATGCGCACCACGGCCTCTTCCGACGCGGCGCCAAGATAGGTGCCGCGCCGGGCCATCCGGCGGCTCATGCCGATCTTGCCATCGCCGTCGATATCGGTGCCGATCTGTGCCTCGTCCACCTCGGGAAGCGTGACCGTGTCGACGTCCTGAAAGGCCATTTCCAGAAGCGCGAGATTGGCGAAATACAGATCCCGCGAGGCGGTGCCATCAGCGAAGGTATAGAAGCGCGCGGGCAGGCGGATCTGAACGTCATCGGTCGACCCGTTGGTCGGCCAGAAGGTCGAAGGCTGCGGCTTGTAGTTGAAGGCCACCCACCATGACCCGTCTTTCGCCAGCCCATCATCGTCAAAGGCATGGGCCGCGTCTTCGTAGCCCGACAGATCCGGAACCCAGCCGGGAAAGCCGGCCGCCGTCAGTCGCGTTTCAAGGTCGGAATAGTTGTCGCCGTCGATCCAGTCGAGAATCTCCTGGTCCGAAATCGCGGACACCTCGGCCGAGCGGTCGATGAAAAGATTCGTCCAGTGATTGGTCATCCCCGCTTCGGAAAAGGCGTATTCCGACTGCAGGTCGCCGTCCTGCATGAAGTTCGGCCGGGTCTTGTCGTCGTTGTTCTGGTGGCAGACGTAGCAGGGGTTATAGCGCGCCTCGATCCGGGTATAGCACATGGCCGTCACCGGGGCCTCGGGGTTGTAGCGCCGACCGGCCGCAGCCAGTTCGACCGACCCCGGTCGCAGGCGCATGATGTCTGCGGTATCGGCGGTCGTCAGGTCCTGCGCAAAGATAGGGGCGGCAAGGCCGGCCAGAAGCGTGGACGCTGCAATCAGCGACGGAACGACGGCGCGCGGGATGCGATTGGGCATACGTTACTCCAGAACTGTGGGGGACGCTTCGGGCTGGGATCAGGGCGCGCGCGCGGATGGCGGCGCATGATCCGGCTGGCTGGAGGCGTTGAGGGGGAAAGGGGCGGCACGTTCGCCGCCCCTTCTTGCTGTATCGGGCTTGAACGGCGCGATTACATCGCGGCCGAGGCCTGCCACAGCCAGAACATGTTGTTCTCGTGCTTGCCGGTGTCTTCCCCGATGATCACGTCGCCGTTGTCCAGAACCACCAGGTTGTCGGGGTTCGAGATGTTGTCGAGCGCGCAGGAGTTGGCCTCGGCATTCTTGTCGTAGGGGCCGCCCACGACAGCGGGGTTCATCGCGGTGATGTTGTAGGAGGCGTCCATCGGCATCTGGTAGACGATACCGCACTTGTTCTCTTCAAGCTGAACGTCGCCCTTGCCGTCGGACATGGTCTTGGCGATTTCCGACATGGCCATGTAGGCGAACATGTGGCCGGCTTCCAGCGCGTTGAAGTTGACGTTCACGCCTTCCATCTTGCGGAACTCGGCCGAGGCGCCCTTGGCAGCGGCAGCCTTGCGGCTTTCAAGGAACGCAGCACGGTCGTCGGCGGCATCGCCGGCGGCCCAGGCCGCGATATCGGCATCGGAGATGTAGGAGGACTCGCCCTCCTTGTAGTCTTCCATGGTGATGCCGTCATAGTCGGCGATCCAGCCGGCGATGTCGGATTCGGTGCCGTGGGCCAGCTCGACCCAATCGACGTCAAAGCCGTTGTCGGCGCGCTGGGTCACCTTGGCAGCGTAGAGCGTACCGGCCGACAGGTCGCCCGCGGTGTCGGCGATGAACTTGTAGAAGACCACGCCCGTGCCGTCATCGGAGAGGTAGACGGTTTTCTGGTCGGGCATCACGACCGAGTTTTCGTGGCTGAAGCGGCCCAGGGCGAACCGCTTGACCGGGGTGGCGGAGCCGGCGGGATCGGTGATCTCGACGATATAGCCATAGCGGTACGGGTTCGGGTACTTGCCCAGGTAGTCGGCCAGGCCCGCAACGTCAGAGATGTACTTGTACCCGGCGTTGTTCCAGTCAGCGGTCTCGTCGAAGTAGAGTTCTTCGGAGGTCAGCGGATTGCCCCAGGGGCTCAGCGTGCCGAAACAGTTCACCCAAGTGCCCTCGACCGACATGAAGTCGAGCATCTTGGCGTCGTTCTCATCCACGCTGTAGGTGCCGTCGGCAGCGCGGGAAAGCTTCACGCGGGACATGCCGCCGGGGCGGTTTTCCCAGTTGGTGAAGAGGTAGCCTTCGTTTTCGCCGGTCGGCACGAAGGCGTTGAAGTCGGGATCGTTGGAGACGAACAGTTCACCGTCGACGCCGACGATCGAGCCGATCGTGCCGAAGTCGCCTTCCTGCACGAGGATCTGGTAGTCGCCCATCGACGAGGTGACCATGTTCTTCGCGTCGCCTTCCGGAACCGGCAGGGCATCGGCGTAGAAATTGGCGTTGGCGATCACGCCGACGGTGGCCTTGGCCCACTCGTTGCCGAGGTCGTCAGCGGGGTGCTGGACGTTGAAGAACATGTCATCGCCGTTGATGAACATGCCGGTGACTTCACCACCGACGGTGACAGCGCCGAGGCGGGTCAGGTTCTCGGCAAACGCGGGCGCGGTCAGCGCCGTGGTCACGAGAACCGCGGAAAGGAACTTGGTCTTCATGGGGTAATTTCCCTGATGGCTTGCTTTTGCCCGGCGGACCCTATTTCGCCGGCGAAACGCAAGCGTAACAGATTTAAGACAAATTCATGACAGCGGGCGAATTGTAGCATTGCATGGGTTGTCGTGCCGGTCGGGGCGCCATCCGCTGACCCATGTCAGCCCAAAATCCCGTCAAATGCCGCCACCCTCAGCGGTTTTCGACCGCCGGCATGGTCACTGCACAGCCACAGTTGGAGGGTATCTTGTCCGGGACAATCGTCCGCGGCATCGGCATTTGGCGACAAGTCCCAATATATGCCCTGCGCGCCGCAAACCTGACAGAACGCAGGCACCGGCGTGCCACCGGACGCGGCCGTAGAGGAAAACAGGCACATCCCGCCAGCCGCGCAGGGCCGGCGGGAGGCTCATGTGGATCAGGCGCCGAGCCAGGCCTCGAACGCGTCGAGATGGTTGGCCGATCCGTCCAAGAGGTTGTCGTAGACTGCGGCCAAGGCGGTACCCTCGACCGACGAGGCGGCTTCCTGAAGGTCGACGATGTCGGTCTCTTCGATCAGGACCCCGACCTCCAGCGCCGCTGTCGCGGACTCGCTGCCCTGCGCAAGCAACGTGTCGTACAGCGCCTGCAGGTCGGGGTTCACGAAGCTGCCGGCCGGTTCGGCAAGGATCGCGGATACGTCGATATCCATGACATCCGCTTGCGCCAAGAGCGCCGCGACATGGCTGTCCTCGGACTCCGCGATATTGGCGAAGATCTGAAGCCCGGTCTGGTCATAGAGAGCTTCGTAGATGTCGCCGGCCAGTTTCTCCTCCTCAAGCATGTAAAGAAGGTTGGCGATATCTTCGTCGGTGTAGGCGTCGGGCCCGCCATTGTTGTTGTTGATCCCGTCGCCGGACCCCGCGCCGCGGTTTCCGCCAGGCCCCGTGAACATGCCGTTTTTCATTATCCTGTCCTCCAGTGTTGCAGGTTTCAGTGCTGGCCGCCGATGGGAACGGGCCCCCTCGGACGGTCAGGAACGCCCCGATGGCGCCCTAATTTATGCTTCTTTGATATATCTTATTTGGGGCAACCTGACAGATCGCTGACAGCCGGCGTCAATCCGGTGCGGATTTGGCGGCAGGCACGCTCAGCCGGGCTTCCAGACCGGTATCGCGGGGATGCAGGCTCAGCGTTCCGCCCAGCGCGTCGGCGATGTCACCGGCAATCGCAAGGCCAAGGCCGGTTCCGCGCATGTCGGCGCGCGCACCGCGGGCCATCAGGGCTTCGATCCGGTCGGGGGGAATGCCGGCACCGTCGTCGATGACGGCAATGTCCACCCTGTCGCCCACGCGCCGGCCGGTCAGGCGGACCTTGCCCGCGGCGTGGCGCGCGGCATTCTCGATCAAGGCCCCCAGCGCCTCGGCCAGATCGTCGGGGTCGGCCGCGGCGACAAGGTCCGTGGGAACCTCCTGCACCCAGTCGATACTCCTGCCGCCTTGCGCCCGTGCGATCACGCTCACCAGCCCCCGGACCACATCGGCCACCGGGGCCGTCGTGTCGCGACCCCGGATCGAGACGCGGGTGCGGGCCAGTTCCCGATCCACGTGCCGCCCCATCGCAGTGGCGATGTCTTCCACCGCACCGGCGGTTTCAAGATGCCCCGCCGCGCGCAGGCGCCCTGCCTCCCCCAGCAGCGCCTGCAAGGGGGTCTTCAGCCCATGGGCAAGATCGCCGGCCCGGGTTCGCGCCGTCTCGATTTCCGCCTCCCGCGCGGCCAGAAGCGCGTCGACCTCGTTGACCAGCGGCAAGACCTCGGCAGGGAAGTCCGCGCCCAGTCTCCGCGCCTGCCCCGATCGCACCGCCGCAACCCGGTCGCGAATGGCGGCCAGCGGTCGAAGACCCACGGCGATCTGCATCCATCCCGCAGCGATCAACGCAAGCGTCAGAAGCGCCGAATAGGGTGCCAGATCGCGCAGAAAGGCAGCTTTTGCCGTGGCCAGGTCTGTCCGGTCCATTCCCACCGCGGCCCGCAAGAGCGTTCCCCCCAACCGTTCCGGCAGGGTGACGCTGCGCTCGATCACCAGCAGATCGCCCACCGGCCCGCTCAGGGTATGGACATGCTCCATCCCGTCGGGCAGCTCGTCCTCGGGCAAGGCCAGATCGACATCCCAGAGCGAGCGGGAGCGCAGGATGCGGACCGGCGTCTCGATCTGCCAGTAGAGCCCCGCATATGGGCGACTGAAGCGCGGGTCGGCCGGCGTGCGCGTCAGTTCGATTTCACCGTCCTGCCCGCGCTCCAGCCCGGCGATGACCTGATCGAGTTGCACCGACAATTCGGCGACGGCGCGCCGTTCCACATGAGCACCGAACAGCGCCGCCATGCCGAGCGAGGCCAGCGCGATGGCAGCGACGATGGCAACGGCCCCGGCCAGCGCCAGCCGCAGCCGCAGCGACAGGCGCCTCATGCCTCTGTATCCTCGTCCTGCAGGAAATAGCCAAAGCCGCGCCGCGTCCCGATCACCCCCGACCCCAGCTTGCGGCGGAGGCGCGCCACGACCGCCTCCAGCGCGTTCGTCTCGCGCGAGTCCTCATCGCCATAAAGATGGTCCAGCAATTCGGTGGGCGGAACGACCCGGCCCCGGTTCAAGGCGAGGAAGGCGAGCAGCCGGTATTCCAGCGGGGTGGTCTGAACGGGCCTGCCCCGGATTGCCACGGTCATCCGGTTGGTGTCGAGGGACAGCACGCCGACCTCCACCACCGCCTGCGCCTGTCCGGCCGCGCGCCGGACCAGCGCGCGGGCACGGGCTACCAGTTCCTCCATCCGGAAAGGTTTGGGCAGATAGTCGTCGGCACCGGCGTCGATCCCCTCGACCCGCTCCATCCATGTGCCGCGCGCGGTCAGCACCAGAACCGGCATGTCGCGGCCATTGGCGCGCCAGCGTTTCAGAACCGTCAGCCCGTCAAGATGCGGCAGGCCGAGATCCAGAACGACAAGGTCGAACTCCTCGGTATCGCCCAGAAACCATGCCTCTTCCCCATCCGCACAGGTCTCGACCCGAAAGCCCGCCGCGCCAAGGGCCGCGGACAGGTCCGCCACGATCCGCGCATCGTCTTCGACCGCAAGGGCGCGCATCAGTTTCGCCCCCCGCCATTGCCATTACCACCGCCGGAGCCACCGCCACCCGATCCGCCGGTCCCATCGCCGTTTCCCTGTCCACGACGGCCGGACCGACGCCCGTCATTGTCACCGATCCGATTATCCGTGTCAGTGCCGGACTCTGCCGTTTCTCGTCCCGTCGCGGCATCAACTTCGATCTCC
The DNA here is from genome assembly GCF_002079305.1 of Rhodovulum sp. P5. Taxonomy (NCBI): domain Bacteria; kingdom Pseudomonadati; phylum Pseudomonadota; class Alphaproteobacteria; order Rhodobacterales; family Paracoccaceae; genus Rhodovulum; species Rhodovulum sp. P5. The sequence goes on from NZ_CP015039.1 coordinate 1,461,754, forward strand.
AGGATCCGGCCGGACCGGGTGATCACCTCGAACTCATAGACATAGCGGCCCCGCTCGCGCTCCAGTTCCACCTCGATCACCCGCCCGCCATGGCGCGCCTGAACATCCGGCAGAATCTCCGACAAGGGCAGGATTTCGCCCCGCTCAAGGGCCGCGCGGGCGCGATCATGATCGGGATCCGCCTGCGCGGCCAAGGCCAGAAACGTCATGGCCAGGAACGGGAGTATGGAGCGCGACATCACCATCACGCCCAGGAATATACCCATTCGCCCGTGCCGCGCGACCGGCATGCACGCCCGACGCCCTCCGTCACGGGCTGACAGCGCCGAACTCGCCCAGCGTCAGCGTGCCGGAGCCGTCCTTATCCATCGTGGCAAAGCGTGCCGCCTTTCCCGTCTGGTTCGCCTCCATCCGCGCCGCATTTCGACCGCTTCCGCCGCCCATGCGCATGGCCATGTATTCGGCACGGGTCACAACGCCGTCGCCATTGCCGTCCATCTGGCGGAAAACTTGCGCGATCTCGGCCGGACTTCGGCGGTGCGCCATCCCCGGTTGCACGGCGCGTTGCCCGACAACGCCCCCCTGCATCGCATCGCCCGTACCGTTCCCGGCATAGCCCGGTGCGGCCAGCCCAAGGGCAAGGGCGATCAGGACGGGCACATATCTGCGGGTCTTCATCTCGGTCTCCTTCGGCGCTCGGATGGCCCGGCAAGACCTTTCCCGCCGGGCCATCAAAGGTTGCGGTCACGCGCGCTTGTCCCCGGTGACCATGCTGCGGGCGAGGTTTTCGCCGTGACGCGCACTTGCCAGCGCCACACCGCCCAGATGCAACAGGATCAGGATCAGCGTCAGGTTGGCGGCCACCTCGTGCACTTCCTTCCAGGCGCTTTCCTCGCCGTGTTCGCCATGCTCGTCCTCGTCGTGGTCCCCCGTATAGGCGCGCGGCCCGTCCGTTTCGGGGATTTGTGCGACGATGCCGGCCAGCGGCCCCTCACCCTCTTCGGCGGCAAGCGTGCCCATTCCGGCGAAGGCCGTCACCCCCAGCGTGACCAAGAGCGCAACCGTCATGGCCCCGCCCGCCGGGCTGTGACCGACATGGCGTTCCGCCCGGCCTGCGATCAGGTCGCGCAGATAGGCCACCGCGCGGCCCGGCCCGGTGACGAAATCGGAAAAGCGCGCCCGTTGCGGCCCGATGACCCCCCAAAGCAGGCGGAGCGCAACCGTCGCCGCGATCGCATAGCCTGCCCAGACATGCAGCCATTCAGGCTCGCCCTCTGTCAGGTAGGCGGTGGCGAAGGCGACCACCAGAACCCAATGTCCGATCCGCACCAACGGGTCCCAGACCCGGATCATACCGGTGCTGTGCGTCGCGTCCGCCATCAAAGGACCTCCGCCCCGGTCGCGGCGATGCCGCGTTGTGCAACCTTCCAATGTTTCATGCCGGTCTCCTTCTGAAATCGATGATTGGCGTTGCGCCCAGTTTAGCGCGGCAAAGCTGACAGCAGCCTGACCGCACCCGTCAGGCGGCTGTCAGGGGCCCTGTGCGAAATGCCTCTCGACACAACGCCAAGGACCATCCGCAACCATGACGTCCCGATCCACGCCCTTTCCCGAAGTTCCCGTCTGGGACATCTGGGTGCGCCTGTTCCACTGGGGCCTTGTCGCCACCGTCGCGCTGTCCGCCCTGACCGGCTTTTTCGGCGATGCCCGATGGCTGGCCGTCCACCTGGCCAGCGGCGGTACGGCGGCGGCGCTGGTCTTGGCGCGGATCGTGTGGGGCGTCTTCGGCGGCGGCCATGCCCGCTTTGCCGATTTCGTGCCACGGCCGCGGGCGCTCCTCTCCCATGTGATCGGTCAGGACCACCGCCATCGGGGGCACAACCCGGTGGGCGCGCTGATGGTGCTGGCCGTGTTCGTCGCGATCCTCGCGCTGGCGATCACCGGCCTTGTGATCCTCGGCGGCTGGCTTCGCCTTGGTCCGCTTGCCGCCGATCTGGGAACAGGGGCGGGGCACGCGGCGCGCGAGCTGCACGAGGCGGTCGCCCTTGGCGTGGCGGTGCTGGTCCTCATGCATCTGGGCGGCGTGCTGTATGAAAGCCGCCGCAGCGACGAAAACCTCGCCCGCGCCATGGTGACCGGGCTTAAGGAGGCCCGCCCGGGCGATATCGAACCGGATGGCGTTCGGCCCCGAGCGGGGCGCGCGGTCAAGACCATTGCCGCGATGGCCGCGATGCTGCTGTCGGGTGGCCTGATCCTGTCCATGCGCCCGGTTCCGAACCAGCCCGTCGCCGCGATCGACCCGCTGACGGCCGAGGAATGCGGCGCCTGCCACATGGTCTTTCACCCCAGCCTGCTGCCCGCAAGATCGTGGCAGCAGTTGATGGCCGGGCTCGACACCCATTTCGGCGAGAATGCCTGGATCGACGCGGGCGATGCCGCCGAGATCGAAGCCTGGTTGACGGCCAATGCTGCCGAAACCGTGGACACCGCCCCGGCACGCATCTTCGCGCAGCCCGCCCCCGAGGCCCCCTTCACGCTGACGGAGACCCCGGCCTGGCAGCGCCTTCACGGCACCTTGCCCGAGGCGCTGTTCAACCGTGCCCCCATCTTCACCCGCGCGAACTGCGCAGCCTGCCATGCCGATGCCGAAACCGGCCGGTTCAGCCCCTTTGCCATTTCCATTCCGAAGGAGACCACAAGATGAAACGACTGACCCTATGCCTTGCCATGCTGGCCGCGGCCCCTGCCCTGGCGCAGGACACCTCGCCCGCCCGCCTGATCGCCGGATACGAGGCCGAGGCCGGCACACCCGCCAACCCCGCCGCGGGCAAGGCCCTGTTCCTTGCGACCCACGGCACCGGCAAGCCCGACACGCCGGCCTGTACCACCTGTCACACCGACAATCCGCGCGCCGCGGGCCAAACCCGCACCGGCAAGACCATCGATCCGCTGGCCCCCTCGGCCAACCCCGACCGCTTCACCGACGTCAAGAAGGTCGAGAAATGGTTCGGCCGCAATTGCGACAGCGTGCTGGGCCGCGCCTGCACCGCCGCCGAAAAGGCCGACATCATCGCCTGGCTTTCCGGCCTTTGATCTTGAGGGAGAGTTCCATGATACGATCCGCAGCTTTCGGCCTGAGCCTTGTCATGGCTCTGCCCGCGCTCGCCGACGAGGACCGCGTGCCGCCCGTCACCCATGCCGCCACGCAAGAGGAATGCGGCGCCTGCCACATGGCCTTTCAACCGGCCTTCCTGCCTGCGCGCAGCTGGCAGGCGATCATGGCCGGTCTGGACGACCATTTCGGCGAAAACGCCCAACTGGATGACGCCACCCGTGCCGAGATCGAGGCCTATCTGCTCTCGAACGCCGCCACCCGCATCCGCAGCGTGCCCGACACTGTCACGCCCATGAAGATCAGCGACCTGCCGTGGTTCAAGCGCGAGCATGGCCGCGAAGTCTCGGCCCGGATGATGGAACGGGCCAAGACCATGTCCAACTGCGTCGCCTGCCACCGCGGCGCCGAACGCGGAATCTATGAAGACGACTGAGGCCGTCAGGACCGCCGCCCGCGACCATTCGCGGTCGCGGGCGGCGGAAAAGAACTGTCCCGGGCCGACAGATGGCCTTATCTCTGCCGCCGATGGCGCGGTTGCGCTGACGTGAACAGGCACGGCTGACGGAAAGGCGGCTTTTCCCGAATGTTGAACTTGAACGAAGAGACCCGGCCGTTGGTTCTGACGGCCATCACCCTTGCCGGAATGCTGGTGGCCGCGGTCGCACGTTGGTTGTGGCCCGCGGACCTGCCCTGGGGGGACGCCGCCGAACTCGCCGCGCTTTTGTCCGTCTATGGCGCCGGCGGCGTCCCGGCCGGCCTTCGGGCGCTTGAGGCGCTGGTGCGGGAGCGCGAGCTTGACATCGACCTGCTGATGGTGATCGCGGCGCTGGCCGCCGCCGCCGTGGGGGCCCCTTTCGAGGGCGCGGTGCTGCTGACGCTGTTCAGCCTGTCCACCACGCTGGAACACCGCGCCATGGGCCGGGCGCGCCGGGCCATCGAGGCGTTGATGGAATTGCGACCCGACCGGGCCCTGCGCCGCACTGACGCCGGTACCGAGGAGGTGCCAGTGGAAACGCTCGCCCCCGGCGATGTGGTGATCTTGCGCCCCGGCGCACGGGTACCCGTGGACGGTGTTATCGTCGAGGGCGAAGGCGCGCTGGACGAGGCCACGATCACCGGCGAATCCGTCCCGGTGCACAAGACGCCCGGCGCGCAGGTCTTCGAGGCCACGGTGAACCTGCACGGCGTGCTTGCGGTCGAGGTCGCCCGGCCCCTGTCGGAAAGCACGGTCGCGCGCATGATCGCGCTGGTGACCGAGGCGCACGCGGCCCGCGCCCCGTCGGAACGGTTCTCGGAATGGTTCGGGCAGCGCTACACGGTCGCGGTTCTTGCGGGCGCGGTCCTTGCCTTTGCCGCGTTCCTTGCGCTTGGCGACGGCTGGCATCAGGCGCTGTACCGTGCGGCCACGCTGCTTGTCGCGGCAAGCCCCTGTGCCATCGTGATCTCGGTGCCGGCGGCCATCCTGTCGGCCCTGTCGGCCTCGGCCCGCGGCGGTGTTCTGTTCAAGGGCGGCGCCGCGCTGGAAACACTGGCGCGGGTCGACATCTTCGCCTTCGACAAGACCGGCACTCTGACCACCGGGCGGCAGGAGGTCGTCGATATCGCCTGCACCGGCGACGAAACCGAGTTCCTGTCGCGCCTTGCCGGGCTGGAGGCACAGTCCGAACATCCGATCGCCGAGGCGATCCGCCGCCATACCGCCGCGCGGAATATCACTCCGGCAGAGGTGCGCGAAGCCCGCGCCGTGCCGGGGGCGGGGATGGTCGGCGTCGATGACGAGGGCATGATCTGGGCCGGAAACACCCGGCTGGCCGAAAAGATGGGCGCCCGGGCCGCGCCGGTCGTGCTGCCGCAACCGATCGAGGGGTTGCAAACCGGCCACCGGACACTGGTGATGCTGGGCCGCGGCGCGCGCGTTCTGGGCGCGCTGACGGTAGAGGATCGCCCGCGGGACAGCGCCAAGGCCGGGTTGCAGGCGCTGCGGCAGGGGGCGGTGAAGCAGATCGCGATGCTGACCGGCGACCGCCGCGCCGTGGCAGATCGGGTCGGCGCGGACCTGGGGATCGGCGCGGATGAGATCCGTGCCGATCTGCACCCCGAAGACAAACTGAACATTGTCGCCGACCTGACAGCCCACGGCCGGGTGGCCTTTGTCGGCGACGGCGTGAACGATGCCGCGGCCCTTGCCCGCGCCGATGTGGGCATCGCCATGGGTGCGGCGGGGTCCGAGGTCGCGCTTCAGGCCGCCGATGTGGCGCTGCTGTCCGACGACATTCGCCGTCTGGCCATGGCGCATCGGCTGGCCCGCCGCACCGCGCGGATCATCCGGCAGAACCTGATCTTCGCCATGGGCGCGATGGTGGTGCTGGTCACCACGGGGCTGTTCTTTCACCTTCCCCTGCCGGTCGCCGTGGTGGGCCATGAGGGCGGCACCGTGCTGGTGGTCCTGAACGGACTGCGCCTTTTGACCGATCCGATCCGGAAGCCCTTGGGATAAGCGCGGGGTCCAGCGCATCGCCCGCTTGCTTATGCGCAAGAGCGCATGTAAGAGGCGTCTCATGATCCTCCCTGTCCTCACCGCGCTTGCGGAACCGACCCGGCTGGAGGCGATGCGCCTGCTTGATGACGGGTCCGAACATTGCGTCTGCGAATTGATGGCCCGGCTCGACGCCACGCAAAGCCGGATGTCGCGGCACATGAAGGTGCTGAAACAGGCGGGCCTCGTGACCGACCGGCGCGATGCGCAATGGGTCCGATATCGCCGAAACCCGAACCTGCCGCCCGAGATCGCGGCGGTTCTGGCGGCGGTGCTGGATGCGGCCGCAGCCGGCGAAAGGAACGTCGCATGACGACTGAAACCGAACATTTCCCGGCCGGTCCGCAACCAAGCTGGCTCTGGCATCTCGGCGTGCTGGCCGCCGTGGCCGCTTGGGTCCTCGTTTACCGCCAACTGCACACGCTGGCCGAGGCTTTGACCGCGCTCTTGCCGGTGGCGCGCGAGACCCATACGGGCGAGGCCATCGCCTTTTTCCTCTACGACGTGCCCAAGGTGATGATGCTGCTCACGCTGATTGTGTTCGCGATGGGCGTGGTGCGCAGTTTCTTCAGCGCCGAAAAGACCCGCGCCCTGCTCTCTGGCCGGGCCGAGGGTGTGGGCAACGTCATGGCGGCGGGGCTTGGGATCCTGACACCGTTCTGCTCCTGCTCGGCGGTGCCGCTCTTTATCGGTTTCGTCTCGGCGGGCGTGCCGCTGGGCGTCACCTTCTCGTTCCTGATCGCGGCACCGATGGTGAACGAGGTCGCGCTGGTCCTGCTGTTCGGTCTGGTCGGCTGGACGGTGGCGGTGACCTACCTGCTATTCGGGCTGGCCATCGCCATCGTCGCCGGCTTTGTCATCGGCAAGCTGCGGCTGGAAGGCTGGTTGCAGGACTGGGTGCGCGGGATCCACACAAGTGCAGATGGCCCCGGTGCGATCGAGGGCGAGGCGATGACCATGGTCGACCGCTACCGCGCCGGCCTGCAAGCGGTGCGCGATATCGTCTCAAAGGTCTGGATCTGGATCCTCGCGGGCATCGGCATCGGGGCCCTGATCCACGGCTATGTGCCAGAGGACCTGATGGTGCGGATCATGGGCGCGGATGCGTGGTGGTCGGTGCCCGCCGCGGTCATCCTTGGCATCCCCATGTACACCAACGCCGCCGGCGTGATCCCCATCGTCGAAGCCCTGTTGGGCAAGGGCGCTGCGCTGGGCACGGTGCTGGCCTTCATGATGTCGGTGATCGCTCTCAGCCTGCCCGAGATGATCATCCTGCGGCAGGTTCTGACGCTCCGCCTGATCGCCGTTTTCATCGGCGTGGTGGGCAGCGGCATCCTTGCCGTGGGTTTCCTCTTCAACGCGATATTCTGACGGAGAACGACATGAAGAACGTCAAGGTCTATGGCCCCGGCTGCAAGCGCTGCGACACGACCGCAGATATGGTGAAGGAAACCGCCGCACGGCTGGGCATCGCCGTCGAGGTGGAGAAGGTGACGGATGCGAAATCCATTGCCATGGCGGGCGTGATGTCGACGCCGGGGATCAGCATCGACGGCAAGCTGGTTCATGCGGGCGGGCTGCCGGAAGGGAGCAAGCTGGAAGGCTGGCTCTCCGCTTGAGCCGCCGGCTCCTGGCACGCTCCCTGCCTCCTCACCGCAACAGACCGGCGCGCCGAACGTAAATCTCGGCCCGCCGCTTCAGTAATATGCCGACAGGATGGGCGACGGTGACCGGGGCCCCTCATGCTTGTCACGGGATCTGACGCAAGCCACGCCATCGGCGGCATGATGCGGAGCGGTGGATGACGAAGCCGTGACCGCAAACGGGTTCGTTTGACTTGCGCTCGGGGCGGTCGCGCCCGCACTCTTTTCAGCGAACCTTGGCGATGGGCATCGGACGCGAGGACGCGATGGAAATGATCCGACGACTTTGGCCGACGATTGCGCTTGTTGCGCTTCCCGCGATGGCCATGGCCCAGCAGGGTCACGACATGGCGGGCCATCATATGGGCGCGCCTTTGGATGGGCCGACCGAGGCAGGACAGGCGGCCTTTGCGGCGATTGCCGAGATTGTCGGGATATTGCAGGCAGACCCGGCCACGGACTGGTCGCGCGTGGATATCGATGCCCTGCGCCAGCATCTGGTCGACATGGACAACGTCACCCTGCACGCCAATGTCGCGTCGCGCGATATCGACGGCGGCGCCGACTTTGCCGTGACCGCGGAGAGCGCAGACGTGGCAACCTCGATCCGGGCGATGGTGCCGGCCCATGCCGCAATGATGACTGGGGCCCAGGGATTGATGATGGCCACGGAGCCGTTGCCCGACGGCGTGCGCCTGACCGTGACCGGGCCAGCCCCCGAGATGATCCGGGGCCTCGGCTTTTTCGGGATCATGGCGCTGGGCGGCCACCACCAGCCCCATCACCTTGCCATCGCTCGGGGGCAGGCCCCGCATGGCGGTCACTAGCAGGCTGCTGAACAAGCACACGACATGCGCCTGCGGCCGAAACCTTTCGGACCATCGTCCCGAAGCTGGTCCGGGCGACTAGCCCGGGCCGCGCCCGACCCTCGCCCCGGAGAGCCGCGTCCCTACTTGCCTTGCCCCATCATCGCCTACAAGGAATGGTCTTCTCTTGCGAAAGCGGGGTCTCGGTTTTTTCAGCAGACTGGAAGCCCCAGGGCTCAGGCGGCGTCGTAGCTGGCGAAGACCTCGGTCGATCCATCCCTTCGGAGGAGGAACACGTCATAGGCCTCGCGCCGGCTTTCCGGTCCCATGCCGGGCGAGCCATAAGGCATACCGGGCACCGCCAGTCCCACCGCATCCGGACGGTCGGCCAACAGGCGCCAGATGTCGGCCGGGGGCACATGGCCCTCGACCACATACCCCGCCACCATCGCGGTATGGCAAGAGACCATGCTGTGCGGCACGCCCTTGTCCAGCTTGTAGCGGATGAGCGCCACACCGGCCGCCGCCTCTTTGGTCACGCGGAAGCCGTCGGCGTCGAGGATCCGCATCCATGCGGAGCAACATCCGCAACCGGGATCCGTGACGACGTGAATGCGTGGTCCCGCTGCGGCCAGCGCAGGCGCCGCCACAACAAGCCCTGCCGCCGCCGACAACAGGAACCCCCTGCGCGCGAGTGCGGGTCCGGTCATTTCGATCTCCTCCGTTTCGGGGCAAAGCCGCCCGTCTTGTTCATGTTGATCCAGTGATCGGCCGGTTCCGGCCTATACCGGCGGCGTCCCACATCCGGCCCGTCTGGCCTGATCCGGTCAGGCATCCGTGGCGAGTGGCGTTGCCGCATATCCTGCCTGTTCGAGGGCGGCGGCAAGATCGGCCTCGCTCAACGACGTCGTTACGGCGACGGTGCGCGTGTCGAGATCGCAGCCGACCTTTGCCGCGGCATCTTTCGCCATGATGGCTTTCTCGATTGCGGCGGTGCAATGGCCGCAGCTCATATCAGGCACGCTGAATTTCATGTTGGGCTCCACTTGGTTTCTCACCCTTCAACATGCGGCTTCCACGCGCTGGAAGGTCAAGGCCAGGAGGGCGCCTCTCGAAAACGTGCGTGTTTCGGCTTGGCCTTCCTGCGAATGGAAGCCGCGCCTTCAGGCCATAGTGCGCGATCCAACGGCGGCGTGACGATGAAGGGCGTCGAGCGGATGCAGCAATACGCGCCGGTCCCGCGGCCCCTTCAGGATGCGGCGCGGGACGGCACCTGCCTTTGTTCTACCTCGATGGTCACATGCGACAGGGTGTGGAGGTGGGACAGGCGTGCCCGATAGCTTGCGGGGGCGTTGGGGGTATCGGTGTGAAGCGCCACGATGGCCCCGTGATGCCCGGGGCCAAGCTGCCAGACGTGCAGATCGGTGATGCGCGTGTCGTCATCCTCAAGCACGCCTCGGATTTCGTTCGGCAGGTCGTCTTCCTCGGGCACATAATCGACCAGAACACGCCCGGCATCCTGAAGCAGCCCCCAGGACCAGCGTGCGATCACCAATGCACCCACAATCCCGATCATCGGATCCAGCCAGACCCAGCCATAGGCCTTCCCCGCCAGAAGCGCGACGATGGCAAGGATCGAGGTCAGCGCATCGGCCAGAACGTGAAGATATGCCGCGCGAAGGTTATTGTCATGGGCGTGGCCATGACCGTGGCCATGACCGTGACCGTGACCGTGATGGTCGTGATCATGGCCTTCGTGCAGCAAGGCGGCGCTGCCGAGATTTACCAGAAGACCGATCACGGCCACCGCGATCGCCTGCGTAAAGTCGATCTCGACCGGGCTGGCAAGCCGCAGCAGACTTTCCCAGCCGATCAGAAGCGCCACGACGCCCAGAACGACCGCACTGCCAAAGCCCGCGAGATCGCCAAGCTTGCCGGTGCCGAAGGTGAACCGCGGATTGTGGGCGTGGCGCCGGGCGTAGCGGTAGGCCAGTGCCGTGATCAGCAAGGCCGCGGCATGGGTGGACATATGCCAGCCATCCGCGACCAGCGCCATGGACCCGAAGATCGTGCCGGCCGCAATCTCGACGACCATCATCGTCGCGGTGATGGCGATCACGATCCAGGTGCGGCGGGCATTGCGGTCATGATGCGCGCCGAGGAAGACATGGTCATGCGGGCCGTCCCCGCCGGCATACGGTGCACTGTGATGATGGGTATGATCGTGCATGTCGGGCCTTCCCGTGCCTACACAGGTGTTTTCATCGATTGCGGACCGCCCGGGCGGCGCCCCGTGCCTTGATCAGCGGGTCTTTCTTCTCGCACGCCCGACCCACTGGTAGGTGGCGTCGGAAAAGGGCGCTTGCGCTCCGCAGCCAAGGGAACAGCCGCGGCAGCCTCCGCAAGATCGGGCCGGGGCGTCACCGCAACTGCGGATCATGCCTTTCCCTTCCAGCACCTCCATCATCCCCCGCATCGCTTCGGGGTCGGTGTCGAACCGGTTCGAAAGCTCTTGAAGAGAGACATTTTGAGCCTCGGCACAATAGGAGCGGATGTCGGACAAAAGCATGGCCCGCTCCTACTCGGCCGGAACCGAGGAAGAGGCCGGCCGCCTTGTGGCGGCCGACGATGCAAGGCGCATCGCCACCAGGACCGAGGCGAGAACCACAAGCACCCCGGCAATCCACGACCCGGCCGTCGCGGGATGCGTGGCCAGACGGCTGGCCTGATAGGCAATGACCGCAGAGCCATAGGCCAGCCCCGTTGTCCAGCTGACCGCGAACAGCGCCCACCGGGTGCCGGTCTCACGCCAGATCGCCCCCGTGGCGGCAACGCAGGGCGCATAGAGAAGGATCATCAGAAGATAGGCAAAGGCCCCGGCCGTGCCGTCAAAGCGCGCGACCATGGCCCCGAAGATACCCGCATCGACGCCCTGATCCGCTGCCGTGGCGGCCTGATCCGTGACATCGCCGATATTCAGGCCAAGCGGATCGGCCAGGCTGGCCACCGCATCGGCCATGTTGGCCGGGATCGAGGCTAGGGCCTCACTGATGCCTGCCATGACGCTGAACGTTTCCACTTCGTCGGTTTCGTCCTCGGCCATCTGGCCATACAGCGCGTTCAGCGTGCCGACCACGGCCTCTTTCGCAAAGATCCCGGTGAACAGGCCGACGGTGGCGGGCCAGTTCTCTTCGTGGATACCAATCGGCTCCACCACGGGGGTGACGGCCTTGCCGATCGAGGCAAGCACGGACCGGTCGCTGTCCTCGTTTCCAAAGGATCCGTCCGTGCCCAGAGAGTTGAGGAAGCCCAGCACCACCACCACCGCGACGATCATCTTGCCCGCCTTGAAGAGAAAGCCCTTCAGCCGCTCCCATGTGGTGCGCAGCACGCTTTTCAGGGTGGGGATGTGATAGGGTGGCAATTCCATGATCAAGGGCGAGGTCTGACCGCGCAGGAGCGTGTTCTTCAGCACCAGCCCGGTCAGCACCGCGGCGGCAATCCCCAGCAGGTAAAGCGCGAAGACGATGTTCTGCCCGCCGGTCGGGAAGAAGGCCGCGGCAAACAGCACATAAACCGGCAGCCGCGCCCCGCAGGACATGAAGGGTGCCATCATCGCCGTCATGATCCGGTCGCGCCGGTTGTCGAGCGTGCGGGTCGCCATGACCGCGGGCACCGTGCAGCCGAAGCCCAGGATCATCGGGATGAACGACTTGCCCGGCAGACCGATGGCGCGCATCGACCGGTCCATCACGAAGGCCGCGCGGGACATGTAGCCTGAATCCTCGAGGAAGGTGAGGAACAGGAACAGGAAACCGATGACCGGAATGAAGGTGGCGACGGTCTGGATGCCCGCGCCGACGCCCTGCGGCAACAGCGCGATCAGCCATTCGGGCGCGCCCGCACCTGTCAGCATCTCGGTCAGCCAGTCCACCAGCAGCGTGCCGGTCAGGATGTCGAAAAAGTCGATGAAGGCGCTCGCGAAATTGATCGCAAACAGGAACATCAGATACATCACGAACAGGAAAATCGGGATGCCGAGCACGCGGTTCAGAACCACCGTGTCGATCCGGTCCGACAGGGTATGCGAAATACGGTGGGTGCGCTTGACGCAAGCACGCGCCAGACCATGGGCGAAGCCGTAGCGTGCATCGGCCAGCAGGATGTCGATGTCTTCGTCCAGACTGTCCTCGACCCGGATCCGTTCTTCCTCTGCAAGGGTGCGAAGCGCGGGGTCTGCCATCGCCTCGGCCGCGGGATCGCCATCCAGCAGTTTGACCGCCAGCCAGCGCGGGTCGACCCGCCGGGAATGGGCCAGATCCGTCACCGCGGGCAAAAGCGCGGAAATTGCCGCTTCGACCTCGGTCGGATGGGAGACATTCGCCTCGGGCGCGGCCGGGGCCTCTGCGGCGGCCAGGATGGCATCCTTCAGGGCTTCGACGCCCTTCTTGCGGGACGCCACGATGGGGACAACCGGACAGCCGATCCGCTTTGACAAGGCGACGGGATCGACGCGCACGCCGTTTTCCTCGGCCATGTCGATCATGTTCAGCGCGACGATCATCGGCACGCGCATCTCGACCAGTTGCGCGGTCAGATACAGGTTGCGCTCAAGGTTGGAGGCATCGACGATGTTGATGACGAGGTCCGGTTCGCCCGACAGGATGTAGTCGCGCGCGACGCTTTCATCGAGGCCGGTTTCGGACACGCTGCCCAATGAATAGGTGCCGGGCAGATCGACGACGGTGACCGACGCATCACCGTGGGTAAAGCTGCCTTCCTTGCGCTCGACGGTGACGCCGGCCCAGTTGCCGACGCGCTGACGCGACCCGGTCAGAGCGTTGAACAAGGTCGTCTTGCCGCAATTGGGGTTGCCGGCGGTGGCGATTGTCAGCGCGGTCATCGGGTGCCCTCCTCAAGGGTAAGCAGGGCGAATTCGTCCTTGCGCAGCGACAGCGCGAAACCGCGAACCCGGATTTCGACGGGATCGCCCAAGGGGGCGACGCGGGTGATCGTGAATTCGGTGCCGGGGGTCAGGCCCATGGTGAGCAGACGTTCACGGCCGGCCCGGTTGCCACGCGCGAAGCCCTTGACCCGCGCGGTCTCTCCGACTTTCGGAAGCGCGCCTTGCATCATGCCTCGCCCCCATCGTCATTCGCCGGTTCCACAAGCACCTTGCCGGCAAGGCCATGACCAAGCGCCAGACGACAGTCACCCACCCCGATCAGCATCGGGCAGCCACCGCCACGCTTCAGGATGCGGACCCGCGCGCCCACGGCAAGCCCCATGTCGGTCAGGCGATGATGGGCATTCCGGCCCGACCGCAACGCCACGACCCGCAGCCATACGCCCTCGTCGGCCAGAGCAAGCGGGCATGCATTCGGCCCGGACAGGCAATCGGACGGAGCACCACTCGGCACGCAACAGGACTGACCCGCGGCATGGCGACAATCCTCGCTGTCTGCGATGCTGTCACCCCGACCGGGAACACCCCAAGACTGACGTGCGATATGCGGCGTTTCGCCTGCGCTTTCGCGGATGTTGAGAGTTCTGGTCATGCGCGTTCCCTGTTCTGGCAGAAATTCCCGACGAATACGGTCATCTATTTTGGGATGCCGATGGACATGCCTTGATCCAGATCAAGCCGTCAAGGTGTCTGACTGTTTTACTCTGATTTTTGATCGATCCATGAGCGACGGAAAGAGCGCGTTGCTGCAGGATTGGGCGATTCCGACAGGGCAGCCGCGCGGTACATGACCGGATACCCCGTCCCGTGGACTTGCCTGGCCAAGACGGGTTCATTCCTCAGATGGCCATCGGCAGTCGCTCCAAATTCCTCTGGGCTGCGGGGTGCAACGAGGTCCAGCGTTGCCTGGGGATGGCAGGGAGGTTTCCGTGGTCCACCGTGACTGGTTCAACATCCGCCGCTTTAGCAAGCCGATTTGAAACACGCCACCCGCCGGAACCGAAGCAAGCTTCGACGTCACTACCGATATGCCGCGCGGGAAGAGGCCCCCAAGAAAGGCCCGCCTACCCCGGTCGATGTCGTCGTTCTGCCCCGGAAAAGAGATATTCTTGTCCGGTCTGAACGATATCAGCGCCAGCAAAGGTGGAGTTGCGCCGAGTTCGGCCTGACGCGACGGCGCATATCCGGCGCGATCGAACGGCCCGCTTTCTTGGCACGTTAGGGACTTGCCGGGATGAACGGCGGAATCCCAAGGCATTGCTTGGGGGCCGTGTGAACGCCTTCAGGATATCGAAAGACCTATCGGCTTTAAGATGGTCGACAGAGCGGGAGTGCAGAATGAGGTTATGGCGTAAGGCCTTCGGGCAAGATCCGCACGCGTTCAGGCACCGCGCCCTTGCCGACGCGGCCGACAGGATTCAGGCGATCATCTGGTTTGACCCATCGGGCAAGATCCTCGACGCGAACGCCAATTTCCTGAAGACCGTCGGCTATGAGCTCACCGAAATTCAGGGCAAGCACCATTCGCTGTTTATGGACCGCGACGAGGCCGAGAGCCCGGACTATGCCACCTTCTGGAAGGAACTCGGCCGCGGTACCACGCAGGCCAAGCGCTTCAAGCGCGTGGGCAAACACGGGCGCCACATCTGGCTTCAGGCGACCTACACGCCCACATACGGCGACGATGGCAAGATCGACAAGATCGTGAAATTCGCCACCGATATCACGCGGGAACACGCCGTCGACGTCGAAACAAGGGCAATGCTCGACGCGGTGTCGCGCAGCCAGGCCGTGATCGAATTCGACAGTTCGGGCACGATCCTTGAGGCCAACGAGAACTTCCTCAACACGATGGGCTATGCCCTGAACGAGATCGTCGCGGAACACCACTCGATCTTTGTCGACCCCGAAGATGCGGCCAGCCCCGACTACACCGCGTTCTGGCAACGCCTTGGGCGAGGAGAGTTTCAGGCGGCGCAATACAAGCGGCTGGGCAAGAACGGGCGCGAGGTCTGGATTCAGGCCACGTATAACCCGGTCTTGGACGATGACGGCAAGGTCATGAAGATCGTCAAATTCGCGACCGACATCACCGAAGAGACATTGCGCAACATCGCAACCGAGGGGCTGGCCCGCGGCCTTCAGGATCTGGCCGACGGCAAGAAGCATGTCAGGATGGGGGCTGAGGTTGCAGGCGAGTTCACCGGCTTGCGCGAGAACTTCAACCGGGCGATGGAGCGCCACGAACGGCTTGTCGAGGCCATCATGCACGACAGCGACCGGATGCTGCACGAGATCGAGGACCTTGCGCAAATCGCCGGCGATTTGTCCGGCCGTGCAGATGTTCAGGCGTCAACGCTGAAAGAAACCGCCGTGGCCATGGGGATCGTGTCGGACGCGCGACCCGCACCATCGTCAAAAGGCCCCGATGGGCAAGCCCGCGCGGGCGAAGGCAAATCGAAGGTTCAGCAGACGGTTGAGGAAACCGTCGAAGCCATGCGGCTGATCGAACAGGGCTCTGGCCAGATTTCGCAGATCGTCGAGACGATCAACGAGATTTCGCTTCAGACCAACCTGCTGGCACTGAATGCCAGCGTCGAGGCCGCGCGGGCTGGCGAGGCGGGCAAGGGCTTCGCCGTCGTGGCATCAGAGGTTCGGGCGCTGGCCCAGAAAACGGCCGACGCGACGAACCAGATCGAGGATCTGGTCAAGAAGAATTCCCGTCAGGTGAACGAGGGCGCCGAATATGTGTCGGCAACCGGCAACGTCCTGACCCGGATCGTCGAAGCTCTCACAAAGCTGAACAGCCTGACCGATCAGACCGCATCGCTCGCCGAAAGAAGTGCCAGCGGCGCATCCGACTTGACCGGTCGCGCACGGGGCCTGCGCGATCTCGCCCAATCGATGGACAGCACCACGGGTGAGGACAGCATCGACACCTACCATCAGCAGGCCGCGAATTTCTGAAGCCAGAGATGGTTTTCGAAGGTGCCGAACCGGACCCAGTTGCGCCCAAAACCAGAACGGACCTCACCACGGTTGGGGCGCGTTGCGTGCAAAAGTCCGCCCCGCTGGCCGCGGGATCGAGCGCATTGCTTTGCGCCATGAGTGCCCCACGCCGTGTCAGGCCAGGAAGCACCACAAGCGCGAAGGATGGAAGGAAGGCACCGAAGGTTCTGCGCTGAAGAAGACGGGCCTCCGGCAAATCTGGCACGAAGAAGGCAGGCGCCGGCCGTCGTCACCTGACGCCGTTTCAGGGACCGGTTCAGACATGGCACAACAGAGAGGTGAGACCGTTCCGCCTCAGACCACGGAAAGCAGCGCTTCGCAGACCTTGCGCGCATCATAGCGGGACTGGTCGGCCCGGCTGTCATCGGCCAGATCGAGCCTTGCACAGGGGATGCCGTGGCGTTCCGTGACCGCATCGCAAGCCGCACGCGTTTGCCCGACATCGCACAGAACATGTGAGATCAGTTGGCAGTCGGGCAGCCGGTCGCCGGCATCGGCCCTCAGGGGAGCAAGGATCGCCGACACCTGATCGGCCAGGCTGTGACCTGCCGCTTCGGGGTCATGCCCGAGGCTGGGAAGATAGATCTTGGGCACATGCCGGGCGGCAATGGCCTGTCCCACGCCGGCCGGCAGCAGATTGGCCACGATGCTGGAATACAGGCTGCCCGGCGCGTAGCAGATCACATCGGCCTGCGCGATCAGCTTTCGGTTGCGCTTGGACAACGGCACGTCTTGTGGGGAAAGGTCGTTCTGCCCGTCGCTGAGAAAGGCGCGGCGGATCGGCACGTCAAGCGGCGGCACTTCCTTGCCCGTCATGTGGCGCTGTCCGATGATGCGGCGCCCATCGGCCAGTTCGACGCCAAGATGCAGGTTTGCGTCGACCACGGCCCGCACGGTGCCCCGCACATCGACCATCTTGGACATCAGAAACAGCACAGGCTCCAGCGCCCGGTCATTACGCAGATACCCCCCGGCGATGATCAGGTTGCCGATGCTGGCATTGCGATAGTCGAACCCGTCGGGCGCGTGGCTTGCGAAATCCTGCAGGAAGGACTGGATCAGGGTCCGCATCGGCCTGGCAATCGCCTTGATCAGCGGGGACCGGCCGCGGGCCAGATCCTGTACTTCGCTTCGCAGTCGCGCCTGCGGGGCGTCGCGGGCCAGCCGATGCGAAAACAGCGCAAAGATTTCAGGCTGACCCAGAACGGTTTCGTCGGCCAGGGCCATCAGGCGGCTGCGCAAATCGCCCACGGCCGGCATGTCGAAGGCCTTGCGCAATTCCTGCGAACTGCCGCCACTGTCGAACGGCGTGATGAGATGGATGGAATTGAACGTATAGCGTTTCAATTCCCGCGCGATCCCGTTCAGCGCGCTGCCACCGCTGAAAAACAGAAGCCGTGGGCCAAGATGTGGTGCGCTCATCGCACGGGAAACGCGCAGCGCATCGGGCAGCTCTGCGTCGCGCTCGATCGTGATCTTCGTGCCGGCCATGCGCCTGCTGTCCTGTTGCATGGGCCGCGCTTCCGGCTTGGAAATGCGGCTCGCTTCGGGGATAAAGGCCTATGTGCGTTTCCCCCTGCATACGCCCAACCGTGCGGGCCGTCATCCGAAACGGTGATCGGGTGTTGGTTCAGGTGAAAGAGCGCCCCGGCCTTGGGCGCTATCTGACCCTGCCCGGCGGCCGGCAGGAGTTCGGTGAAACCATGCAGGCCTGCCTTGTCCGTGAATGCGAAGAGGAAATCGGCATCGCCCCGGCCATCGGCGGGCTGTTGCATGTGGCCGATGTCTTGCAGACCCGGCCCGATGGGCCGCGCCATCTGACCGAGATGCTGTTCGCCTGCACGCTGCCGCCGGAGTACACCCCGCAGATGGGCCCCCGACCCGACAAACGGCAGGTCGCCACGATCTGGGCCGATCCGGTCACCGACGGCCCGCTGTTTCTGCCCCGATATGACCGCGTGCTAATGCAGTCGGATGCGCCCGCCTATCTTGGGTGTTTCAGCCATGAAATTGCCTGACGCCGTCACCGAGAACCTGACCTTTCTTCTGGCCGAGATGGACGGGCAACTTGCCCTTCTGATCGAGTATTTCGGTGCCCCGCGCAGCGAAATCGCGCAGCGTCTTGTTCAGCGGGCCGGCTATTCGCAGAACCTGTCGGGGCGCGTGCGCAAGGCCTGTCTTGCGGGGCTCTTGCGCGGCAAGGCGGGCCGGACGCGGCAGATGCACCTGCAGGGGGTCGATACGGTTGCCCGCAATCTCGACCTGATCTCGCGCCTTGGCCGCCGCGCGGTGCGCCATGCCGAAAGCGTGCAGCGCCCCCGCCTGCTGCGGCCCGAGACGTTCGGGCGCCCGCTGCGCGCCGTTGCGGGATCGGTCGGGCAGATCCAGACAGCGCTGGCCAAGCGCGACAGCCGCCGCGCGGTGACAATCGGCCAGACCTGCGAAGAGCTGGAGGCGTTCTATGACCAGCTGTTTCGCACCTATACCCGCGATATGCAGGGGTCGAAACACACCGCCGATCTGGCCAACGCGCTTCTGGCACTGAACGAGGTGCGCCGCATGGGCGAGGCGCTGCGCGCGATCAGCGAGGCGCTGTTGTCGATCAATATCGGCCAGTCCGTTCAGTTCGAGCGGTATTTCACCCTGCGCAGCGTGCTGTCGGGCGTCGGCGGTGAGGAAGAGGAGGTCACGCTGCAACCGCTTGCCGAAACCCGGTCGGGCAGCGCGATTTCGGGGGTCAGCCTGCCGGGTGGGGATGGCAAGGTGATCGATGCGGTGTTCAAGGATGGCGACCGCAAGAAGGTCAAGGAAGAACGCGTGGGCGTGCAAAGCTGGAACTCTGTCTATCCCGGCCTTGCCCCCAAGATCCTGTCTTACGAAAAGCGGGGGGACTCTGCCGCGCTGCTGATCGAGCATCTCGACGGCGAGACTTTCGAGGATATCGTCCTTGGCGGGTCCGAGGCCCGGCTGGCCGAGGCGCAGAAGGCCCTGCACAAGACGGTGCGCGACATCTGGCGCCAGACCAGAAACGACAAGCCCGCGCAGATGAAGGCGATGCAGCAGATGGCCCTGCGCATGCCCGACGTCTATCGCCTGCATCCCGGTTTCGCGACCGGGCAGAAGCGCATTCAGGGGCTGGAGATCGACGGCCTCGACAAGATGATCGCCGCTGCCGCCGCGCGGGAAGAAACCCTGCCCGCACCGTTTTCGGTCTGGATTCACGGCGATTTCAATCTGGACAACGTGATTTACGACGCCGTGGAGCGAAAGATCCGGTTCATCGACCTGCACCGCTCCCGCTATATGGACTATGTGCAGGATGTGTCGGTCTTCATGGTATCGAATTACCGGCTCCAGGTGCTGGATACCGCCACGCGGTCCCGTATCGCGCAGGTGGCCTGCGGCATGCGGGACATGGCCGCGAAATTCGCCCGCCGGCAGGGGGATGAGACGTTTGAGTTTCGCCTTGCGCTGGGGCTGGCGCGGTCGTTTGCCACTTCGACGCGCTTCGTGCTGGACCCCGGCCATGCGCGCCGCATGATGCTGCGTGCCCGCTATATCCTGAACGCCGCGCTGGCTGTGCCCGAGGGCCGGGAGGCGCGGTTCAAACTGCCTGTAAGGATGCTATTCCGTGACTAAGAAGATCGGAGTCGTCGGGACACCCGGCAAATGGTCGACCGAGGCGCTGGCCGACGCGCTTGAGGCGCGAACGGGCTATCGGCAGGTCATCGACATGGGGCGGGCGCGGCTTGACCTTGCTGCCGGGGCGCTGATCTGCGACGGGATGGATGTGTGCGCGCTTGACGGGCTTGTGGTCAAGAAGATCGCGGAAACCTACAGCCCCGGGGCGCTGGACCGGCTGGAAATGCTGCGTCTGCCCGAGGCGCGCGGCGTGCGCATCTTCAGCCGGCCGGAGGCGATCTTGCGGCTGATGGACAGGCTGGCCTGCACGGTGACGCTGGCCAATGCCCATATTCCGATGCCGCCGACAGTGGTCACAGAAGACATGGGCGAAGCCGTCGCCACGCTGAACCGCTTTGGCAGCGCCGTGTTCAAGCCGCTGTTTTCGACCAAGGCCCGCGGCATGCTGCTGCTCGACTGTGGGCAGGCCGATGCGGCAGACCGTATCGCCGCCTTTCGCGCGGAAAACCCGGTCATGTATATCCAGCAAAAGCTGGACCTGTCGGGCCAGGATCTGGGCATGGTGTTTCTGGATGGCACCCATGTCTGCACCTATGGCCGCATCGGCCAGTCGGGCAGCTGGAACACCACGATCCACAGCGGCGGAAAATACGCGCCCTTCGACCCCGATCCTGACCTGATCGAACTCGGGCGCCGGGCGCAGGCCCCCTTTGACCTGACCTTCACCACCGTCGATATTGCACTGACGCCGGCCGGGCCCATCGTCTTCGAGGTCTCTGCCTTTGGCGGGTATCGCGGCGCTCTGGAGGGGTGCGGGATCGACGCGGCCGGGCTTGTGGCCGATCATGTCCTCAAAGAGGTGTCGGCATGAAAACCGCCAAGGATGTCATCGCCGCGCTCGACCTGTCCGCCGCCGAGGCCGCCGCGCCGTTTTGTCTGAAGATCGGCCCGGTGGGCCTGCGCGTGCTGTGCCCCGAACCGCTGCGTACCGAACTTGTGGCCTATTTCGACGAGGCGCTGGGAGAGGCGCCAGATGCCCCCACCGTACATATCCTGCCCGGCCAGGCGCTGCGCCCCGAACCGGACTGGCAAGACTGGCAGCGCGATCCGGGCAAGACCGGCCGCAAGGATGCCGTGGCCGATCTGCAGGATGCCCGGTTGATCCGCAAGGTGCGCAGCGGGATGACCTTTCTGCAATCGCCGCATCATGCGATGGCCTTCGGCCCCGCGGCCGAAAATGTCAGCACTGTCATCAATTTCATCAACACCCAGATCCTCAATGCCTGCCTGCGCGCGGGCTGGCAGTTGTGCCATGCCGCGGCTGTGACCGACGGCGTGCGCAGCCTTGCGATTTCCGGCCTGTCGGGCGGCGGCAAGTCGACCTCGGTTCTCAGGCTGATGGAGGATGACCGGCTGCGCTTTGTGTCGAACGACCGGCTGCTGGTCCGGGCCGGGCCGCCGCCCGAGGCGCTGGGGATCCCCAAGCATCCGCGTATCAACCCCGGCACCATTCTTGGCAATCCACGGCTATGGCCCCTTATCGACGCGGACCGCCGGGCGGACCTGGCCGCGCTGCCTGCGGAGGCGCTATGGACGCTTGAGGAAAAACACGACCTGATCATACGGGAGGTCTATGGACCGGGGCGGGTACAATACGCCGCCCCGCTGGCGGCGTTTTTCGTGCTCAATTGGCACCGGGACATGTCCGGGCCAACCGTCGTGACCGACGTGGCGCTGGCCGATCGGCCTGACCTGCTGGCGGCCATCATGAAAAGCCCCGGGCCGTTCTATCAGCACCCTGACGGCCATTTTCAGGGCAATGGCGCCGTGCCCGACCCGGCCCCGTTTCTGGCGGCGCTTCGCGATGTGCGCGTCTGCGAGGTGTCGGGTCGCGTCGATTTCGAGGCGCTGGCCGATCAGGCCCGCGCGCTGTTCGATGGCTGAACCGGCCGGGTTCGTCGCCCTGCTGCGCCACGGCGCCTATCACCAGCGCGCCGGTGCCCCGTCGGCGCGCCAGCCCTATCCGCTGACCGAGGAGGGCCACGCGCAGGCGCGGGCCGGTGGTGCGGCGCTGGCCGCGATGATCGCCGAAGCCGACCTTCAACCCGACCCGGTCATTCATTGCTCGCACCAGCTGCGCGCCTGGCAAACCGCGACGGAGGTTGCCGACTGCCTGCGCGCACATGGGCACAGCGTGGCCGAGATCCGTGAAACCGGCGCGCTGGCCGAGCGCGGCCTTGGATGTGCCGCCAATCTGACCGTCAACGAGATCGAGGCGATCCTTTCGGCCGATCCGCGCCATGATCCACCCCCCGCGGGTTGGAAATCGAACAGCCAGTACCAGCTTCCGCTGGAAGGGGCAGAAAGCCTGATGCAGGCCGGGGCGCGGGTTGCCCGATATCTGCGCGAAACAGTCGCCAACCCCGGCCCGGCGCGGCGCGTAACCATTTTCGTGGGGCACGGGGCGTCGTTCCGGCACGCGGCCTGCCATTTGGGTCTTCTGTCGGAAGCGCAGCTTGCCGGGCTGTCGATGCATCATGCAAGACCGTTACTGTTCTGTTACAGTCGGCATGGTAGCTGGCGCCATTTCGAAGGTGCGTGGAAAGTCAGGGCGTCGGGTGACGCGGTGCTTGACTGACCCCGATACGAAGAGAAGGCCCGCCATGGATCAAGCTGCCAGTCTGTCCCGCCAAGCAGCCCGGCTTTTGCCGCCGGTCTATGACACGGCCGCCGATTTGCCCGATCTGCCGCGCGATGTGGAACCCTGGCCCTGCGCCACGGCGCCCCGCTCGGGGCCGCAGATCGCGGCCTCTCTGGAAAAGGTACAACGCAGCGGCGGCTGGCGCTGGCCCGACCGCCCCGTCGTGTTTCTGTCGGACCCTCATGCCGATGCGGAGGGGTTCTTGCGCTCGCTTGTGGCCTCTGGTGCGATCCGGCGGACGGCCGACAGGGCCGGATTTGCGCTGACCGCGTTCGGTCGGCAGGCCCGGATCATTGTGGGCGGCGATTGTCTCGACAAGGGGCCCAGCAATCTGGGCATGCTGGATGCTCTGGCCAGCCTGAGGCAGTCCGGGGCCGATCTGCAAATTCTGGCAGGCAATCACGACCTGCGGATGCGTTTGGCGGTCGAGGCGCTGCGCGGCCCGCGCTCACCCCTGACCGATCACCTATTCATGCGCATGGGGCGCAAGATTTTGCCCGCGCTGCGCGAAGTGTTCGAACGCTTTGTCACCCCGGCCGACATGGCCGCGCTTCCGCCCGAACCCGCCTGCAAGGCCAGGCTGTTTCCGCGACCGGACTGGCCGGAAAACTTTGCCAGAGCGGCAAGAGGCCAACTCCGCCCCGAGGTGATCGACAAGGAAATCCGCAAGCTGTTGTCCAAACGGCGCAAGTTCGATGCCGAACTGGCGCGCAGCGGGCTGTCGCACCGCGCGACTCTGGCGGCCGCGCGGAAATGCCATGACGTGTTCTTTACGCCGGGCGGGGCCTATGCGTGGTTCTATGACAACATGGACGTCGTCGCGCGCAGCGGGTCGTTGCTGTTCGTGCATGCCGGCCTGTGCGATGCGATGTGCGCGCTTCTGTCCGAGGGCGGGACCGCGGCGGTGAACGCCCGCTATCGGGACGCGGCGCAAGGTGCCTCGCTTGCCTTCTATTTTGGACCGCTGGCAAATCTCGTGCGCACGAAATACCGTGCCTCAGATCTGCAATTGACCGCGCGCGGGGTCGATATGCTTCACGCCAACGGCATCCACATGGTGGTGCAGGGCCATGTCAACAACCACGCCGGCCAGCGGCTGCTGGCAAAACGCGGCCTGCTGCATCTGGAGGGCGACATCACGCTCGACCGGACCTCGCGCAGCCTGGAAGGGCTGGACGGCATCGGCGCCGGGGCGACCTTGATCTTCCCGTCGGGAGATGTGATCGGGTTGAGCCGGGACTATCCGCGGGCCAAGCATTTCGCCCCGGACCGGCTGTCCTGACCGGGAGAGAGATTTGGCAAACGAGACCACGCGCTTCGTGCATGACTCCCTTGAGGACGCCAAGACGATAAAGACCCTGCTGAACGCCCTGTCGAAAGGGTTTGCCAAGGGCAAGATGACCCTTGGCGATGGCGAGACCGAGATGGTTCTGAAAACCGACGGGTTGATGCATCTGCGCCTGAAGGCCGAATGCGACGACGGCCGCTGCCAGGTCAGCCTGCGCGTGTCCTGGACCGAAACACCCGAGGCCGCGCCGAAGAAAGGCCCGCCTGTCATCCAGTCCTGACCGAAAGGTCACGCCGAAGGCCGAACTGATCTGGCGGCACCGGTGGAAGACCCGGCGTCAGGCGGCAATCGCCTTGTTTGAATATATCAAAGGATCCTACAATCCCTGCCGCAGGCATTCAGCCCTCGGCCGGAAAAGCCTGGGGACCTTCGAGAGCAAGGCCGCCTGAAAGAGCGAAGAACCCGGCACTTTGCCGATGCAAGTTCACTTTGGCCACAGCTGAAAACGCTGGGCGCCACAAAGCTCTCGCGAGACGGCGAAGACTTCGGCCCGATCTTCGGCTGGCCAGAGATCCAAGCGAAATTCCTCTGCCACTGGCCGCCCCCCTGATTTCACATCGGGGGAGTCGCGCTGCGGGGCAAAATGACTGACTGTTGGCGGAAAGTCGGTGTTTGGATGTCGAACCTCACCTAAAAACCGCTCCAGCCCCTCTCACCCGCACTTGGAATGTCCGCAAGACATGCATGTCATGCAGCCCTCCACCATCCGCATGTCGTAGGAGCCGCAGGAGGGGCAGGACGGGCCGCGGGGGAGCGTCCCGGCGACCGCGGCCTCAGAGGTGGGATCGCGCTTCAGGCCCATGCCCTCGCCCTCGATAAAGCCGATGGCGACGAGATGGCGTTCGATGACACCGCCGATCGCGGCGAGGATCGAGGGGACGTATTTGCCCTGCATCCATGCGCCCCCGCGTGGGTCGAAAACGGCCTTCAGTTCCTCGACAACGAAGCTGACATCGCCCCCCCGGCGGAACACGGCCGAGATCATCCGGGTCAGTGCCACGGTCCAGGCAAAATGCTCCATGTTCTTGGAATTGATGAAAACCTCGAACGGGCGGCGGCGGCCGGAGATGACGATATCGTTGATGGTGATGTAGATCGCATGCTCGCTGTCGGGCCATTTCAGTTTGTAGGTGTGGCCCTCCAGCGATTGCGGACGGTCGAGCGGGTCGGAGATGTATACGACTTCGCCGGGCGGCACGGGATGCGTTCCGTCAGAGACGGGGATGTGGTCGGCCTTCGCAGCGCCCGCGTTCTCGTCGCCTGCGCCGACGCTCAGCACGCTCCCCGTCACGTCGTTCGGGCGATAGGTGGTGCAGCCTTTGCAACCCGTCTCGTAGGCTTGCAGATAGACGTCCTTGAAGTCCTCGAACGAGATATCCTCCGGGCAGTTGATCGTCTTGGAGATCGAGGAATCCACCCATTTCTGGGCCGCCGCCTGCATCTTCACATGCTCGGCCGGGCTCAGGGTCTGCGCGTTGACGAAGTAGTCGGGCAGGGCCGCATCACCGAACCTGTCGCGCCACATCTGTACGGCATAGTCGATCACCTCTTCCTCGGTTCGCGATCCGTCGCGCTGCAGCACCTTGCGGGTGTAGGCATAGGCAAAGACCGGTTCGATCCCCGAGGAGACATTCCCGGCGAACAGGCTGATCGTTCCCGTCGGCGCGATGGAGGTCAGAAGCGCATTGCGGATGCCATGTTCGGCGATCGCGTCGCGCACGTCCTGATCCATGTGGGTCAGCGATCCGCTGGCGAGGTATTTGTCGGCGTCGAACAGGGGGAACGCCCCCTTCTCCTTCGCCAGATGCGCCGAGGCCAGATAGGCGGCGCGGGCGATCCGGTGCAACCAGCGCTCCGTCTGGCGCGCCGCCTCGTCCGACCCATAGCGCAGGCCCACCATCAACAGGGCATCGGCCAGCCCGGTGACCCCCAGCCCGATCCGGCGCTTGGCGCGTGCCTCTTCCTGCTGTTGCGGAAGGGCAAAGCGGCTGGCATCCACGACGTTGTCCATCATGCGCACGGCGGTCGCGACCAGATCGTCCAGCGCGCCCTCATCCAGCTCCGCGTTGCTGTCGAACGGGTCACGGACAAGGCGCGCAAGGTTGATCGACCCCAAGAGGCAGGCGCCATAGGGCGGCAAGGGCTGCTCCCCGCAGGGGTTTGTGGCGGCGATCTCCTCGCAATAGGCGAGGTTGTTCATCTGGTTGATCCGGTCGATGAAGATCACGCCCGGTTCGGCATAATCATAGGTCGCGCGCATGATCCGGTTCCACAGATCGCGCGCCTCGACCGTGTGATAGACCTTGCCATCGAAGGTCAGTTCCCAGGGCCCATCGGCTTTCACAGCCTCCATGAACGCATCGGTCACAAGGACGGACAGGTTGAACATGCGCAGGCGGGCCGCATCCTGCTTGGCCGTTATGAAGTCCTCGATATCGGGGTGGTCACAGCGCATGGTGGCCATCATCGCGCCCCGGCGGCTGCCGGCCGACATGATTGTGCGGCACATCGCGTCCCACACATCCATAAAGGACAGCGGCCCCGACGCATCCGCCGCGACGCCCTTCACATCCGCCCCCTTGGGGCGGATCGTCGAGAAGTCGTAGCCGATCCCCCCGCCCTGCTGCATGGTCAAGGCGGCCTCTTTCAGCGCCTCGAAGATGCCGCCCATGCTGTCGGGGATGGTGCCCATGACGAAGCAGTTGAAAAGCGTAACCGACCGCCCGGTGCCCGCGCCCGCGGTAATCCGCCCCGCGGGCAGGAACCGGAAATCCTCCAGCGCGGCGTAGAATGCGTCTTCCCACTCTGCCGGGTCGGCCTCGGGCTCGGCCAGCGCGCGGGCAATCCGGCGCCACGTATCCTCGACCGTCTGGTCGATCACCGTGCCATCCGCCTGTTTAAGGCGGTATTTCATGTCCCAGATCTGTTCGGCGATGGGGGCGGAAAAGCGGGTCATGGGCAGCGTCCCGGTGGTGTGGCAGCAAGCGGCAAGAATAGGGATTCGGCTTGAACTGCGCAACAGCTAGCCTACCCTAGCGACTCATCAACAGGATATTGGGGGCAGGATGGCCAAGGCCCGTGTCAATCTGGTGAAGCTCTGCGTCGGTGCCGAGCGGGTGGAGGACCTGATCCACTGGCAGAACAGCGCGCGGGCCAAGGGGCCGGACGGGTTGCCCCGCCATGTGACCCGGATGTGGCCGAAGCGGGCAGAGGAGTTGCTGGCCGGCGGATCGCTTTACTGGGTGTTCAAGGGCGTGATCCTGGCCCGCCAACGCATCCTGCGGCTGGACGACGTCACCGGCACAGACGGCATCGCGCGCTGCGGCATCGTTCTTGAGCCTTCGGTGGTGCGGACCGAGGCCACGCCCCGTCGCCCCTTTCAGGGCTGGCGATATCTCTCGGTCGAGGATGCCCCGCGGGACCTGCCTCAAGCACGGCAGGCAGAGGACGATCTGCCCCCCAACCTGATGGCCGCGCTGGCCGAGATCGGGGTGCGCTAACGTCAGCCGCGGCCGCCTATACCGCATCGCAACCCTTCGCTAACCGGGTTAGACTAGGCCATCATTCAGGTGCCGCGATCCGGCACCGATAGTCGATTTGCACAGAAGAAAGGGGCAGAACATGTCCAAGACGGCTCGGATCGTGATTCTCGTGGCGTGTTGCCTTGGCATTTCCGGCTGCGGCGGCGGCCCCCGCCAGAACACCCAGGTCAGGACTACGACGATCGGTCAGGAATTGTCCGACCTTCAGGCGGCGCATGCCGAAGGTGCGATCTCGGATCGGGAATATGAAAAGATGCGTGCGAAGATCCTGAAAGGCAACTGAGGCACGACACGGCCGTACTCAGCCCCCCAGGCCAAGCCTGTCCTGCAACTGCCGCATACAGGCCCGGTCGGCATCGTCATAATCCGCACTCCGCGACTTGAACAGCGTCGCCTGACTGCGGTGGATCAGACCGTCGGACAGAATTTTCAGGTGGTTCGCCCGCAGCGTTTCGCCGGTGGAGGTGATGTCGGCAATCGCCTCTGCCGTCAGGTTTTTCACCGTGCCTTCGGTCGCGCCCTGGCTGTCGACAAGCTGATAGTCGGCCACACCCGCACTGCGCAAAAACTCCCGCACCAGCCGGTGGTACTTCGTTGCGATGCGCAAACGATGCCCATGCGCCGCCCGGAACGCCGCCGCTGCAGCGTCGAGATCGTCGAGCGTTTCCACATCCGCCCAGAACCGCGGCACCGCGATGATCAGGTCCGCATGGCCAAAACCCATGGGGGCGAGTTCGGCGACGCGGGCCTCCCAGTCCGCGATACGCTCGCGCACCAGATCGGACCCGGTCACACCCAGATGGATACGGCCCGCCGCCAGTTCGCGCGGAATTTCCCCCGCCGACAGCAGGACCAGTTCAACGCCTTCGACGCCCTCGACCGCGCCGGAATATTCCCGGTCGGACCCGGTGCGGCGCACCTCGATCCCGCGTTCGGCGAACCAGTCGAAGGTCTTTTCCATCAGCCGCCCCTTGGACGGCACGCCCAGTTTCAGCGTCATCGGGCGCCCTCCCCGGTCAGCGCAAGGACAAGTTCGGGGCGCACGACACCCCCCACCGCCGGAACCTCTGCCCCCCCGCCAAGGATACGGGTCAGCGCGTCATAGCGCCCACCACTGGCCACCGGCGGCAGATCCGGGCGCCCCTCGGCATAGAACCCGAAAACGAAGCCGTCGTAATATTCCATCGTCGTCCGGCCATAGCTTGCCTCGAAATCGAGAAGATCGACATCGACCCCTTGTGCCGACAGTGCCTCAAGCCGGGCCTGCATCCGGTCGACCGCGGGCTGGATCGCAGGCAGGTCGACGGCCAGGTCGCGCAGGTGTTGCAGGGCATTGGCGCAGGTTTCGCGCAGGGACAGCAGGTCGTCCAGCATGTCCACCTCGGCCGAGGAAATCGGCGGCTCCCCAGCATCGGCCGCCAGTGCCTGCAGCCGCGCCGCCACATCCTGACGGGAGCGCAGACCGATCTCGGGCCCCGCCGCGTCGAGGATGGCATCGGCCCCGTGCCGCTCCAGATCAGCCAGCAGGCGCTTGCGCGCCTCGGGCAGCGGCGCGCGGCCACCGAAGCGATCCAAGAGCGCGCGGAACCGGAATGGCCGCCACAGATGGCGCTTCAACGCGGCCTTGCGCTTGTCGGTGGTCGACAGCCCCTCCACCGCGGCCAGCAGCAACCCGATATCGCCGGTCGCCGCCCGCAGGTCCAAGGGCGACAGGACCTCCGTGAACAGGGCAAAGACCTCTGCATCGGCAGCGGCGGGATCGACCCCGTCGAAGATCTCAAACCCCACCTGAACATATTCGTTGGCCCGGGCCGAATCCCGTTCCTGCCGCCGAAAGACCTCTCCGATATAGGTATAGCGCGCAGGCGCGGCGCCGCTTTCCATGTGCATCCGCGCCACCGGCACGGTGAAATCCGGGCGCAGCATCTGTTCGCCCCGCAGCGCGTCCGAGGTCACATAGGCCCGCCCGCGGATGTCCTCTCCGTAAAGGTCCAGCAGCGCCTCGGCCGGTTGCAGGATCGCGGTCTGCACCGGCACCGCCCCGGCCGTGCGAAAGAAGGCATGCAGGCGGTCGGCCTGTGCGAGGATATCGGCCTTGGATGCCATTGGGTCAGTCCTCGTATGTCGCCAGCAGGCGCTTGACCTCGGCCACCAGGTCGGCGCGCGGCGCCTCGAACTGGGCGGGCTGGGATTTCCATTCCTCAAGGCTGGCGCTTTCGGCGATCTTCGCACCCAGGATCAGGTCCTTGATCTGGACGACCCCGCGCTCGGCCTCATCAGTGCCTTGAATGATGGCGACGGGCGATTGCCGCTTGTCGGCGTATTTCAACTGATTGCCGAAGTTCTTGGGGTTGCCGAGGTAAACCTCCGCCCGGATCCCTTCGGCGCGCAACTCGCCCACCATCTTCTGATAGTCCGCCATCCGGTCGCGATCCATCACCGTCACGATCACCGGGCCCGGCATCTTGCCCCCGACGCGCCCCTTGGCGCGCAGCGCGGCCAGCAGCCGGTCAACCCCGATGGAAACGCCCGTTGCCGGCACGGCCTGCCCGGTGAAGCGCTTGACCAGATCGTCATAACGCCCGCCCCCGGCGACCGAACCGAATTGCCGCGGGCGGCCCTTTTCGTCGAGGATTTCAAAGGTCAGTTCCGCCTCGAACACCGGACCGGTGTAATAGCCGAGACCGCGGACAACAGAGGGGTCGAGGCGGATTCGATCGGCGAAATAACCTTGTTCGGAGCAAAGGTTGGCGATTTCCCGGAGTTCAGCAACCCCCTCTTTGCCAGAGGCTGAAGTCTGAACCAAGGTAGTCAAGTGTTCTAGAACGGCGCTATTCCAAACCTCATATTCAAGCGAATCTTGCTCGTTTCCTGCCGGATCAAAGGATCGCCCCTTCCCCTTGCGTGCAGCGTCTGAAAAGACATCCACGGCAAGGCCACCCGCCCTTTTCGCGGATTGTGCCAGTTCCGTTTCGACGATGCTTTTCGCCGAAACGAACCCCATCACGACTTCAGCCTGCGCCTCCGACAGTTTCGCCCCTTCGGTGAAATCGCCCGACTCGTCCTCACGCCCCTCGCCCAGAAGCGCACGCACGCCGCCCTCGCCCAGCCGGTCCAACTTGTCGATGGCACGCAGAACGATCCCCCGCTCGTGCTCGAACTTCTCGGGGTCCGCGGGGTCCAGAACACCCGCCACCTCCATCACGCCGTTCAGGACCTTTCGGTTGTTGATCCGCACGATGTAGTCGCCGCGGGGAATACCCACCGCCTCCAGCGCGTCCGACAGCATGGCGCAGACCTCGGCATCCGCCGCCACGCTTGCCGCGCCCACCGTGTCCGCATCGCATTGATAGAACTGGCGGAACCGCCCCGGCCCCGGCTTTTCGTTGCGCCAGACCGGCCCCATCGCGTAGCGGCGGTACGGCGTCGGCAGATCGTTGCGGAACTGCGCCGCCACACGGGCCAAGGGCGCGGTCAGGTCATAGCGGAGCGCAACCCAGTCGCTGTCTTCCTCCTGCCACGCGAACACGCCGGCATTGGGGCGGTCCACATCGGGCAGGTATTTGCCCAGCGCCTCTACCGTTTCTACGGCGGACGTTTCCAGCGGGTCGAAGCCATAGCGATGATATACCTCGGCGATCTTGTCCAGCATCGCCTTGCGTTCGGTGACATCTGCGCCGAAATAGTCGCGAAAGCCCTTGGGCGTCTCGGCCTTGGGGCGCCGGGGTTTCTTGTCCTTGGCCATCGGTTCTGTCGTCCCTGCCTCGCTGTCCGCGCGGGGTCTAGCCGAAGGGGGGCCGGGGGGCAAGGCGACTGACATGCACGGAGACAGAGATGACCGACGACGACGAACTGACCGCGCTGGAAGAGCGCATCGCCCATCTTGTCGCAGAGGCGGACACGCTGTCGGACGAACTGGCCCGGCAGGCGCGTGAGATCGAAGGCCTCCGCCGGCAGGTCAGGATGCTCTTGGAGCGGGAGGCGGAGCGGGAATACGAGGAAGGCGGGTCGGTCCCCCTGGGCGACAGCAAGCCGCCGCATTGGTAACGCCCCTGCCCCAGGGCGCGCGGGACGGTGGGAATCGCGCCGTGGGTATTTTCACCAAGAAGAAGGGGCGGGCTCAGAAATCCTCCACCGTCAGAACACCGGGCAGGGATTTCAGCGCGCCCTTGATCTGCGGGGTCACCGGGTAGCTTTCCCCCAGCCCCATCTCGACCTCGCCCGGCAGGTCGGGGGCCATCAGGCAGAGCTGCACCGGGCCACGCCCGCGCAGCCCCGTTTCCCCCTTCGCCCGGTCGAGCAGGCCCGAGACGGCGGCTACGGCCGAGGGATCCTCGACAAAGATCTTCAGCCCCGCAGCCCCGGCATCGGCCACGACCGTATCGACCGGCTGAACCGAACGGGCCAAGAGTTTCAACTGGTCGTTCTCCATCGTCGCTTCCACTTGCAGGACGACGTTCATCCCGGCCTCCAGATGGTCGCGGGCAGCCTCCAGCACGTCGGAGAACAGCGTCACCTCGAACAGCCCCGTCGGGTCGGACAGTTGCGCGAAGGCAAAGCGGTTGCCCTTGGCCGACTTCCGCTCCTGCCGGCCGGCGACCGCCCCCGCCATGCGCGCGACGATGGCATTGGATTTGGCCGCTTCCTCCACCTCGGTCTTGGTCATGACCTTCTTGCGTTTCAACGCGGCCATGTAGTCGTCAAGCGGATGGCCCGAGAGGTAGAAGCCGACCGCCTTCTGCTCTTCGGCCAGCCGTTCGTTGGGCAGCCAGTCCACGACCGGGGAAAGCCGCGGCTCCGGCAGGTCGGCGCCGGCCTCGCCGAACAACGACACCTGCGCGGACCCGCGCTGGTCATGGATCGCGGCGGAATAGGCCACGAGGGCATCGAGACTGTCAAACACCCGGCGGCGATTGGGGTCGAGTTCGTCGAACGCCCCGGCACGGGCCAGCATTTCCAGCGGGCGCTTGCCGATCTGCTTCATGTCGACCCGGCGGGCAAAATCGAAAAGCGTCGCAAAGGGTTTGTCACCGCGCCCCTGAACGATCAGCTTCATTGCCTCCACGCCCACGTTTTTCAGCGCGCCCAGCGCATAGACCAGTCGGCCTTCGGCCACGCCGAACATCGCGCCAGAGCGGTTCACGCAAGGTGGCACGATCTCGATCTTCAGGCCCCGGCGGACTTCCTCGGCATAGACGGCGAGTTTCTCGGTCAGGTGGAGATCGCAGTTCATCACGCCGGCCATGAACTCCACCGGGTGGTTGGCCTTGAGCCATGCGGTCTGATAGCTGACCACGGCATAGGCCGCGGCGTGGGATTTGTTGAACCCGTAATTGGCGAATTTCTCCAGAAGGTCGAACACCTCGCTCGCCTTCTTGGCATCGACGCCGTTTTCCGCGGCCCCCTTTTCGAATTTGGGCCGCTCGGCGTCCATCGCCTCCTTGATCTTCTTGCCCATGGCGCGGCGCAGCAGGTCAGCGCCGCCAAGGCTGTAGCCCGCCATGACCTGTGCGATCTGCATCACCTGTTCCTGGTAGACGATGATGCCCTGGGTTTCCTCCAGGATATGGTCGATCAGCGGATGGACCGAGGCGCGCGCCTTCAGCCCGTTCTTCACCTCGCAATAGGTCGGGATGTTTTCCATCGGGCCGGGGCGGTAAAGGGCCACCAGCGCCACGATATCCTCGATGCAGGTGGGCTTCATCCGGCGCAGCGCGTCCATCATGCCCGAACTTTCAACCTGGAACACGGCGACCGTTTTCGCGCTGGCGTACAGCTCGTAGGTCGCCTCGTCATCCAGCGGGATATGCCCGATCTCGTTTTCCGCGCCTTCGGCGGGGTCGTAGATCCGGGTGCCGTCCGCCGCTTCGTGCAGGTTGCGCCCGCCGCCAAGGATCAGGTCGATGGCGTTCTGGATCACCGTCAGCGTTTTCAGACCGAGGAAGTCGAATTTGACAAGACCCGCCTGTTCGACCCATTTCATGTTGAACTGCGTGGCCGGCATGTCCGACCGCGGATCCTGATAAAGCGGGACGAGTTCGTCCAGCGGGCGGTCGCCGATCACCACGCCCGCGGCATGCGTGGAGGCATTCCTCAGCAGGCCCTCGACCTGCTGCCCATAGGTCAGCAACCGGTCCACGACCTCTTCGCTGCGGGCGGCCTCGCGCAGGCGCGGCTCTTCCTCCAGCGCCTTGGTGATGGACACCGGCTTGACGCCCTCGACCGGGATCAGCTTCGACAGCTTGTCGACCTGTCCATAGGGCATCTGCAAGACGCGCCCCACATCGCGCACCGCGGCCTTGGACAGAAGCGCGCCGAAGGTGATGATCTGCGCGACCTTTTCCCGTCCATACTTGCGCTGGACGTATTCGATCACCTCCTCCCGGCGATCCATGCAGAAATCGATGTCGAAGTCGGGCATGCTGACCCGTTCGGGGTTCAGGAACCGTTCGAACAGCAGCGAATAGCGCAGCGGGTCAAGGTCGGTGATCGTCAGCGCATAGGCCACAAGACTGCCCGCCCCCGAGCCACGGCCCGGCCCCACCGGGATGTCATGCTCCTTGGCCCATTTGATGAAGTCGGCAACGATCAGGAAGTAGCCCGGGAATCCCATCGACTCGATGATGCCGAGTTCGAAGTCGAGCCGTTTCTC
Organism: Rhodovulum sp. P5; assembly: GCF_002079305.1. Classification (NCBI taxonomy): domain Bacteria; kingdom Pseudomonadati; phylum Pseudomonadota; class Alphaproteobacteria; order Rhodobacterales; family Paracoccaceae; genus Rhodovulum; species Rhodovulum sp. P5. The sequence continues at coordinate 1,495,714 of NZ_CP015039.1, forward strand.
ATAGTCCTCGACCGGCGCGGCATGGGGGATCACAGCCAGACGCGCGACCAGCCCCTCCTTCGCCTGCCGCCGCAATTCCTCCACCTCGTCTTCGGCAAAGCGCGGCAGGATCGGCTTGCGCCTGTCCGCCTTGAACGCACAGCGGCGCGCGATCTCGATGGTGTTGTCCAGCGCCTCTGGCAGGTCGGCAAAGAGCGCCGCCATTTCCTCGGGCGTCTTGAAATAGTGCTGCGGCGTCAGGCGGCGGCGCGGGTCGGCCTGATCGACATAGGCCCCTTCGGCGATGCAGATCAGGGCATCATGCGCCTCGTACATCTCGGTCTTCGGGAAATAGACATCGTTGGTGGCCACCAGAGGCAGGTCCATCGCATAGGCCATCTCCACATGGCCGCGCTCGGTGGCCGCTTCCGCCTCGGTCGGCTGCCCGCCCTCTCCGGGATGGCGCTGCAACTCGACATAAAGCCGTGTCGGAAAGGACGCCGCAAGCCGCGCCATCAGGGCCTCGGCCTTGGGGCGCTGACCGGCCTGCAATAGGCGCCCCACGGGGCCATCCGGCCCGCCGGTCAGACAGATCAGGCCGTCACTGTGCCGGTCCAGTTCCTCCAGCGTGACCTGTGGCAAGGCTCCGTGCTTGTCCACGTAGAGGCATGAGTTCAGCTTCATCAGGTTGCCATAGCCGGCCTCGTTCTGCGCCAGCAGCACGACCGGCGCGGGGGGCGTGCCCGCTCTCCCTGCGGCGCGGGATCATAGGCCAGATCGACCTGGCACCCGATGATTGGCTGCACGCCTGCGCCGCTGGCCAGCACCGAGAACTCCAGCGCGCAGAACATGTTGTTGGTATCGGTCACCGCCACGGCCGGCATGCCTGCGGCACGGCAAAGGTCGGGCAGTTTCTTGACGCGCACCGCGCCTTCCAGGAGCGAGTATTCGGTGTGCAGGCGAAGATGAATGAATCGGGGGGCAGCCATTGGATCAGGCTAACCGCAGGGCCCGGCAGACGGAAGTGTCAGACGCCCTGCGCCATGAACTCAAGGCGATTTCCGAACGGATCGTCGACATAGAATCGCTGCACCCCGGGAAGCGCATCGTCCCATCGGGGCTGGTGTCCGGCATGCGCCAGTCTTTCTGCCAGTGCAGGCAGGCCCGTCACCAGAAACGCGGGATGCGCCTTTCGTGCCGGGCGAAACGCCGTCTCGACCCCAAGATGCAGGCGCAGATCTCCGTTTGCGAACCAGACGCCCCCACGACCGGCGAGCGGTTCAGGCTTCGCCTCATCGGCAAGCCCAAGCAGGTCGCCGTAAAAGCGCCGTGCCTCGTCTTCACGCCCCTCGGGCATCGCCAGTTGGACGTGGTGCAGGGCGTAGGGCATGAATTGGGGTCTCATGTGCCGGACCTCTGCGAACGGAACGTCGTCGTCAGGGTATGCATCGAACGGATGGCCGTCAAAGACCGGAACGGCCGCGACATCGCAGCGCCAAGAAATCAGGCATCCGCCGAATGATTGAGCCGAAACCGCGCCGATCACGACCGGACATGATTGCCGCGGACCGCGGGACCGGTTTACACAAACGAGGAAAGTCCTGACCGCGTCCACAGGGGGCAGAGCCCGTTTGACAACGCTTCTGACAGTCGAGGGCCTGACCAAGGCCTATCCCGGGGTGGTCGCAAACGATCACGTCACCTTCGATATCGCCGAGGGCGAAGTGCATGCGCTGTTGGGCGAAAACGGCGCGGGCAAGTCGACGCTGGTCAAGATGATCTACGGGCTGGTGCAACCCGATACCGGCCATATGACCCTGCGCGGGACAGCCTATGCCCCCGAGGAGCCGAGCGCCGCACGCCGGGCCGGCGTGGCGATGGTGTTTCAGCATTTCTCTCTTTTCGATGCGCTGAGCGTGGCCGAGAACATCGCGCTGGGGATGGAGCATCCGCCGAAGATGCGCCACCTTGCCCGGCAAATCCGAGAGGTGAGCGAAACATACGGCCTGCCGCTTGCCCCCGACCGGCTGGTGGGAGAGCTTTCCGCAGGGGAGCGGCAGCGGGTCGAGATCATTCGCTGCCTGTTGCAGGACCCCAAACTCCTGATCATGGACGAACCGACCAGCGTTCTGACCCCGCAAGAGGTCGAGATCCTGTTCACGACCCTGCGCAAGTTGTCGGGTGAGGGGACCGCGATCCTCTACATCTCGCACAAGTTGGAAGAAATCCGGACGCTGTGCGACCGGGCCACGATTCTGCGGATGGGCAAGGTCGTCGACAGTTGCAACCCGCGAGAGAAAACCGCCGCGGAACTGGCCGAGATGATGGTCGGCACCAAGCTGACCGCGCCGGCCCGCACCAGCGGCGAGATGGGCGATATCGTGCTGGAGGTCTCGGGTCTTTCCCTGCCCTCTCACACGCCATTCGGGACCAGCCTGCGCAACATCTCCTTCTCGGTCCGCGCGGGCGAAATTCTCGGGGTCGGGGGTGTGGCGGGCAACGGTCAGGACGAGTTGCTGGATGCGCTGTCGGGCGAGGCGCCGGTCACGCCCGAGGCGGTCAAGCTGCACGGCGCCGCCATCGGTCATCTGGATCCTAGCCGCCGGCGCCATATCGCGGTGCTTGCCGCGCCCGAGGAACGGCTGGGCCATGCCGCCGCCCCGGATATGAGCCTGACCGAAAACGCCATGCTGACCGCGGCGATCCGCGAAGGTCTGGCCGCGCGCGGGTTCCTGAAATGGCCCGCCGCAAAGGCCTTTGCCGAAAAGGTCATCCATGCCTTCGACGTGCGCACACCGGGGCCCGGCAATGCGGCGCGGTCGCTGTCGGGCGGAAACCTGCAGAAGTTCGTCATCGGGCGAGAGGTCTTGCAGCGGCCAGAGGTTCTGGTCGTCAATCAGCCGACATGGGGCGTCGATGCCTCTGCCGCCGCGTCGATCCGCCAGTCCCTGATGGATCTGGCCGAGGCCGGAACGGCCGTCGTCGTGATCAGCCAGGATCTTGATGAATTGATGGAAATCTCCGACCGCTTCGCCGCGCTGAACGAAGGCCGCCTGTCGCCGCCCCGGCCCGCCAAGGGGCTGACGATGGAAGAGATCGGCCTGATGATGGGCGGCGCCCATGACATGGAGGTTGCCCATGTGGCCGAGTAAGGGGGACCGCGCATGATCCGGCTTGAAAAACGCCCCCAGCCCTCGCGCCTGTGGACGGTGGCCACGCCCCTGCTTGCCGTGGCGCTGACCATGATTGCCGGGGGGCTGCTGTTTGCCGCGCTGGGAAAGGACCCCTTCGCCGCGATCCGCACGATCTTCTGGGACCCGCTGTTTCACGAACAGTTCGCCAGCTATTCGCGCCCGCAACTGCTGGTGAAGGCCGGGCCGCTGATCCTGATCGCGATCGGCCTGTCGCTGGGCTTCCGTGCCGGCATCTGGAACATCGGGGCAGAGGGACAGTACATCATGGGCGCGCTTGCGGGCGCGGGCGTTGCGCTGGCGCTTTACCCGCTGGATGCGTGGTTCCTGTTCCCGCTGATGGTGATCGCCGGGGGCCTTGGCGGCTGGGCGTGGGCGATGATCCCGGCGCTTTTGAAAACACGCTTCCGAACGAACGAGATCCTCGTCTCCCTACTGCTGGTCTATGTGGCGGAACAGATCCTCGCCTCGATGTCCGTCGGGCTGATGCGCAATCCCGACGGCAATGGCTTTCCGGGCAGCCGCAATCTTCAGCAATATCCTTCCGCCGCGAACCTTGAACTGGTCGAGGGCACGGGGATGCATTGGGGCGTGGTCGCGGCCTTCATCGCGGTCATCGCGGCCTATGTGCTGCTGAACCGGCACATGCTGGGGTTCCAGATCAAGCTGACGGGCCAGTCGCCCCGCGCCGCGCGCTTCGCGGGCGTCAATCCGAACCGGCTGATCCTGTTCTGCCTTGGGGCGTCGGGCGCTCTGGCCGGGATGGCGGGGCTCTTCGAGGTTGCCGGGCCCGCCGGGCAGGTCAGCATCGACTTCAACCAGGGCTATGGCTTTACCGCGATCATCGTGGCCTTTCTGGGCCGCCTTCATCCCGTCGGCATCCTGCTGGCGGGGCTGTTGATGGCGTTGACCTATATCGGCGGGGAACTGGCGCAATTCATGCTGGGCCTGCCCGCCGCCGCGATCCAGGCGTTTCAGGGGATGCTGTTGTTCTTCCTGCTGGGGGTCGATGTCCTGACGAATTTCCGCATCCGGCTGGGCCGGAGGGAGGTCGCCTGATGGAACTCCTCGCTATCAACCCCATCATCCTGATCGCCTCGCTGATGGTAGCGTCCACCCCGATCCTCCTGGCCGCGCTAGGTGAACTGGTGGTCGAGAAATCCGGCGTCCTGAACCTCGGGGTCGAGGGGATGATGATCACCGGCGCCATCTGCGGCTTTGCCATCGCGGTGGAAACCGGCAGCCCGACGCTGGGCTTTCTGGCCGCCATGATCGGCGGCGCGGCCTTGTCGCTGGTCTTCGGCGTTCTGACCCAGGTTCTGATGTCGAACCAGGTGGCAACGGGTCTGGCGCTGACGCTGTTCGGCCTCGGTCTCTCGTCCCTGATCGGGCAGGGATATAACGGGTTGAAACCGCCCGCGACAGAGAAGATCGACCTTGGACCGTTGTCGGATCTGCCCGTGGTCGGGCGTATCCTGTTTTCCCATGACCTTGTCGTCTATGTCAGCCTTGCCCTAGTGATCGCGGTCTGGGTCTTCCTGCGTTTCACCCGCGGCGGGCTGATCCTGCGCGCCGTTGGCGAAAACCACGATGCCGCCCATGCGCTGGGCTACAAGGTCGTGCGCATCCGGCTGGCCGCCATCGCCTTTGGCGGGGCCTGTGCGGGATTGGGCGGGGCCTATCTCAGCCTCGTGCGCGTCCCGCAATGGACAGAGGGGATGACCGCAGGCGCGGGCTGGATCGCGCTGGCCATCGTGGTGTTCGGATCTTGGCGGCCGGGGCGCGTGCTGCTGGGCGCGTATCTGTTCGGCGGTGTCACGGTGCTGCAACTGAACCTGCAGGCTGCCGGGCTTGCCGTGCCTGTCGAAGTCTTGTCGGCCTCGCCCTATCTGATAACGATTCTGGTGCTGGTCATCATGTCGGCCAACCGCGGGCGCGGGGCGCTGAACGCGCCGGCGTCGCTTGGCCGGGTATTCCATGCCTCGACCTGAGAGGCGCTGCCAAACCGGGGGCCACGGGGCCGCCCGCCAATATGGGAGACAACCATCCATGAACCGTAGAACCCTTCTTGCCTCAGCCGCCCTTGCGCTGGGTCTGGCCGGCAGTGCCCTTGCACAGGACAAGACCAAGGTGGGCTTTGTCTATGTGGGCCCCGTCAACGATGGCGGGTGGAGCCAGCACCACCATGAATCCGCGATGAAGATGAAAGAGCATTTCGGCGATGCGGTGGAACTGGTCGAACAGGAAAGCGTGCCCGAAGGCGCGGATGCAGAACGCGTGCTGACGCAGATGGCGCTGTCGGGGGCGGACCTGATCTTCACCACCTCCTTCGGCTACATGGACCCGACGATCAACGTGGCCAAGAAGTTCCCGAACGTGAAATTCGAACACGCCACCGGCTACAAGACCGCGCCGAACGTGTCGAACTACTCTGCCCGCTTCTATGAAGGCCGCGCGATCATGGGCCATATCGCGGGCAAGATGACCAAGTCGAACAAGATCGGTTACATCGCCTCCTTCCCGATCCCGGAGGTCATCCGCGGCATCAACTCCACCTATATCCACGCCAAGAAGGCCAACCCCGATGTCAGCCTGTCGGTGATCTGGCTGTTTACATGGTTCGACCCGGCGAAAGAGGCTGACGCGACGCAAGCCATGCTGGATCAGGGCATCGACGTGGTGCTGGCCCATACGGACTCCACCGCGCCGCTGGCCACGCTGGAAAAGGCCGGGGGCTACGGCTTTGGGCAGGCGGCCGACATGGCGGAATATGCGCCGGAGCCGCGGCTGTCCTCGATCATCGACGAATGGGCGCCCTATTACATCGACCGCGTGCAGGCGGTCATGGACGGCACATGGGAAAGCGTCGCCACGTGGCACGGGATCAAGGAAGGCATGGTTGGCATCGGCGAGATCTCCAGCGCCGTGCCCGAGGACGTGAAGGCCGAAGCGCTCGCCCTGAAAGAGGCGATCTCCAGCGGCGACTACCACCCCTTCACCGGCCCCCTGAACAAGCAGGACGGCACGCCGTGGCTGGCCGAGGGCGAAGTGGCCGACGACGGCACGCTGGCGGGACTGAATTTCTATGTCGAGGGTCTGACCGGCGACATCCCTCAATAACAAAGCGCGTCTTGATGACAAAAAGGGCCCGCCAATGCGGGCCCTTTCCGTTTGGAACTGTCGCAGCGGATCGGACCTAGGCGCTTTCGCGGTACTGGTTGAAACGCTCGAACATCAGGCGGTATTCGGTGGGCACGTCCCGGAATGACAGGATGCCCACAGGCTCTCCATTCTCGATGACCGGCAAGTGGCGGAAATGCCCCTCGGTCATGATGGTCTGGGCTTCGGACAGGGTGCCATCGATATCGATCGTCCTGGGATCGGCCGTCATGACATCGGCTACCATCGTCGTGTCCATCGGGCGCCCCTTGCAGATCGCGCGGCGGATGATATCGCGCTCGCTGAGGATACCGACAAGGCAACCCTCCTCCATCACGGCCAGCGCACCGACATTGCACTCCTCCAACTTGTGGCAGGCCTCCCGCAGCGTCGCCCCCGGACGTTCCCGGCACATCGGCCGATCATTCAAAACTTCCCGAATCGATTTGACGATCATTTTCTATGTCTCCCTATCAATACGCAGAACTGGAATTGTAACAGTTATCTAAAAGTCTGTCGCCGAATTTCGTGGACAAAGCGCCGGGCGACGGCCCCTCGCGCCAAGTCTGGCCCATCCCATACGCGAGGATCCGCCTTCCAGCGGCTGGAATGCACTTTTCTGGCCGGAATCTTTGAACTTCTGTTAACCTTTCGGTACGCCGCGGAATACTAGAATGCCTTCGAGACTCGAGACCCCTCGCGGCGGCAGAGCCTCCCGGGGCGATGTAGCTCAAGGCTGTCCATGGCAGGCAAAAGTGGGTGGTCGGGGGCCGTCGTTCCCGTGTGCGGTGTCGTGATCGGAGACCGCACTTCAGCCGTCAGAGGGCGGCGCGCGGTGGAGTGACGCCTTCGCCGCGCGCCTGTAGACTGTACAGGGGCACAAGGTGGGCTATCTTTGCCGATGAACCGAAGCAACATCGCAATGCCGATAGCCACCTGACATGCCCCGCCGCCTGAACCTTCCCGACAGCGCCTCGGTCGCGATCCCTCGGGACAACGACCGGCTGCACGCCCCATCGGCCGCCCGCAACGGGGCAGCCATCTGTGCCGTGATTTCCGAACGCGGGCCGAAATCCGGCCGGGCACTGGAAATCGCCAGCGGCACCGGGGAACATGCAATTCGGATCGCCGCCTGCCTGCCCGATGTGATCTGGCAACCCACCGATATCGACCCGACCCGCCGCAAGAGCATCGACGCATGGAACGCGGGATCGGACTGTGCGAATATCCGCCCCGCCATCGCCCTCGATGCCTGCACCCCCGGCTGGGGTGCGAAACATGGCGGGCAGGACCTGATCTTTGCCAGCAATATCCTGCATCTGATCAGCGAGAGCGAGGCCGAAACCCTGATCGTGGAAGCCAGCCATGCCCTTTCGCCGGGTGGGATGCTGATGATCTATGGACCGTTTCGCCGCGAACACGGCTTTGCCACCGACTCCGACGCGGCCTTTCATGCCAGCCTGACGGCACAGGACCCCGAGATCGGTTACAAGTCCATCGCCGAGGTGCACCGCTGGATGGAAAACGCGGGTCTGACCCCGCAAGACCCCAGCCCGATGCCTGCCGAAAACGTGACTCTTGTGGGTATAAATCCCCTTTGACTCCCCGCGCCGCAGGGGTAGAGGGGACCCAAGGGGGGGCCAACTATCCGATTTGAGGAGAGCGAAATGGATTGGGCACAGAAACGCGAAAGCACGAAAGATCAGCTGCGCCGCCTGAACAAGGCAATCCCGGAACAGGCCAAGGGCTTCAGCACGCTGAGCAAGGCGGTCAAGGACGGCGGGCAGCTTGATTTCAAGACCAAGGAACTGGTCGCCATGGGCATGGCCATCGTGCTGCGCTGCGAGGCCTGCATCGTGCTGCACATGGAGGCGCTGGTGCGCGTGGGCGCCACCCGTGAAGAGGTCGGCGACGTCCTGGCCATGGCGATCCAGATGGGTGGCGGCCCCGCCATGATGTACGCGGCCGAGGCCATCGAATGCTACGACCAGCTGATGGAAGAAAAGGCGCAGTCGGGCGCGTAACGCCCGGCCGCGGTTGGGATCACCCCAACGGTCCGATGAATTCGATGCCGCTGGCCGCGGGAAACTCGGCCGGCGGATAGGCACCCGGATCCCGCCCAAGCTGCGGGAACCGCCTTAGCAACGACTCCCGTTCAGCAGGCCCAAGCGTTGCGAGAACAGCGGCGGTCGGACAAAGGCTGACCACCGGCAAACCGTTTGCCGTGATGACCTGCGGACAGTCGAAGACGATCTGGTAACAGACGAACGCATCGGGTGCGCAATCGACATAGGCCCCGTCCGACAGACCCGCGATGTCGCGCGCCGACACGCGAACGGTCTGCCCGTCGGGCCAGTCGAGGATCCGCCAACCGGGGATCAGCACCTCCTGGTCGGGTGCCAGCAGAACATCCTGTCGCGGCATCATGGGCCCCAGAACCCGGGGTTTCAGCCGGACGGGTGCAAGGCCCGGCACAATCGCCATATCCTCGGCGCGGACCACACGGCGCCAGACAAGGCGCACCGGTTGCAGTCCGCCCGTGCGCGTGACGATCATGTCGCCGGGGCGGATGAATTCCACCCGCCGCGGCCCGCAGGGCGTGCGCAGGTTCGTCCCTTCGGCCAGACCACCCGGAAAGGCGGCCACAACGCCCGTTGCATCCTCGATGCGTCCAAGAAAACTCATTCGTCCGGAATCCTCTCCGGCCCCCGATACCCCGGTCTCTCCCGCCACGGCAGGCCGCCCCAGAATACCTCGATGGTGAACGGCGGCCATTTCCAAAATGTTAACATATCCAAATGCGAACATTTTGGCGCCCTCGTCGATAAACGTTGCCTTGGACCGTCCTGCAAGGTTTCCTGAGTTCGAGATTCAACCATGTCGGGAGTGATCCACCATGACTCGCCACTTCATCCTTGCCGCCGCACTGGCCCTGACCGGAACCGCAGCCTGCGCCGATGGACCATCCCGGCTGCCTGACCGCGCGGATCGCGGTTTCGTCCATCACTGGGATTTCAACGGCGACGGAACCGTTCGCTTGCACGAAATCCGCCGCTGGGCCCCGGTCATGTTCGAAAGGTTCGACAGCAACAAGGACGGGATGCTTTCGGGGCGCGAAACGGCCCTGTTTGACGCCGCGCGCCGGTCGGATATCCGCCGGGTCGGCGGCCGCTACGGGTCCGAGGTCGCCCGGATGGCGGGTGGCTTCGCCATCGCACGGAGCGACATCAACGGCGACGGGCGGATCACCCTTGACGAATTCCGCCTCGCCGCTACCGACTGGCTGGCCCTGTTGGACCGCAACGGCGACGGCCAGTTGACCGATTACGACGTCACACGCTGAGGCGCACGCGCCGTCGCGGTGGATCCCGTGGGAACAGATCGGCGCGGAAACCGCCGGGGCAGCCATATTCGCACGCCGAAGGTCTCTGGGGTGGTGGCATAGCCGTGTAGGCGTCCATGTCAGCCCGGCTTTGGGCCATCCGCAGGTTTCCCACGACCAGCCCGCGGAAGATCATGCGCGAGGCGAGGAACACCCGGCACCCCATGGCGCGAAACCGACGCGCAAGCGCGTACAATGGCACCGACGCATACCAGTTGCGACCGTCACTCTGCCAACAGTGACTTTGATGTCTGAACCAGAACGTACCGCAGCGGCAGGGCGCCCTCGGAAGACATGTATGGCAGCGTCAGATCGCCCTCTTCCAGAACATCGCCGCCCCCGTCTTGCGGCCATCCCGCCTGCCCCAGACCGGCCTTAAGGTTTGGCGGCACATCTTCGCGCAGGATAAACAGCACCGTCTGTCCGCCAAAGTCGCGCGCCGCGACGGGCAGGTAGGGGTCAATCTGCCAGTCGGGGCGCAGATGCTTGAGGTTTCCGGCCGTGTAGAACTCGGCCACGATGGGCGTGGCGGGCAGTTGCGCGACATCTGACAGTTGCATGGGCAGGGTTGCGAAATCTACGTCGCGCCGCGCCCCGGGCTTGAACCGGTCATGGGTGAGCCCGGCCAGAACCAGCACGGCGAGAAGGGCAAGCCCTACATGGGTAGACGCCACAGCCCGCCGACCAAGCCGCGGAAAGAGCCAGACGAAAACCCCCGGCACCACCAAGAATGCAAGCGGCAGCAGCCAGCGTTGAGTCATCTGCCCCAGACCGGCCAGCCAGACGACCAGCATGACGCCCGCACATAGGATCACACCACCGCGCAGAAGCAGCGCCGCCACTCCGGCATGCCGGACGTCCGCATCGCTTTTCCGACGGCCTGCCAGCCACAAAAGGCCCGCCACGATCAACGGCAGCGCCAGAAGGGCGATGGCCCCCAGAACCGTCAGGCCAAGCCCTTCGGGCAGGCCCGCCGTCTGCTCCTCAAGCTGCAACTTGCCGACCGAGGCGAACGCCAGATCGGCATTGCGGATCATCCAGCCATAGGGCACCGCCACGATCGCCAGGGCAAGCACGGGCACCGTCAGCACCCGCCACCGCAGGATCTGAGCCCGCATCGGGGCCACGGTCAGCCCCGCTGCGAAAAGACCGAATGGCACCAGCCAGAAATTGTACTTCGACAGCCCCCCCAGCCCGATGGCCAGCCCCAGTGCGATCCATCCCGGCCAGTGGCCCCGCCGCACCGCCCACAGAAAGGCCGCCAGCGTCAGGGCCGAACAGGCCATCAGGATGTTGGAATGGGTGGTGGCGCGCTGCGCCTCCCACGCGATGTCGGGGATCAGGACGAGCGCCAGCGCCCCGAATGCGGCCGCCCCCGCCGGAACCCAAATCCGCAACCCCAGAAACAACAGCACGTAGGTCAGCCACAGAAGGCCGTTCTTCATCACCGACAGGGCCAACAGCGACCGGTCGAACAGTTCGAACACGCCGATCTGAAGCCAGTTGTAGAGCGGCAGTTGCGGCCCATAGCCCCAGCGCAGGCCTGGGGTCATCACCATCATCTCGGCTTCGTCGGTTTCCAGCGCCCCGCCAAGGGCCAGCCTCAGGCCGGTCTGCAGCGCGAAATAGGCCGTGACCGCAAGCAGGAACCACAGGCTGATCTGCCAGTCCGGGCGTGCAGATCGATCGGGCATCGCCAACCGCCCGGTCACTGCATCGCTGGCACCACCAGGTCCGGGGGCCTGTGGCCGTCGGCGAAGGTCTTGATGTTGATGATCACCTTCTCGCCCATCTCGGTGCGACCTTCGACCGTGGCCGAGCCCATATGCGGCAGCAGAACGACATTCGACAACTCGCGCAGGCGCGGATTGATCTCGTGGCCATGCTCGAACACGTCCAGCCCGGCCCCCGCGATCTCTCCGGCCCGGAGCATCCGGGTCAGCGCGTTTTCGTCGATCACCTCCCCGCGGGAGGTGTTCACGATCACCGCGTCGGATTTCATCAGCTTCAGCCGCCGTGCATTCATCAGGTGGAAGGTCGACGGCGTGTGCGGACAGTTCACGCTGATCACGTCCATCCGGCTGACCATCTGGTCGAGGCTTTCCCAATAGGTCGCCTCAAGCTCCTCCTCGACCTCGGGGCGCACCCGGCGGCGGTTGTGATAGTGAATCTGCATGCCGAAGACCTTGGCCCGCCGCGCCACCGCCTGCCCGATCCGGCCCATGCCGAGGATCCCGATGCGCCGCCCGCCGATGCGACCGCCCATGAACGCGGTCGGCGACCAGCCACGCCACTCTCCCGATTGCATCACGGCCAGGCCTTCGGGGATCCGCCGCGTGACGGCCAGCATCAGCGCGATGGTCATGTCGGCGGTGTCCTCGGTCACAACGCCGGGCGTGTTGGAGACGAGGATCCCCCGCTGCCGCGCGGTCTGCACATCCAGATGGTCGATCCCCGCGCCGTAATTCGCGATCAGCTTCAGCCGGTCGCCGGCCCGGGCCAGCATGGCCTGATCGATGGTGTCGGTCACGCAGGGCACCAGCACATCGGCCCGCCGCATCGCATCGACGAGCTGGTCGCGGGTCATCTTCTCATCGGCGTCGTTCAACTCGACATCGAAGAGTTCCTTCATCCGGGTCTCGACCGGCTCGGGCAAGCGTCGCGTCACGACAACACTGAGACGTTGAGCGGGCATCCCTGGCCTCCCCTGCTTTCCAACCCTTGGCGTCGATGGCAAACTGTCCGAGAACGGGACGGGGCACAAGACCCCGCAAGGCAGGTGAGCGGACAAGATGGCGCAATACGTGGCCCGAACGAGAGCGAGGCTGCTTCTTTCCGCGGTTCTGGCCGCCGTGCTGGGGTTTCCCGGCGTCGCGGCAGAGCGTGGCCCGGTCACGAACCTGCCGCTGCCCCGGTTCGTTTCGCTGAAAGCATCGGAAGGGAACGTGCGCCGCGGCCCGAGTCTGAGCCACCGGATCGACTGGGTCTATAAACGACGCGGCGTGCCGTTGCAGATCACCAACGAATACGGCCATTGGCGGCTGGTCCGCGACAAGGACGGCGCGGGGGGCTGGATTCACTACTCGCTGTTATCGGGGGTGCGGACGGTTCTGGTGGAACAGGACATGCTGCCGCTTCGGCGGACGCCCCGGCCCGATGCGCTTGTGCTGGCCCATGCGGAACTGGGCGTCATCGCAAAGCTGGGCGAATGCCAGCCCGACTGGTGCAAGATCACCGCCGACCGGCTGTCGGGCTGGGTGCCGAAAGACGCGCTCTGGGGTGTGGACCCGGACGAAATCCGCGAGTGATCTTGCCGCCCGCACGCGATACTTGCTAAGCCCCGCGCGAACCGCGACGAACGGGACGGGACCCATGCCCGACAAGACCCGACTGAACCTGTCTGCCGGGCTGGCCTCGGTGGCGACCGCCCTTGTGCTGGTGGGGCTGAAGCTCTGGGCGCTGGGGTCGACGCAGTCGCTTTCAGTTGCGGCCTCGCTTGCCGACAGCGCGCTTGACCTGATGATGTCGCTGGGTGCGCTGGCCGCGATCTTCTATGCCGCTCGCCCACCCGATGACGACCACGCCTTCGGCCATTCCTCGGCCGAGGATCTGGCCGCGCTGGGACAGGCCGTGTTCATTCTGGCCTCTGCCACGGTCATTGGCGTGGCCGCGCTCTTGCGTTTGATCTCGTCAGAGGTCGCCCCCCTGTCGGCAGAGGGGCGCGGCATGATCGCAATGGGCCTGTCGATCCTGCTGACCCTCGGCCTGGTGCTTTGGCAACGCCGTGTGGCCGCGCGCACCGGCAGCCGGGTCGTTCAGGCCGATGCGCTGCACTATCTGGGCGACCTGATCCCCAATCTCGGGGCGATCGTCGCGCTCTGGGCCTCGGCGGAATTCGGGCTGGCACGGCTTGATGCGGTCATCGCGCTGGCCGCAGCGGGCATGCTGGCCGTGGGTGCCCTCGGCATCGGGCGGGGGGCGTGGGATGCGCTGATGGACCGGGCCGCAGAGCCGGAGGTGATCGCCCGGATCGAAGAGCTTGCCCGGACCTGCGCAGGGGTCCACGGCTTCCACGACCTCAAGACCCGGCGGGCAGGCACGCGGCTGTTCGTGAACCTGCATATCGAACTGGACGGCACCCAAAGCCTGAACGATGCCCACACCATCGGCGCGACGCTCAAGCACAATATCCTGTCGGACTATCCCGGTGCCGATGTGATCATCCATTTCGACCCTGTCCGGGACGGATAACAGCCTACCCGGCCGCCCGCGCGCGACCGCTGCAAACGGTGCAATCCGCGCGCGGTTTCAAGGCGATCTGCCGGGTTTCGCCGTAGAGCGCATCATAGATCAGCAACCGGCCCTTCAACGTCTCGCCCGCCCCGGTGAGGAGCTTGACCGCCTCAACCGCCATCATCGCACCGACCACCCCCGGAAGCGGGCCGACCACCCCAGCCTCGGAACAGGACGGGGCAAGGCCGTCGGCCGGAACCGTGGGGAAGACGCATTCGTAGCAGGGCGTGCCCGCGGCCGGGTGGTAAAGGCTGATCTGCCCCTCCCACTGGGTAATGGCCGCGGCAATCAGCGGCTTGCGCTGCTCCGCCGCCACGCGATTGGCCAGGTACCGCGTCTTGAAATTGTCCGACCCGTCTAGGATCAGGTCGTAGTCTTCGAACAAGGGCGCGGCGTTGTCCTCGGTCAGCCGCCGCTTGTAGGTGCGCACCTCGATAAAGGGGTTTTGCGCCTTCAGCGCCGCCTGCGCGGAAAACACCTTGGGCATGCCGATCCGCTCATCCGTATGCAGGACCTGCCGCTGAAGATTGGAATTGTCGACGCTGTCATGGTCGATCACCCCCAACGTGCCCACGCCCGCCGCCCCCAGATACATCAGCGCCGGCGAGCCCAGCCCCCCGGCCCCGATCACCAGAACCTTTGCATCCTTCAGCTTGCGCTGCCCCGGCCCGCCGATTTCCCGCAGCACGATATGGCGCGCGTATCGGTCCAGTTCCGCGGGACGAAACGCCCCGGTCTTCTCGGCCGGATCGACGCCGAGTTCCGCCGCCCGGCGCTTGATGGCCCCGAGAACGACCCGGTAGCCCGCGATCATCGCCGCGATCACACCAAGCGAGAACCACCCTTCGGGCGTGCCGCCGATGGTCTGGCGCAGGGCGTGCCCCTCCGGCATCAGCATCTGCACGACCAGAACGCCCAGATACAGCCCCCCGATCATCCCCCACCGGGCCCGATAGGGGGCCCGCAACAGCGCCCCCGCGGCCCAAAGGAGCAGCGCAATCCCGAAGACCAGCCCCATCAGCCGCGCCCCGTCGAACCGAAGCCGCCAGCGCCGCGCGCCGTGTCGTCCAGGCTATCGACAACCGCAAAGTTCGCCTGCACCACGGGGGCCACGATCATCTGCGCGATCCGGTCGCCATGATGAATCGTGTAGGGCTCTGCCCCGAGGTTCACCAGAAGCACGCCAAGCGGGCCGCGATAGTCGCTGTCGATGGTACCGGGGGTATTGGGCAGCGTGATGCCGTGTTTCAGCGCGAGGCCGGAGCGCGGGCGGATCTGCACCTCGAACCCCGGCGGAAACGCCATGCGAATGCCGGTCGGCGCGATCCGCCGTTCCATCGGTTGCAGGGTGAACCCCTCGGCCCGGATATCTATTGGCAGATTGGCCCGGATGTCGGCCCCGGCGGCGCCCGCCGTCTGATAGGCGGGCAAGGGCACGGTTTGATCCGCCCAATCCTCCCACAGGATTTGTAGAACAGGTGTCATGCCAGCGCCTCGGCAATCCGCGCGGCCAGCCGTTCGGCGACCTCAGTCTTGGACAGGCGCGGCCATGTCTCGGCCCCTTCGGCGGTGATCAGCATCACCTCGTTTTCGGTGCCGCCCATGATACCAGTGGCCGGCGAGACATCGTTCGCGACGATCCAGTCGCACCCTTTGCGCGCGCGCTTGGCCGTGGCATGGGCCGCGACATCCTCGGTTTCCGCGGCGAAGCCCACGACCAAAGGCGGGCGCCCCGCAGCCATCTGCGAAACCGTGGCCAGAATGTCCGGGTTCTCGGCAAATTCCAGCGTGGGCAACATGCCGGTGCCGTCCTTCTTCATCTTCTGCCCGGCCGCATTGGCGACGCGCCAGTCGGCGACGGCGGCGGCGAAAACGGCGGCATCCGCGGGCAGCGCGGCCTGCACCGCCGCCAGCATCTGCTGCGCGGTTTCCACCCGCATCACGGTCACACCGTCCGGCGGCGCAACATCCGCTGGGCCGGTCACGAACACGACCTCAGCCCCGAGCGCGGCCAGCGCGCGGGCAATCGCCGTGCCCTGCGCCCCGGAAGAGCGGTTGGCGATATAACGCACCGGGTCGATGGGTTCATGGGTGGGGCCAGAGGTCACCACGATCCGCCGCCCCGCCAGCGGACCATCGGCCAGCGCATCTACGATGGCGTCAAGGATCTCCGGCACCTCCGCCATCCGGCCCGGACCGTATTCGCCACAGGCCATGTCCCCCTCGTTCGGGCCGACAAGGCGGATGCCGTCGCCGCGCAGGGTATCGACGTTGCGCCGCGTCGCCGGATGCCCCCACATCCGCACGTTCATCGCCGGTGCCAGCAAGACCGGCGTGTCTGTCGCCAGCAGAAGGGTCGAGGGCAGATCGTCCGCGATCCCACCGGCCATCTTTGCCATCATGTTCGCCGTTGCCGGAGCCACGACGACTAGGTCGGCAGATCGCGACAACTGAATATGGCCCATCTCGGCTTCATCCGTCAGGTCGAAGAGATCGCGAAAGACCTTCTGACCGCACAGCGCCGATACCGACAGCGGCGTGACGAATTGCTCGGCCGCACGCGTCATGACGGGCGTCACCGCCGCGCCCCGTTCCCGAAGGCGCCGGATCAGGTCGAGCGTCTTGTACGCGGCGATACCGCCCGCAATGATCAGCAGAATGCGTTTGCCGGAAAGCATGGCCCCGCCCGTTTGCGACTGTCTGGAAAAGATGTCTAGGCCGCAGAGGGGGCCGAGACAAGGCTACCGGGTCTTGAACGCCGCGCAAGGGTCGGGGCGCTCTGCCGGATCGGTGACCAGCCACAGGTCGAATGGCGGCGTCTCTTCAGGCCGGGATTCCAACTGGCCGACGGACAGCACCGTTGCGCCCTGCGCGACCCGGGCAAAGGCATCGGGCAGTCCCCAGTCGGTGCGCGCGTGGCCGTTGCCGGTGATGACGGCGACCGGCCCGCCGGTGTCATCAAGCGCCTGCCGTACCGCGCGGGCCAGGGCCGCATCGCGCAGCCGCTGCGCCTCTACCATGCCGCCCAAAAGATGTTCGGGCAGCGCGTCGCAATGGGCCTTCATCTGCCCCTCTTCCCGGATCGCCTTTTGATCCTCCGGCAAGGGCGCGGTCAGGCCATAGGCAGAAGCTTCATCGCCGAACACAGCGGCTGCGCCTTCGGCCACCGCACGACGCACGTCGTCCCGCGGCAGCGCGGCCCCATAGATCGCCGCGGCCGGGGCCGCGGTGAAGATCGGGTGGTACATTGCGAAATCGGGCCAGCCCGACTGTTCCCATTCCAGCACCGCACCAAGCGTCTGTTCGTTGTCGCGCAAGGTTGGTGTCACCCGCGCGGCCTGATCCGGCGTCAGCATTTCAAACACCAACGCGGCGGGGGACAGCGCCGCGACGGCCTTGGCCTGATTGGCGTGATGGATGGGGTTGTCGTGCAACTCCCCCAGAATGACGACATCCGCCTGCGGCAAAACGAGGACGTCCGCCGGGGCGATCTCCTCAGCCCCAACGGACGATACGGTCAGAAGCGCGGCGACCGCGCCAATAGAAGCAATCTGTCTCACACCAGGAAGTGATGCACCTCATGGGACCGTGCTTCAAGGCTCTTGCGCATCTTTCCGAATGCGGCAGCTTCCAACTGGCGCACACGCTCTTTGGACAAGCCCAATTCGTTGCCAAGGCTTTCCAGCGTCCGCGGGTCCTCTCGCAACTTGCGTTCCTTCACGATGAACCGCTCCCGGTCGTTCAATTCCGACAGGGCCGAGTCCAGCCAGTTGCGCAATTGCGCCCGGTCGCGGCTGTCCTCGACCAGATCGGCGGCCTGCGTGCTGTCATCCTCGATCGTCTCGATCCATTCGCGGCCTTCTTCGTCGGTCGACTGCGTCGCGTTCAGCGAGAAGTCGGAGCCGGACAGGCGCCCCTCCATCATTTCGACATCGGCCAGGGGCACGCCGACCTCGGTCGCGATCATCTGCCGCAACTGGTGCCGGTCCATCGTCTCGCCCCGCGCGCTTGCCTCCCGCTCCAGCCGCGCCTGAACGCGGCGCATGTTGAAGAACAACGATTTCTGGGAAGAGGTCGAGCCGGTGCGCACCATGGACCAGTTGCGCATCACGTAATCCTGGATCGACGCCTTGATCCACCAGACCGCGTAAGTTGAAAAGCGCACGCCCCGGTCGGGGTCGAACTTGTCGGCGGCCTTCATCAGGCCAAGGCTGGCTTCCTGGATCAGGTCGTTCATCGGCGCGCCGTAGCGTTTGAACTTCGCCGCCATCGAGATCGCCAAGCGCATATAGGCCGTGATCAGGCGGTGCAGCGCTGCCTCGTCCCGTTCATCCCGCCATGCATAGGCCAGCTTCAGTTCCGTCTCGGCATCCAGCAACTCCGCCTTCATCGCCTGCCGCGACAAACCGTTTGCGTCATATCCGTCAAGAGCCATGTCTTCCCCCGGTCTTGGCAAAGCCGATATTCGTTTCTTGATAACCATACGCGCGAGTGCGGCATTTGGTTCACACAAAGACTTGAATTGTTCAAAAATCACCCGCACCCGCTGTGTGCGCTGACGCACAAATGGGCAATCCGGTCGCAGGGCGCCCATCGGTTTACCATTCGGTAACCAACGCCGCTTACCCGTTAACCATCCTGAACAGGGGGACAGAGATGGTGGCGCGGGCCTATACCGTGGCGTTCGAGGGGGTCGAGGCGCGGCTTGTCGAGGTTCAGTGCGCCGTCTCGCCCGGGCTGCCCGCCTTTTCCATCGTGGGGCTGCCCGACAAGGCGGTCAGCGAAGCGCGCGACCGGTTACGCGCGGCGTTGGTGTCGATGGGCGTGGCGCTGCCCTCCAAGCGGATCACGGTGAACCTGTCACCCGCCGACCTGCCCAAGGAAGGGTCGCATTTCGACCTGCCGATCGCGGTGGCACTTCTGGCCGCGCTGGACGTGTTGCCCCGGGATGCCGCCGAAGAAACCGTGGCACTGGGTGAGCTGTCGCTTGATGGGCGGCTTGTGCCGGTGATCGGCGCGTTGCCGGCCGCCATGGCCGCGGCAGAGGCCGACCGGGCACTTCTATGCCCCAAGGCCAGCGGGGCCGAGGCCGCATGGGTCGGCGGCACGCAGGTTCTGGCCGCGCCCGACCTTGCCGCGGTCGTGCGCCATTTCACCGGGCAGTCCCCGCTTGCCCCGGCCGAACCGGGGGAGGTGACGGGCGGCGACACGATCCGCGATCTATCCGACGTCAAGGGGCAGGAACGGGCCAAGCGGGCACTGGAAATCGCCGCGGCGGGCCGGCATCACATGCTGATGGTGGGCGCGCCGGGATCGGGCAAGTCGATGCTGGCCGCGCGCATGGCAGGCATCCTGCCGCCCCTGTCCCCGGCGGAGGCCCTTGAAACCTCGATGATCCATTCGCTCGCGGGATTACTGGACGAGGGCGGCATCTCGCGCCTGCGGCCGTTCCGCGAACCGCATCACACGGCGTCGATGGCGGCCATCGTGGGGGGAGGCCGGGGCGCGAAGCCGGGCGAGATCAGCCTGGCGCACAACGGCGTGTTGTTCATGGATGAGTTTCCTGAATTTCCACGGCAGGTGCTGGAAACCCTCCGCCAGCCCATCGAGACGGGCGAAGTCGTGGTCGCCCGCGCCAATGCCCATACGAAGTACCCCTGCCGGTTCCTCCTGGTCGCCGCCGCGAACCCCTGCAAATGCGGATACCTCGCCGACCCCGCCCGCGCCTGCGCCCGCGTGCCCCAGTGCGGAGAAGACTACCTCGGCCGCATCTCGGGCCCCTTGATGGATCGGTTCGACCTGCGGGTGGAGGTGCCGCCCGTGGCCTATGCCGATCTCGACCTGCCGGCCACTGGCGAACGCTCCGCCACGGCGGCCGAACGTGTGGGGGCAGCACGTGCGCGGCAGACGGCCCGGTTCGAGGGGCGGCAGGGGATGCGCGTGAACGCCGATGCCGAGGGCGCCGTACTTGACGAAATCGCCACACCCGATGTCGAGGGGCGCGCGCTGCTTGCGCAGGTCGCCGACCGGTTCGGCCTGTCGGCCCGCGGCTATCACCGCGTGTTGCGCGTGGCGCGCACCATCGCCGATCTGGACGGATCGGACGGCGTGCACCGGCCCCATGTGGCCGAGGCGGTGAGTTTCCGGTTGTCGGTGGGGGAGCGGTGACAGCGAGCCCCAGTCCGGTCAGCGAACAAGCGCCAGAGCGACGCGCGACGCGGCGCCATCCAAGGACCGCGGCATGGGGATCCAGCGGACGTCTTGGGCGATATATGGCCCGAAGGCCTGAAGACCTTCAAACCAAGGGCGAGCGTCCACTGATCGCCAGGCCGTGGGCGTGGCACGGGAATTACGTGGCAGCCTTAGACCCCGTTCCCGCGCCCAGTGGGTCAGCGCGAAGTGAAAAGGATAGGTCCACGACACAGGCCCGTCGCGCCTGCGATCACGGGTCCCCAAACCTCACCCCCGCTTCGCCTCGACCGCCTCCCAGATTTTCGCCGCGATATTGGCCTCGTCGAAGCGTTCCAGTTCCTGAATGCCGGTGGGGGAGGTCACGTTGATCTCGGTCAGCCAGTTGCCGATCACGTCGATGCCAACGAACATCTGGCCGTGATCGCGCAAGGTCGGGCCGATGGCCTTGCAGATTTCCAGATCGCGCGCCGTCAGAGCGGTCCGTTCCGCCCGGCCGCCGACATGCATGTTCGACCGGGTCTCGCCCTCGGCCGGCACACGGTTGATCGCACCCACGGGTTCGCCGTCGATCAGGATCACCCGCTTGTCGCCCTTCTCCACCGCGGGCAGGAATTTCTGGGCGATCAGAGGCTCCCGGCTCATGCCCGTGAACAACTCGTGCAGCGAGGCGAGGTTGCGGTCGCCGTGTTCCAGCCGGAAGACCCCCGCGCCCCCATTGCCGTAAAGCGGTTTCAGGATGATATCGCCATGTTCCGCCTTGAAGGCCCGGAGCGTGGCAAGATCCCGGGCGATGATCGTCGGCGGGATCAGATCGGGGAATTTCAGCACCAAGAGTTTCTCGGGGAAGTTCCGCACCCAGAACGGATCGTTGCAAACAAGCGTCTTCGGCGTCAGGTGCTCCAACAGATGGGTCGTGGTGATATAGCCCATGTCGAAGGGCGGGTCCTGCCGCAGCCAGACGACATCGTAGTCGCCAAGGTCGACGTCCTGCTCTGCCCCAAGGCTGAAGTGGTCGCCGACGACCCGGCGCACCTCCAGCGGCCAGCCGCGGGCCATGACGCGCCCGTCGTTCCAGTAAAGCCGGTCGGGCGTGTAGTAGAACAACGAATGCCCGCGGGCCTGCGCCTCTTCTGCGATGCGGAACGTACTGTCGGCGTTGATATCGATGGGCCCGATCGGATCCATCTGGATGGCAACCTTGAGCGTCATGGCAAACCCCCTGTTTCGCATCCTACTTGGCGGAGGGGGGCCCGGTTTGCAACAGGATCAGGCCGTGAAGGCGTTTTCCAGTATCTCGACCGCGCCCTGCCCGTTCACCAGCGCCACGTCGAAGCGCATATCGGTCAGTTGCCCCCGCGGCTCACCCCCCACGAATTCCAGCGCGGCGGTCATCACGCGGGTCATCTGGCGGTGGGTCAGACGCTCGGCGGCACGGGCGAAGTCGCGGCTTTTCTTGACCTCGACGAAGATCAGCCCCTCGCCGTCGCGCAGGATCAGATCGATTTCCCCAGCCTTGCCGCGCCATCGCCGCGCCGCGACCGTCAGGCCCCGCGCCTGATAATGGCGCGCAACGCTCTCCTCTGCGGACAGCCCCGCATGGTAGGAAACCGTGCCGCTCACCCCTTGCCCTCCAGCTTCAGCGCGGCCTGATAGACCTGCCGGCGCGGCAGCTTCAGCCGTTCGGTGACCTCTGCCACCGCATCCTTCATGGACGCGCCCTTCAGCGCTTCGGTCAGCGCCGCCTTAAGGTCTTCCTCGCTGGCCGCCTTGGGCGCACCGCGACCGACCAGCACGACGATCTCCCCCTTGACGCTCCGCTCTGCAAAATCCTGCGCCAAATCGCCAAGCGGTCCGCGCACGACCTCTTCGAACCGCTTGGTCAGTTCCCGGCAGACGGCGGCGGGGCGGTCGGGGCCGAAGACCCCGGCCATTTCCGCCAGCAGCCGCGCCACCCGCTTGGGTGATTCATAAAGGACAAGGGTGGCCTGAATATCGGCCAAGTCCCGCAACATGGTTGTCCGCGCCCCGCCCTGCGCGGGGGGAAAGCCGGCAAACAGCACCCGGTCGCTCGCCAGCCCCGAAACGGTCAGCGCCGCCAAGAGCGCGGACGGGCCCGGTGCGGCATGGACCGCAACCCCGGCCTCCACCGCTGCGCGGGCCAGCGGGAAACCGGGATCGGCAACCATCGGTGTGCCCGCCTCGCTGACGCAGGCGACCGATTGCCCGCCCGCGGCCATGGCGACGAGCTTGTCCCGCACCGCGGGCGCGCTGTGATCGTGATAGGCGATCAGGGGCCGGTCCCCCAGTGCAACGCCGTGGATCTGCATCAGGTGCCGTGCCGTGCGCGTATCCTCGGCCGCGATCACATCTGCCGAGGCCAGAATATCCAGCGCCCTCAGCGTGATGTCGCGCGCCGTGCCTATGGGTGTGGCAACGAAATATATACCGGGGGCAAGATATGTCTGCAGAATGTCCAATGGCGGCTCCGGACCATGTCCGACGTTTACTTGACCGGGCGATCCGCATAGTGTCGCGGCAGATTTGAGCCCCGAAGTGTTGAAGGAGAAGTCCATGTTGGCCGTTTTCGGCGCCCCCCGCAAGCGGATCGCGCTGGCCCTTGCGGCGCTGGCATTCCTGACGGCCTGCCAGGCTGTCACGATGGGCGGCGGACCCCGGATCAACACCGACAAGCCCGTTCCGGTCGCGCTTCTGGTACCCAGCGGGTCGGGCTCCGGCACGGACGAGGAGGTCGCACGGGGGCTGGAGAACGCCGCACGTATGGCGATTGCCGACCTGCAAGGCGCAAAGATCGACCTTCGGGTGTACAGCACCGGTGCGAATCCCGAACGCGCCGCCGCGGTCGCCCGCGACGCGGTGAGCGATGGCGCAAAGATCATCCTCGGACCCCTGTATGCGCAGTCCGCGAATGCGGTGGGCGTTGCCGTGGCCGGCCGCGGTGTGAACGTGCTGAGCTTTTCCAACAACACCCAGATCGCCGGCCGTAACGTGTTCGTCCTTGGCCCGACATTCGAAAACACCGCCGATCGCCTGGCAGGTTACGCGGCCAGCCAGGGCAAAAGCCGGTTCATGGTGATCCACGACCCCGATATCTCCGGTCAGGTCGGCCGGCAGGCGATCGAGGGCGCCGTGGCCGCACGCGGCGGCCAGGTGGTCACGACCGGCACCTATGAACTGTCGCAAAATGCCGTGGTACAGGCCATTCCCGGTCTCGCCGCAAAGGCGCGCGAAAACGGCGTCGACTCGATCTTTTTCACGGCAAGCCCGACCGGCGCGCTGGGCTATCTGGTGCAGCTTCTGCCCGACAACCGGGTGGACCCCACGCAGGTTCAGTTCATCGGTCTGACCCGGTGGGACATTCCGCCCTCGACGCTGTCGCTGCCGGAACTTCAGGGCGGCTGGTTCGCCCTGCCCGACCCCGGCCGCTCCGCGCGGTTTCAGTCGCGCTATGCCGCGACCTATGGCAATGGACCGCACTCGACCGCCGGGCTTGCCTATGACGGCATCGCCGCCATCGGCGCCCTGATCAGCAACGGCCAGGCCGACGCCCTGACCGTGACCGCACTGACCCAAAGGGCGGGCTTTGAAGGTGTCAATGGCGCCTTCCGCCTGAACCCCGATGGCACCAATGATCGCGCGCTGGCCGTGGCCGAAATTCGAAACAGTCAGGTGAATGTGATTGATCCCGCCCCAAGAAGCTTCGGCGGCGCAGGCTTCTGAGCCGGCGCGCCACCGATCCGCAACCCCGGCGCCGGACAGCCTTATCTGTCCGGCGTCCGACATTTTCGACCAGGCTGCCTTTGACGCGGCCCTCGACCGGCTGACCAAGGACGGCGCGGACGCCTCTACCCTGCGCAAGACCATGGTCGCCCATATGGCAGAGGCGCGCAGGGCGGGCCGCGAGGCCATTGCCGCCGCCTTCCGTGACAAACCGTTCGAGGCCGGCCCGACGGTGCGCGCCTATACATGGCTGACCGACTGCCTTGTCCGCGGCACGCTGAAGATCGCCTCGCAGCATCTGCACCCGCGGCCGAACCCGACCGAGGGTGAGCGGCTCGCCGTCTTTGCCGTGGGTGGCTATGGGCGGGGCGAGATGGCCCCCCATTCCGACGTCGATCTGCTGTTTCTGACCCCCTACAAGATCACCCCCTGGGCCGAGAGCGTGATCGAGTCGATGCTCTACATGCTGTGGGATCTGAAGCTGAAGGTGGGGCATTCCTCTCGCACGGTGAAGGATTGCGTTAGGCTCGGGCGGGAGGACGTGACGATCCGCACCGCGCTTCTGGAACATCGCTTTGTCGACGGGGAAGAACCGCTGGCCAAGGCGCTGGACGAGGCGCTTTGGAACAATCTCTTCGAAGGCACGGCGGCAGAATTCATCGAGGCAAAGCTTTCCGAACGGTCGGACCGCCACCGCAAGCAGGGCGGCCAGCGCTACGTGCTGGAACCCAACGTGAAAGAGGGCAAGGGCGGCCTGCGCGACCTGCAATCGCTCTACTGGATCGCGAAATACCTCTATCGGGTAGACCGGGCCTCGCAGCTGGTGCCGCTGGGCATGTTCACCGAGGACGAGTTCAAGGGTTTTCTCGACGCCGAACGCTTTCTCTGGGCGGTGCGCTGCCACATGCACCTGATCGCCGACCGGGAAGCCGACCAGTTGACCTTCGACATGCAGATCGAGGTTGCCGCGGCAATGGGCTACACCGATCATGGCGGTCGCCGGGCGGTGGAACATTTCATGCAGGACTATTTCCGCCATGCCACGACCGTGGGCGACCTGACGCGCATCTTCCTGACCAAGCTGGAAGCCGCCCATGTCAAGAAAGAGCCGACGCTTCTGGGCTTGCTGAAGCGGAAGAAGAAAAAGGTCCCCGAGGGCTACGACATCGTGCAGAACCGCATGACCGTCGCCGACCCCGAGGCATTCCTTGCCGACAAGCTGAACCTGCTACGCATTTTCGAAGAGGCGCTTCGGACAGGAACGCTGTTGCATCCGGACGCGATGCGCCTGATCGCCGGCAACCTCCACCTGATCGACGAAGGCATGCGCACCGACCCAGAGGCGCAGCGCATCTTCCTTGACTTGCTTCTGAAACACGGCAACCCCGAACGGGCCCTGCGCCGGATGAACGAGCTTGGCGTTCTGTCGGCCTTCATCCCCGAGTTCGAGCCGATCGTGGCGATGATGCAGTTCAACGTCTATCACAGCTTCACGGTGGACGAGCATACGATCCAGTGCATCTCCACCCTCGCCCAGATCGAGCGGAAGGAACTGGTCGAGGAACTGCCCATCGCCAGCCGCATCCTGAAGGAAGGCGTCAACCGCAAGGTCCTGTATGTGGCGCTGCTTCTGCATGACATCGGCAAGGGCCGGCCCGAGGATCATTCGGTGCTGGGTGCCCAGATCGCCCGCAAGGTGGCGCCCCGGCTGGGGTTGAAGCCCGAGGAATGCGAAACGGTCGAATGGCTGGTGCGCTATCACCTGCTGATGTCGGACATGGCGCAAAAGCGCGACCTGTCCGACCCGCGCACGGTGCGCGACTTCGCCAAGGCCGTTAAGAACAAGAAACGGCTGGACCTGCTGACCGTCGTCACCGTGTGCGACATCATCGGCGTGGGGCCCGGGACATGGAACAACTGGAAAGCGCAGTTGATCCGCAGCCTTTATCGCGAAACCGCCGACGCGCTGGAAACCGGTCTGGAAGACCTCAACCGCGGCAAGATGGAGGCCGAGGCCAAGCGTGCCCTGCGCGCCGCGCTGGCCGATTGGGACAAGAAAGACCTGCGCACCGAAACCGCGCGCCACTATGGGCCCTATTGGCAGGGTCTGCCGACCGATACGCAGGTGGTCTTTGCCAACATGCTGCGCGGGATCGCGGATGACGAGATCCGGATCGACCTGGCCGCCGATACCGGCCGCGACGCGACGCGGGTCTGTTTCGCCCTGGCCGACCATCCGGGTATCTTCTCCCGGCTCGCGGGTGCGCTCGCCCTTGCCGGGGCGAATGTCGTGGACGCGCGCGCCCACACCACCAAGGACGGCTTTGCAACCTCGGTCTTCTGGATCCAGGATTCCGAAGGCAGCCCCTATGCCGAAAACCGCCTGGCACGGCTCAGCAACGTGATCGAGAAGACCCTGTTCGGAGAGGTCCGCCCGCGCGAGAAACTGGCGGATCGCGACAAGCTGAAGAAACGCGAACGCGGCTTCCGGTTCCCGACCTCGATTTCCTTCGACAACGAGGGGTCGGAGATCTTCACGATCATCGAGGTCGACACGCGCGACCGCCCCGGCCTTTTGTATGACCTCACCCGGGTGCTGGCCAACAACAACGTCTACATCGCCTCCGCGGTGATCGCGACCTACGGCGCGCAGGTGGTCGACAGCTTCTACGTCAAGGACAGTTTCGGGCTGAAGCTCTATTCCCGCTCTCGCCAGGAATCGCTTGAACGCAAGCTGCGTCAGGCCATCGAGAAAGGCTCGGAAAGGGCGCGCGCGTGACACGCCCCATTCGCCTGCTATCGGGCTTTGTCACCGTTGGCGGCTGGACCATGGCCAGCCGCATCCTCGGTTTCGTACGCGACATCCTGATCGCGGCCTTTCTGGGTGCCGGGCCGGTGGCAGAGGCGTTCCTGATCGCCTTTTCGCTGCCCAACATGTTCCGCCGCTTCTTTGCCGAGGGCGCGTTCAACATGGCCTTCATCCCGATGTTCTCCAAAAAGTTGGAGGGCGAGGAAGACGCGCTGGGATTCGCGCGGGATGCGTTTTCGGGGCTGGCAAGTGTTCTGATCCTGTTCACGCTGGCCGCGCAGATCGCCATGCCGCTTCTGGTGCTGGCGATGGCGGGCGGGTTCGTGGCCGATGAGCGGTTCGATCTGGCGGTGGTCTATGGCCGCATCGCCTTTCCCTATGTACTGTTCATCTCGCTGGCGGCGCTGTTGTCGGGTCTTCTGAACGCCACGGGCCGGTTCATGGCCGCCGCTGCCGCGCCGGTTCTGCTGAACGTGCTCTTCATCGTCGCGATGACGGTCGCCCATTGGGCGGGGTGGCCCATCGGCGATACGCTGGTCTGGACCGTGCCGGTCGCGGGGGTGGCCCAGTTCGCGCTGGTCTGGCACGCCGCGGCACGGGCGGGGTTTCCGCTGACGCTCCGCCGCCCGCGCCTGACGCCGGAGTTGAAGCGCCTTGCGATCATCGCCGCCCCCGCGGCCCTGGCCGGGGGCGTGGTGCAGGTGAACCTGATGATCGGGCGGCAGGTGGCCAGTTTCTTCGAAGGCGCGGTGGCGTGGCTGTCCTATGCCGACCGTTTGTACCAATTGCCGCTGGGCGTGGTGGGCATTGCCATCGGCGTGGTGCTGCTGCCCGATCTGTCGCGTCGGCTGCGGGCCGGGGACACGGCAGGCGGGCGCCACGCGGTCAACCGCGCGGGCGAAATGGCACTGGCGTTGACGGTGCCTGCGGCCGTGGCGCTGGCGGTGATCCCGGGGCCCATCGTGTCGGTCCTGTTCCAACGCGGGGCCTTCGATGCCACGGATGCCGCGGCGACTGCGCTGGCGGTCGCGGTCTATGGCGCCGGACTGCCGGCCTTCGTGATCCAGAAGGTGTTGCAACCGCTCTATTTCGCCCGCGAAGATACGCGCCGGCCGTTCTACTACGCGCTCTGGGCGTTGGCCGTGAATGCCATCGTCGCCATCGGTCTTGCGCCCCTGATCGGCTATATCGCGGCGGCCTTCGGCACGACGCTTGCGGGTTGGGCGATGGTTGTCCTGCTGTGGCGTGGCTCTCGCGCGATGGGCGATGCCGCATCCCTGGACGACCGATTTGTCCAGCGCGCGGGGCGTATCGTTCTGGCCTCGGTCCTGATGGGTGGGGTTCTGTGGGCGGCGGCGGGCGTGCTGGCCCCGTGGCTGCAGGCGGGCACCGTCCGCTATGGCGCGCTGGCCGTGCTGATCCTGATTGGAATGACGGCCTATTTCGGCCTTGGCCATCTGGTCGGCGCGTTCCGCCTGTCGGAGTTCCGAGCCGCCCTGCGCCGTCAGCGGTGACGCATCCGCGCCAAGACGCGGGACCACCCACCGGGGCTGACGAAGAAGGACAGGGTAAAGCCGGTCAGGAACCCCGCCAGATCGGCGACCCAGTCCTTGCTGCCACCAAAGAGCAGGCCAAAGACCAACTGGATACCCAGCAGGAGCCCGATCAGCGTGAAGGCGCGGTATTGATGTGCACCGGTCCCCGCCAGCCGGACCCACATCACGAAGGTGAACGCCCCGATCAAGCCGTAGACCCCGGGATAGCCGCCGATCAACGGCATCGGATCGTTCAACAAGAGACCATAGGCCAACGCCCCGACGAAAGCGGCCCCGAAAAACACCGCCAGCACCGCCCAGGCCCGAAAGATCTCTCCCACCATCTTGCCCAGCGCAAGGATGAAAACCGTCACGAACAGCGCATGCGTGGCCCCGGCATGGATGAACGGATAGGTCACGAAGCGCATCAGCTGTTGCGGCGGGTATCGTCCGTTGGCCAGCATCCAGTCGAAGACCTGCCCGCTGAAGGCGAAGTCCTGAAACGCGGCCAGCCGCCAGCCCACGGCCCCGGGACCGCCGATCAGCCCCTGCTCACCAAGGCTGATCAGCGCCTCTACCCCCATGACGGGAATGGCCAGAATCCAAACCACCGTGGGCAGCGGATTGATCGGCGGGGCGTTGGGGTCGGGCATCATGGCGCACGGGGCCTCCGGTTGACGGTGTGACGCCGCATGGGTAAGCGAGCGAAGCATATAATTCCAGACGGAGATCGCATCATGGCCGAGGTGGTCCACACACCGCGCGTCTTTTCCGGCATCCAGCCCTCGGGCGGGCTGACGCTGGGCAATTATCTGGGCGCGCTCAAGCGCTTCAGCGAAACCCAGGACAAGGGCGGGATCGAGACGGTCTATTGCATCGTCGACATGCACGCGATCACTGTCTGGCAGGACCCCGAAAAGCTGACCCATGCCACGCGGGAGTTGACCGCCGGCTTCATCGCCAGCGGCATCGATCCGACCAGGTCGATTCTGTTCAACCAGTCCCAGGTGGCGGCCCATGCGCAGCTTGCGTGGATCTTCAACTGCGTCGCCCGTCTGGGCTGGATGCAGCGGATGACCCAGTTCAAGGACAAGGCCGGGAAGAATTCCGAGAACGTCTCTCTGGGCCTGTTCGCCTACCCGGCCCTGATGGCCGCCGATATCCTCGTGTATCATGCGACCCATGTGCCGGTCGGCGAAGACCAGAAACAGCATGTCGAACTGGCCCGCGACATCGCGACCAAGTTCAACAACGATTTCGGGGCGGAGTTCTTCCCGATCCCCGAGCCGGTGATCGAGGGCGCGGCGACCCGCGTGATGTCCCTGCGCGACGGGTCCAAGAAGATGTCGAAATCCGATCCCTCGGATATGAGCCGGATCAACATGACCGATGATGCCGACACCATCGCCAAGAAGATCCGCAAAGCCAAGACCGACCCCGAACCCCTGCCCGACACCGTCGAGGGGCTGGAGGGCCGGCCCGAGGCGCGCAACCTCGTCAACATCTACGCCGCACTGGCCGAGACCACGCCGGAACAGGTGATCGCCGAACATGGCGGCCAGCAATTCGGCACGTTCAAGCCCTCGCTCGCCGATCTGGCGGTGGCGCGGCTGGAACCGATCTCGACCGAGATGAGCCGCCTGATGCAGGACCCCGCGGAAATCGACCGCATCCTTGCCCACGGCGCGGAGCAGGCCAACGCAATCGCCGCGCCGATCCTCAAGCGCACCTATGAAATCGTCGGCATGGTCGGCGCATAACCCGAAGGACCCCGGCCATGACCGACACCCTGCCCCCCTGCCCCGAATGCGGCTCTACCTATACCTACCAGATGGACGCACTGCTGACCTGCCCGGAATGCGGGCATGAATGGTCGGCGGACGCCGAACCCGATGCGGGCCCCGAGATCCGCGACAGCGTCGGCAATGTCCTGAAGGACGGCGACACCGTGACGGTAATCAAGGGGCTGAAGGTCAAGGGATCGTCCTCGATGCTCAAGATCGGCACCAAGGTCCGCAACATCCGTCTGGTCGGGGGCGACCACGATATCGACTGCACCATCCCCGGCTTCGGCCAGATGGGCCTGAAATCGGAATTCGTGAAGAAGGTTTCAGACTAGGTTACGCAACCGGGGCATACATGGCGCGGGGCCGAAAAACCATCGCTTTGACGACCTCCCCAACTGGCAGGGATCAGGCCGGCCCGCGTAACTTCTGTCGCCGGGCCGTCGGACATGCGCAGTCACCTTGGCTGGCATACCGGTATTCTACCCTAAGGAAGGCTCCAAGCAACTAAAGCTCTACCAACGGGGCTCTGCGAAAACGTGTGCCCTCAATGAAAAAATGCCGCCGATGCTTCGGTAGCATAGGCCAGCCTTAATCGGCGCAGACATAAAGTGGCGACTGAGGGTGGCCCGAACCAACGACGCCCCCTCAGTCTGGACATGGATAAGGAGTTTCACATGTCGCCACACGATGGCATCATACAAACCAGAGGTGTCCTGGAGGTTACTGACACACCCCCTGAACGCAAAAGGGCAACAACAGACTCCCATCAGATCACGTTTTCCAGCGAAGCTGGTCGACGGGAGGTCAGAATCCCGACGAAGGCTGGTTTTCTGTTGGGCATGATCGTCGCCCTTTTCGCAGTCATCATAGTAATCTTGATCGTCAACTAGACGTTTCGCACCGAACATTGCGCGCTTGCAGGGAGTGTTTGTGCCTTGCAGGCGTCCAGTTCAAACTACCGGTGAAACCACAAGATCCGAAGTAGCGTGCGCTTGAGCACTCCATTTGAACGTAGCAACCGAGTTTGGACTGGTGATTTCGGCTTTCACCCCCGCATGAACACCACCGTCTTGTGCCCGTTCAAAAGCACCCGCCGTTGCAGGTGCAGCCGGACGGCCCGGGCCAGAACGCGGCTTTCGATGTCGCGGCCGACGGCCACGTAGTCCTCGGCCGACAGGGCGTGGTTCACCCGCTCGGTCTCTTGCTCGATGATCGGGCCTTCGTCCAGATCGGCGGTCACGTAATGCGCCGTTGCCCCGATCAGCTTCACGCCGCGCTCATGCGCCTGGTGATAGGGCTTCGCGCCCTTGAAGGACGGCAGGAAGGAATGGTGGATGTTGATCACGCGGCCCGCCAGCGCGCGGCTGAGATTGTCCGACAGCACCTGCATGTAGCGCGCCAGCACCACCAGTTCCGCCCCGGTCTCGGCCACGAGGTCCAGAAGCTTCTGCTCCTGCTCGGCCTTGTTGTCCTTGTTGACCGGCCAGACATGGTAGGGGATGCCCGCAGCCTCGGCCGTGGCGCGGCTTTCTTCGTGGTTGGAGACGATGGCGACGACCTCGGCCTCCATCCAGCCGACGCGGATCTGGTAGAGCAGGTGCAACAGCGCGTGGTCGAATTTCGACACCATCAGAACGATCTTCGGCTTTCGCTCGGCATCGACCACGTCCGATGCCATCCCATAGGCGGCGGTCACCGGTTTCAGGCGGGCGGCCACGGCCTCGGGCTCGTGCGGTTCCTCGGTCTCGAAGGCGATGCGCATGAAGAACCGGTTGTGTTCGGGGTCGCGGAACTGCGCACTGTCCTGGATGTTGCCGCCAAGGGCGGTAATCGCGTTCGACACGGTGGCGACGATCCCGCGCTGGTCGTCGCAGGTCAGCGTCATGATGAAATGGCTGGAGGGCATGGGAAATCCTTTGGCGTTCGGACAGCGGCTGTTGCGTGTTAGAAAGCCTGCACCGCGGGGGCAAGCGCCATTCCACTGCCGCCGCTTTGGAGGACGGGCGCGACATCGGCGCCGCTCTTGCAGACGGGGCGGTGCGGGGCTAAACGCGGGACCGAGATTTTCCGAGCAACGAAAGGGGCACCGCCCATGTCCATCGACATCGACACCGCGCGGCGCGTGGCGCATCTGGCCCGGATCGCCGTGAAGGAAGACGACCTGCCCGCACTGGCGAATGAGCTTTCGGGCATCCTGACCTTCATGGAGCAGTTGAACGAGGTCGATGTCGAGGGGGTGGAACCGATGACCTCGGTCACGCCGATGCGGCTGAAGCGGCGGCAGGACGAAGTGACCGATGGCGGCATGCAGGACAAGATCCTGTCGAACGCGCCCGACGCGCGCGAGGGGTTCTTTGCGGTTCCCAAGGTGGTGGAGTAAGACCGATGAGCGATCTGACGAAACTGACCCTTGCCGGGGCCCGCGACGCGCTGCGCAAGGGGGAAACCACCTCGGTTGCGCTGACGGAAGCCTGCCTTGCCGCGATCGACGGGGCCGATGCGCTGAACGCCTTCGTTCACAAGACCCCCGAAATCGCGTTGGAGCAGGCAAAAGCCGCCGACGCCCGGATTGCCGCCGGCGACGCCCCGGCGATGTGCGGTCTGCCCTTGGGGATCAAGGACCTGTTCTGCACCAGGGGCGTGCCGTCCCAGGCGGCGTCCAACATCCTTGAGAACTTCCGCCCCGAATACGAATCCACCGTCACGCAGAACCTGTGGGATGCGGGCGCTGTGATGCTGGGCAAGCTCAACATGGATGAGTTCGCGATGGGATCGTCGAACGAGACCAGCGCCTATGGCGACGTCATCAACCCGTGGCGGCGCGGCAATGACGACACCGCCCTGACGCCGGGGGGCAGTTCTGGCGGCTCCTCCTCCGCCGTGGCGGCCGATCTGTGCCTTGCGGCGACGGGCACCGATACCGGCGGGTCGATCCGGCAGCCCGCGGCCTTTACCGGCATTGTCGGGTTGAAGCCCACCTATGGGCGCTGCTCGCGCTGGGGAATCGTGGCGTTCGCCTCCTCGCTCGACCAGGCGGGGCCGATGACCAAGACGGTTGAGGACTGCGCCATCATGCTGGGCGCGATGGCCGGTCACGACCTGAAGGATTCGACCAGCGCGGATATCCCCGTACCGGATTTCGAGGCGATGCTGACCGGCGACATCAAGGGCAAGAAAATCGGTATCCCCAAGGAATACCGCATGGACGGCATGCCCGATGAGATCGAGGCGCTGTGGCACACGGGCGCCGAGATGCTGAAAGACGCGGGCGCCGAGATCGTCGATATCTCGCTGCCCCACACGAAATACGCCCTGCCCGCCTATTACGTCATCGCGCCGGCCGAGGCGTCCTCGAACCTCGCCCGCTATGACGGGGTGCGCTATGGCCACCGGGCGAAGCTGGCCCAGGGCGACGGCATCGTGCAGATGTACGAAAAGACCCGGGCCGAGGGCTTCGGCCACGAGGTGCAGCGCCGGGTGATCATCGGGACATACGTCCTGTCGGCGGGCTTCTACGACGCCTATTACAACCGCGCCCGCAAGGTCCGCGCCCTGATCAAGCGCGACTT
The DNA here is from genome assembly GCF_002079305.1 of Rhodovulum sp. P5. NCBI lineage: Bacteria > Pseudomonadati > Pseudomonadota > Alphaproteobacteria > Rhodobacterales > Paracoccaceae > Rhodovulum > Rhodovulum sp. P5. Next base: position 1,529,348 of record NZ_CP015039.1, read on the forward strand.
CGAGACGGTCTTCGCCGATGGCATCGATGCGATCCTGACGCCCACCACGCCGTCCGCCGCGTTCGGGCTGGGCGAGATGGCAGAGGCCGACCCGGTCAGCATGTACCTCAACGACGTGTTCACGGTGACCGTGAACCTTGCGGGGCTTCCCGGCATCTCGGTGCCGGCGGGGATCGACCGTCAAGGCCTGCCGCTGGGCCTGCAACTGATCGGCCGCCCGTGGGAGGAAGGGGACCTGCTGAACACCGCACAGGTTCTTGAGCGCGCGGCGGGCTTTGTTTCCAAACCCGCGCAATGGTGGTAAGTATCCTGCCCAACGCAAGGCAAGAGCAGGATAAACCCATGCGTTCCGGATTGACGCTTCTGGCGGTCTTTGCGCTGGCCGCCTGCAATACGCAACTGTCCGATTCCGCGGCCGGGGTCGGATATGACAGCTACGGTGCCTATGCCGTCCAGCGCGAACAGGCCCTGAGCGGAGAGGGGGCCGATCCCGTGACGGTGGCCCCGCTGGATGTGACCGGAACCGCAGCGGTCATCGAAAACCCACTCGACGCGACCACGCCGGTTGATCCCTCCGATGTGGCCATCACGACGAACAACCCCGGCCTGTCGGACGAGCAGAACTTCGCCGCGGTCAGCTCCCGTGTCACGATTCAGGACGACCGCGCCCGCCTTCAGGCGCAGCGTGAAAACTACGTCGTCGTGGAACCGAAGCCCCTGCCCGCCCGCAGTGGCGCGACCGGGCCGAATATCGTGGAATATGCGCTGGCCACCACCAACCGGGTGGGTGAGTCGCGCTATCGCCGCCTCAACCCCTTCGGCGCATCGCAGGTGGAGCGGAAATGCGGCCGCTACGCCTCTGCCGACAAGGCACAGGAAGCATTCCTGAAAGCCGGCGGGCCAGAGCGCGACCGTCTGGGCCTTGACCCCGACGGGGACGGCTTTGCCTGTTTCTGGGACCCCGCTCCGTTCCGAAGCGTCTTGCGATAGCACCGATGGCAACATGGCGGCCCTCTCCGAATTTCGGGCCGCGGCGCGGCGGTGTGCGCCCCGACATGGTCGTCCTGCACTACACGGCGATGGTCGATGCCGAGGCCGCCCTTGCCCGCCTGTGCGACCCGACGGCCGAGGTTTCGGCCCACTACCTGATCGCGCGGGACGGGCAAGTCTTTCAGTTGGTGGAGGAAGCGGACCGCGCCTGGCATGCGGGCATCGGGGTCTGGGGCGCGGTACGGGATATCAATTCCCACGCCATCGGCATCGAACTCGACAATGACGGGCAGCAGCCATTTTCCGCCCCGCTGATGGGGGCGCTGGACACCCTGCTTGCCGGGATCATGGCGCGCTGGTCGATCCCGCCCGAGCGGGTGATCGGGCATTCGGACATGGCACCCGACCGCAAGGCCGATCCGGGCCCCCGCTTCGACTGGCGGCGGCTGGCGTGGCAGGGTCTGGCCGTCTGGCCCGACGCGGCGCCAGACGCAGCCGCCGACCCCGTTGCATTCCGCGAGGCCACGACGCAGATCGGCTATGGCCCCGACTGGGACACGGGGCTTGTCCTGTCGGCGTTCCGGCAACGCTTTCGCCCTTGGGCGGATGGGCCGCTCGACACCACCGACATGGGGCAGGCGCGCGACCTGGCCCGACGCTTCCCGGTTGACCGCGGGGCGCGCGTCTCCTAAGTCGCCAAGGCGCGGATGGCCGGATGGCCGCGGTCCCGTCAGGGGTCGAGGAAAGTCCGGACTCCACGGAGCGACGGTGCCGGGTAACGCCCGGCGGGGGAAACCCCAGGGACAGCGCCACAGAGAACAGACCGCCCCCGCCTGCGGGGGTAAGGGTGAAACGGTGGGGTAAGGGCCCACCGCGGGACTGGCAACAGGACCGGCACGGCAAGCCCCACCGGGAGCAATGCCGAATAGGGACCCCGCGCACCGCGCGTGCAGGGCAGCTTCGGCCCAGGGGTCCGGGTTGGCAGCTAGAGCGTATCGGCAACGATGCGCGCAGAGGAATGGTCATCCAGCCCCGGATCACGGTTCGGGGTGGACAGAATCCGGCTTACAGGCCGTCCGCGCATTCATATCCGCCCATCGAATCGTCGTCACGCTGCCCCCGGGCGGGTACGCTTTGCCCCGGAGATGGGAGTCCGGTCCACGGACGCAGGGAGAATTGTCATGAGCTTTGTAAGAACCCTCGCCACGCTAGCGGCGGGCTATGCCGCAGCCAAGGGTATCGACCAATATCGAAAGATGGGCGGCATGGCCGGTCTTCAGGACGCGATGAAGAACAACGAACAGTTGTCGCAGATGTCCGGCCAGTTCGGCACGATGCTGGAGCGGATGGGCGTGCCCGGCGGCGCCGCGGCCTTTGACAACATGGTCGCGCAGTTCAACGAGACGACAGCACGGGCAAGCGACTCTGCCTCTGCGGGGCTTGCCGGGCTGATGAAGACCTTCGGCAGCGCGACCGCGGCGGGCTCCACCCAGGCGGCGCAGATGATGGACGCGATGACCGGCACGACCGCCGCCACCGCGACACTGGAGGAAAACGCCAAGCTGATGATCCGCGCGATGCTTCAGGCCGCCAAGGCCGATGGCGAGATCGACGCCGAGGAACAAGCCAAGATCATGGAACATCTGGGCGAGATTTCTGCCGAGGAGCGCGCCTTTGTCGAGGCCGAAATGAACGCGCCCGTCGACCCGATGGCATTGGCCAACGACACGTCAGAGGCGATGCGGGCGCAGGTTTATGCCACCGCCGCCATGGCGATCCGCGTGGACACCCCGTCAGAGACGGCCTATCTGCAAAACCTTGCCTCTGCCCTTGGCCTTGACCCCGCGACAGTCGCGCGCATTCACGGCCAGATGGGTCTGCCCGCCTGATCCGGGCGCGTGCGGGCGGGGGCAAAGGCTCGCCGCCCGCGCGACATCGTCAACCCTTGGCCGCTTGGCCCCGCCCGTTAAGCTGATGCTTGGATGCCCAAGGGCATTCCGCAATGCCGGTTGGAAAAGGGACAGCGAACAGCATGAGCTTTGTCAGGACATTGGCCACCCTCGCCGTAAGTTACGCTGCGGCCAAGGGCGTAGAGAAATTCAGCCAGCGCGGCGGCGGTGCGGGCCTCGCCAATTCGATGAAGTCGGCCGCCTCCGGGGCCGCGATCGCATCGCAGGTGGGCGCACTGTTGACCCGGATGCAGGTACCCGGCGGTGCCGATGCCTTCAAGGAAAACGTGGCCATGCTGGGGGGCCGGGCGCGCGGCGCCGGTGGCGACGCGCTTCTGGGTCTTGGCGGGCTAATGGCTGCCCTTGGCGGTGCGGCATGGGCCGGGTCGGGCACGGCCCGCGACATGATGAGCGCGCTCAGCAGCAGCGAACCGCCCTCGGGCATGATGGAAGACAACGCCAAGCACCTGATCCGCGCGATGATCCAGGCCGCGCGCTGCGATGGAGAGATCGACGCCGGCGAACGCGCCCGGATCATGGAGGTCCTCGGCGACATGAGTGCGGAAGAACAGGCCTTTGTCGAGGCGGAACTGGCCCGCCCGGTCGATCCCGCCGCGTTGGCCGCCGATACCGGCACGCATCAGCGCACGCAGGTCTATGCCGTCTCGGCCGTGACGACGCGCGTGGATACGCCTGTCGAGATCGCCTATCTTGACCGGCTGGCCGCCGAACTGAAACTGGGCGCCGCCGCCCGCCAGCGGATTCACAAGGCCATGCGCCTGCCGCAAATCCTGGAGTAGCGGCGCGAGAACCCGCTTGACTCGCGGGCCCAGATCGCTAGAAGTCTCGGCTCATGGATTTTTCGGGTGGCCCGCCGCCGCCCGCGCGACGGAGATGTAACATGGCGAAGCCGACAACAATCAAGATCCGCCTGAACTCGACCGCGGACACCGGGCATTTCTACGTAACCAAGAAAAACGCCCGTACGATGACCGAGAAGATGGTGGTCAAGAAATACGATCCCGTGGTCCGCAAGCATGTGGAATACAAGGAAGGCAAGATCAAGTAAGCCTTCCCGATCGGGTTTCCTGATCAGGCCGCTCCTTCGGGGCGGCCTTTTTGCATTCTCTCGGCATCGGGTGCATCAAGGCGCAATCGCCCCCGGTCGCTTGACAAGGCGCCCGGCGCCCCGTTCTGTCGGAAGAGACGAATGGGGGAGGTCCCGATGCACCAGCCACTGCTTGCCGCTGCGGCGTTGTCCTTGGCGGTCGCGCTGTCCGGCTGCCTGCCTGCGACGAACAGCGCGGAACGGGTGGAGACGACGACGGTCGCCGGGATCGTCCAATCCATCAATCCGGCCAGCCGCCGCTTTGTCGTCGAAACACCGGAGAGCACAATCCGATACCGCGCAAGCCCCGCAGTGCGCAATTTCGACCAGATCAAGGTCGGCGACAAGGTCCAGCTCAACCACTACGATTTCATCGCGGTGTCCATGGCGGCCCCCGGCGATCCAGGCGACCGGCGGGTGGAGCGTTTCGGCCAGCGCGCACCGGCGGGCAAAAGCCCCGCCACAATGGGTGGAGAGGTCGAATCGATGGTGGTCGATCTGATCTCCTATGACCGGGAGGAGAAGATCGCCAATATCCGCATGCCGGACGGCAGCTATCGCCATGTCAACGTACCGCGGGAATTCTGGTCATTCGCAGCCTCCCGCAAGCCCGAGGACCGGGTTCTTGTGGTGATCGAAGACGCCCTCGCGGTTTCGATCATCCCGTCGAAGTAGCCGCCCGCCTCAGGCAGTCAGCCCCTCGGGTTCCTCCAGACCGTTCGCCCGGCAGCAGGCGGTCACGGTATTGGCCAGAAGACAGGCGATGGTCATCGGCCCGACCCCGCCCGGCACCGGCGTGATGGCGCCAGCCACCTTCACCGCGCTGTCGAAATCGACATCCCCCACCAGCCGGGTCTTGCCCTCGCCCCGTTCCGGCGCAGGGATGCGGTTGATGCCCACATCGATCACCGTCGCGCCGGGCCTGATCCAGTCACCCGGAATCATCTGCGGGCGCCCCACCGCGGCGACCAGAATGTCCGCCCGCCGGCACACCTCTGCCAGATCGCGGGTGCGGGAATGGGCAACGGTGACGGTGCAACTGTCGCTCAGCAATAGCTGCGCCATCGGCTTGCCCACGATATTCGACCGGCCGACCACGACGGCCTCCTGCCCCGAAAGATCGCCCAGATGGTCGCGCAGCATCATCAGGCAACCCAGCGGCGTGCAGGGCACCATCGCCTTTTGCCCGGTCGCCAGAAGCCCGACATTGGAGATGTGAAAGCCGTCGACATCCTTGGCCGGGTCGATGGCATTGATCACCTTGGCCGCGTCGATATGATCCGGCAGGGGCAGTTGCACCAGAATGCCATGCACCGCCGCATCCCTGTTCAGCCGCGCGATCAGGGCCAGCAGATCGGCCTCTGGCGTGTCCACTGGCAAGCGATGCTCGAACGAGGCCATGCCGGCCTCTTCGGTCTGTTTGCCCTTGTTGCGCACATAGACCTGGCTTGCAGGATCCTCGCCCACCAAAACCACGGCCAGGCCCGGGGTCAGGCCATGGTCGTCCTTCAACCGGGCCACATGCCCGGCCACACGCTCCCGGATGCTGGCCGCGAAAGCCTTGCCGTCGATCAGTGTCGCGCTCATGCCTGTTTCTTCCCGTCCGCCATTGCCGCCTCTTCACGGTGGATCGACCATTCGATCAACTCGCGCCACATCGTTTCGGCAAGGTCTGGGTCAAGCCCCTCTTTGCCTGCGTGATGGCGCACATTGCGGATGACCTCGTCAATCCGCGCCCCGATCCGCGCGGGCAGGCCCTCGCCGGGTTTCAGTTCCGCAGCCCGGTCGATGAACCGGGCGCGCCGGGCCAGAAGCGACACGATCTCGGCATCGAGCGTATCGATCTGAAGGCGCAGATCCTTCATGTTCTGGCAGGCCTCGGGCGGGGTCATGACTTCGCGCTCCTTTACCCAGATCCGGTCATGCCCCTGTTACAGCGGGGGCGCGGGGGCTGCAATCCGCCTTCAGAAAAGCCCCTCGACCTGACCCAGATCATTCAGGCCGATCGCCTCGGCCGCCGGGCGGCTGGGCAGGCCCGGCATGGTCATGATCTCGCCGCAGATCACCACGACAAAGCCCGCCCCCGCGGACAGGCGCACCTCGCGCACCGGCACGGAATGGCCTTCGGGCGCGCCCCGCAGGTTCGGGTCGGTCGAGAAGGAATACTGCGTCTTGGCCATGCAGATCGGCAGGTGCCCATAGCCGGCGGCTTCCCACGCGTGCAACTGGTCGCTGATCTTCTTGTCGGCCAGAACCTCATCGGCGCGGTAGATGCGCTTGGCGATGACCTCGATCTTGTGGAACAAAGGCTCGTCATCGTCATAAAGCGGCGCGAATGTGTGGTGGTCCTGCCCGGCGAGGTCCACGACGCGATGCGCCAGCGCCTCGATCCCCGCGCCGCCGTCGGCCCAGTGCTTGCACAGGATCGCCTCGCTGCCGTGGCGGGCGACATAGGATTCGACGGCCGCGATCTCCGCCTCGGTATCGCCTGCGAAGTGGTTGATCGCGACCACGGCCGGAACGCCGAAGGATCGCACATTCTCGATATGGCGGCCCAGATTGGCGCAGCCCCGTTTCACGGCCTCCACATCCTCGGCCTTCAGGGCCTCCTTCGCCACGCCGCCGTTCATCTTCAGCGCCTTGACGGTTGCCACGATCACAACCGCCGCGGGGGACAGCCCCGCCTTGCGGCACTTGATGTTCATGAATTTCTCTGCCCCCAGGTCCGCACCGAAGCCGGCCTCGGTCACGACATAGTCGGCGAGCTTCAGGGCTGTCGTCGTCGCGATGACCGAGTTGCAGCCATGGGCGATGTTGGCAAAGGGCCCGCCATGGACAAAGGCCGGCGTATTCTCCAGCGTCTGGACGAGGTTGGGCTGCATCGCGTCCTTCAACAGCACCGTCATTGCGCCATCGGCCTTCAGGTCGCGGGCAAAGACCGGCTCGCGCTCTCGCGTATAGCCGACGATGATATCGCCCAAGCGCCGTTGCAGGTCGGCCAGATCGGTGGCAAGGCACAGGATCGCCATGACCTCGGAGGCGACCGTGATGTCGAAACCGGTCTCTCGCGGGAAACCGTTGGCCACGCCGCCCAGCGAACAGACGATGTCGCGCAGCGCCCGGTCGTTCATGTCCATCACCCGTCGCCACGTCACCCGGCGCTGGTCGATCTCCAGTTCGTTGCCCCAGTAAATGTGGTTGTCCACCATCGCGGCCAGCAGGTTGTGCGCGCTGGTGATGGCATGGAAATCGCCGGTGAAATGAAGGTTCATGTCCTCCATCGGGACGACCTGTGCATAGCCGCCCCCCGCGGCCCCGCCCTTCATGCCGAAGCACGGGCCAAGGGATGCCTCGCGGATGCAGATCGCGGTCTTCTTGCCCAGCCGGGCCAACCCGTCACCCAGGCCCACTGTCGTTGTCGTCTTGCCCTCGCCCGCGGGTGTCGGATTGATCGCGGTCACCAGGATCAACTTGCCCGAGGGCCGGTCAGACAGCCCCGCGATGAAATCCGCGCTGACCTTGGCCTTGTCATGGCCATAGGGCAGCAGCGCCTCTGCCGGAATGCCAAGCTCCGCGCCGATTTCCTGAATCGGGCGTTTCAATGCGGCCCTTGCAATCTCGATATCCGTCTTCGCGGTCATTTGCCCCTCCTCCCCTAGGACGTCTGCTTTTACACATACCTTTCAACAACCCGCCGGCAAGCGCCAGACCAGACCGCATGCAACCGGGCCGTGGTCTGTTTCAGACCCGATGGAATGCACCCGGCCCTTCATGAACTGGCAGGCTGTGGACGGGTCTGCCGCCATCATCCGACCAAGAAAAAACCCGCCGCATCGGGATGCGGCGGGCTTTCGGAAAGGGCGTTCGGTCAGACCGACGGTTCGGGTTCAAGCCCCGGCTTCGACCGCGGCTTGGTCTTCGGGATCGCCGTGACCGAGGGCGCGTTGCCGCTTTGCGGCGGGGTGTCCTCGTCATCGCCACGGTTCAGCGGCTCACCGTTGATGACCTTCATGATTTCAGGTCCGGTCAGCGTCTCGTATTCCAGAAGCCCCTGCGCCAGCCGCTCAAGATCGTCGTTCTTGTCGGTCAGGATGCGCTTGGCCGTCTCATAGCCTTCGTCGATGATCTCCTTGACCTTGTCGTCGATCACCTTCTGCGTGGCGGCAGAGTGGTTCTGACCGCCGCCATAGGCGCCCAGATAGCTCTCCTGCTCGTTGGCATAGTCGACATAGCCCAGTTCCTCGGCAAAGCCGAACTGCGTGACCATGGCGCGCGCGATCTTGGACACCTGCTGGATGTCCGAGGCCGCACCAGAGGTAACGTTCTCCTTGCCGAAGATCAGTTCCTCGGCAACGCGACCGCCCATCGCCATCGCGATCTTGGACTTGTACTTGGTGTAGGTGACCGAAAGCTGATCGCGCTCCGGCAGGCTGAGCACCAGCCCAAGGGCACGGCCCCGCGGAATGATCGTCGCCTTGTGGATCGGATCGTGCTGGGGAACGTTCAGGCCGACGATGGCGTGGCCCGCCTCGTGATAGGCGGTCAGCTTCTTTTCGTCCTCGGTCATGACCATGGACCGCCGTTCGGCCCCCATCATGACCTTGTCCTTGGCGTTTTCGAAATCCTCCATCGTCACGAAACGCCGGCCCACGCGGGCAGCCATCAGCGCCGCCTCGTTCACGAGGTTCGCAAGGTCAGCGCCCGAGAAACCGGGCGTGCCGCGCGCGATGATGCGCAGGTCGACATCCGGGCCCAGCGGCACCTTGCGGGCATGGACGCCTAGGATTTTTTCGCGGCCCTTGATGTCGGGGTTCGGCACCTGCACCTGCCTGTCGAACCGGCCGGGGCGCAAGAGCGCGGGGTCCAGAACGTCGGGCCGGTTGGTAGCGGCGACGATTATGATGCCTTCGTTGGCCTCGAAGCCGTCCATTTCCACCAGCAACTGGTTCAGCGTCTGCTCGCGCTCGTCATTGCCGCCGCCATAGCCGACGCCACGGGACCGGCCCACGGCGTCGATCTCGTCGATGAAGACGATGCAGGGCGCGTTCTTCTTGGCCTGTTCGAACATGTCGCGCACGCGGGATGCACCGACGCCGACGAACATCTCAACGAAGTCGGAACCCGAGATGGTGAAGAAGGGCACGCCCGCCTCTCCCGCGATGGCGCGCGCCAACAGCGTTTTACCGGTGCCCGGGGGGCCCACCAGCAGCGCACCTTTCGGGATCTTGCCGCCAAGGCGGCTGAACTTCTGCGGGTTGCGCAGGAATTCCACGATCTCTTCCAGCTCTTCCTTGGCCTCGTCGATGCCGGCGACATCGTCGAAGGTCACCCGGCCATGCTTTTCGGTCAGCAGCTTCGCCTTGGACTTGCCAAAGCCCATCGCGCCGCCGCGCCCGCCGCCCTGCATCCGGTTCATCAGGAAGATCCAGATGCCGATCAGGATGATGAAGGGCAGAAGCGTGCCGATATAGGCGAGGATGCCGTTCTGCTCCTGCGGCTCGGCCCGGACGTCGACATTGCTGTCCAGAAGCTCCTGCGTGACGTCCGCGCCCTGCGGCACGATTGCCGTCACGGTCGACCCGTCGGCCTGCCGGATCACGGCGCGTTCGCCATCCAGCGTGACGCTGGACACATCGCCATTGTCGACGCTTTGCAGGAACTCGGTATAGCTGATCTGACGGGACGACATCGTCCCCTGGCCGCCGCTGAAAAGATTGAACAAGGCCAGAATCAGAAGAAACAGGACGACCCAAAAGGCAATTTGTCTCGCGTTGCCCACAGACTTCTCCTTACATTTCGTTGGGCACACGCGCGCCCCGCGCATACCCGTTGGCCTAAGATAGCGATTGGCAGCCCTTGTTCAATGCGCGACTAAACGTTCGATGAACAGGGTGGAAACGGACGCCGTCCAGCCATTTGACAGTCCCGCCAAGGGTGCCGCGATCAGTTCTTCGCCCCGCCATAGCGCAGGAGAGGCCAGCAGGGAAGCCCGCGGAAGGCCCACCGCGCGCCAGTCCGGGCTGCGTGCAAGCCCCGTTTCGCCTAGGGCACGGACCTCTTCATCGCCCTTGGCCGGGCCGGTCAGCGTCCATCGCCCGTCCCATGTCCGATCTGCCACGCATACTGTACCACGCACCGCCGCGTATTCCCGCGCAATCCTGATGTGCGTGCGGCCCCTGTCGATCAAGCATCCGTGAAGCGTGGCGCGCCCGGACGATTCAAGCACCCCGAACACGCCCCCAAGCGCGTCGGCCCGCGGCGGATACTCTGCGCTTGCCACCCAGCAAAGGGCCGCGTTGATCAGGCGGCGCGCGATTTCGCCCGGAAGCGCCGCCAAGCCAGCGGCATCGATCAGGACATCGCCCCGGTCGACATGGGCAATCCGATCCGCCGTTTCGGCCGCGACCGCGGACAGCGCCTGCCGCGCATCCGCCAGACGCGCGGCCGTCGCGGCAAGCCCCTCGGCGGTCACGCCAAGCGGGGCCAACATCTCCAACGCCCGGCGGGCCTGTACGCGGTCGAACCGCAGATCGTCGTTGCTGGGATCCTCGACCCAGGCCTGCCCGTGATCGGACAGATAGCGCCGCAACACCGCCCGCGGGGTGTCCAGAAACGGACGCAGCCAGACCACCCCCAGCGCCGTTCGCATCGGTGCCATGCCGGACAAGCCGTCCACCCCGGCCCCGCGGCCCAGTCGCATCAGAACCGTTTCCGCCTGATCGTCCCGTGTGTGCCCCAAGGCGACACGGGCAATACCCTTCGCCGCAGCCCAGTCGGCAATCAGCCGTTGCCGCGCCCGGCGCGCGGCGTCCTGCAGGTTGCCGCGCCCCTGCCAGCCCGTCCAGTGCAAGATGTCGTGGGGCACGCCCAGCCTTGCGCATGTCTCGGCCACGAACTGCGCCTCTGCCGCCGCTTCGGGGCGCAATCCGTGGTCGACGGTGACAGCCTGCAGCGCCCCGCCACCGGCCGCGCGCCTTGCCGCCAGCGCATGCAACAGCGCCATGGAGTCGCCGCCCCCCGACACCGCGACACCAAGGGGCGCCGACCCGTCGCAAAGCGGCGACAGCGCCTGTTCCAACAGCGTTTCGATGTGGCCTAGTTGCACCCGGTCCTGCCGCTTTCGGTCGCGGCCGTCTTCGCCTCGGGGGCGGCGGGAAAGCGGTTGACGACTTCGCCAAGCGTCACGCAGGCCTCTCGCGTCTGGCCCAGTTCCCGAAGGCCCATGCCAAGCTGCAGGAGCGACGCGGGGGCATGGGGGCTGTTGGGGTTCCCGGCAAAGCTTTCCAGATAGGCGCGCGCCGCCTGCGATGTCTCTCCCATCGCCGACAGGGCCTGCCCCCGAAGATAGTTCGCCTCGGCCGACATCGGGCTGCCGGGGTAGGTGTCATTGAAGGTTTGGAACAGGGCGGCGGCCTCGGCGTTCCGGCCCTCCTCCAAGGCCTGCCGGGCGGCATCGAAATCGATACGCTCGCCCACCGCCAGTTCTGCCCCGCCTGCGCTGTCGGGGGCTTGCGGCGCGGGCGCCGGCGGCAACTCCCCGCCGCCGAGGGTCGACGTTGCGCCAAGCCGGCTGACATCGCCGCCTTCCAGCTCCACCAACCGGAATTCCAGATCGCCGATGCGGCGGGTGCCGTCCTCGACCACACGGTTCAGGCGGTGTTCCAGTTCCTCGGTCTCGGCGGTCAGGCGCCGAAGCTCGTCCTCAAGCGCGTCGACACGTTGCAGGATCGATGCCCCGCCGGGCGGTGTCGGGCCCGAGGTCGTGGACAGTTCCCGCTTGAGCTTTTGCATCTCGACAAACAGCACCGACAATTCCTGCCGGATATCGGCAAGCGTCTGCTCGCGCGACTGGGCCATCGCGCCCGCATCACCGCCGATTGCCAGGACCGCCGCCAGAACAAGTGCCGAAATCCGCATGAACCCGCCCCTTAGCTACCCGCACCGGCCGAAAGGACCGTAACGGCCCGGCGGTTCTTGGCATAGCAGGACTCCACCGAACAGACCTCGATCGGGCGTTCCTTGCCATAGGTCACGGTGCGCAGCCGTGTGGGCGACACCCCGCGGGAGACGAGATACTCCCGTGCCGCATTGGCCCGGCGCGCACCGAGCGCGAGGTTGTATTCCCGCGTGCCCTGTTCATCGGCATGCCCCTCGATCACGGCGCTGTAGCCGGTGTTGGCGATCAGCCAGCGCGCCTGTTGTTCCAGCGTGTCGCGCGCCTCGGCCGACAGGCTGCTTTGATCGACGGCAAAGAACACGCGGCCGCCCACCGTCTGCGTGAAATAGGCCATGGAGGCCGGGTTCGACGGGTCGCCCATCGCCACGGACCCGCCCCCGGCGCCCGCACCCCCACCGCCGGTCATGAACCGCTCTGGCGTGGAACAGCCGGCAAGGGCGAGGGCTGCAAGAATTGCTGCGCTTTTCGCAATCGGTGTCATGCGTGAAAGTCCTGTCTTGAAAGTTCCAGCCGGGCGGCATCCTACCAGCCGCGTTAAGATTTGAAAATGTGGCCCCTTACGGCAAGAGCGGCGACCATGACGGGTCCGACGCCGCGCCGGCATAGGGCACCTTGCGCAGGTTTCGGCCGGTAATGTCGACGGAATACAGCGCAGGCGCCCCCGTGGCACCCGCGCTTTCGCGGGTGAACATGATGACCCGGCCGTTGGGAGACCATGTCGGCCCCTCGTCCAGGAACGACGCGGTCAGCAGGCGTTCTTCCGACCCATCGGTGCGCATCACGCCGATGTGGAACCGCCCGCCGTTCTGCTTGGTAAAGGCGATCAGATCCCCCCGCGGCGACCAGACCGGCGTACCATAACGCCCCTGCCCGAAAGAGATCCGCCGCGGCTCCCCCCCGCCCGCGGGCATGACGTAAAGCTGCTGGGTGCCCGACCTGTCGCTTTCAAAAACGATGCGCGAGCCGTCCGGCGCAAAGCTGGGGGCGGTTTCAATCGACGGCGCGCTGGTCAGGCGCTGGCGCCGCCCCGATTGCAGGTCGAGCGTGAAGAGATCGGTATTGCCCCCATCGCTGAGCGAGAACACCACGCCGCGCCCATCCGGCGAAAACCGCGGCGCAAAGGTCATGGTGCCGGGCTGGTCGTCCAGCGCCCGGCGGCGCCCGGTCGCGATGTCCAGAAGATAGATGCGGGGAAAACCGGTCTCATAGCTGGTGTAAAGCACCCGGTCGCCCGCGGGCGAAAACCGCGGCGCAATCACCAGCGATGAGGCATCGGTCAGGTCCTGCACATTTGCGCCGTCCTGATCCATCACGGCCAACCGCTTGGTCCGCGCGTTCTTCGGCCCGCTTTCCGCCACGAACACCACGCGGCTGTCGAAATAGCCGCCTTCGCCGGTGATCCGCCGATAGACCTCGTCCGCGACCTTGTGCGCGACCCGCCGCCAACTGGAGGTGGAGCCCCCGAATTGCAGCCCCTCGCCCAGCGGTGCCCCGGCAAAGACATCGAACAGGCGGAACTTGACGGTCAGCCGGCCATTGCTGCCGACGCTTACCGCCCCGGTGATCAGCGCCTGCGCATTGATCGCCTTCCAGTCGGCATATTGCACGGGGCTGTCGAAATTCGTCACCGTCGAAAGATAGGCGTTCTCGGCGATCTTCCGGAACAGACCGCTGCCGTTCAGGTCGCCCGCGATCACCTGTGCGATGTCCCGGGCATAGTCCTGGGCCGCGGCATTCTCGGCCACGAAACCGGGGACGGCATAGGGCAAGGGCTCGATGATCCCCTCGTCGATCTCGATCCGCAGGGGCGCGGCCCCGGCCGTCACCGCCCCGAAAGCAAAGCCCAAGCCCAGAACAACCGCCCAAAGCACCACACGCATCGTCATCGCACCCTCATATTCTCGGGGTTGAAGGTCATCTCGATCTCGCGCCACTGATCGAATTTCTCGGGCGGAAGGGGGAACCCGCGCGCGCCGCACAGGATAATCGCCCGCCGGGCGGAGGCGTAGGTTTGCCGCGCCGCGGCCTCTGGCCCACCGGTCCACGACACCAGACGGATCGTTTCGGTCAGGGGATGCCCGTCTTCCTGCATGTCCACGCCCAAGACCACCGTCGTCGCCAGCGCCTCCGACGACAGCGCGCCGACATTCCAGCAGCGAGAGACCGCGATCCGGAGCGCATCGCGCTCGCCCGCCGTCAGCACCGGGCCCTCTGATGCCACACCTGCGCCGGGGCGCGGAACATCCGGCGCGGCAAGGGCCGCGGCAACGGCATCGGCGACGGCAGCGGCCAGCGTGTCCGTTTCCGGCTCTGGCTCAGGGGTCGGTTCAGGCGCGGTTTCCGCCGTTTCCACGGGCAGGCCGGGCTCCGCGGGCTCGTCGGGCGGCGTTTCCACCGGCGGTTCGGCCACGGCAGGCCGGGCCGGGCGACTGCGCGGACGGGGAGAGGACGCAAGCGCGCGCCCGGTTTGCGGCCGTTCCTCGGCCTCGGTCACGATTTCGGTCGTGGCGTCCTCGGGCGCGGCGGCCTCCTCGGGCGACCGGGGCACAACGGCGGCCGGGTCGGGACGAACCGACGGGGTGGGAAGATCCGCGATCGCCACATCATCGGGCAGCCTTGCCGGTTCGGGCGCGATCCGCTCTGCCGGACGCGGCGGGGCGGTGTCGGGCAGCGGCGCCTCTGGTGCCTCGGCCATCTCCGGCGGAAGGGGAGGCGGCACGGTCTCGGCAACTTCGGCCTCCGGCAAGGGCACCAACCCGCTGGTATCGGGTGCGATGTCGGGGTCCACCGGCGTCTGACGCTCCGGCAAGGTGGGCCGCTCCGGGCGGACCTCCGGCGCCGGAACCGGACGGGTCGCGGTCGGTTCCTCGGGGGCTTGGGGCAGGTCGACCGCCTGTTCGGCCCGCGGGGCGGCCGCGGGCGCCATCAACGCTGCAAACTCCTCACCCGACAGGATCGTCACGTCGGTCACCTGCATCGGTTTCGGCGGCGGCGCGGCGAACAACCCGGCCAGCAGCACCCATGCGATCAGCAGCAGATGCATCCCGCCCGAAATATAGGTGCCGGTGTTCATGCACGCCCTGCCCTACTCGTCCCGGCCGTCCATCGCCGGCCCGCCGGTATCGGTCACCAGACCGATGTCGCGAAAACCAGCCGCGTTCAACGCGCCCATCACCTGCACCACCCGCTCATAGGCAATCGATCCATCGGCCCTGAGATAAATCTTGTCGTCCCGCCGCTCCGCCGCCACGGCCCGCAACTTGGGGATCAACGCGGCCGGCTCGACCTCGGTTTCCTGGACCACCAGCCGGCCATCGGCCGTCAGCGTCACGGTCAGCGGGGCCTCTTGCGCGGCGGGCAGCGCATCGGCCGCGGTTTTCGGCAATTCCACCGGCACGCCCACGGTCAAGAGCGGCGCAGCCACCATGAAGATGATCAGAAGCACCAGCATCACGTCCACCATCGGGGTGACGTTGATCTCTGACATGGCCGGGGGGTGACGGCGATGGCCGCGCAGACGCCGCCCGCCCGATCCGTTGCGCGGAGAGGACCCGGCCCCCATCCCTCAGGCGTCCAGCTGGCGCGACAGGATGGTGGAAAACTCGTCGGCGAAGGATTCATAGCCACCGACGATCCGGTCGCTGTCCGCCGACAGCTTGTTGTAGAACACCACGGCCGGGATCGCCGCCAGCAGGCCCAGCGCGGTCGCGACCAGCGCCTCGGCAATGCCCGGGGCGACCACGGCAAGGTTGGTGTTCTGCTGCAGCGCGATCTGCTCGAACGCGTGCTTGATGCCCCAGACCGTGCCGAACAGCCCAACGAATGGCGCGGTGGAGCCGACCGTGGCAAGGAAGGACAGCCCGCCATTCAGCAGCTCCGCCTCCTTGGCGATGGCCACGTCCATCGACCGGTCGATCCGGGCGGCGGCCCCCGCGATCAGGCCGCCGTCCTGCCGGTGGCTGCGCTGCCATTCCACCATGCCGGAGGCAAAGATCTTCTGCGGCGCGGTGGCGGGGTCCGGGCCCAGCGTCTCGAACAACTCGTCCAGCGGGTCCCCCGACCAGAACGCCTCGTCGAAACTGTCGGCCTCGGCCCGCGCCCGGCGGAAGGCGATCAGTTTCTGGATGATGATCGCCCATGACCAGAACGAGGCGGCGATCAGCACCAGCATCACCAGTTTCACGGTGAAGGTCGCGCGCACGAAAAGGGCCAGCAGGGAGAAGTCAATCTCCTGCGCCATCGCAAGGGTATCGGGTTCCATTCTGCCTGCTCGCGGTTAGGGGCGTTTCTTGGGCTCGCCGCCGGTTGGGCCGAACCTACCCGGTTTCCGCGATCATTGCCAACACAACCGCGTCAACGGATCAGCCCTGCGCCCCGGCGCCCTCCAGCACTCGGCGAAACTCTGCCGGCAGCCGCGTGGGCCGCCCGGTCGCCGTCAGGGTCACAAGGGTGACGCGGGCGGTGAACAGCCGATCCGCCCCCCGGCACACCGCCTGGTCAAGGATCAGCCGCGCGGGGGTCAGTTGCGCAAGCGCCGTTTCCACCGTCAGAAGGTCGTCGAACTTGGCGGGGGACAGGTAATCCGCCTCCACCCGCCGCACGGCGAAGACAATGCCCTCCTCCGCCTTCAGCCGGGCCTGATCGACGCCCAGCTCCCGCACCCATTCCGACCGCGCCCGTTCGATGAATTTCAGGTAATTGGCGTAATAGACGATGCCGGCAAGATCGGTGTCTTCGTAATAGACGCGGAGTTGGTAGGTGTGGGTCATGTGGTGGAGTCCGTCTTCACAAGGCCAGAAAAACCCGCAACCGCCAACAGCGACAAGGCCCAGCCCAGCGCGATCTGCGCCCACAGGAAATACCGCGCGCCCCGCCCGAGGGCGGAGGCGGTTTCATCGGGAATCCAGAAGCCCTGCATCTCCAGATCGACGATGGGCAGCAGCGTATCGGCGGAATAGACCCACGGGTTGAAGCGGGGGTAGGACTGCGCCTCGGGTTGTTGCAGGAAACAGGCAAGTTGGGTGGTGCCGGAGTTGCGGGGGGCAAGTTTAGGGTCGGTGCCTTGGTTGGTGTAGCCCGGATGGCAGGCAGCCCATTCGGCGCTGCGCAGGACAAAGGCGTTGTTGGGCTTGATGGCGTCGCGCTCCGCGGCCTGCTGAAAGACCACCACGCCCAGCGCCCAAAGGCCGAACAGCCATGCAAAGGCCAGAAAGGGCTGGCGACCATAGCGGACCGTGCCGGCGAGAACGACATCCCAGAAACCGAGCCAGAGCGCGACATGGTGGCGACGCACTTTTCGTAATCGCAGCCGGCGAGCCGCGCGCTGCCGCCTCTCCTTTTCGATCAGGATCGCACGAGCGTCAGCCCCATGCCCCATCTCACGTAGCACCTTGGCGCACTGTTCATAGGGCTGAGGGCGGAAATCGCCCTCTGGAAAATAACTATCTTGAAGGGCCAACCATTTCAGACGCGCAGCAGCAGACGCCGGCGAACTTGAAAGAAATGAACCATACTCGCAACGATCTAGCATCAGTTTCCCCGGCCCGGGCCATCCGCAACTTGTATCA
Source organism: Rhodovulum sp. P5 (assembly GCF_002079305.1). Classification (NCBI taxonomy): domain Bacteria; kingdom Pseudomonadati; phylum Pseudomonadota; class Alphaproteobacteria; order Rhodobacterales; family Paracoccaceae; genus Rhodovulum; species Rhodovulum sp. P5. The sequence goes on from NZ_CP015039.1 coordinate 1,546,919, forward strand.
TGTATTCCGTAAAATCGGCTTGCGCTCAAATCGAGAAAGCCGTCAATCGCAGCACTCTCCCCCACTACAAGGCTACCGGCACATTCCACATGTAAAAGTGACAACGCGAACCCTGACTTCCCAGGTCTCAATCTGGCATTGCCCAAAACCAGGCTTTTTCCAACTCGCGCATGGCAAAATTCTATTTCCCCTTCTGACTGAAAACTATCAAAAATTACACTGCCACCTACAGACACGCTGCTAGCATTAAGGGACATTCCACCGTCAATAGCACTCACACTCGCCTTCGAACAGATCAAGTTCCCTCCAATGCTCGCATCTAAAAGTCGAAGCTCTCCTTTGGATGAAACCCTTTCTAAGAAAACACCTCCGTTGACAGTAATGCGCTCTGCATTCAGAGAATACCCACTCTCCCCGGGCTTAAGGTCGGCTGCCACACAGTTCAAACCCCACCCCATACGGGCATCGACGAGCCTTATTTCCCCCGTAACACAAGTTTTATCCAAGAATACGCCGCCCTTAACCTCAAGACCATCAGCCAACAGAGCGTAACCGTTGCCGTTTGAAGTAATTTTTGCCCCAGTGCAATTTAGGTCAACGCCCAGGCTTGCGTTCATAAAAGAAAGCTCGCCATTTACATCAGCATTGCGAAGGAGAACACTTCCTCGCACGCTCAAGCGGCCAGCATCAAGACCCGGGAGAAAACTATCGTCCAGGCCAATAGAGGAAAATTCAGCCGACTTAAAGATTGGAAGATGATCAAAATGGCACCGAGTAAGCCAAACATCGCTTGACACGCGAACGCCTTCTAGGTCCAGACGTCCAGTTATCCGCACACCCGAAATCCGAATGCCTTTTTCCGAAACTGGTTCTGGTAACTCAAGTTCACCAGTAAAACGCGTAAGTGATTGATATCGTTATGGCGAGATTGGCCAAAATGTAACTACGCGAGGGTGATCAGGCGGGTTTTGGCAGGTTCAGGGTGTCGAAGAGGTCCAGTTGTTCGGGGGTCGGGGTGGTGAGGCCGTCGAGCTTTCGGTCGGCGATCCGGGCTTCGTGGCGGTGGATGCGCGCGAGCATGTCGAGGGCGGTTCGTGGGCTGGCGTCATGTCCTTTTGCCTTCAGCCGCATGCGCATGACGCGGTAGAGGACGAGGGCGAGAAAGCAGATCAGCGCGTGGGCGCGGATGCGGTCGGGCAGCCGATGGTGGACGGGGGCGATCTCGATATCGGATTTCAGGACGCGGAAGCCGCGTTCGATATCGGCCAGCGACTTGTAGCGGGTCACGGTTGCGGTCGGCGTCAGGTCGGGGGCATTGGTCAGCAGGGCGAGCTTGCCGTCGAAGAGTTCGGCTCGGGCGACGGCGTCTTCGTCGATGCTGTAGCTGAACCGGTCGGCCTGCAGGTCTGCCTTGAGGAACCGGGTCAGTTCGGCCTCGGCCACGGCGCGCGTGAAGCGGCTATAGGCGCCGCGGTCGGAGGCGCGGCGGCCCCGCGCCGTCTGGCCGTCGTCTTGCGCATCGAGCTTGGCGACCATCTTTTCGGCCTGGGCTTCAAGTTCGGCGATGCGGGCGCGACGTCGTTCGGATTGGTCGGCGGCTCGAACGGGATCATGGGCGACGATCAGGCGATGGCCGGCAAAATTGCTTTCCGCCAGGCCGCCTTCGTCGAAGGCAAGGCCCCGAAAGGTCTCGACCAGATCGGCATAGCGACGGGCGGGGACGGCGAGGATGAACTCCAGCTTGCGGTCGTCCTGATCGGCCAGGGCGGTCAGTTCGTCGATGTTTTCAAGGCTGAGCAGGCCACGGTCGGCGACCAGGATGACACGCTGCACGGGAAACCGCTGCAACACCGTCTGCAGCATGCCCTGCAGGGTTTTCGTCTCCCCGACATTGCCGGGGTGGACCGTGTGCATGAGCGGCAGGCCGTCGGCGGTTTGCACGACGCCGAGCACGAATTGCCGGGCGATGCCACCGGTTTCCTTGTTCATGCCATAGGCGCGGAGGTCGTCGTCAACCTCTCCGTCGCCATGGATGCGCACCGTGGTCAGGTCGTAGAAGACCACGGCCAGGTCCCGATCGACCAGCGGACGGATTTGTCTGGCCAGTTCCATCTCGACCCGCTCGGCATGGTCCATCAGCGCATCCATGGCGCGGAGCAGATGTTGATGCGTGACGGTGTCCGGCATCGCCGGCATCGCGACCGTTTCCAGCCAGCGCAGGCAGCCAAGCTTGCTTGTGGGGTCGCACAACCGATTGAACACCATGGCGCGGACCAGCGCCTCCACGTCGACTTTCCGCTTGCCGGAACGCAGCGCACGGCCGAGGGCATGATCGAAACCAAGGTCCTTCCACAACTCGTGCAGGGCAAAGACGTCGCCATAGCTGCGCGCCGCCTCGTAGGTGATCTCGGCCTTCTCGGGCTCGACCCGACCCGCGGCGCGACTGAGCCCCCGGATCAGCGCATCGAGCTGGCCATCCTTCATCCCGTCCACGCGCCCCAGATTGGCCACGACGCGCAGCCGGGGCTTGCCCGCCTCGTTACGGAAGGACTCGACAATCTGCAGATAGCGACGCCCGCCGCTCTCGGTGATGCGCGTGAACATGGCATGCAGGATATCGCACGTTTGGGCGCATTCATAGGGTCTTAAACATCATAACGTGTAACTACACGACTTCGGCCGAACTGCCCACCTCGCGCGCCTTAAGCTATTGAAATCCCATACCTGCGCTGAACGCGCTCACGCAGATTCCCCCGGATTTTGTCGAAGTTCGGTGGTAAGGCGTCACAACCCCCAAGTATTAGATAGCGAAGAAACTCGCCTCGAACCTGTCGCCGTTCATCCGCGTCGCATTGTGGGCGTTGGCCCCCATATACCAAGAACCATAGCCCGGTATGTGCTTTGTCCCGTAGTTGTCGCTCCGCCGGGGTCAGCGGCTCGAAGTCCTCCAGCCGCCGTTTCACGCCACGCGCCCCATCCGCGCCGCCAGCCTGAGCGCGTGGCTGGCGTCCTGCGCCATCGCCGGCATCACGGGGTCATAGCCCGCGCGGATCACCGCCGCGATCTCGGGCCGCAGGACCAGAGTGCCGTCGGGGGTGCGGGCCAGCGGGCTTTGGTCGGCAAACGCCGTGTCGGACCACAAAAGGATCGTCTGCACCATCTGGTTCAGCGCCACCGTCTCGGCCGGCAGGGCCGACAGCCCCGCATGCATCCGCACGAAGACGAAGGCCGCCTTGATCGCCCCCGCCTGATCGAACCGGAAGAACCGGTACTGGTTGGCCCCGGCCGCCTGCAACCGCGCCACCAGCGGCCCAAGGTCAGGCACCAGCCGGTCGAGGTCGGGCACCGCCGTCAACTCCGCCCAGTCACGGAAGAAGAAGATCATCAGGTTCGTTCCAAGTTCCGGATCGGTCTCTGCCATCCGGTGCCCGGCCAACGCCACAACCGCCTCGCACGCACCCTTGACAGTGGCGAGCGTCGCGTCGTCCACCCCGAACACCACCGGCGCGATGGGACGTCCCCACCGGGCGAACAGGTAGGACCCGTCCGAGCGGGTGAAGAGGTTTGTCACGTCTTCGGGTGTCATCTTGGCACGACCTCCGCCGCGAAGGCCGCGACCGCGGGGTCGGCCAGAACCTCTGGCCGGCCGTACCAGTGCGACGGCCCGTCCGATGAAAAATGCGCCGCGACCGGCGCGCCGTCAGCGATCCGCAGCCCCCAGAAGCCGCTGCTGGAATTGCATTGATGGGGGGTGCAGCCCGCGCCGAAGACCCATCCGCCGCGCTGCTCTGCCCGGTCACCGACGCCCATCAGGAACATCAGGTCGTTGAACTGATCGAGCGACATGATGGAACCGAAGCGGGTCTGTTCGCCCCGGTCGTGAAACAGCTCGACCGGGCGGCGGTTCACCCAGCGCGTCACATCGGCCCCGGCGCCTGCGGGGGCCACGGGCGTCCGGTCCGCCGCGATGTCCGTTTGGGTCAGCGTCGCACCATCGAAGACGTAGCGTTCCAGAGCGACCGAAAGATCGGGCACGTCGAAATCGACGACGATCCGCCCCGGTTCCAGCCGGACCTCTTCGATCCCGCCAAGACAGGGGCCGAAGGTGTCTGTCCGCGTCACCTGCCCGGGCGCCATGCGCAGAAGCATGTTGTAGCCGATGCAGGCATTGCCACCGCCGGACCCTTTGACAAGAACCCAGTCGAAATCTTCCCCCTGCAGCGCAAAGGCCCCGAGGATCGACAGATACCGATCGGTCAGAAGGGGCTGCCCGGTGCCGTTCAGGTAAAGGCCTTTCTCGAACGCGCCACTCGGGGCGACGGACACAAGGCCATAGCGCGTCTGGACCGCCGCCATGTCGGACAAGCTGACCGGTTGCGCCAGCAAGGGCAGGGGCAAGAGCGCAAGACTTGCAGCGAGGGCACGCATGATCAGGACCCTTTCTCGAAAAGACTTCCCTGTCCGGTTTGCCCCGGGTCACGCGGCGCGGCAAGGCCGAGATGGGTCCACGCCTTGTGGGCCAGCATCCGGCCGCGGGGCGTGCGCTGGATCAGGCCCTGTTGCAGCAGATAGGGCTCGATCACCTCTTCCAGCGCATCGCGGGATTCCGACAGGGCGGCGGACATCGTCTCGATCCCCACGGGGCCGCCGCCGTAGTTTTCCGCGATCATGCGCAGATAGCGCCGGTCGGCCCCGTCAAGGCCCAGCGCGTCGACCTCCATCCGGGTGAGCGCGTGATCGGCCACGGCACGGGAGATCCGCCCATCGCCTTCCACCAGTGCGAAATCCACCACCCGGCGCAGCAAACGCCCGGCAATCCGGGGCGTGCCTCTTGCCCGCTTGGCGATCTCGCGCACGCCATCGGGGTCGGCGGCCACCTGCATCAGGCGCGCACCGCGGGCGACGATCTGTTCCAGTTCGGCGACCGTGTAGAACTGCAACCGGACGGGGATGCCGAACCGGTCGCGCAAGGGCGTTGTCAGCAGGCCCAGCCGGGTTGTCGCGCCGACCAGCGTGAAGGGCTGCAACTCGATCCGCACGGTCCGCGCGGCTGGCCCCTCCCCGATCACCAGATCCAGTTCGAAATCTTCCAGCGCGGGATACAGCACCTCCTCCACCGCTGGGTTCAGCCGGTGGATCTCGTCGATGAACAGGACATCGCGGGCCTCTAGATTCGTCAGGATCGCGGCCAGATCGCCCGCCTTGGCCAGCACCGGGCCCGAGGTCATGCGGAAGTTCACGCCCAGATCGCGCGCGACGATCTGCGCAAGCGTGGTCTTGCCCAAACCCGGCGGGCCGTGGAACAGGGCGTGGTCCATCGCCTCCCCCCGCATCCGGGCGCTTTCAAGGAAGACCCGCAGATTGGCCCGGGCCTCCGCCTGCCCGATGAATTCGGAGAGCGTCTGAGGGCGCAAGGCGCGGTCGCCATCGCCGGGCTGATGTTCGGGGCGCAGGGTCGGGTCGGGATCGGTCATCGCCCTACCCTTTCGGTGCCAGCAGTTTCAGGGCCGCCCGGATCAACGCCGCCGTGTCGGCATCGGGTGCATCGCCGGCGGCACGGGCCACGGCCTGTGCGGCCTCGGCCGGCGCATAGCCCAGATTGCCCAGCGCCGACAGCGCGTCGGCCTGAGCCGAGGCGGTTGTGGGCGCTGGCGGGACGGCAGGCACAGCCGGGGTTGGCGCCGCGGCAACAGGCGTTTCCCCGGCACCGGTCGCGAGGCTCCCCCCGATGGCCATCACGGCCGGGGCCTTGTCCTTCAGCTCGTTCACCACGCGTTGTGCGATCTTGGGGCCCACTCCGGGCGCGGCCTTGATCGCCGCCCAGTCGCCCAGCGTGATGGCACGTCCCACGCCATCGGGCCCCAACGTCCCGAGGATCGCCATCGACGCCTTGGCCCCGATCCCTTGCACCCCCATCAACAGGCGATGCCATTCCCGCTCCAACAGCGTGGGGAACCCGTAGAGCTGCAACAGGTCCTCGCGCACCAGAAGATCGGTGAACAGCGCCGCGGCCTCCCCCACCCCCGGCAGGCCGGCAAGCGTCCGGTCAGAGACATGAATGACATAGGCCACGCCGCCCACGTCGATCATCACATGGTCGGCCCCGCGATGGACCAGCCGCCCGGAAATCCGCCCGATCATTGGCCTGCCTTCGCAAGCGCGGCGGCCAGACGGTTGCCCGCGGCCAGCATATGCGCATGACAAAGCGCCACGGCCAGCGCGTCGGCCGCATCCGGCCCCGCGATGTCGATCCCCGGAAACTGTAGCCGCACCATGTGATCGACCTGGCACTTGTCCGCATGCCCGACGCCCACCACGACCTTCTTGATGGCATTGGGGGCGTATTCCCCCACGTCCAGCCCCGCCTGCGCCGGCACCAGAAGCGCGATGCCCCGTGCCTGCCCAAGCTTCAGCGTGCCGGCCCCGTCACGGTTGACGAAGGTCTGTTCCACCGCCGCGGCCTCTGGCACCAGTCGCGCTATCACCTCTGACAACTGGCTGTGCAGCGACAGCAGCCGTTCCGCCAGAGACTGATCACCGGACGATGTGCAGATGCCGTTGCCGACATGGGTGAGTCGCCCGTTCGCCTGCTCGATCACGCCCCAGCCGGTGCTGCGAAGGCCGGGATCGATGCCCAAGACCCGCATGCGCGCCCCGTTCGTTGTGAGTTTTGTGACCGATTAGCACGAAACGCGAACATCGGCCAGCAAGAATATGCCGACAGCGTATCGGCCCGGCGACAGGGCCAGACCGGCAAATCCGGTCTGAAACCGTCACGCGGAAGTCTGGAAACGACATCATCGCATGCATGATTTTACATTCGGTAACAAACTGTTAGCAGATCGGAACAACATGCGGAATCCGCATGGGTCACATGCGAAAATACCCTGTTGCACGCCACACTTTGTCCACCTAGTTGCGGAATTATTGAGCAGAGTGAAAACTCGAAATCCCAGAGAAGGACGACGTCAATGGCTGTTTACGATCACACCCGCCCGCAGATGGACGGCCACCTTATCGGGGCGCGTCTGAACCGGCTTGTTCCCGATGTCATCGGGCGCATCGCGGCGTGGAACGATGCGCGCATCACCCGCAATGCCCTGTCCAAGCTGACTGACCGCGAACTCTACGACATCGGCCTGTGCCGCGGCGATATCGACCGGATCACCCGCTAAGGGCATCTCGCCGTCACCACCAGAGCTTGGGGCCCCGTGTGCAGACGCCACGGGGCCATTGTCTTTCCGCTACCCGCAGATCAAAGCAGCCCGTGGTCCTTGAACAGGGCTTGCAAGTCGGCCTCGGCCCGGGCGCCGATATGGCTGATGATCTCACTTGCCGCGACGCAGCCCATGCGCCCGCAGGTTTCCAGATCGTGCCCCGCCGTCAGCCCCCACAGGAAAGCACCTGCGAACAGGTCGCCCGCCCCGGTGGCGTCGACGATCTGTGTCGGCACCGCGGGCGCGTGCCAGCGATTGCCCGCCGACAGGATATGGGCGCCATTCTCGCTGTCGGTACAGGCGACGATGTCGATCTCGGCCGCGGCGCGGGCAAGCGCCTCGTCGAAATCCTCGGTTTCGTACATCGACAGCATCTCGGCCCGGTTCGCGAACAACAGGTCCACATCCGCCCGGATCATGCGGCGGAAGGCGTCGCGGTGACGTTCCACGCAGAACGGGTCTGACAGGGTCAGCGCCACACGCCCCCCGGCGGCCTTGGCCGCGCCGATGGCCTTGGCAAAGGCTTCATGGCTGTCAGGCCCGTCGAAGCGATAGCCTTCCAGATAGATCCACTCCGCCCCGGCCACCTGCCGTTCGTCGATATCGGCCGGCGTCAAATGCTCGGTCACGCCGAGATAGGTGTTCATCGACCGCTCACCATCGGGGGTGACCAGAACGATGCAGCGGCCGGTTTCGCCCTCTGCCCCGTTGGGTGCCATCGGGGTTTCGTATTCGGCCCCCTGCGCGCGCAGGTCATGGGCAAAGATCGCGCCCAACTGGTCGTCCTTGACCTTGCCGACATAGGCGGTGCGCCCGCCCAGATGGGCGATGCCAGCGATGGTGTTCGCCGCCGACCCGCCCGAGATTTCCTGCGCCGGGCCGATCTGGCCGTACAGGTGCACGGCCCGTTCCATGTCGATCAGTTGCATGATGCCCTTCTGGACGCCGTGGCTTTCCAGAAAGCTGTCTTCGGCATGGGCGAGAACGTCGACCATCGCGTTTCCGATGCCGACAACGTGGTAGGGTTTGGTCATTCTGTCTTGTCCTCACAGGGGCAGAGATCGCGGATTAGGCAGTTGGGGCACATCGGCTTGCGCGCCTTGCAAACGTAGCGGCCGTGCAGGATCAGCCAGTGATGGGCGTGGCGCTGGAACTCGGCCGGGATATTGTCCTCGATCGCGCGCTCGACGATATCGACGGTCTTGCCCGGCGCGATGCGGGTGCGGTTGCCGACGCGGAAGATGTGGGTATCGACCGCCTGCGCCGGCAGCCCCCACCACATGTTCAGAACCACGTTGGCGGTCTTGCGCCCCACGCCCGGCAGCGCCTGCAACGCCGCGCGGGACGACGGCACCTCACCATCATATTCGTCGACGAGGATCCTGCTGAGCTTCAGCACATTCTTCGCCTTGTTGCGGTAAAGCCCGATGGTCTTGATATGCTCGATCAGACCTTCTTCCCCCAGCGCCAGCATCGCCTCTGGCGTGTCCACCTTGGCAAAAAGCGGGCGCGTCGCCCTGTTGACGCCCGCATCGGTCGCCTGCGCCGACAAAGCCACGGCCACCAGAAGGGTGAAGGCGTTCACATGTTCCAGTTCCCCCTTCGGCTCGGGCTCCTCGGCCTGAAAGCGGGTGAAGATCTCTTTGATCGTGTGATAGTCGAGCGGCTTTGCCATGGCGGTTCGTATGCCTGCTGGGGACGCCGGGGGCAAGATGCGGATCGGCTATGACCCGTTGGCCGCCCGCATGAAGGCCCGCAGCTTGACCTCATCCAGCTTGCCATCGGTTCGCACCCCCGAACACAGATCCAGCCCGAACGGGCGCACCTGTTCCACGGCTTGCCGCACGTTGCCCGCAGTCAGACCCCCGGCAAGAAACACCGGCCGCGGGCTGGCCGCCACGAAATCCCGACTGATCGACCAGTCATGGGGGCGCCCCGTTCCGCCGAGTTCCGGCACCGAGGCGCCCGGCCTGCCGGAATCCAGCAGGAAGGCATGAACGAAGGGCGCGTAATGCGGGATCAGGTCCAGCGCGCCCCGATCCTCGACATGGATCACCTGCACCCTGCGGATATCGGGACGCAAAGTCATCAGCGCACGGGATTCCTCTGGCGCGATGTGAGAGACGATCTGAACCGTCGAGGGGCCCGTTCGGTCGATATGCGCCGCAATCGCCTCCGCCGTGGTCTCGGCCGTCAGCATGAAGGTCGCAACCGGTGGCGGGACGAGGGCCGTGATCTCGGCAATCGCATCATCGGAGATCGGACCGGGCCCAGAGGGCATGGCCGCAACCAGCCCGAGGGCATCTGCCCCAAGGCGTATGGCAAGCATCGCTTCCTCGGGCGTGGCGATACAGCAGATCTTGATTCTGACACGCATGGCGGCAGGCTAGCGGCCTGCCAGGTGCCGATCAATGTGCAGGCGCTTTTGCACGGTTCCACCCTCACTTTGGCGCAGGTTTCGGGTCGCCGCGCACGCCTCTCCCGCCTATCCTTGATCGCGCAAAAGGGAGCGGGACCATGCCGAGAGACGAAACCGAGGGCTACCATTTCGCGGTCATCCGCCGCGCCATCGACCGGATCGACGCAGCCGGGGGCGAGGCGCTGTCGCTGGAGGCGCTGGCCACCGAAATGACCATGAGCCCCGCACATTTCCAGCGGGTGTTCAGCCGCTGGGTCGGCGTCTCTCCCAAGCGGTATCAGCAATACCTGACGCTCGGCCACGCGCGGTCGCTGATGCGCGACCGCTTCACCACGCTCGCCGCCGCAGACACGCTGGGCCTGTCGGGATCGGGGCGGCTGCACGACCTGTTTCTGAAGTGGGAGGCGATGAGCCCCGGCGACTACGCACAGAAGGGCGCGGGGCTGACCATCGCCTATGGATATTTCGACGGCCCCTTCGGCGACACGCTGGCCATGGCCACCGACAAGGGCCTGTGCGGCCTTGCCTTCACCGAGGAAACCGGGCGCGACGCCGCCTTTGCCGACATGGCCGCGCGCTGGCCCGAGGCCCGGTATGTCGAGGCTCCCGAAAACCTTGCGCCGCTGGTCGCGGCTGCCTTTGCCCAATCGGGCGAGGCGCGGCTGCACCTGATCGGCGCCCCGTTCCAGATCAAGGTGTGGGAGGCGCTTCTGTCCGTGCCCTCCGGCCATGTCACCACCTATTCCGAAATCGCGCGCGCCATCGGCAACCCCCGGGCCGTGCGCGCCGTGGGCACCGCGGTGGGGCGCAACCCGATCAGCTATCTCATTCCCTGCCACCGGGCCCTGCGGAAGACCGGCGCCCTTGGGGGCTATCACTGGGGCCTGCCCGTCAAGCGCGCGCTGCTGGCCTGGGAAGGGGCCCGGGCGGATGCCGAGGCCGGCTGAACGGGCGCCGAACCGCCGCCCGTGAAATCTGCTCCCTCGCGAAGCCGGGCGGACTGGCCTATATTAACGGGGTAAACCGCAACGAAGCGGACAGGGTAGGAGAGCAGACATGACCCGTGCAAGACATCCCGTCATCCTTGCTGCGATTGGCGCCATCGGCCTGAGCGCCTGCGTGGACACCACCTCGGGCGATTCCAACAGCAACCTCAAAAGGGGCGCGGCCATCGGGGCCGGTGCGGGGGCGCTGGCCGGCATGATCGCGACCGGCGGCGGCAAGCACGATGCCCGCGACGCATTGGTGGGTGCGGCCATCGGGGCCGGGATCGGCGCGGCCTTCGGCAACGAACTGGACAAGCAGGCGCAGGAATTGCGCGGCAACCTTGGCGATGACCGGATCTCTGTCGTGAACACCGGGTCGGAACTGGTGGTTACCATGCCACAGGACATCCTGTTCGCGACCGATAGCGCGGCCCTGCGCCCGGACCTGCAGGCCGACCTGCGCGTGCTGGCCAGCAGCCTGAACGACTATCCGCAGACCACGGTCGACGTGATCGGGCACACCGACAACACCGGCGCCGCAGCCTATAACCAGGACCTGTCCGCCCGCCGGGCCGCATCGGTATCCGCCGTCCTGACCCGTTCGGGCGTCGCGCCATCCCGCGTGCGGGCCTATGGGCGCGGAGAGGACCAGCCCGTCGCCTCCAACCTCTCGGCGTCGGGCCGGGCGCAGAACCGCCGGGTAGAGATCATCATTCGCCCGATGGCCTAAGCCGCCCGGCGCAAGGCCCAGCATTTGCCATTGTTCCCGCTCCGAAGCGGTCATATATTTTGACCGGTTCGGAGCAGCCAACATGCCATTTCAGAAAATCCAGCCCGAAAAGCTCTCTCATGCCGTGGTGCGGCAGATCGAGTTGCTGATCCTGCGCGGTATCCTGCGCCCGGGCGAGCGCCTGCCGTCAGAGCGCGACCTGTCGGAAAAGCTGGGCGTTTCCCGCCCCTCCCTGCGCGAGGCGATTTCCGAATTGCAGGACCGTGGCCTGCTGGTCAGCCGGGCCGGGGCGGGCGTCTATGTGGCCGAGGTGCTGGGCGCAGCCTTTTCCGACGCGCTGATCCGGCTGATGGGCACCCATGAGGAGGCGCTGTTCGACTACATCGCCTTCCGGCGCGATCTGGAAGGGCTGGCCGCCGAACGCGCGGCGCTTCTCGCCTCGACCACCGATCTGCAGGTCATCGGCGCGATCCTTGCCAAGATGGAAGCCGCCCACGACAAGCGCGACCCGACGGACGAGGCGCGGCTGGATGCGGAATTTCACCTCGCCATCATCGAGGCCAGCCACAACGTGGTCATGCTGCACATGATCCGGGCGATGTTCGATCTTTTGCGGCAGGGCGTGTTCTACAACCGGCAGATCATGTTCGGCCAGCGCACGACCCGCGACATGCTGCTGGACCAGCACCGCGCGATCAACGATGCCCTGCAGGCCCGCGACCCCACGGGCGCCCGGACCGCCGTGGAACGGCACCTCGACTATGTCGAAGAAGCGCTGAGCGCGCAGCTTCAGTCCGAACGGAACGAGGCCGTGGCGCGCCAGCGGCTGGAACACGAACTGGGCAAGACCTGACCGCCGGTTCCCCGGGCCTGCATCGGGCCATGTGGAACCAGCGGCGGCTTTTTGACTGGCGGACCGGCGTTCCGGGTCCTAGACGTGATAGGGAAAATTCAGAGGAGGTCCCGCGTTGCCCGGCTTGCGTCCCGATGTCGATCCCGATGGTCTGAGCGAATTCTCGGTGGTCTTCACCGACCGGTCCCTGAACCACATGTCGGCCAAATTCCAGGGGGTCATGCGCGATATCTCCGCCATGCTGCGCGAGGTCTATGGCGCAGAGGCCGTCGCATTGGTGCCCGGTGGCGGCACCTTCGCGATGGAGGCCGTGGCACGCCAGTTCGCAACCGGGCGCCGCGCGCTGATCGTGCGCAATGGCTGGTTCTCCTACCGCTGGACGCAGATATTCGAGGCCGGCGGCTTTGCCGCGGACACGACCGTCGTCATGGCACGCCCCGCCGGCAACATACCGCAGGCACCTTTCGCGCCGCCGCCGATCGAGGATGTGATCGCCGCGATCAGGAACGACAAGCCGGAAGTCGTCTTCGCCCCCCATGTCGAGACGTCCTCGGGCATCATCCTGCCCGACGACTACATCACGCAGATGGCCGCGGCCGCGCACGAGGTCGGCGCGCTGATGGTACTCGACTGCATCGCGTCGGGCTGCGTCTGGGTGGACATGTCGAAAACCGGCGTGGACGTTCTGATCTCGGCCCCGCAAAAGGGCTGGTCGGCCTCCCCCTCGGCGGGGATGGTGATGCTGTCGGCCCTTGCGGCCGAACGGCTGGACGGCACCGCGTCGAATTCCTTCGCGATGGACCTGAAGAAATGGCGCGCAATCATGAAGGCGTATGAGGATGGCGGACATGCCTATCATGCCACCATGCCAACCGATGCGCTGGTGGGGCTTCGTGATGCGATGACAGAGACCAGGGCGATGGGCTTTGACGCCGCGAAAGACGCGCAATGGGCACTGGGCAATGCGGTGCGCGAGATGCTGGCCGGAATGGGCGTGGTTTCAGTCGCGGCCCCGGGCTTTGGCGCGCCGGGGGTGGTGGTGTCGTTCACCAGCGACCCGGATATCCAGAACGGCCGCAAGTTTTTGGCCGAGGGGATGCAGATCGCCGCGGGCGTGCCGTTGCAGGTGGGTGAGGGTGCCGAGTTCCGGACCTTCCGGCTCGGTCTCTTCGGCCTCGACAAGCTGGCCGATGTGGACGCGACGCTGGCCCGCCTTCGCCCGGTGCTGGAGCGGGTGCTGGCGGGCTGAGACCGGCCGCCCGTGCGCCTGACCATTTCAGTCTGAGGATAACGGCCAGAGCAACGCGCGAAGGTGCGCGATCGACGGGCGAAGGCGCGGCGGCCTTCGGCCAGCTTCCTTCGCCCGGTTCTCGATCAAAGGCGGCAAGAATGCGCGGTGCACGCCTACCGCATCAGGACGACCGGCACCTTGCAGGAGCGGATCATCTCCGTCGTCGTCGAGCCGATGACCATGGTCCGGATGCGGGAATGACCATAGGCGCCCATCACCAGCAGATCGATCCCGCCGGTCTCGACCAGCTCTGCCAGCGCCTTGTCGGGGGCGCCCTTCAGGGTGCGAACCTCGGCCTCGTGCCCACCTGCGTTCAAGGTCGCGCGCGCATTGTCCAGCGCCTTGCGCAGGTCCGCCGATTCATGGCCCACCGTGGCCACCACGACCTCCAGCCCCGAAAACAGCGGGTCGCGCGCCACGTAGTCGACCGCCTTCATCGCGGACACGCCGCCATCATAGGCGATCAGCACCCGCTTGATGGGTGCGAACGCCCGGTTTGCCACGAAGACGGGCTTGTGGCTGGCGCGCACGATCCGCTCGAAGTTCGACCCAAGATGCGGGCTTTCCAGCCCCGCGGCCTCCCCCCGTTTGCCGATCACGATCATGTCGGCCACGTCTTCCTTCTGCTCCACCGTGTTGACGATGTCGTCATGGCGCAGCCGGGTGATGACATCGGCCACCCCCTCGCCCTCGATCAGGGCCTTGGCATCTTCCAGGATCGCGCGGCCCTGCGCCTGAGACAGTTTCGCGTGCTGCTCGTCCAGGTCGGACAACTGCTTCATCAGGTTGGACCGCGCCCCCAGCCGGATCGAGCCTGACAGGTCCCGCTGCCCCTGCGCCCGGCGCGGGTCGAGCACGTGGTAGAGTTTCACCTGCGCCCCGGTGCGTTTCGCGATCCACGCCACATGGCGGCACACGCTTTCGGAATAGGCCGAGCCGTCGACCAGCGCCATCAGAATACCGGACATTTCCCTTACCCCCTCAGTGCCCCAGCAGGTCTTCCATCGCGCCGGGCTTGTCATGCACGCCCAGCTTGTCGACGATGGTCTCGGATGCCTCGTTCATGCCCCTGATCTCGACCTCGGCGCCCTCGCGCCGGAACTTCAACACCGCCATGTCAAGCGCTGCAACGGACGAGACGTCCCAGATATGGGCGCGGCTGACATCGATGGTCACGCGCTCCAGCGCCTCCTTGAAGTCGAAGGCCTTCATGAACTCTTCGGTCGAGGCGAAGAAAAGCTGGCCCTCGACGACATAGGTGCGTTCGCGCCCGTCCGGCGAAATCTCCGACGTCACGCGGAAAAGCTGCGCGATCTTGGCCGAGAAGAAGATGCCCGAAAGCAGCACACCCACCAGCACCCCGATGGCGAGGTTATGGGTGTAGACCACGAAGAACACCGTCGCCAGCATCACGATGGACGACGACCGGGGATGGTCGCGCAACTGCCGGATCGAGGACCAAGAGAACGTCCCGATCGAAACCATGATCATGATCGCCACCAGCGCGGGCATCGGGATCTGGCCCACCAGATCGCCCAGCACCACGATCAGGAACAACAGCATCGCGCCCGCGGTGAACGTCGAGAGCCGCCCGCGCCCGCCGGATTTCACGTTGATCATCGACTGGCCGATCATCGCGCAACCCGCCATGCCGCCGATGAACCCGGTGCAGGTGTTGGCGATGCCCTGCCCGATGCATTCCTGGTTCCGGTCGCTGGTCGTGTCGGTCAGATCGTCCACGATCGTCTGGGTCATCAGGCTTTCCAGCAGCCCCACCGCCGCGACCCCGATGGAATAGGGCAGGATGATCTGCAGCGTTTCCAGGGTCAGCGGGATGTCGGGGATCAGGAACACCGGCAGCGTGTCGGGCAGCGCGCCCATGTCGCTGACCGTGCGCACATCAAGGCCCAACCCCATGCTGACGATGGTCAGCACGATGATGGTCACAAGCGGCGAGGGCACCGCCGTCGTCAGCAGCGGGAACAGGTAGATGATCGCAAGCCCCGCCGCGACCATCACATAGGTGATCCACGTCACCCCGATCAACTCTGGCACCTGCGCAAGGAAGATCAGGATCGCCAGCGCGTTCACGAAGCCGGTGATGACCGATCGCGAGACGAAGCGCATCAGGTGCCCCAGCTTCGCAAGCCCCGCCCCGATCTGGATCAGCCCTGCCAGCACGGTTGCGGCCAACAGATATTGCAGACCGTGCTCCTTCACCAGCGTGACCATCAGCACGGCCGTTGCCGCCGTCGCGGCCGAGATCATGCCGGGCCGCCCGCCGGTGATCGCCACGATGACCGCGATGGAGAAGGAGGCGTAGAGCCCGACCTTGGGGTCCACGCCCGCGATGATCGAGAACGCGATGGCCTCGGGGATCAGGGCCAGCGCCACGACAAGCCCCGCAAGGATGTCGCCGCGCACATTGCCGAACCACTGGTCGCGATAGGCGTAAAGTGCTTTCATGATCTCCCCGCTGGTGGGGCGCCGCAGCCCCGCTGAGGCGGCTGACGCTCTGGGTTGTCGATGGTCCGGACCACTGGCGCGCAAGGCGGCCGCCCGGTGAAACACCGGACCCGGGCGAGTCGCGCCTTGGATACAGAAGTTGCGCCCGAAGGCAAACCGGCAAAGGCGGCCGTTTCCCGCGCGGCCCCCGCCGGATTGCCCATCGGCGCGGCGCATCCGCCCTTTTCCGATTTACAGACAGGCCCCGGGTTTGATAGCTGCAAGGTGATGGTTTCCCGATACGGACCTGTCCGCCGGGAAAAAGGGAATGCGGTGCGGCGCCCTACGATGCGCCAAATCCGCAACTGCCCCCGCAACTGTGAGCGGAGAGCAGCGCCGATCATGCCACTGCGACAGATCGCGGGAAGGCCGGCGCTTGTGAGGACCCGCAAGTCAGGAGACCTGCCATCGCATCGCAACCCGAACCCGGGGCGGGGCGCCCCGGCAGGAGGCCGCAACGCCATGGACATACCCTCTTCTCCCTTCGCCGCAGCCCTTGGCAGACCGTTCGCCGATCTTGCGGCGCTCTTCGACAAGGGCGGCCCCGCGATCTGGGCCATAGCCGCGCTTTCGGTCGTGACTGTCGCGCTGGTCCTGTGGAAGACGTGGCGCTTGCTGTCATCGGGGGCGTTTTCGGGCGGGCGGCGCACGGCGCAGGCGGCCGCACTCTGGCAACAGGGGAACCATGACGCGGCGCTGGCGCTGGTCGAGGGGCGCCGGTCGCTTCGGGCGCGGATGGCCAGGGCCGCGATGCGGGCCCTGCGCGATCCCGGCCTGAGCATCGAGGCCGCCGAGGCCGAAACCGGCCGCGTGGCCCGCGCACTGCTGAGCGAGGCGCGCACCGGTCTGCGGTCGCTGGAACTGATCGCCACGGTCGCCCCCCTGCTGGGGCTTCTGGGCACCGTGATGGGCATGATCGGTGCGTTTCAGGCGCTGGAGGCCACGGGCAACCGCGCCGATGCCGCGGTACTGGCCGGCGGCATATGGGAGGCGCTTCTGACCACCGCGGCGGGCATGGCCGTGGCCATCGTCGCCTCTGTCGCGCTGGTGTGGTTCGAAAGCATCGCCGAACGGCTGCGCCATGACATGGAAGACGCCGCAACGGTGATCTTCCTGCGGGCAAGGCCGCGCGCCGCGCTCGTGCCGGGCAGACGGCCCGACGCCGCGGCATGAGTTTCTCCTTCGGGGCGCCCCCGCGCCCGCGCCGGCCCAATCTGACGCCGATGATCGACGTGGTGTTCCTGCTGCTGGTGTTTTTCATGCTCGCCTCCCGCTTCGGTTCGGACATGGTTGTGCCGCTGACCCTTGCCGGGACGGGCGGCACCTATGCCGGCCCACCCCGGCTGGTCGATATCCACCCCGATGCGCTGTCCCTGAACGGCGTGGCCGTGGATGGGGCGAATATCGCGGGGCGGCTGGCGCCACTGATGTCCTCCGACGCCGACATGGTCGTCCTCCGGGCACGCGACGGGGCCGATCTGCAGCGGGTCATCGCGGTGATGGAACGGCTGGAGGCCGCCGGGTTCAGCCGCCTGGTGCTTGTGGAATAGGCCCATGCTGATCCCTGCCCCCCCGCGCCCGCCCCGCCGCGAGATGGTCCTGCCGATGATCAACGTGGTGTTCCTGCTGTTGGTCTTTTTCATGCTGGCGGCGCGTGTTGCCCCGCCGGACCCGTTGCCGGTGACCCTGCCGGAGGCTGCTGCCGGCGATCCGGCCGACGGCCCGCTTGTCCTTCACCTCGGTGCGAACGGACAACTCGCCTTTCGCGATGCGATGGGGGAAGACGCCGCCCTGACCGCCCTTCGCGTCGCGCTGGGCGATGCCGAACGCGATGGCCCGATGCCCAAGGTGCTGCTGCGCGCAGACCGCGCGGTGCCCGGGGCGAGGGTCGCGGCACTGCTCCCGCAACTCGCCGCGCTGGGGCTGCGCGACGTGTCGCTGGTGACGTCGCGGCCATGACACGCTGGCTGGAAGCGCCGGTCTTTCTTGGCCTGGCCGTCCTGCTGCACCTCGCCGCGGTCGGCCTTCGCCCCGGCAACGGCGGGTCGGCCGGGGGTGGCGACGGGGGATGGCCCACGCCTCGATCGAGGCCGCACCGGCCGAGTTGGCGGCCCTTGTCGACGCGTGGGAAGACCCGCCCGAGGCGGTCCAGACGCTCGCCGCACCGAACGCGCCCCTTGCGCTGCCTCACCTTCCGGACAGAGCGGACGCGTTTGTCGAAGCGTCCCCGCCGCTGGCCGCCCTTCCCGCGCCAAGCGCCCTGCCCTCCATCGCGGCGCCGGACACATCCCCCACCCCGGCCGTGCCAGCCCCTGCCAAGCCCCTGCCGCAGCCGCAAGCCGAACCGGCCGACGCCCCGCCCATCGCCGCCCCCGTCCGCAGGCGCGGCCACACGCCGCCCCCGCGACCAAGGCACCAACAGCCGCGCCTGCGGCGGCACCGCAACGGGCCGCGGGAACCGGGGGCAAGGGGCATGCCGGGCGCGCCGCGTCCCCGGCCGCATCGACGCTGTCAGAGGCCCGCGCCCACAGCCTGATCGCGAAATGGGGGGCCGGGATCAGGGCCCGTGTCGAACGGCGCAAGCGATACCCGCGCGCAGCGGGCCGTGCCGCGGGCACCGTGACCATCGCCCTGACCGTGGCCCCCGACGGGCGCCTGCAAAGCGCCCATATCGCGCGCACCTCGGGGCACCCGGCACTCGACGCGGCCGCCCTTGGCGCGGTGCGCGCCGCCGCTCCCTTCGCACGGGCCGCGAAAGGGCTGACCGACAGCAGCTACCGCTTTACCCTGCCGATCCGGTTTGCACCGTGAAGGTTCGCGGGATGCAGCCATGCCACAGTTGCATGACAGGCGCGGTCCCCCCTTGGCGGCCCCGGTGATTCTGCGCAATATGCGCCCGTTCTGGTCCGCGCGGTTCGCCGCGTGGTGAAAAGGGAACACGGTGCGGCGCCCGGTGCGCCAAGTCCGTGACTGCCCCCGCAACTGTAAGCGGAGAGCAGCGCCGACAACGCCACTGCGGACCCCCGCGGGAAGGCCGGTGACTGCGACGACCCGCGAGTCAGGAGACCTGCCGGAACGGCTCACCCGGTTCCCGTGCGGGGCGCGCGGCGGACGGCGGACCATTCCGCAGTGGTGGCGACGAGAGCCGTCAGCGGAACGGGCAACCCCTTCCGAAGACATACACAATAGAAGTGCAGCCTTTGGTTGCACAGTTCGGGGGAAGACATGAAAACCACCCTGCTTGCCGCCGGCGCGACCCTGCTGGCCGCCGGACCCGCCCTTGCCCAGCAGACAGACCCCTTCACGCTGGACGAGATCATCGTCGGCGCCGGCCTGACACCGATCGAAGCCGCGCGTTATGGCCGGGCCGTGACCGTTGTCACCGCGGAAGAGTTGCAAGAGCGCCAGATCCGCTATGTCACCGATGCGCTGCGCGCCCTGCCCGGCGTCGCCATCAGCCAAAGCGGCGGGGCCGGTACGGCCACCGCGGTCCGCATGCGCGGGTCTGAAAACAACCACGTCCTTGTCCTGATCGACGGGGTGGACGTGTCGAACCCCTCCACCGGGGCGTATGACCTGTCGAACCTGCTGGCCGATGATATCGAACGGATCGAGGTTCTGCGCGGCCCGCAATCCTCGGTCTACGGGTCCAACGCCATCGGCGGGGTGATCAACATCGTCACCAAGACCGCCAGCATGCCGGGGTTCGAGGGGACCGCGACCGTTGGCCTTGGCACGCAGGAAACGGCTGGCGCAAGCATCGCCCTGCGCTACACAGGTGACCGGGCGCGGTTCTCCTTCTCGTCAGCGCGCCGGGTGACCGATGGCTTCGACATCTCCAACGACACCGATGGCAGTGCCGACGGCACCGCGAACACAACGCTCAATGCCCGTGCCGAATTCGACCTGACCGAGGATATCACCATCGGCGCCACGCTGCGCCGGACCGAACAGGTGTCGGACTACGACGCGTTCAACTGGGGCGCGGCCAGCGCCGAAGACCTTGTCACCGATGGCGCCTATCAAAGCGATGTCACCAACATCTTCGGCGCGCTTCACGCCCGGGCCGATGCGTGGGACGGACGCTTCCGCAGCGAATTGCGCTACAGCGCCGGGGACATGGACACGATGCACACGCTGTCGGGAACGCCGACGTCTGACTACACCACGACGCGCACGGATCTGAGCTATCGCGGCAGCCTGGCCCTTGACGGGGCGGACGTGGAGAGTTCTGCCCAGGTCCTGAGCGGTTATATCGAACGCAAGCGCGAGACGTTCCAGAACAACGACGCGACGCTGGTCTTCGACGCCTCCATGCTCGACAAGCAATCGCGGACCCTTCTGGGATATGTGCTGGAATATCGCGGGTCGTTCCTGCAGGACGCGCTGACGGTGCAGGCCACCGCACGCCATGACGACAACGACGATTTCGCCGATGCCGATACGTGGTCCCTCGGCCTGTCCTACACCCTGCCCAACCAGACCACGCGCCTGCATGCCTCGGCCGGGACCGGTGTTCAGAACCCCACCATGTACGAACAGTTCGGCTATAATCCCGGCATGTGGAACGGCAATCCCGATCTCGAACCGGAAAAGAGCAAGGACTGGGATATCGGGATCGAGCAGCGTTTCCTGGGGGATCGCGGTGTGATCGACCTGACGTATTTCCGCTCTACCCTGACCAACGAGATCTCCAGCACCTATGATGTGAACACCGGCATCTCCACCCCCTATAACGAGGATGGCCAGAGCGACCGCGAGGGGATCGAACTGTCGGCGGAATACAGTTTTGACAACGGCCTGACGCTGGGGGCGGGCTACACATGGCTCGACGCGACCGATCCCGATGGCGAGGTCGAGGTGCGCCGGCCGGAGCGGGAGCTTGGCCTGCATGCCTCCTATCTGCTTCCCAACGACAAGACCTTGATCGGGGCCGATCTTCGTCATGTCTCGGGGCTGTGGGATCTGGACTATACCGCCGCCTCGCTCGGGGCGAACCGGATCAGGCTGGACGACTACACCGTGGTCAACCTGACGCTTCAGCATGAAGTGAACGACCGGCTGACCCTGACCGCCCGGATCGACAACCTCTTCGACGAGGACTACCAGGAGATCTACGGCTATGACGCGCCCGGCCGATCCGTCTATGCGGGCCTGACGGCGCGCTTCTGACGATGCGTGGCTGGCTGCCCCTTGCTGCCGCCTTTGGCCTCGCCCTGTCCGGGGCGGGGCATGCGGCACCCAGCCGGGTGGTGTCGATGAATCTGTGCACCGATCAGCTTGCCCTGATGCTGGCCGCGCCGGGGCAACTGGTGTCCGTCTCCGTCTTCGCGAAACAGCCCCAGACCTCGGTGATGGCCGAAGCCGCGCAAGCCTATCCCAACAATCACGGGCTGGCAGAGGAGATCTATCTGCTCAACCCCGATCTGGTGGTCACCGGGCAGTTCACCGGGCAGGACACGGTGTCGATGCTGCGCCGGCTGGGGGTCCCGGTGGTGACCATGGCGCCGGCCTATTCGCTGAACGACATCCGCGACCGGATCACCGAGATGGGCCAGCATCTGGGGCGCGAGGAAACGGCGGCAGAGATCGTGGCACAGTTCGATGCCGATCTGACTGCCCTGACCGCAGATAGCCCGGACGAGCGGCCGCGCGCCGCGGTCTACACCGCGCAGGGCTATACCCCCGGCCCGAACAGCCTGTCGGGCGCGATGCTGGAGGCCGCGGGCTTCGACAATCTGGCGACAGAGCTTGGGCTGAGCGTCGGCGGGCGCATCCCGCTGGAACAACTGGTCATGCTCGACCCCGATCTGGTGGTTTTGCCGACACCTTGGCCGGGCGCCTCCCGGGCAGAGGATATCCTGACCCATCCCGTCCTGAAGAAACTGCAGGCGCGCGCCGGCACCGCGCCGCTCGCCGACCGGGACTGGGTCTGCGGCACGCCCCATGTGCTGCGCGCCATCGCCGGGCTGGTCGCGGCCCGCAAGACGCTGGAGGATGCACAGTGATCGGCTATCGCCTTCTGCTCGCCGCGCTTGGCGCGCTGGTCGGGGCGCTTTTTGTCGCCTCGCTCGTGCTCGGGCCTGCCGACATCGCACCGGGGCAAAGCCTGCACGCGCTGGTCTTCGGCGACTCCGGGCCGCTGACGCTGGTGATGCGGGAAATCCGCCTGCCGCGGGCGATCCTTGCGGCGCTGGTTGGCGCCAGCCTCGGGCTCAGCGGCGCCGCGCTTCAGGGCTATCTGCGCAACCCGCTGGCCGAACCGGGCCTGCTCGGGGTCAGCGGGTCGGCCGCCCTTGGCGCGGTGGTGTCGATCCAGACCGGGGTGACCGCAGGTCTTTCCCTCGCCCTGCCCTTCGCCGCGCTTGGCGGGGCGGCCGTGTCGGTTGCGCTGCTGTTACTTCTGGCGGGTCCGCGCGGCGGGTCGCTGACGCTGATCCTTGCCGGGATCGCGATCTCGGCCCTGGCCGGGGCGCTGACCTCGCTGGCGCTGAACCTTTCCCCCAACCCCTTCGCCGCCAGCGAGATCGTGTTCTGGATGCTGGGCTCGGTCTCGGACCGCTCGTTCGTCCATGTCGCGCTGGCGCTGCCCTTCATGGCCGCCGGGGCCGCGCTGGTTCTGCCGCTGGGGCGCGGGCTGGATGCGCTGACGCTGGGCGAGGATGCGGCAGAGGCGCTGGGCATCCGGCTTGGCCGGCTTCGGCTGCGGCTGGTGACGGGCGTGGCTGCCATGGTCGGGGCCGCGACGGCAGTGGCCGGGGCCGTCGGTTTTGTGGGGCTTGTCGTGCCCCATCTGTTGCGCCGCGCAGTGGGGGCACGCCCGGCCCGGCTGCTGCCCGCCAGCGCGCTGGGCGGGGCGGCGATGGTGCTGGCCGCCGATCTGGCCGTGCGCCTGATCCAGCCGGACCGCGACCTGAAGCTTGGCGTGATGACCGCGATCGTCGGCGCGCCCCTGTTCCTGCATCTGGTCTATCGCACGCGGAGGGATCTGGAATGACGCTTCTCGCGCTTGACGGGCTGACCGTGCGGCGGGGCGATTGCCCGGTGGTGGACGGGGTTTCGCTCTCCGTGGCGCCGGGGGAGGTCGTGGGGCTGGTCGGGCCCAATGGGGCGGGCAAGACGACACTGATGCGGGCCGCCCTTGGCCTTCTGCCCCATCGCGGGCAGTCCTCTCTGGCCGTGCTGCCGCCCATCGACCGTGCCAGACAGGCCGCGTGGTTGCCGCAGTCCCGCGAAATCGCGTGGCCCGTGACGGTGGAAACCCTTGTCGCGCTGGGACGACACCCCCATGGCGGCGGGGCGCCTGCCGCCGACAAGGACGCCATCGCCCGCGCCCTTGCACGGATGGACCTGACCGGCTTCCGCAACCGGATCGCCACCCGGCTGTCGGGCGGGGAACAGGCCCGCGTTCTGCTGGCCCGCGCGCTGGCACAGGACACGCCGCTGTTGCTGGCCGATGAACCCATCGCCGGGCTCGACCCCGCGCACCAGCTTGCCACGATGGCGGTGTTCAACGATCTCGCGGCCGAGGGGCGGGGTATTCTGGTCTCGCTTCACGATCTGGGCCTGGCGGCGCGGTTCTGCACCCGGCTTGTTCTGATGCAGGCCGGTCGCGTGGTGGCCGAAGGCGCACCCGATCAGGTGCTGTCGGCCGAGCGGCTGGCCGATGTCTTTGCCATAACCGCCTGGCGCAAGGAAACGCCCGAGGGGCTGATCCTGCACCCGCTCTCCATCGCCGATCCCGCGCCGTGAAGGTCACCCATCGCGCGCCGTGGCTGATCGCCGATCTGGGCGCCCCGCACCGTGTGCTGAGTTGGGCGCTGAACCGTCCGGGATTTGTGACCGCCCGGCGGATCGTCTTTCGCGAGGTCCGCAACCGGGATCTGCCGGTGGAGGTCGATGCGACGGCGTGGCTTCAGGCCGAACTGGCCACGGCGGGGCTGGCGGACGCGCCGGCCCTGCTGACCTCGCGCAGCGTGGCAAGCTTCGCGCAGACGCGCGCCGACATCGAACGGGTGACCGTGCACTGTCTGGCCACCGTGGGCCTGTCGAATTCCGAACGGGTCGGCCACCGGCAACGCTTCGACCCGGCGCGCTTTGGAACCATCAATATCGCGCTGTCCTGTTCCGCCGGGCTGACCGAAGCCGCCCAGATCGAGGCGATGACCATCGCCGCATCCGCCCGAACCGCCGCGATCATCGAGGCTGGGTTCGACCTGCCCGAGGGTCGGGCGACGGGCACCGGGACCGATTGCATTGCCTTGGCGGCCCCGCCGGGCGATCTGCCCTTTGCCGGGCTTCATACCGATATCGGAGAGGCGCTTGGCCGTGCGACCTACGATGCCGTGGACGCAGCCGCGGCGGACTGGCTGACCACCCGGCCCGACCTGCTGGGCGACGGCCCTTAAGGTCAGTATCTCAGGTGAACTTCCGGAACAGCTTGGTCCGGTCGAACATGTCGTCCAGCGTCTCCATCCGGGTGCGGGTTTCGGCCCATGTCCGTTCCTGCACGGCCGCCACGACGGTTTCGACCAGCAAAAGGGTCGAAATCGCGGAATCCCAAGCCGAGGGCACAACAGTGCGCCCCGTCAGGCAGTGCCGGGCAAGCACATGAACGGGAGAGCGCCACTGGTCCGTGAACAGCACGATCTCGGCCCCGCGGTCGGTCGCCATCTCGGCCAGTTTCAGCGTCGTGCTCTCATACCGGCGAAGGTCGAAGATCACCACAACGTCGCCCTCGGCCACGTCCAGCAGGTATTGCGGCCAGCCGTTGGACTGGCCTTGCAGATGCACGACACCCGGCCGCAGCATCTGGAGGTGCAGAAACAGATAGTCGGCCAGCACCCGGGTGATGCGCCCGCCCGCGACATGAACCCGCCGGTCCGGATCGGCCAGCAGATCGCAGGCCGCGTCGAAATCGGTCGGGTCGATCTGCGACAGGCATTGCCGGATATTGTCGATCACCGCCTCGGTGAACCGGTTCAGGATATGCCCGCCCGGGGCATGACCCGCCCATGTCTCCCGCCGGGCGATGGGGCCGGAGATCTTCGCCTCAAGCTCCACCCGCAGGGCCGCCTGGAAATCGGGGTAGCCGGCGAAACCCAGCTTTTGCACCATCCGCGCGACCGTGGGCGTTGAAACACCCGCGCTATGCGCAACCTGCGTGATCGAGCCCAGACCGGAGACCGGGTAGTTCGACAGAATCGTGTCGGCCAACTGCCGCTCTGCCCGTGTCAGCGTATCGAGCCGGGCGTTCAACCTTTCGGCGATGGTGTCGTCATGGTCCGGCACGGATCGGCCTCCTTTGCTCAATATAGCGTCAGGTGTGAATCGGCTGAAGAGATATTTTCAGAAATTCATTTGACAGGTCGAGTTCGCCTGAAGAAATCTGTTCGCGATGATGAGGGGCCGCGCGTGACGGAAATCGGGACGGACATATCCAGACACAGGCCACTTGTGCAGACCGGCGATGCCGCGTCTGACCTCGTGATCGTCTGCGAACATGCCTCTGCCGAAATCCCGCCGGACCTGAACGATCTTGGTCTCGACGCAGAACACAGGTTCAGCCACGCGGTATGGGACCCCGGCGCGCTTGGGGTGGCACAGGCGATGCGCGCCGCCCTTGATGCGACGCTGGTGGCCGCGACGGTCTCTCGCCTTGTCCATGACTGCAACCGCCCCGGCGGCGCGCCCGAGGCGATGCCGGCACAGACCGAGGTGATCGCGATCCCCGGCAATGCAGGGCTGAGCGCTGCCGACCAGGCAGAGCGGGCCCGCCGTTACTACGACCCGTTCCGGGGCGCGCTGGACCAGGCGCTTGCCGACCGGCCAAGGCCCCCGGTGCTGGTCACTGTGCACAGTTTCTCTCCGGTCTGGCACGGGCATCCGCGGGCGGTCGAACTGGGTATCCTGCACGATACCGACGACCGCCTTGCCCGGGCGATGCTGGCCGAGGCATCGGCGCAAACCGACCTGCGCGTCGCCGCGAACGAACCCTATGGACCGGAACACGGCGTGACCCATACACTGCGCCTGCACGGGGTCGAAAAGGGGCACGCGAACGTCATGCTGGAAATCCGCAACGACCTGATCGCCGACCCGACGACACAGACGGCGATGGGCCAGAGGCTGGCCGCCCTGGTGCGGGACGCCCTGACCGCCATGGGTCACGGGGGCCGGTCGTGACAGGGGTCATGCGGGGATATGTGCGCATCATCGATGCCGTGAACTACCGCATCGGCCGGGTGATGATGTACGGCATCTTCGTGATGATGGGGATCCTCTTGTGGTCCTCAATCTCGAAAACCTTCTTCCTGCCCTCGCTCTGGACGCTGGAAATGGCGCAATTCGCGATGGTCGCCTATTACATCATGGGCGGCCCCTATTCGATCCAGTTGGGATCGAACGTGCGGATGGACCTGTTCTATGGCCGCTGGTCGATCACCCAACGGGCGTGGACAGATGCCTTCACCGTTCTGTTCCTGATCTTCTTTCTTGGCGTGCTGCTTTATGGCGGGATCGACAGCCTGCTTTACAGCCTGCAATACAACGAACGCAGCCCGACGGCGTGGCGCCCCGTGCTGTGGCCGATCAAGTCGATCATGTGCCTTGGCCTGTTCCTGATGATCCTTCAGGCGATATCGGAACTCTTCAAGGACATCGCGCATATACGGGGCATTGAGATCTGATGTCCTATGAGATGATCGCCATCCTGATGTTCGCATCGATGATGCTGATGCTGATGACCGGCCAGCGGGTTTTCGGCGCCATCGGGGCGGTGGCCGCGATCGCGGCGCTGGCGCTTTGGGGCACGGGCGGGTCGGTCATTCCGTTCTCGGCCGCGATGAAGCTGATGAAGTGGTATCCGCTGCTGACGCTGCCGATGTTCATCTTCATGGGCTATGTGCTGAGCGAGAGCCGGATCGCCGACGATCTGTACAAGATGTTCCACGTCTGGATGGGGCCTGTCTCCGGTGGGCTGGCCATCGGAACCATCGGCCTGATGGTGCTGATCTCAGCCATGAACGGTCTGTCGGTCGCGGGCATGGCCATCGGGGCGACCATCGCGCTGCCCGAACTGCTCAAGCGCGGCTACGACAAGAAGATGGTGACCGGCGTGATTCAGGCCGGGTCGTCGCTCGGGATCCTTGTGCCGCCGTCGGTCGTGCTGGTGCTCTATGCGATGATCGCGCGGCAGCCGGTGGGGCAGCTTTGGTTGGCCGGCATCATTCCGGGCCTCGTCATGGCCGCGATGTTTGTGGCCTATATCTATATCCGCTGCCGGATCACGCCATCGCTGGGCCCCGCCCTGCCGCCGGGGGAGCGGGACGAGATCACCATGGGCGAAAAGCTGCGTCTGCTGAGCGCCGGCCTCCTGCCGCTTGCGATCTTCGCCGCGATGATGGTGCCCTTTATCAACGGCTGGACCTCGCTGGTGGAAAGCTCTGCCATCGGGGCGATCACCGCGTTTCTTGCGGCGGTCGTCAAGGGCCGGATGACGCGCGAGGTGTTCGAAACCTCGGTCCGGCAGACGCTGGCGATTTCCTGCATGTTCATGTGGATCATCCTCGCCGCCATGGCCTTTGGCGCGGTGTTCGACGGGCTGGGCGCGGTGCGGGCCATCGACAACCTGTTCACCGAACAGCTTGGCCTCGACCCGTGGATGATCCTGATCCTGATGCAGCTTTCCTTCCTGCTGATGGGCACGTTCCTTGACGACACCGCGATGCTGGTGATCGTGGCCCCGCTTTACGTGCCGCTGGTCAAGGCGCTGGGGTTCGACCTGATCTGGTACGGTGTGCTGTACACCATCACCACGCAGATCGCCTATATGACGCCGCCCTTCGGCTATAACCTGTTCCTGATGAAGGCGATGGCCCCCAAGGAAATCGGGCTGCGCGATATCTATTCGTCCATCGTGCCCTTCGTGATCGTGATGATCGCGGCACTCGCCCTGATCATGGCCTTCCCGCAGATCGCGCTTTGGCTGCCGCATACCGTGTATGGATTATAACCAGAGCCCCGACGAAGGGGCCCGATCGGGGCAAACTGCCCCCCCCAGCAAGGAGAATAGGATGACCACAAGACGCAAGTTCCTGACCGCCGCCGCGGCCGCGCCCGCCGCAGGTCTGGCCGCCCCGGCCCTCGCCGCCTCCAAGATCCGCTGGCGGATGCAGACCTATGCCGGCCCCGCGCTGGCCGAACATGTGATCAAGCCCGCCATCGACAGCTTCAACAAGATCGCTGGCGACGAGATGGAGATCGAGCTGTTCTATGCCGACCAGCTTGTCCCCACGGGTGAGTTGTTCCGCGCGATGCAGATGGGCACCATCGATGCGGTGCAGTCCGATGACGACTCCATGGCCTCCCCCACCGAAGTCACCGTGTTCGGCGGCTACTTCCCGTTTGCCAGCCGCTACTCGCTCGACGTGCCGGTGCTGTTCAACCAGTACGGCCTGAACGAGATCTGGGACGCCGAATACTCCAAGGTCGGCGTGAAACACATCAGCGCGGGCGCCTGGGATCCCTGCCATTTCGCGACCAAGGACCCGATCAACAGCCTTGCGGACCTGCGCGGCAAGCGCGTCTTCACCTTCCCCACCGCGGGCCGGTTCCTGTCGCAGTTCGGCGTCGTGCCCGTGACCCTGCCGTGGGAGGATATCGAGGTCGCCGTGCAGACCGGGGAGCTTGACGGCATCGCATGGTCGGGCATCACCGAAGACTACACCGTCGGCTGGGCCGATGTGACGAACTACTTCCTGACAAACAACATCTCGGGCGCATGGATCGGCCATTTCTTCGCCAACCAGGACCGCTGGAACGAGGTGCCCGAGCGGCTTCAGGAACTCCTGAAGGTCTGCATGGAACAGTCGCACTACTATCGCCAGTGGTGGTACTGGGGCGGCGAGGCATCCTTGCGCGTCAACGGCACCAAGATGCAGCTGACCAGCATTCCCGACGAGGAATGGGATCAGGTCGAGAACGCCGCGCACAGCTTCTGGGATGAGATCGCCGCGGAATCCGAGACCAAGGCGAAGGTCGTCGAGATCTTCAAGAAGTACAATGCCGACATGGCCAAGGCCGGGCGGCCCTACCGCTACGGCAAGGCGTAATCGCGACCGGGGCGTGCCTGTCCGGGCGCGCCCCCTTTCTGACCAAAAGACCAAGAGGCCCCCATGCCCGGCAACCTGACCCTCGACGCCCTGACGGAACTGGTCGAACAGGGCGAGATCGACACCGTCATCATGGCCCAGATCGACATGCAGGGCCGGCTGATGGGCAAGCGCTTCCATGCGCGCCATTTCCTCGACTCCGGCGTGCACGAGACGCATTCCTGCAACTACCTGCTGACCGTCGATCAGGAGATGGAACCGGTGCCGGGCTATGCCTCGGCAAGCTGGGCGCAGGGCTACGGCGACTACATGATGAAGCCGGATCTGTCGACTTTGCGACTGGCCCCTTGGGCACCGGGGGCGGCGCTGGTCCTGTGCGATATCATGGACCATCACGGCCACCAGGACATCGCCGTTTCGCCGCGCGCCATCCTGAAGGCGCAACTCGCCCGGCTGGCCGACAAGGGCATGACCGCCATGATGGCATCGGAGCTGGAATTCTACGTGTTCCGGCAGTCGTTCGAAGAGGCCCATGACGATGGCTATCGCAACCTGAAACCGGTCAGCCCGTATAACGAGGACTATCACCTGTTCACGACCGCCCGCGAAGAGGACCTGATGCGCGCCGTGCGCAACGACCTGTTCGCAGCCGGCATCCCGGTGGAGAATTCCAAGGGAGAGGCCTGGGCCGGGCAGCACGAGATCAACGTGAAATACGCGGGCGCGCTCGACAGTGCCGATATTCACGTCATCACCAAGCAGGCGGTCAAGGAAATCGCGCTGGCCAAGGGCCATGCCGTGACCTTCATGGCGAAATATGCCGATGTGCCGGCGGGGTCGTCCTGTCATATTCACCAGTCGCTGTGGTCGGCGGACGGCAAACCGCTGTTCCTGGACGAGGCGGACCCCAACGGCATGTCCGACATGATGCGGTCCTATGTTGCGGGCCTTCTGAAATACGCCGGCGATTTCACCCTGTTCCTTGCGCCCAATATCAACAGCTACAAACGCTATGTCGCGGGCACCTTCGCGCCCACCAAGGCGGTCTGGTCGCGTGACAACCGCACGGCGGGCTATCGGCTGGTGGGCGAGGGCACAAAGGCGATCCGGATCGAGAACCGTGTGGGCGGCGCCGATCTCAACCCCTATCTCGCCTTCGCCGTACAGATCGCCGCCGGTCTGGCTGGGATCGAGAACGGGCTGGACCTGGAGCCTGAATTCGTGGGCGACGCCTACACCGGCGAAGGCATCCGCGAAATCCCCAAGACCCTGCGGGATGCCATTGCAGCCGCCGATGGGTCTGGCATGCTGCGTGCGGCTCTCGGCGACGACGTGATCGACCATTACGTCCACGCCGCCCGCTGGGAGCAATCCGAATACGACCGCCGCGTCACCGACTGGGAAGTGGCGCGCGGCTTTGAAAGGTCCTGACAGAAATGACCGAAACTCTGAAATGCATCTCTCCCATTGATGGGAGGGTCTACGCCGAGCGTGCGTTGATGCCGCTTGAAGAGGCCCGCGCCGCCGCCGCCCGCGCCCGCGCCGCGCAACCCGCCTGGGCCGCGCGGCCCCTGGCCGAACGGGTAGACATCGTCCGCCGCGCCGTGGCGTTGGTGGGAGAGGCGAACGACGAGATCGTGCCGGAACTGGCCTGGCAGATGGGCCGCCCGGTCCGCTATGGCGGGGAGTTCGGCGGCTTCAACGAACGCGCGAGTTATATGGCCGACATCGCGGAAGAGGCGCTGGCCGATATCCGGATCGAGGACAGCGACACGGCGGGCCGCTATATCCGCCGCGTGCCCCATGGCGTGGTGCTGGTCGTGGCGCCGTGGAACTACCCCTACATGACCGCGATCAATACGGTGGCGCCCGCGCTGATCGCGGGCAATGCGGTGATGCTGAAACACGCCAGCCAGACCCCGCTGGTGGGAGAGCGGATCATCTGCGCCCTGCGCGACGCGGGCGTGCCCGACGACGTGGCGCAGAACATCTTTGTCAGCCATGACACGACCTCTGCCCTGATCGAGGCGGGGGCGTTCGACTTCGTCAACTTCACCGGCTCGGTCGGGGGCGGACGGGCCATCGCGCGCGCGGCGGCGGCCAGCTTCACCGGGCTGGGGCTGGAACTGGGCGGCAAGGATCCGGGCTATGTGATGGAAGACGCCGATCTGGATGCCGCGGCCGACGGGCTGATGGACGGGGCGATGTTCAATTCCGGCCAGTGTTGCTGCGGGATCGAGCGGATCTATGTAGCCGAAAGCGTCTATGACGCCTTCGTCGAGAAATGCGTGGCAATCGTATCCAAGGCCAAGCTCGGCAATCCGCTGGAGCCTGAGACCACGATGGGCCCGATGGCGCAGGTCCGCTTTGCCGATCTCGTCCGCGCCCAGACGGCCGAGGCCATCGCGGCGGGCGCCAAACCCCTGATCGACCCCGCATTGTTCCCCAACGATTGCGGTGCGTATCTGATGCCGCAGATCCTGATCGACGTGGATCATTCCATGCGGGTGATGCGCGAGGAGAGCTTTGGCCCCGTGGTCGGGATCATGCCCGTCAAGGACGACGACGAGGCCGTGGCGATGATGAATGACAGCGAATACGGGCTGACCGCCTCGCTCTGGACGAAGGATGCCGAACGCGCCGCGCGCGTCGGCGACCGGATCGAGACCGGCACCGTGTTCATGAACCGCTGCGATTACCTCGACCCGGCGCTTTGCTGGACGGGGTGCAAGAACACCGGGCGCGGCGCGGGGTTGTCGATCCTTGGCTATCACGCGCTGACCCGCCCGAAATCCTATCATCTCAAGAAAGTCTGAGCGATGAACCTCACCGCCAACTGGTCCTACCCCACCACCATCCGCTTTGGGGCAGGCCGCATTTCGGAACTGCCCGAGGCCTGCATCGCGGCGGGGATCAAGAAACCGCTGCTGGTCACCGACCGGGGACTGGCGCAACTGCCGATCACGGCGCAGGCGCTCGACCTCCTCGACGCCGCCGGGTTGGGCCGCGCGGTCTTCTCCGAGGTCGATCCCAACCCCAACGAGAAGAACATGGAGGCCGGCGTCGCCGTCTATCGCGAAGGCGGCCATGACGGCGTGATCGCCTTCGGCGGCGGCTCGGGTCTCGACCTTGGGAAATGCGTGGCTTTCATGGCGGGGCAATCCCGCCCGGTCTGGGACTTCGAGGATATCGGCGACTGGTGGACCCGCGCCGATGCGGACGCCATCGCCCCCGTGATCGCCGTGCCGACCACCGCCGGCACCGGGTCAGAGGTTGGGCGCGCAGGCGTTCTGACCAATTCCGAAACCCACGAGAAAAAGATCATCTTCCACCCCAAGATGCTGCCCGCGGTGGTGATCTGCGACCCCGAACTGACCGTCGGCATGCCACCGGCCATCACCGCAGGCACCGGCATGGACGCCTTCGCCCATTGTCTGGAGGCCTATTGCTCCCCCCATTTCCACCCGAAGTCCCACGGCATCGCGCTTGAAGGCATGCGGCTGGTGAAAGAGAACCTGCCCCGCGCCTACAAGGACGGCACCGATATCGAGGCGCGCGCCTACATGATGGCGGCGGCGGCGATGGGCGCGGTGGCGTTTCAAAAGGGGCTGGGCGCGATCCATGCGCTCTCCCACCCCATCGGGGCGCATTACGGCACCCATCACGGCACAACCAACGCGGTGGTCATGCAAGCGGTCCTGACCTTCAACCGCGCCGCCATCGAAGAACCGCTGGCCCGCGCCGCGGCCTATCTGGGCATCGAGGGCGGGTTCGACGGCTTCTGCGCCTTTGTTGCCGCGTTGAATGCAGAGCTTGGAATCCCCGAGACGCTGGCCGGGCTGGGCGTGACCGATCCCGATCTCGACCGGCTGGTGGCCGACGCGCTGGCCGACCCATCGGTGGGTGGCAACCCGGTCGAAATGACCGCGGAGAACACCCGCGCCCTGTTCGAGGCCTGCCTCTAGCACCACCGCCCCCTGCACGGTGGCCGTCACCCGATGGCCACCGGCAAACCGACCAACGGCCGCCCCGGGCCGTTGCGCCCGATACCCCGGTGCAGACCGGCGGGATTTGCTGGTCATGCGCTCCACTGGAAGTGGAGGGCGATCCGGGGTATAGTCAATCTAATTCCAGATTCGATTGAGACTGCAGAGTCTTAGATGGCTTGCGCGATGTCCACTCATGTGCGCGGCGCCTGTGGACTGTGACCATCACGTCCGAAACCTCTTTCCAGAAAGGGGAGTGTGAAGATGACCCGTATTCCAACGGGGCGGATCGGTGTGGCCTGTGTGGCGGCGACGGTCGTTGCCTCTCCCGGTGCCGCGCAGATGGCGCTTCCCACGGATGTCCAGCCGACCTGCACGGTGGCGGGCGATACCTTCGCGGGATGGTTCGAAAGCGGCAGCCCTACACCCGACGGGGCCGTCTATGCCGCCGACAGCAACGCGTTTCCCACCGACAACACGGTGTGCGACTTTTACACTTGGGGCGCACAGATGTTCCTGTGGCTGACCTCGCCCGAAGGCGACGGCCGGGTTCTGGACGGCCCGGCCCTTTTCAACGTGTTGCCGGCTGACGCCAGCGGCAAGCGCTATCTGCAAGAGAACGACACCGGCGCGCCCATGGCCTTCGCGCTGCGGACCGAGAAATTCGACGAAATCGGTGAGGTCGGGCAGGCCGGGGGTGGCGGGACGCTGGTGTCCCAGGCCGGTGGACTGGTCTATTACGGCGTTCATGTGAACGACGGCTACGGCTACTTCCTGACCGGCCAGAAGGGCGGAGAGCTTGACCAGACCATGTTCCCGCGTGACGCGCAGGATCTGGGAGAACTTGAGCGCTATGTCAGCAACACCTTCCCGGGCACCAAACTCGACGCACCGCGAACCCTGGCGATGGAGTTCAAGACCTCCTGGGTCGAGGCCACCACCGTGCCGGACGCCAGCCAGTTCATCACGATCGAGGCGACGATCCCGACCTTCACGCCGAATGCCGACAACACGATCTGGACGCCGGGCGGGTCGAAAACAACGACGCTGGCACTGGTGGGGATGCATATCGTCGGCACCGTGCAGAACCATCCCGAATTCGTCTGGGTCACCTACGAACACATCCTCAACGCCCCTGACGGCCCCTACTACTACACCAACGGGGCCGGCGATGTGGTCCAACAGCCCTATTCCTCGGAGGGCACGTTCCTGTTCATCGAAACGGGGGCCGCGGTGCCCGCGAACACGGAATGCGCGAAAGAGACCAAGGGAAACATCGTCGCCAACACCAAGAACGGAACGCCGGTCTGTGCTGGCGGGATCGTCGCCTCCGACACCTACCGGAAATATCCGTGGGGCAGCCAGCAGGGCGACACCGCGACGGCCGCGGTCACCAACAACACGTTGCTGCTGGCGCTCAACGCCTCGGTCCGCTCACAACTCAGCGCGGGCGATCTCCGGGCGAATTACGTGCAGACCGGCGGCATCTGGACCAGTGCCCCAACCGAAACGGCCGACGCCCCGATCCCCGAGGCCAAGGACTATTCCGATAGCGACCTGCGCGGATCCCTGTTCGCCTTCAACGCCACGATGGAAACCTATACGCAGGGCACCAGTTGCTTCACCTGCCACCAGCAGTCGGCCAGCGCGCCCGACAGCTTCCAGCCCTTCCAGTTGAGCCACATCTACGCACAGATCGTGCCCCTGACGCCACCGGGCGACTGACCCCGGCGGCCCGTCCGCGACCCGAGGATTGGCCCGCACCCGGGCCACGCCATCCCCCCGACCCGACCGGAGGCACGCCCGATGTCCATGCTCCTGACCGTTCTGCGGACGACCCTTGTCTATCTTGGCCAGACGGCGCTGTGCCGATTGCTGGGCGGGCTGGGGCCCAAACCCCCGGCGAAACCCGATTACAGCGGCGTCTATACCTCCCCCGAATTTCAGGTCGACCGGTACGGGAACTGTCAGGCCGGAAGTTATATCGAGGTCTACCGGCCCCAGACGCCGTACCTTGGCGACAACGGGCGCCCAAAGGCAGTGATCTTCCTGCACGGTTTCGTGCTTGGCGCCTCGCAAATCTACCGGGCGCATCTGGAGCATCTGGTGCGGCAGGGCTACACGGTGTTCTTTCCCAATTTCCAGACCGGGTTCTGCAGCTTTCCCGACAGCGGCCTGATGACCGTCGCCGATCTGGTGGACGAGGTGTTCGGCGACGGGCTGAAACCGTCGCAAGAGAAATGGCTGAGAAATGCGCTGGCCAGCGTGTCGGACGCCTATGCCAAATCAGGTTTCGGCGCGGGCGTGGCGGTGGATACCTATGTCTACGGCCATTCGCTGGGCGGGCTTTTCGCGTTGAGCTGGCCCTATTACGTGAAACAGGACGGGTACCCGGAGAACCTGCTGCCCGTGCAGGTGCTGACCGCAGACCCGATCCCCAGCAGCACGGCCGCCTCGGCCCCGGGCCAGCTTGGCGCGGCCTTCGACAGCCTCGCCGACGACATGGATTTGCGTCTCACCGGGACGGCGCTGACCATGCCGGTGGCCATCCTTCACGGCAATGACGACTGGATCGTGCCCAAGGCCGAGTGGGACACGCCGTTCGGTTTCATCGCGACGGGGCAAAAGCGGATGTACCTGTCCTATACCGACACCCACGGCTGCGCCGGTCTGTTTGCCAATCACGAACAGGCCACCACCGATACCAGCTTTTTCCGCCCCGTGCTCGCGACCGTTCTTCTGGATGGTGTCGGGACAGAGGACACCCTAGACTGGCGCTATCTGTGGTTCGCGCTCGACCAAGTGATCCGCGACGGCGCGCGGGCCGATCAACTGGACTTCGACATGGGCGCATGGTCAGACGGCCACCCGGTGCGCCCTGTCAGCATTTACCTGTCGGGGGAGTGAGGCGGACCGGAGGGCGCGGCAGGGGCCGCTACCGAACCATCGTCTGCTTGTCCCAGTCCGCATAGTCTGGCGTATTCTCGACCCGGATTTCACCGGAATATCCGAACTCGACCATGTGAACCATGGTCGTCGTCGGGGTTGCGAAGATCACCGAATAGGATTCAGGCAGATCGGACCCGGACAGCATCCGCGTGGCACTGAAGTCGGGCCAGCCCTGATGGTTGGTGCCCCGCGGGGCCGAGAACGGAATGCCATGCAGCGACCCCGACAGCGGCAGGTGGCAGTGACCGTGGAAGATGTGGCGAACCTTGTCGGCAAAGGGCTCGACCGTCGCGGCAAACCGCGCGGCGTCCAGCAACATGATTTCATCCATCGGCGGCACCCCAAGGGCGACGGGATTGTGATGCAGGAACAGCCAGACCGGGCCGGGCAAGGATTGAAGCTGCCGGTAAAGCCAGCCGGCACGCCCCTCGCAGAAATGCCCCGCATGGGTTTCGGGCCCCCACGTGTCCAGCACGATGGCATGACCCAGGGACAGCGGCACCACCTTTTGCACGAAACCGCCCTCGCCTTCCAGTTCGGGGAAGACAGAGACGAAGGTCGCGCGGTCGTCATGGTTGCCGATGCACAGATGCACCGGCAGGGGAAGACTCGCGATCGTCTCGCGCAGTCGGGCGTAATCCGCGGCTTCGCCCCAATCGGACAGATCCCCGGTGATGAACAGGGCCTCGGCATCGGCATGCCGGTCCAGCGCATGGGCCAGGGCCCGCTCGAAATTCGCGTTCGGGTCACGTCCCGCAATGGTGTCGCCGGGCGTTGTCAGGTGGATATCGGTCAGTTGCAGGAGTTTCATGGGGACGCGTCCTTTGGATACGATACGGCCCCCGGAAACCTGCCGGGGGCCGCGTTGAGACGAGAGATCAGGATCCGGAGGGCAGAAGGTCCTGCACCTCTTCGGTCAATTGCTCCTGCAGCTCTTCCATGTCGTCATACTCGCCGGTGACGATACCTTCGATGCCGTCATAGATCACCTGCGTGATGGCCAGCCCGTTGTCGCCCGGATAGGCCTGCCATTCGCGCAGCAGCGGCAGTTGGCGCACCGCCGTGGCCTTGGCCGGGTTCTCGGCATAGAAATCCGCAAGGATGATCTCGTTCGCGGCCTTGTTGGGCGGCATGTAGCCGGTGGTGCGGGCCACTTCTGCCGCGCCGTCACCCGAGGTGATGAATTTCAGCCATTTCCACGCGGCGTCCAGAACGGCCGGGTCGTCCGACTGGCTGACCAGCAGCGCGGCGTTGCCGCCCGCGGGCAGACCGGCGGGGCCTGCGGGCGTGATGCCGGGGAATTCGTTGGTGACAAGGGTGAAATCGCCCATCGCGCGTTCCACCGCGCCAACCGCCGAGGTCGACCAGAACATCATGCCCACATCGCCCGCCGAGAACGAGGCCAGCGCCGATTTCCATTCGAGGTTCTGCATCTCGCACCCGCGGAAGAGCGACTTCATGGTGGCAAGCGAGGTCAGACCCTCGGGGCTGTCCAGCGTGAAGTCGTTGCCTTCCATCAGCGGCTTGTCCTGGCTCCACATCAGCGCCTGCAGGAACCAGTTGCCGGTGATGTTCCAGCCCCAGAACATCGGGTTGTCGACACCGGCCTCGCGCAGCTTGCCGCACATCGCGATGACCTCGTCCCATGTCGTGGGCAGGTCTTCGGCGGTGATCCCGGCCTTCGCCATCACCTCCATGTTGTAATAGCCAACCGGCAGCGAGACCGAGAAGGGCAGCCCGTGTACCGCCCCGTTGAAGGTACCCAGATCCAGCATCGCCTGATGATAGCCGTCCTTCGCGAAATCGGCTTCCTTTGCGATGAAGGGTTCCAGCGACCGGGCGATGCCCTTTTCCACAAGGATCTGCTGGCGGTTCAGGCCCTGCATCGTGACGTCTGGCAATTCACCGGCAACGGATTCCCGCAGGATGGTGTTGGAGGCGTCCTCATAGGTCTCATACGGCGCGCGCATCTTGACCTCGATGTTGGGATACTGCGCGTTGAACATCGGCAGGATCTTTTCATAGGTCACGTCGAAAAGGTGGCTGTAGGGATAGCCGAATTCGATGGTGACCTTGTCCTCGGCGAAGACGGGCGTCGCCACCGCGATCAGCGCCATTGCCGTCAGGGTCTTTTTCATGATTTCGTTCCTCCGGTTGCCTTGGCCGGGATGCAGTCGCCAAACGTGACCCGGCCGGTTCGCCCCTTGGGGCTTTGGTGATCCGGGGGGCGGTCGCCGCCCCCCGACATGCGTTCATTTCATGCCGCTGAGCGTGATCCCCTCGATGAAGCGGCGCTGCGCCAGCAGAAAGGCCACGATCAGAGGCGACACAATCACCACCGCGCTGGCCATCATCGGGCCGTAGTTGTCGCCGTCGGCATCGCCTTTGAATTCGCGCAGCCCCAGGGGGGGCGTGAAAAGATCGCGATTGCCGGTGATCACGATGCGCGGCCAGAAATAGTCGTTCCAATGCGCCACGACCGAGAAGATGGCAAAGGCCATCAGCGCCGGGATCGCGGTGGGCAGCATGACGTTCCAGACGATGGAAAACTCGCTCATCCCGTCCATGCGCGCGGCGTCGATCAGGTCATCGGGCACGGTCATGAAGAACTGCCGCATCAGGAAGATGCCGAAGACCGAGATCGTCCAGGGAATGATCAGCGCGGCATAGCTGTTGGTCAGCCCGACCTTGGCCAGCATGATGTAAAGCGGCAACGCGATGGCATGAACGGGGATCAAGAGGCAAAACAGCACCAGCCCGAACACCGCCTCGCGCCCCCAAAAGCGCAGCTTGGCCAGCGCATAGGCGCAAGGAAGCGCCACCAGAACCTGAATGACGAAGATCGACCCGGTGACGATCACCCCGTTCAGCAGATAGCGCAGAAGCGGCGCCTTCTGAAAGGCGGTGGTGTAGTTGTAGATCACCGGCGTGACCATGCAGGCCTCGACCGGATTGCCGAGCTTGACGCAATAGTCATCGCGAAACGGCAACTGCGCCCCGAAGAACCCGCCGGTGTTCTGCATGATCTCCGCCGGCGATTTGAACGAATAGCTGAGCATCACGTAGAAGGGCAGCAGCACGATCAGCGCGCCGAGGATCAGCACCGCATGCTTGGCGGTCTCGGCTGTTGAGAAACGAAAGGCGGGCGCCCCCGCGCCCTGGGCGGTGGCGTCGCTCATCCGTAATGGGTCCTTCTTTCGATCAGCGTCCGCTGGATCAGCGTCAGCACCATGACGAAGCCAAGGAACACCACCGTGATCGCGGCACCGATGCCCATCAGGTTCTGCTGGATCGCCTTTTCGTAGATGGCGAACATCATCACATAGACGCTCTTCGACGGGCCGCCGCCATGGGGATAGAACGCCTCCACCATGTCAAAGACCTGAAACGACCGGATCAGGCTGATGGTGACGACGAAGACGGTGGTGGGCCCCAGCATCGGCCATGTCACCAGCCGGAAACGATCCCAGGCCGACCGGGCCCCGTCCATTTCCGCCGCGGCATAGAGATCCCGCGGGATCGAGGTGAGACCGGCGAGATACAGCACCATGTTGAAGCCGAAGGCCTGCCAGATGCCGATGAAACAGACCGTCCAGATCGCATAGTCGCGATTGTTCAGCCACAGCGGAAAGGTCCGCGCGCAGCCCTTGGCATACCAGCCCCAGTTTTCCAGAACCGTGCCGCAACCGCGTTCCAGCGTCGAATTGAAGATACCGATGGTGGGGTGCAGGGCGAATTCCCAGACGATGGCCATGGCGATCAGCGCGGCCATGACCGGCAGGAAGTAGATGGTCTTGTAAAGATCGCCGAAGCGTTTCAGCGAGTGGATGAGCAGCGCCGCACCCAGCCCCAGACCGACCGACAGCGGCACCACCACGCCGACATAGCGGAAGGTGGCGCCGAACATCTTTTCATAGGTCGAGCGGGTGAAGATCTTCTCGTAATTCTCGACCCCGACGAAGGAGGCACCCGAATTGCCCAGCGAGTAGTCGGTGAAACTCAGCGCCGCGGCGATCCCGATGGGCACGATCAGGATCAGAACCATCAGCACCAGCGCCGGGCCGATGAACCACAGATGCGCGCGGGACCGGGCCATCAGGCCACTTCCCGTGCCGGGGCGACGCTGCGATCCAGACGCCGGCCCTCTGCCCCGAAGCAATGCAGCTGTGCAGGGTCAACGGAAATCCGCACCGGCTGACCAAGGTCGGACTGCTGCGCCCGGTCGGGCGTGGTTCGCAGGATGACGGGTGTATCGCACCCCTCCACCCCCAGATGCAGGAACAGGTCGGGGCCGAGGTTTTCGCGATGGGTCACCGTGCCGCCAAACGCCCCCCGCGGGTCGAGCCGCAGATGTTCGGGGCGCAGGCCCAGCATCACCGGCCCGGGCGCGGCGCGGGGCACCGTGCCAACCGTCTTGCCCAGCATCCCCAGACGCCCGTCCCGCCCGATCTCTCCGGGGATCACGTTGATCGCGGGCGAACCGATGAACCGGGCCACCTCCAGTGTGTCGGGCCGGGCGTAGATATCGGCCGGTTTTCCGAATTGCAGGATGCGACCGCCCATCATGACCGCCATGCGGTTGGACAGCGTCAGCGCCTCTGCCTGATCATGGGTGACATAGACAAAGGTGGTGGCAAGTCGCCGGTGCAGCTCGCTCAACTCCGCCCGCATGTGGACCCTGAGCGCGGCGTCGAGGTTCGACAGGGGTTCATCCATCAGAAAGGCGACGGGATTGCGGACCATGGCGCGGCCCAAGGCCGCCCGCTGCCGCTGCCCGCCCGACAACTGCCCCGGCTTGCGATCCAAGAGCGCCTCGATCTTCAGGATTTCGGCCGTCTGCTGCACCTGCCCCATCAGCGCGCGATAGGCGTCG
This sequence comes from Rhodovulum sp. P5, assembly GCF_002079305.1. NCBI lineage: Bacteria > Pseudomonadati > Pseudomonadota > Alphaproteobacteria > Rhodobacterales > Paracoccaceae > Rhodovulum > Rhodovulum sp. P5. Next base: position 1,587,840 of record NZ_CP015039.1, read on the forward strand.
CGGTGCATCGCAGGCCCGATCAACGGCAGGCGCGCCGCGCGGGACAGATCCCGCAGCTTCAGCGGCGTCATCATGTTCTCGCGCACCGTCAGATGCGGGTAAAGCGCGTAGGACTGGAACACCATGGCAAGGTTCCGATCCGCGGGCCGCATGGCCGTGACGTCCCGCCCGGCGATCTCGACCCGGCCCCCATCGGGTGTCTCCAACCCCGCAAGGATGCGCAAGAGCGTGGACTTGCCGCAGCCCGACGGGCCGACCAGCGTCACGAACTCTCCCTTCTGGATCGAAAGATCGATACCCTTCAGGACGGCCGTCTCGCCGAACCGTTTCTCGATTCCATGCAGATCAATCGTGGCCATCGCATCCACCCCGTTCACGGGGCGCAGCGTATTCAGCGACGGTCTCGATTCTGTGACGTCATATTAGCGAGACTAATGGCGCCTATAGGCAGCGCATGAGCATGGCTTCGATGCGCGCGCATCTTGCGCAGATGACAACCTTTGCACAGATCGTGCGCCTTGGCAGCGTGACCGCCGCGGCCGAGAAGCTGGGCGTGACCCAATCGGCCGTCTCGCAGACCATGCAGAAACTGGAAACCGCAGTCGGGGCAAAGCTCTACTTCCGCAGCCGCGACGGAATCCAACTGACGGCAACCGGGCAGCAGATCTTCGAACTGGCGGACCGGCAAGCGGATCTCGAACAACTAATCGCCGAGCGCATCGCGGGATTTGCCCGACTGGACGCAGGGCACCTGTCGGTCATCGCCAATGCACCGCTCCCCGCGCTGCGCCTGATCGCAGGCTTCGGCCGGTCCTCGCCCGGGGTGGAGATCGACTTTGCCCTGTTCGACTGGACAACAGCCATCGACAAGCTGCGCAACCGGCAGGTCGACATCGCCGTGATAACGGATGCCCCGGCCCGCTCTGACTGGATGAAGTTCCCGGTCGCGACCTCGCACTATGTTGCATACATGCAGCCGTCCCATCGCCTCGCCGGTCGCGATGTCGTCACGCTCTCCGATCTCTGCGAGAAGACCCTGCTGCTGCCCGAACGGGGGTCCTTGACGCAACGCGTGGTCAGCCGCGCGCTGGACACGGCCGGCCTCGCCCCGCGCCGGGTGATGAAGACGATGACCTTCCCCCTGATGAAAGAGGCGATCCTGCAGGGGATCGGCGTGGGCGTCTTTCTCAGCGACAGCACCGCGGAAACCGCCGACCTGTGCACCTGCAGGATTGCGGAGATTGCCCAACCTTTCGTCACCGATCTGGTCGTGCCCAAGGACAAGCTGGACCTGCACGCGGTCAAGAGCTTCGTGAATGTCCTGCGCTCCTCCGGCACAAGCGCCACCTGAGGACCCGACCGAACCGCGCGCCGCGGATAGGCAAGGCCAATGGGCCGAAATGGTCGTCGGACGGGATCGTGAATGTAATACGCAGTGCCTAGGAAAAGGCGACGCTCGGATTGGACCCGTAAGGAAAAAGATGGCAGCCCGTAGGGTTTTGCCGGAAGTGTTCAGTTTCAATGGCTTAGATTTGCTAACCTATGAAAATCTGGGCATTGAAAACAAAAGGCAATTTGTCCGGGCTGCTAACCGCTTTTGTGGGTGGGCTGAAATCTGCACCACCCTTCAAGGGCTGGATTGCTCACCGATCTGCCCGGCTGAATAGTAAAGGGGCGAAGCTGCGCCAACAGCATCGCCCCTGATTACTTGATGGGAACTGCAACGAAACCCAGCAACGGATTGAACCCTTAGGGAAGCCCCCGAGGATCGGCTTCAGGATCGCCGATTCGCGTGGAGAACGCAAGAGGAACGGCAATGATGACCTACCTACATTCACAAACCGCGAAAGCCGAACTGACCGCTGCCCTTGAGAAAGACAAGGCGGCTCAGCAAGTGCAAGATCAATCCCCGCTCAAGACCAAGAAGGACATTCGGGGCTTCTGGGCACAGTTCCCGAAGACCCGTGACCTTTTCGGGGAGATCATGAACAAGTGGCGGAAGTCGGGATCACGCCGTCCCGGCCATGAAGGCTTCTGGGCCGCGTGGCCATATCGGGATTGGAGCGCAGCCACCGGGCTGCCCATCGCCACCTTGAAGCGGCACCTGAACACCCTTGAAGAAAACGGGCTGATTGAGCGCACCCTTGGGCGGCATGGGGGCAGCCGGGTGCTGACTTTCATCCGCCCCACGCCCCTCGCGCTTTACCTGAGCGACGTGAAGGCGGGTGACTGGCAGCGGCTGGGAATACCTCTCCAAACTGACTTCGCGGACACCCTTCCCCCGAGTGTTCTGGAGGCAAATCCTGAACTTCTAGAGGGCTGAAATAGCGCGTAGCGTCGGGGCAAATCTGCGTCGTGGGTCGGCGCAATATTGCACCCATAGTGAGCTAGTCCATGAGCTAGTCTGTGAGCTAGTCTGTGAGCTAGTCGATTACACAGTAATATTCACTTCGTTCATATTCCTATCCAACTCCTTTTTACCAAAAGGAGTAATCCTCTTCAGCAAACGCATCCGCGTTTGCGCTGGCTTCGCCTCCCTTCGGGTGACTTCGGGAGAAGAGAAAACAGATTTGACAGAATGACCCCGGAATACCCTCCACCCCCCATAGCCCCCCGCCTCCCGCGATCAGAAACCGGATGCAGGCAAGTTCACCCGATCCAACACTTGGCACAACCTGTTGCGGGGTGGGTGAGAATTTACACCATGCGTTGACGAAACCTCTTGGCCCGCACCCCGGCTTCGGCTAGATTGTTTGCAGCTTTGTTGATCGGCGGTTTCGGCCCGCCTCTGGCATCAACGAGCGGGAGGCACCCGTAAGCATTTCTTCCATGCTTGCCGAGGTGCCCGCCGTGTGGCCTTTCACGAAACCCGAACCCAAGATCGACACCGCAGCCGCTGCCCCGGCTGAGGCCCGTTCCCTGTCCGATCCTGACGCTTGGCTCTTCGAGTATCCGTCTTGATCAAGCAGTTTTGGGGGTCCAAACGCGGTCTGCTTTGACGAGTGCGTTTGCGGTTTCGATCAGCTTGCGCATGATCGCGACGATGGCGACTTTTGCGGGTTTGCCAGCCGCGCGCAGGGCGTCGTATTTTGCCTTCAGATCCGGGTTGTATCGCATTGCCACAAGCGCCGGCATGTAGAGGGCATCGCGCAAGGGTTTGCGTCCGCCGCAGATGAAGGACCTGCCCTTCCACTGCCCTGAATCGCGATTGTAGGGCACCACGCCCGCAAGGCTGCCCACCTGGCGGCGGTCCAGCGTCCCGATCTCGGGCAGGTAGGTCACGATTGCGGCGCTGGCGACGCTTCCCAGACCGGGAATGGAGGTGACGATCTCGCGGCGCCGCGCGGTGGTTTTGTCGGCCTGGATCAGGGCATCGATTTCCCGGTCAAGCTCGGCAATGTGCTTTTCCACCAAGGCCAGACGCGCTTTCGTCTGGCGCTTCAACACTGTGTTCGTTTGCACATATGCGCGGTTTTTCAAGCGCGTGCGGTCCTTGATCAGGGCCGTGCGCGCAACCTGCAGGTCTTTGAGAACACGTGTTGTTTTCGCAACCGGAGTGTCCGGTTCCAGCTCCAGGGCCACCCCCATGCGGGCCAGGCCTTGCGCATCCAACGCATCGGTCTTGGCCCGTGTGCCACAGGCCTCGGCGAACCGGCGCGCCTGCAGCGGGTTGACCTTTACCAGGGGAAGCCTGTCGCAAAACCGCTCTTCGAAAGCGCGATGATACGGGCCGGTGGGTTCGTACACCACACGGGCGATGGGCGCCTTGCCCAGCCATTCTTCAAACGCCCGAAATCCGCTGGTCGAGGTGTCAAAACGCGTCGCAGCGCCGCGTTCTGCGTCGAAAACATCCAGATGGGATTTCGAAATGTCCACGCCGATGGTATGGTCTGTCATCTTCTCCACGTCCTATGCTTGTCATGCGTGCAGCCACACGCGTATCCGTTCAGGCCCAGGGGGAAGACGGCGGTCGATCAAACTCGAGAACGGTCCTTCAAAAGACCCAGCACCTTACGATCCAACCGCCGCCACTGCACGCCATAAATGGCGTGGCGTGCAGTGGCCTCCAATCCTTCGGAAGCCTGCGGTTTTGATAAGACAAGCTTTTCGGGGCCACCTCTGCCACCTCTGGCGTGACGGTGAGTGCCACCACCGCTTTGCGTGTCCCTGCCGTCTCTGCCGGGGTGAAGGCTATCGCCGAAGCCGTGGCGATCCTCCCCCTTCATGCCTACCGACGCCAAGCCGATGGCAGCCGGGAACGCACCGCAGTTGCTCCCGCCACCCTGCTGAACGGTGACGCCAACCCTTGGACCCGTGGCCCCCAGCTTCGGGAACTTCTGACCTCCGACGCCATCGCCTATGGCAACGGCTTCGCCGTCATCGTGCGGGATGGCGAAGGCGCACCGCGTGAACTTCACCGCGTCCACCCTCAATCTGTTTCTGTGGACGTGGACCCGGTGAGCGGGGAACCCCGTTACCGCATCGGATCGCGCACCCTGAACTTCATGGACGTGCTGCACCTGCGTGCCCCGTGCCCCACCTCCACCGATGCCGTGACGGGCAAATCCCCGCTTCTGGAAGCCAAGGACGCCATCGGGCTGCTGATTACCCTCCAAGGCCACGCCTCCCGCCTCTTCGCCAACGGGGGCCGCCCCTCGGGCATCCTGAGCTTCCCCCAGCGTCTTGGGGCCGAAGTGGCGAAGCGCATCAAGGTAAGCTGGCAGGCCGCGACCTCGGGCGGCAATTCCGGCGGCACTGCCGTGCTGGAAGAAGGCGGAAGCTTCACCCCGCTCAGCTTCAACAGCGTGGACAGCCAGTTCCTCGAAATCTGGGCACTGTCCATCACCGAGGTGGCCCGCGTCCTGCGTGTCCCGCCTGTGCTGCTGATGGATTACAGCCATCAGACTTGGGCCAATGCCGAGACGGGTGGGCAACAGTTCCTGACCTACTCCCTTTCGCCCTGGCTGGCCCGTTGGGAGGCAGAAGTCACCCTGAAACTGATCGCCCCTGAGGATCGCGCCAGCGTCTTTTTAGAGCACCTGACCGATGCCCTGTTGCGGGCTGACTTCGCCACCCGTGCCACCGCTTACGGGCAATATCGCAGCATGGGAGCGATGACCGCCAATGAGGTGCGGGCGGGCTGAACCTGCCCCCGCTGCCCGGCGGGGATGCCCTGCAGAACCCCTACACCACCAGCGCCACCACGACCGAGGGGACCGCCGATGAGTGATCTTCCCGCCTTCCGTTTCTTCTTTGGCGATGCCGAACGCAGCTTCCGCCTCACCCCTGAATTGGTGGGGGAGCTTGAACGCCTGACAAGCACCGGCATCGGCGGCTTCACGCGCCGCTTCTTCCAAGGGGATTTCCGGCTTGCTGATCTTCACGCCGTCATCCGGCTGGGACTGATCGGCGGGGGCGAAGCACCGAAAGAAGCCGATGCCCTTGTTTCCGCATACGCCGTGCCCCGCCCCGTGATGGAAATCTTCCCTCTGGCCTTGGGCATTCTCGAAATCCTGATGTTTGGCACGGTGCAGGACACCGCCGGGGGAGCCGAAATCCCAACCGTTGGGAATTCGGAGGAACCAGCGTGAGCAAGGGACCGGGGAAAATCCAGCGGGCGATTGTCGCGCTCTTTGAAGCAGAACCTCACAGCCGCCTGACAGTGCCTCAGATCGCAGCCCGCGCCTATCCGGGGGAGACCATCGGCAAGAGCGAAACCGAGGCTGTGCGCCGCTCTCTGCAAGGGATCGCCCCGCAAATTGGCCTGACCCGCTGCCGGATTGCCCGGCCTGATGGGCAAGGCTGGCACCACGTTTATGGGAGGGCCGCATAAGTGTTTGAACCGATGAACTTGCCTGCAATCGAAACCCGCAAGGGCCACGGCACCGAAACCGCCGATGCCGAAGTGCGTTTCACCGCTCCCAGCGACACGGGGGAGCTTGAAGGGATCGCGGTGCGCTTCAACGTGGCTGACAGCTACCGCAGCGAGTTTGCCCCGCAGGCTTTCACCTCTGCCCGCACCCCCATCCCGATGCTTTGGAGCCATGACCCGGCGCAAGTCATCGGATCATGGACCAGCATTGAAGCCCGTGCCGATGGGCTGGCCGTCAAGGGAAAGCTCAATCTGGCCGTGGCCAAGGCTCAGGAAGTGCGGGCGCTTCTGCAAGCCGGTGACGTGGCGGGGCTATCGGTGGGCTTCCGCACCCTGAAAGACGAACGCAGCGCCACGGGCACCCGCCGCATCACGCAAGCCGACCTCAAGGAAATTTCCATCGTGGCCTTTCCTTCGGTGCCCGGCTCCCAAGTCACCAGCACCCGCAGCACCGCCAATATCACCGCGCTGACCAAGGCCATTCGGGCCGCAACCACCTCCATCAAAGGGAACTGACATGAAAGACCTGATGACCCCGGCGCTTGAAACCCGCCAAGACCCCGAGAACACCACCGATCCTGTTGCCGAAGCCACCGAAGCCGTGACCGAGCTTCGCACGGCAGTGACGGAACACCAGACCCGGCAGACCACCGAAATGCGTGGCGTGACCGACCGTCTGGCGGCACTGGAAACCCGGATGAACCGCCCCGGCACAGGCACCGAGACCACCACCGAACCGGGGGCTGAACAGCGTGCTTTCGCCGCTTTCGTCCGCACCGGGGTGGAGCGGATGCAGGCGGAAGAAGTCCGCGCCCTGACCGTCTCTACCGACACGGCAGGCGGCTATCTGGCACCGGAACAGTTCCTTGCCGAACTGGACCGCAACCTTGTGGAGTTTTCCCCGATCCGGGCCGCTGCCCGCGTGGCCTCCACCTCTGCCGGTGAAATCCTGCTGCCGAAGCGCACCGCAGGCCCCACCGCCTCTTGGGTGGGTGAAGGCGGCACGGTGGGCGGCACCCAACCGACCTACGGGCAACAGAAGATCACGGTGCATGAGCTGGCCTGTTATGTGGACATCTCCAACCGCCTTCTGGAAGACAGCGCGTTCAACATGGATAGCGAACTTGCCTTCGATTTCGCCGAGGAATTTGGCCGGGCGGAAGGTTCCGCGTTTATCAACGGCACGGGCGATGCGAACAACCAGCCCAAGGGGCTGCTGACCGAAACCGGCATTGATGGCATCACTTCGGCAGGAGCCAGCATCGGCGTTGATGACCTGATTGACCTGTATCATTCGCTTCCGGGTTTCTACGCATCGCGGGCCGTCTGGGCGATGAACCGCAGCACCATCGGGGAGGTGCGGAAGATCAAGACCATCTCGGGGGATTACCTCTGGCGGGATGCTCTTGCAGAAGGCAACCCGCCGACCATCTTGGGCCGCCCTGTCATCGAGTTCCCGGACCTGCCCGACGCCGATGCAACCGAAATCCCGATCATCTTCGGCGATTTCGGCAGCGGCTTCCGCATCTTCGACCGGGTGAACCTTTCGGTGCTGCGCGACCCCTACAGCGTCCAGACCTCGGGGCTTGTCCGCTTCCATGCACGCCGCCGCGTTGGCGGGGGCATGACCAAGGCCGAAGCCTTCAAATTCCTCACTATGGCCGCCTGATCCGGCGTTCTGACCTGAAAGGAAACAGACATGACCATCAACAGCACCGCCGGGGCCAAGGTGTATATCGGCCCTGCATCCGAAGCCACCACCCTGACCGAATTTGAGGCGATCACCACCGCCGATACCTGGGTGGAAATCGGCGAAGTGGAAGACCTCGGGGAATGGGGTGCCGAGGGCACCGAAATCACCTTCAAGAACCTCGGGGACAAATACACCCGCCGCCGGAAAGGCACCATCGACAGCGGCAGCGTTGCGCTTGTCTGTGCCCGCGATCCTCTGGACGTTGGCCAAATCGCCGCACGGGCGGCAGCGGAAGAACAGTATTCTTACGCCTTCCGCGTGGTTCTGGAAGACCAGCCCAGCGATGCAGGCACCCCGACCACCTTCTATTTCGTGGCCGTGGTGCTCAGCGCCAAGAACAGCTTCGGCACCGCCGATGACCTGACCAAGACCACCTTCACCCTCGGAATTGACGGTGCGGTGATCGAAGTTCCGGCAGCCGCGTAAGGGGTGGCCGGGATGCGCGTAGGCGAGGAATTTGCGGTGTTCCTCTCGGGCGAAGTGCTCTCCCTTCGTCCGAGCCTGCGTTGCGCCATGAAGCTGGCGGATCGCCCCGGCGGTTTCCCCCAGCTTATCCGTGACCTGCAAGACGGCAGCCTTACCGCCATCTGTGACCTGATCGCCGATCACGCCTCTATCCCGCTGCTGCCGAACCGAGTGTTTGACAGCGGCATTGATGCCTTCCGTGCCCCGCTGATGGCCTATGTGCTGGCCTGTGCTGGGATCGACATGGAAACGGAAGACACTCCCCACCAGGGCAAGAGCCTGAGCTTTCCCGAGCATCTGGCACAGCTTTATCGCTATGGCACCGGCTGGCTGGGGTGGACCCCGGAAGAAACGCTGGACGCCACCCCAGCCGAAATCATCGAAGCCGTGAAAGGCCGTGCCGAGATGATGCGGGTGATCTTCGGCGGCAAGGAACCGGGGGAAGAACCTGCCCCGCCTGCCGACCTGGGCCAGAAGTTTCGGGCCATGTTTGGCGGCTTCGGCACCACCAAGATTGAAAGGGGCACGGAATGAACGTCTGGGGCAACATCATCCGCGACCTGATGAAGGAACAGCGCGTCTCCCAACGCGCCTTGGCCGAAACCTCTGGCGTCAATCGCACTGCCCTTCGCGCCTTGCTGGCCGGTGGAACCTGCGAAATCGGCAAGGTGCAAAAGATGCTGGCGGTGCTGGGATACAAGCTGGACATCATCCCCATTGAAGACTTCGAGCCGCACAAGCCCAATCCCCGCGTGGCCCGACGGAACCGCGACAAATACCGGGGCATCAAACCCAATCCGGCATGGCTGGGGGAACAGGTGGAGGATGCCTGATGCCCTATGCAGCCCCGAAGATATGCCGTTGCGGGAAGGCGGTGCCCAGCGGCACCCGCTGCCCCTGTCAGGCCAAGCAGGATGCAGAGCGCAAAGCCCGCTTTGACCAGACCCGCCCCAATGCACGGCAGCGGGGCTACTCGACCGCGTGGGACAAGGCACGGGAAGGCTTCCTGAAGTCTCACCCCCGATGCGCCATGTGCGGGCAACCTGCCACTGTGGTGGATCACAAGACCCCTCACCGTGGTGACAAGAAACTCTTCTGGGACAAGACCAATTGGCAGCCCCTATGCACGTCCTGCCATTCGAGCCGCAAACAGTCTCAAGAGCGGGGGAAGCGCCTATGACCTATGGACACTCACCCATGCTTGTGAAGTTCCGTGGCCGGGGGATGACCGTGCCTGAAATCGCCAAGCTCACCGGACTGGCAGAAGCAACGGTTTACCGCCGCATCCGTCTGGGGAAGCCCATTGAAGGACCGTGCCAGTATGGCCCCGAGCCGAAGCGTTACAATTTCCGGGGAGAGATGTTGACCGCTCCCGAAATCGCAGAGCGCACCGGCTATTCTGTCTCGCATGTCCGCAGACAGATCAGCGGCAACACCTACCTTGAAGGTGAAGCAGCACGGGCAAACTTCGATGACAACTTTCATCCCAACTGCGTGCTGCTGACCTATCGGGGGAAGACTGACAGCATATCAGGATGGGCGCGCCGCACAGGCATCCCTCAGTATGTCATCAACGAAAGGCTGTGGCGAAAAGGCTGGACCATCCACCGCATTCTGACCGAGCCGAACAACGCCAAGCCCAAGACCATCAGGAAGAGCATCAACCGCATGGTGCAGGGCTTCCGGGCATCCACTGACAGGCATTCCATCATCCGCATGGTGAAGCTCTTTCAAGCCTCCCAAGGCAATATCACTGGCAAGGAGGGGGCAGCACCGTGTACGCGCTAGTCGTCCCCATACGGATCAAGCGGGTCCCATCGTGTATTAAGGCGACTAGGCTGCCTAATCGGGGTATCTCTAAACCGAAAAACATGATTGTTGTCTGTTTGACAGACTTTGAAATCTCCCTCTCCTGCGATGAAGCTGAACAACTTGTCGCGGTTGAGGCACACCGGGCAAATAAAGTGGATGGGTTGCCCGTTAGCCTGATCCTCTCTGAGCCTGAAAACCAGATCGCGCTCGCCAGTCTGAAAAAGCTCGTAACGAGCCTTTTCACGCTCGAATTCATCTTGGCGTTGCAGCGTCTGGCTCAGTGTTTTGAGGGCATCGCTAAGCTGAACATTCAACATATTGGCTGCGGTGAGTTCAGACGCCAGTGCATTCAAGAGCTTTGCCGCCTCTCCGCTATCCTTAGGTTTGTCACCCTCGATCAGACCTTTGATTGCGGCAACAGTGGACGTTGCCTTCCCGGTCAGACCCACGGCGCTAGTGGCAAGACCCAAGACTTCATTGATCTGCGAAAGCTCCATGTCCCTGATCCTTTGAAACTAATGCCTCAGGCTCAAGCATATCTCCCCACGGTACCAATCAACAAGTGGAGCGGGGGGTATTCCGAAACTTTCCCCCATAGCCAAGGGACCGGCGCGGGAAGGCGCATTCTCGATCTGGAAGGTAAACAGCTATGACCATTCTCAGCGTCATTGACCTCAAAGAGCATCTGAACATCACGGAAGGCACCGATGATACGCTGATCGCCTCCAAGATCGGGGCTGCCGAAGCATGGATTGCCCAGTTCATCGGGGTGGCCTTGGATGATGCAGAGACTTTCCCCGATGGCACCCCCGAGCCGATCAAGGAAGCGATCCGGCAGCTTGTGGCCCATCTTTATGAGAACCGGGAAGCCACGCTTGTGGGGATTTCGATCACCGATGTTTCCCCCGGCCTCTTCGACCTGATGGCCCCTTATCGCGTCTGGGAGTTCTGACCATGAGCAAACAGACCGAACGCCTGAAACGCCGTCTGGCAGCCGTGCCCTTGGCCGTGAAGGACGCCGTGACGCCTTCCCTTGTCAAAGGCGGGGAAGAGATCGCGGCAGCCATGGAAGCCCTTGCCCCCGAGGATACCGGCGATCTGGTGGCCTCTATCGAAGTCACCCCGCCGGGACAGGCCACCCCCGCTTATTCGCAGCCGGGCGGCAGCACCGTGGCAGAGGAAAACCAAGTTCTGATAACAGCGGGCAACTCGGATGTGCGCTATCCCCACCTTGTGGAATACGGCACCGCCAACGCCCCCGCTCAGCCGTTCTTTTGGCCCGGCTATCGCCTGTCCCGGAAGCGGGCGGTGAACCGCATCAAGCGCAACATCAAGAAGGCAGTGCGGGAGGCATGGGAATGATTGATGCCAGCCTAGACCTGCAAAAGGCTCTGCGTGCCCGTCTGGTGGCCTCCACCGAGGTGCTGGGGCAAGTGCCTGCTGCGCATATCCTTGACCGGAACAGCCGCCCCGAGGTGTTCCCTTGCATCCTGATTGGCGAAAGCCAGTCCCTTGCCGGGGCTGGCCTCTCCCGTATTCGGCAAGAGCTTCACAGCGACCTGCATATCTGGGCCGAAGAACCCGGCCTTGCCATCTCCAAGACCATCGCGGGGGCGATCCGCGCCGCCCTGGGGGAAGGCCCGTGGAGCCTAGATCACCACCACGTTGCAGACCTCTACATCCAACAGGTGCGCTTCCTGCGTGATCCTGATGGCATCCATTCGCACGGGGTGATGACCCTTCGCGCCCATCTGGTGGAGGTGAGCTGATGCGAGCCGGGAAACTGACCAAGAGCCTGACGATTGAACGGGCCACCACCACCGTGGACGGCTACGGCACCCCCGCCGAAAGTTGGGCCACCATCGCCACGGTGCGGGCGCAACTGATCCAATCCAGCACCGAAGAGTTCGTGCGAAACTTCGGGGCATCCTCGGAAATCGCTGCTGTGTTCCGCATCCGTTACCGTGACGGCATCAAGGTGGCTGATCGCGTCACCTGTGACGGCATCACCTATGACCTGAAAGAGGTGAAGGAACTTGGACGCCGTGACGGGCTGGACCTTCGATGCATCGCGGTGGGGGCAAGCTGATGGCCATCAAAATCCGCAAAAAGGCGAAACCCACCAACCCCTTCCCCGAAATCCCTGATCCCTTTGGCTACGGGCAACGGGCCGTGGATTTCCTGCGAAGCCTGAAACACCCAAAATCCCGGCTTCCCGACCAAGCCTTCCAACTGGACGAATGGCAGGAACGGATTGTCCGCAGCATCTACGGGCCGTGCGATGAGAACGGCAACCGTATCTGTGGACATGCCGTGATCTTGATCGGGCGGGGAAACCGAAAAACCAGCTTGGGGGCAGCCCTTGCCCTGCTTCACACCACGGGGCCGGAAGCGGTGCCCGGTGGAGAAGTCTTGTTTGCCGCTGCCGATCAGAAGCAGGCCAAGATTGCCTATACCGAGGCTTACAACATCCTGAAAGCGGGTGATGCCTCTCTTTGGAAGAAGGGACAGGCCAGCAAGAACACCGACCCGGCCAAGGCCATCCGGGTGCAGGATTACCGCAACCAAATCCATTTCCCGAACGGCAGCTTTCTGGAAGCCCTGAGCAATGACAGCGGCACCCAGCACGGGCGCACCCCGGCCTTCGCCCTGTGCGATGAAATCCACGCATGGAAGAAACGTGACCTCTGGGACGTGATCGGCACCGGCCTTGCGAAGTCTGAAAACACCCTTCGCATCACCATCACCACCGGGGGCCGTGGACAGGATGGCATCGGCTGGGAGGTGATCGACCGTGCCCGCAAGATCGCCCGTGGTGACATTGAAGACCCCTTCACGCTGCCCTTTCTCTTCGAGGCTCCCCCCGAAGCCGATTGGCGGGATGAAGAAGTTTGGCTTCTGGCAAATCCCGGCCTTCCGCACGGCTATCCCAGCTTGAACGGGCTTCGGCAGGAGATGAAGGAAGCAGAAGACAGCCCCGCCGCACAGGACGCTTTCCGACAGCTTCACCTGAATATGTGGCTGGATCGCTCCACCAGTCCCTTTGTGGAGATGGCCGTTTATGACAAGGGGGCCGCTCCCATCGACATGGACGCCCTGAAAGGCAAGCCGTGCTGGATCGGTGTTGACCTCGGAATGACCGATGACATGAGCGCCGTTGTCCTGGCATTCCATGACCCTCAGCGGGAGGAAGGTTATATCGTCCTGCCGTTCTACTTCATGCCCGGCGACAATCTGGACAAGCGCACCATCCAATCCGGCTTCCCCTATTCGACCCATGCCGATGAGGGGCTGATTACAGCCACCCCCGGCAACGTCACGGATTACCGGATGTTGGAAGATGCCATCCGCGATCTTTGCGAAACCTATCAGGTGCGGGAAATCGCCTTTGACCCCCATTATGGCAGCATCATCATGGGGAACCTTCTGGAAGACGGTTATCCCGTGGTGAGCTTCCGGCAAGGCTGGGTGACGATGGGGCCAGCCATCAAGGAACTGGAACGCGCCATCCTTGCCCGAAAATTCCAACACGGGGGCCACCCCGTTCTTCGCTGGAACTTCGCCAACATCGCCATCCAAGACAATGGCAAGGGCAACAAGAGTTTCAACAAATCCAAATCGACCGAGAAGATTGACGGGGCCGTTGCCACCGCGATGGCCGTGGCCCGTGCTTCGACCGGGGAAGACACCCGATCCGTTTACGAAACCGACGAACGCCCCGAAGGGCTTATGGTGTGGTGAGGTGAGACATGCCGCTTGATGATGAACGCCTGATTGTCGCGCTGGAAGCCCGTATCCGCGACTTTGAACGCAACATGGCCAAGGCTGGCAGGACCGCAGATCAGCGGTTTTCCGGCATTGAACGCCGCGCCAAGCTCTCGGGAGATCGCCTGCAAGGCTCCCTGTCACAGGCTGCCACGCGGGTGAATACGTCAATGAAGGCGATGATGGCAGGCTTTGCCGGTGGGGTGATCGGCGGGGCTGCCACTGGCCTCTTCGCGGGCATCACCTCCGATATTGCGGGCACCGTGAAGGGCATCGCGGAAATCGGCGATGAGGCCAAGCGTGCCGGGGTGAGTGTCACCGCATTTCAGGAATGGAAGTTTGTTGCCGATCAGAACCGGGTGAGCGTGGACGCCCTGATCGATGGCCTGAAAGAACTGAACCTTCGGGCCGATGAGTGGATTGTCACCGGATCAGGCCCCGCCGCCGAAGCCTTCGCACGGCTGGGCTATTCCGCTGCCGATCTGAAAGAGAAGCTGGAAGACCCCAGCAAGCTGATGCTGGAAATCATCGGGCGCATGAAGAACTTCGATCAGGCAGCCCAGATCAGGATTGCCGATGAGGTGTTCGGCGGCACGGGCGGGGAACAGTTTGTCCAACTGATCGGCCAAGGCGAAGATGCCCTTCGCCGCACCATCGAGCGTGCCCATGAAACCGGGGCCGTGCTGGATGCCGAAATGATCGAAAAGGCGGCTGAACTGGATCGCCGCTTCAATGAACTGAAAGGCACCATCGGCAGCTTCTTCAAGGCTTTCGCCGTGGGGGCTGCGCAATTCGCCGTGGACGTGGCCACGATGAAGACCGACCTGAACAACCTCTTCGGGGGCGAGGATCAGGCCCGCTCCATGCTGGGGGATAACCTCTATGACGGGCTGAGCAAGGATCAGGCGGCAATCAATGAACAGGCCGAAGCCCTTGGGCGGCTTCGGGGCCAATACCGCACCTTGGCCGAAACCGGCAATATGGCCTCCCAAAGCATTGCTGCCGCATCCAGCACCATCAGCGCATGGGGCTATGATGAAGCCGGGGCAGAACTGGCCACCGTCTCGAATGAGATGCGCGAACTGGTGGCCCGCTTCCAAGACGGACAGGTTGAGGGGGAAGACTTCGCCGCCCAGATGGAAGAATTGCAGGCAAGAGCGGCTGAGGCTTTCGACACGCTGGAAGATGCCGACAAGGTAGATTTCAGCCTGGCAATTTCCGAAGTCACCCGGCTGGGCAATGTCATCAATACCGTGATCGGATTTGCCCGCACCCTAAAACGGGCCATTGCCGAGGCTGCCGGGGTGGCCCCCGCCAAGACCGATATGCAGACCTTCCGGGAAGCTGATGCCCAGTCCATGCGGAACTGGGAGGCACAGCAAACCGCCAAGGAACGCTTCCTGACGCTGGAAGATGAACAGAACGCCAAGAGCCGGGAACAACTTGCCCTTGAGCGTGAGATTGCCCGCTTCCGGGAACGTGCTGCCGAAGCCGGGGTGCATGTCACCGATGCCGAAGCAGCGGCAGGCGGTGCGGCAGCAATTGCGGCAGCCGAAGCCCGCAACCCGTCCAGCACCCCGAGCGGTGGAGGCGGTGGAGGCAGCACCCGGCAGGACGCCTATTCCTCACAGGTGGGAAAAATTCAGGAACAGATTGCCGCCCTTGAGGCGGAAGCTGCTGCCCGTGCTCAGGCGACCGGCAGCACCGATGCACAGGAACGGGCCGTGGACCGTGCCCGCATCGCCTATGAACTTCTGCAAGCCGCTCAGGAAGCGGGCATGGCGATCACGCCCCAGCTTGTGGCGGATGCCAACGCCTTGGCGGGGCAATACATCGAAGCCGAACAGGCGGTGAAGCAGCTTGCCGATGCACAGGCCCAAGCAGCCCAGCGACAGGAAGAGTTCAAGGAAGCGGGCAGAGACGCCTTCACCGGCCTGCTGACCGGCGCACAGAGCTTTTCCGAAGCCCTGTCCAACCTTTCCGCACGGCTGGCAGAGATGGCAGCAAACCGGCTCTTTGATCTGCTTTGGGGTGGCCTGACTGGTGGCTCAGGCGGGGGCATTCTTGGCACCTTCTTTAGCAGCCTCTTCATGAAGGATGGCGGGATTGTTCATGCCGCATCCGGGGGCAGGATCATGGGGCCGGGCAGCGGCACCAGCGACAGCATTCCCGCCATGCTGAGCAACGGGGAATTTGTCATCAATGCCAAGGCCACCCGACAGCACCGTCAACTTCTGGAAGCCATCAACAGCGGCAGGGTGCCAGCCTTCGCCGCCGGGGGCATGGTGGGGGGAAGCCTCTCCAACACCTACGCCCCCAACCTTGCCATCAACGTGAACGGCTCAGGCAATCCAAAGCAGGACCGTGCCCTTGCCGACATGATCGCCGACACCGTGGACGCCAAGTTGAAGGCCAATTCCGGCCAAGGGAACTTCCGCATGTCATCGGGCAGCGCCCTTGCTGCGACCCAAGCCAAGCTCAGCCGGGCAGCATCCCGGCGGGGGTGAGAAGGACGGGTGACAATGAGTTCACCCGTTCCAACGCATAAAATCCCAACGGTTGGGAATTTCAGTCTTCGGCTTCGGTGATCGGCTTGCCGAGCACGAGCATTCTTCTGCCCGTCTCATCATCGAAAAATTCCAGCGGCTCAAGCGAGTTCATCGCATCTTCGAGCTTGGCAACCCGTTCAGACAGTTCTTCATCTGGTTGGGTGCTTCGACTTGCTCTCTTGGCGGCACCCACGAATGACAGCCTGCCGTTATAGTTCTGACGCTGTTCATCCATCTTAAAGCTATCTTTCAGCCTTGAGACAATTTCAGCGTTCATGGTGCGATCCTCAGCCGCCGCAGCCGCTTTGATTTTCTCCCGCATCCCATCAGGCAGGCGAACCATAAACCTGTCTTGTTCTTCACTCGGGTATCTTTTTGTCATAGCGGCCTCCTGCCTGCCGACTTTATGCCGACTTGACACACGACACAAGCATATGCCAATTTATGCCGACTAGGCATATAAGGAGATGACAATGCCGGAACCCCGCTTGAACCTGAGACTGTCCGAAGACGTGAAGAACTGGCTGGCAGCACGGGCAGCCGCGAATGATCGCAGCATGACGGCCGAAGTGAACCGCATCCTTAAAGCGGCTCAGGCTGCAGAACGTTCCACGGGAGCAGCACAATGACACTGACGCTCATCAAGCCCGTGAAGACCCCAGCGCCTGCCCTCAGCGGCTTCGCCTATGCTGACCTTGAGCCGAAGATTGCCGAGGGGGCGAAGGCTGCCGCGACTGTGATCCGCGAGAAGCTGGACACGGTGCGCAGTGACTTCCTGACCATCGGCACCAAGCTTCTGGCGATCAAGGAGAAGCTGCCCCACGGCATGTTCGGTGCGTGGATCGAAGCCGAATTTTCGATGGGCCATTCCACCGCCAACAATCTGATGAACGTGGCGCGGCTTGCAAACAAGGTGCCGCCGCAGGTGATCGAGCATTATCCGCAAGCGGCAGTCTACAAGCTGGCAGCCCCCAGCACCCCGGAGTGCATCGTCACCCAACTGGCCAATCTGGCGAAGAAGGGCGATCCGCTCCCGGCACCTGAACAGATGCTGACCGAGCTTCGGGAGGCGAAGGAGAAGGAAGACGCCGCCAAGGAGGAACAGCGGCAGGCTGCGCAGGCCGCACGGCAGGATAAGGCTGCCCGCAAGGCTCTGCTGGCCGAGGGCAAGACCCCCGAAGAAGTTGAAAAGATCATGGCGAACAAGGCCAAGAAGAAGGCCGCATACACGAAGGCCAAGGCGAAGGCGAAGGCCGAACAGCATGAAGCCTACAAGCAGGAAACAGAAGAGCGGAAGGCCCGCGCCGCCGAAGCCGTGGCCTTTCTGCGCGATCACCTGAGCCACGATGACCTGCGCGAGTTCGCCGCCCTCTATGACGCAGGGGGCTTCATGTTCAACAAGACCTTGAAGGAGGCCGTGCAATGACACTTCCCATCAAAATTCAGAAACATGGCAACGGGCAATTCAGTGTCGGCAAGGGAGGAAAGCCCGCAACCGTCTGTAAGACATATGAAGAAGCCGTGGATGCAGCACTGAGGATGCAGCGCAATGCCACCGGAGAGCCGCCCAAGATTGTGGACCTGACGGGGGAAGCGGGAGCATGACCGAGAAAAGCGCAATGGCGTCGCTGCCCGCAGAGAAGGGGTCGAAAGCCCCTTCTTTCGGCTGGATCAAGCGCGCCCGGAAGCTCGCCCCCGCGAATGGCAAGCTGAGCGTGGTGGAGATGAAGAAAGCGGCGAAGGTGCTGCAAGGCATCGGCAAGCCCGTCTCGGGCATCGAAGCCATGCCGGATGGCAGTTTCCGGGTGCTGGTGCAGCACTCTGAGCCAGCACCGCCGCCGGACAGCAACCCTTGGGATGAGGTGCTGCCCGATGGCCAAGAATAAGACTTCAAAGCCCAAGTATGTGCATGTCTACCGCGACAGGCACGGCAAGGTGCGCATCTATTTCAACAAGCCGGGGCAACCCCGAGTGCCGTTGCCCGGCCCCCTGAACAGCCCTGCGTTCTTCGCAGCCTACGCCAAAGCCATCGCCGGGGTGGAACTGACCACCACGACCAAGCCCAAGGCCGCGAAGGATACCATCTCCGCGCTGATCGAACTCTATTACAACTCGCCGCTGTTTCATGGCCTGTCCGACAGTAGCAAAACGAACTATCGCCGCATATTGGAAAGGTTCCGGCAGGAGCATGGGGACAAGCCTATCATCGGGCTGGGCCGGAAGCATGTGACATCTATCCTCGGGAAGATGAGCGACCGCCCAGAGGCAGCCAACACGCTCCTGAAACGCCTCAAGGTGCTGATGGGCTTCGCGCTGGACAACGGCATGGTTGACCATAACCCGCTAGTCGGGATGAAGGGCTTCAAAACCTCCTCGGAAGGCTTCCACACTTGGAGCGAAGATGAGATTGCCCGCTTTGAAGATCGGCATCCCATCGGCTCTAAAGCCCGGCTGGCCATGACGCTGATGCTCTGCACCGGGCAACGCCGCTCAGACGTGGTGCGGATGGGGTGGCAGCATGTGGACGGCAACTTGATTGCGGTGAAGCAACAGAAGACGGGCGCAAACCTGCTGATCCCGATCCACCCGAAACTGAAAGCCGTTCTGGATCAGACGCCCCGCGACAACATGACCTTTCTGTTGACCGACTACGGGAAGCCTTTCAGCGCCAACGGTTTCGGGAACTGGATGCGGAAGCGATGTGATGAGGCTGCCTTGTCAGTCTGTTCCTCACATGGACTGCGCAAGGCATGTGCCCGACGCTTGGCCGAAGCGGGATGCAGCAATCAAGAAATCAAGGCCGTGACGGGACACGAGACCGAAGCGGAAGTCACCAGATATACCAAGGCAGCCGATCAGAAGGTGTTGGCTCTAAAAGCCATGGGCAAGCTCAGCGGGGGTGAAGGTGGAAC
Source organism: Rhodovulum sp. P5 (assembly GCF_002079305.1). NCBI lineage: Bacteria > Pseudomonadati > Pseudomonadota > Alphaproteobacteria > Rhodobacterales > Paracoccaceae > Rhodovulum > Rhodovulum sp. P5. The sequence goes on from NZ_CP015039.1 coordinate 1,606,968, forward strand.
ACAATCTGCTAACCTCCCTGACAAAGTTAGCAAGTCCAGTAGCTAAGGCTCTGGCAATGCTCACTTTCTCTGGGAAGGTGGCAGCCCGTAGGGGAGTCGAACCCCTCTTTCCAGGTTGAAAACCTGGCGTCCTAACCGATAGACGAACGGGCCATCCAGTGCGTGACGCGTTACCTAGAAAAAACGGCGGGGGTGCGCAAGGGGATTTTTGCGAGTTCGGGCAGCTTTTTCATCCCAAGGGCGCGGCGTCCTCCAGCCGGAGCTGCACGGTCTGCCGACCGGCCCAGCTGTTGACCTCCAGCCGGCCGGCCAGATGGAAGCGTTTGCCGCCATAGGCCTCCAGCGCGGGACCAAGCGGCCCGTCGAAGGCGCCGAAAGCGATCGCGTCGAGTTTGCCGCCGGTATCGCCGGTGAATGCGATCTTGAGGTGGCGCTCCCCGACCCGGCGGCAGAACCCGACCGCCATGTCGGGGAAAGCGAAGCGCGCCGCAGCGGCACCGGCGCCGAAGGGACCCGCGGCCTCGACCTGCGCGACAAGATCTAGAGAGACCGCCGAGGGCATCAAGAGCGTATCGACGCGCAGGTCGGCTGGCCCGCGCTGGCTGGCCCCCTGCCTGTCGAGCAGCGTGGCGAGTCGCGCCATCGCGTCGGGCAAGCGGTCGCGCGCGACGGTCAGACCGGCGGCCATGCGGTGCCCGCCCCCCTTGATCAGCAGTCCTTCGCCGGCAAGGCGCTGAACCGCGGCCCCCAGATCGACGCCGGACACCGACCGGCCCGATCCCTTGCCCTCGTCCCCGTCAAGGCCGATCACGACCGCCGGGCGATTGGTGGCTTCTTTCAGGCGGCTGGCAACGATGCCCACGACACCGGGATGCCATCCCTCCCCCGCGGCCCAGACAAGGGGGCCGTCCAGCCCCCGCGCCTCGGCCTGGGCAAGGGCGGCCTCACGCACCGCGGCCTCGATATCCCGGCGCTCGGCGTTCAGCCGGTCAAGCCGTTCGGCCAGCGCCGCGGCCTCATCCGGGTCTGCCGTGGCCAGAAGCCGCGCGCCAAGATCGGCCTGGCCGATGCGCCCGCCGGCATTGATCCGGGGGCCGAAGACGAAGCCCAGGTGATAGGGCGTCGGCGCGGTGTCGAGCCGCGCGATATCGGACAGGGCCACCAGACCGGGGCGGCGGCGCTGGCCCATGACCGTCAGCCCCTGCCGGACAAGCGCACGGTTGACCCCGATCAGGGGGGCGACATCGGCCACCGTGGCCAGTGCGACCAGATCCAGAAAACCCAGAAGGTCGGGCCCCTTGGCCCCGCCTGCCCGCATCTGCCGGTTGACCTCTACCAGCATCAGAAAGACCACGCCCGCCGCGCAGAGATGCCCCAGATCGCCGGTTTCGTCCTGCCGGTTGGGGTTGACCACGGCACAGGCGGGGGGAAGGGTCTCTGCCCCGAGGTGATGATCCAGAACGATCACGTCGGCGCCCTTGGCCGCGGCGATGGGCTCATGGCTCAGCGTGCCGCAATCGACACAGACGATCAGGTCGTGATCGCGGGCCAAAGCCTGCATCGCCGGGACGTTCGGGCCATAGCCTTCGTCGATCCGGTCGGGGATGTAGAGTGTGGCGTCGCGGCCCATGGCGCGCAGCCATGTCAGCAGCAGCGCCGCAGAGGCGCCGCCGTCGACGTCATAGTCGGCGAAGACGGCGATACGCTCCTTCCCGCGGACCGCGCCCAGAAAGCGTTCGGCAGCGGCGCCCATGTCGCGCAAGGACAGCGGATCGGGCAGCGTGTCCTTCAGCGTCGGGGCAAGGAAGGCGTCGGCCGCATCGGCGGTCACGCCCCGCCGGGCCAGGATGGCGGCCACGGCGGGCGGCAGGTCCGCGGCTTGGGTCAGCGCCTCGGCCTGCCGGGTCTCTTCCGCCGAGGGGCCGACCCAACGCCGGCCGGTCAGCGACTGTTCGACGCCAAGAAAGGCCTGCGTCATGCCTCAGGGGGCGGGGTTGCGATAGACCATGCGCCGGACCGACCCGGTCTTGGAGCGCATCAGCAGGGTTTCGGCGGTCAGCCAGCCGACCTCTCGCTTGATCCCGGGCAGAAGCGATCCGTCGGTCACGCCGGTCGCGGCAAAGATCACGTCGCGGGTGACCATGTCGTCGCGGGTATAGACCCGGTCAAGATCGGTGATCCCGGCCTTGGCGGCGCGGCCCCGTTCGTCGTCGTTGCGGAACAGAAGCTGGCCGTACATCTGCCCGCCCATGCATTTCAGTGCCGCGGCGGCCAGCACACCCTCGGGCGCCCCGCCCGATCCCATATACATGTCGATGCCGGTGCGCTGCGATTCCGCGCAGTGCATGACGCCGGCGACATCGCCATCGGTGATCAGCCGGATCGCGGCACCGGTAGAGCGGACCTCGGCAATCAGGTCTTCATGGCGCGGGCGTTCAAGGATGCAGACGGTGATATCGTCATTGTCGCCGCCCTTGGCCTTGGCCAGCTCACGCACCCGTTCCGCCGGCGACATGTCGAGCGTGACAACCCCCGGCGCATATCCCGGGCCGATCGCCAGCTTTTCCATATAGACATCGGGCGCATGCAGCATCGAGCCGCGCGGCCCCATGGCGATCACGGTCAGGGCGTTGGGCATATCCTTCGCCGTCAGCGTTGTCCCCTCCAGCGGGTCAAGCGCGATGTCGACCGACGGGCCTTCGCCCTGACCGACTTCCTCGCCGATATAAAGCATCGGCGCCTCGTCGCGCTCGCCCTCGCCGATCACGATGACGCCCTGAATTTCAAGCCGGTTGAGTTCGGTGCGCATGGCATCGACCGCGGCCTGGTCGGCGGCCTTTTCATCACCGTGACCGATCAGCTTGGCCGAGGCGAGCGCCGCCTTCTCAGACACACGGGCAAGACCAAGCGACAGCATGCGGTCATTGAAATCAACGGGGGAATGGGACGCGTTCATCGGAAAATCCTGTCGTCTTGCATCAATTGGACATGCGCATCTAGCGCCCCGGCCAAGTGCAAGACAAGGGGGCGAAGGCGCACGGCGTTAATTCCCCATGCGGGGTTCGGACCGGCTGCACATGCGTAAATGGCGATATCCAGAGCCCGGCCCGCGGGGTGCCAACCGGCCCATCAGCCGCCGGTCGGCGGGAACACCCCGGGAAACCAAAGACCGCGCCGGCACCGAAATGTCCCTAAAATGCCCTTCAAAAAGGCGATCTTAAGGTCATGCGCCGTACCACACCTCCTGAATGAACGGGACGGCACGGATGCGCAACATTCTCTCCAATACCTCTCTGGCCTCGCTGGTGGTCAGGCTTGGCGTTCTGTCGGCCCTGACGGTTTCGATTGCGCTGACCACACTGGGCTATGTCGCCGTTCGCAATGCGGTCCAGGAATCGGCGCTGGAAAAGCTCTCCTTCAGCGTCGACCGGCATTCACGGAATCTGACCTCATCTTTCCGGGAAATGCAGTTGAACGCGCGGTTTCTGGCCACCACGCCGGATGTCTACGACGCGGCGCGGCTGATCGACGCCAATGGCGCTGTCTCGCCGGACCCGTCTTCGAAAGCCGAACAGGCCCGACACCGGCTGGAACAGACGCTGGCCTCCTTCCTTGCGGAGCGGCCGGAATACACCCAGGCCCGGCTGATCGGGGCCGGACCGAACGCGCCGGAACTGGCGCGGGTGAACAACAAGGGCGGCCGGATTGAAATCGTCCCGCCGGAGGAGTTGCAGGACAAGGGGCAGGAACCCTACATGCGCGCCGCGCGCAGCTTGTGGCCGGGCGGGTGGCATCTGTCCGATGTGACCCTGAACCGGGAAAACGGCCGTGTCGAACCGGGCAGCCGCCCGACGATCCGCGGGGTTTTTGCCATTTCCGACGACTGGGGGGATGTCGGGGGCTATATCGTTCTGAATGCCGACTATCCCGCGCTGGTCCACAGGGCGATCGAGTATGTCGAAAACGGGGTCGAGCTTCATATCACCATCGACCAAGGTCACCTGATGGCGATTTCCGCCGATCGGTTGAGACCGGACCTGATCTTCAACGACGAAATTGAAGACCCCGAATCCCACGCGACCGCTCACTTGGCCGTGGCGCCGCATCATGAAACCCCGGGGATGCACGAACAAGACGGGTTCATCCACATCGCCCGCGAAACGCGACTGGACGGCGGTCGGACGATTACCGTGGACGTTCAGATCGAAAAGTCCGTCCTGCTGGCAGAGGCCAACAAGAAACTGATGGTCATTGGTGCCGTCGCCGCGGTTCTGGTCGGGTTGATCACCCTTGCGGGGCTGCTGATCGGCCGGTGGCTGGCACGGCCCCTGACCCGGCTGGCCCATGACGTCAACCAACCGCGTTCTCCGCTGGAACCCCTGCGGCTGAAGGTTGACGGCTATCAGGAGATCAGGCTGCTGGCCGATGCCTTTGAACAGGTGTCGGAGGATTTGGCGCGGGAAGGCCGGAACGCCGAAACCATCTTCAACTCCGCAGCGGAAGGGATCCTGCTGACGGATGAGCACGGCACGATCCTGCGCGCCAACCCGGCAGCCCTCCGGATCTTCGAAACCGAAGAGGCCGCGATCCTCGGCAAGAACGTGACCGCGCTGATGCCCGAACGCTTCCGGTCCAACCATGGCCGCCACTTCGCCTCCCTTCCAGACCGGCAGGGCACACTGCGCCTTGGTGGCGAGCGCGGGGTGTTCGGCCTGAGGGCCAATGGCGAGGAGTTCCCGCTGGAAGCCTCGATCAACCAGGTCAAGATGGAAGACCGGACAACGATCATCGCCGTTGTGCGCGATGTCTCTGAACGGCGGGCGCGGGAAGAGCAACTGGCCCAGCAGGCGCGGGAACTCGAATGGCGGGCGACCCATGACCAATTGAGCGGCCTTCTGAACCGACGCGGCATCGACGAGGCGATCCGCACATACGCCGATGACGTGCAGGACGTCACGCTGATCCAGATCGACCTCGACCGGTTCAAGCATGTCAACGACACGCTGGGCCATGAGGCCGGCGACGCCGTCATCACCGCCGTCGGAGACCGCCTGCGGGAAATCGCCCGACCCGGCGACAACATTGCCCGCATGGGGGGGGACGAATTCCTTCTCATTCGCAACGGCAAGGACGAGGAGGCCACCAAGACCTTTGCCGAAGCGGCCATTCCGGTGCTGTCGGCCACGGTCGAGTTCAACGGCCGTCCGTGCCGCTTTGGCGTCAGCATGGGCGCGGCCGGCGGCACCGTGGATCACCTGCGCACGGGCGAGTTGTTCAAGCGCGCCGATCATGCGCTTTACCGTGCCAAGGGCGAGGGGCGCGGCCGGTTCCGCTATTTCTCCCCCGAGATGGAGCGCCGCCTGAAAGACCGGGCCAATCTTGCCGCCGAACTGGAAGACGCGATCGAGGCCGATGAACTCGGCATCGCCTACATGCCCAAAGTGTCGGCCGTGGACGGTACGATCATCGGGCTGGAGGCGCTGGTGCGCTGGAACCACCCCGAACGCGGAACGCTCTCTCCCGCGACCTTCCTGCCCATCGCCGACGAGCTGAAACTGACAGAGGTTCTGGACGCGCAGGTTCTGAAACACGTCATGCGCGACCGGGAGAAATGGCTGCGAGAGGGGTATGAGGTGCCCACCGTGTCGGTCAACGTATCCGCACGGCGCCTGCTGGAACCCAATCTGGTCAAGATCGTCGAAGACATGGGCATCCCGCGGGGCACGATCAATTTCGAATTGCTGGAATCCATCTTCCTGGACGACACGTCCGAAATGATCGCCTGGAACATCGACGGGCTGCGCGACATGGGGATCGGGATCGAGATCGACGATTTCGGCTCCGGCCATGCGTCGATCCTCGGCGTGATGAAGATCCGGCCCGACTGGGTGAAGATCGATCAGGCCATCGTGCGCCAACTCCCCCTGTCGGAAACGGGCGAGAGCTTCGTCAAGGCGATCATCGACATGGCCACGCCCTTCGACATCTCGGTGGTCGCCGAAGGGGTGGAATCGGCCCACCAGGCCTCCCTGCTCAAACGTCTGGGATGTACCGCGCTACAAGGCTATCACATCGGCCGGGCCGAGAACGCAGCCCGGACAACGCGGATTCTGAACCGCGCGGGACAGCGGGCCGCGAAACCCGCCTAAGCCTGACATCGCAGGGTCAGACAAGCCGCCCCTCGGACAGATGCAGAACCCTGTCCATCCGGTTGGCAAGCTCGATATTGTGGGTTGCGATCAGCGCGGACAGCCCCGTTTCCCGCACCAGACCCATCAGCGTGCCAAAGACCGTTTCCGCCGTCGCCGGGTCAAGGTTTCCGGTCGGCTCATCCGCCAGAAGCAGCCTTGGCCCATTGGCCAGCGCCCGGCAGAACGCCACCCGCTGCTGTTCCCCGCCCGACAGCGCCGCAGGCCGATGGCCGGCGCGCGGTGCCACCCCGACACGGTCCAGCAATTCCAACGCACGCGCATTGGCGGCCCCCCGCGATGTTCCCGCGGCCAGTTGCGGCAGCACGATGTTTTCGGCGGCGGTGAACTCCGGCAACAGGTGGTGGAACTGGTAGACGAAGCCGATATCGGCGCGCCGGGTCGCCGTGCGCCGGCCGTCGGGTTCGCGCGTCATGTCCTGCCCGGCGATCCGAACCGCCCCGGCATCGGGCGTGTCCAGAAGCCCGGCAATATGCAACAGGGTCGACTTGCCCGCGCCGGAAGGGGCAACCAGCGCCACGACCTCGCCCGCGGCCACGCTGAGCGATGCGCCAGTCAGCACGCGCACCTCGCCCGCCTGCCCCTTGTTATAGGCCTTCTCGATCCCGTCGAGCGCCAGCACCGGATCACTCATAGCGCAGCGCCTCCACCGGGTTCATGCGGGCGGCACGGCGGGCAGGAAAGATCGTCACGACGAAAGACAGCCCCAGCGACAGCGCGACCGCGGAAAAGACGTCGCCGGCCTGAAGCTTGGCCGGCAGTTCATAGATGCCGCGGATCGACGGATCCCATACCCCGCCGCCCGCGACGTAATTCACGAAGGAAAAGATCGGGTCGATGTAGATGGCGAACAAACACCCGAAAATCACGCCCGCAACCGTCCCGATCAGGCCGACCGACGCCCCGCAGATAAAGAACACCCGCAGGACGGAACCTTCGCTCAACCCCATCGTGCGCAGGATGCCGATATCGCGCCCCTTGTTCTTCACCAGCATGATCAGGCCAGAGACGATGTTCATCGTGGCGATCAGCACGAGGATCGAGAGGATGATGAACATCACGTTGTCCTCGATCGTCAGCGCCCGCAGAAACGCGCCCGAGGCATCGCGCCACGTCCAGACCAGCGCGTTGTCGTCCGATGCCGCCAGCAGGGCGGGGATCACCTCCTCCACCCGCTCGGGGTCCTTGACCATCACCTCCATCTCGTCGGCGACGCCTTCGCGGTTGAAATAGGCCTGCGCCTCGGCGAACGGCATGTAGATGCGGGTGCGGTCGATGTCATAGCGGCCCGCGCTGAAGATATAGACGACCTCATACGCCTTGACCCGCGGGCTGGTGCCGAAGGGCGTCTTGACCCCATCGGGCGAGATCAGCTTGATCCTGTCGCCCACGCCCACCAGCAATTCGCGCGCCACGCCCGATCCGATGGCTATGCCGTCGTCGAACCGGGCGATGTCGCCGCGCGCTTCCTCCGAATGTCCGATCCGGGGGATGGCGGCGAGGTCCGCCGCCGCGATGCCGTAGACCTCGACCCCCGCATTGCCGTTGTTTGACGCCGCCATCACCTGCCCCCGGACCAACGGCGCAGCACGGGTCACGCCCGGCACAGCCCGCAGCCGGTCGGCCATGTCGGCGTAATCCTCGATCACCCGGGTCGCGACACCCTCATCGGTGACGTAGGTCGAGGCATAGACCGTCACATGGGCATTCGCGCCAAGGATCGTGTCGACGAATTCGGCCCGGAAGCCTGCGCGCACAGCCAGCGTCGCGATCAGCGCAAAGACCGCCAGTGCAATGCCGATCAGGCTGATCCATGTCATCACGCTGACGCCGCCCTCGGCCCGGCGCGCGCGAAGATAGCGCCAGGCAATCATCCATTCGAACGGGGCAAAGGGTGGGGGGCTGTGGGCCAAGGGGACTGTCCTGTAATCGGTCGGCGCGGCGGACAGTGGGGGCCGCGGCGGACAAGGTCAAGCGGGCACGGGCAGACCTGCTTCGGCGCTTTCCCCGTGGCCCGCCACTTACGACAGCTGGCCCCGGGTCGGGATCCGGGGGACGTCTCAGGACGGCCTTTTGCTTATGCGGAGCTTCATCCCCGTGCCCGGCCGCAGGGTGAACCACATCTGCGGCTGCGGAGAAAAACCGGGCGGCAGGGCAAAGGAGAGCCGCGTCAGAAGCGTCGCGAGGATCAGCGTCGCCTCGGTCACGGCCATCGTGGCGCCGATACAGATGCGCGGCCCCCCGCCGAATGGCAGGAAGGCGGATTTCTCGCGCGGCGTCAGCCGGTCGGGCCCGAACCGGCCCGGGTCGAAGGCGTTGGGCGCGGTCCAAAGCCCCTCGTGACGGTGCATCGCATAGACCGGCAGAACCACATTGGCGCCTTTGGGGACGAAATGCGGCCCGATTTCCCCATCGCGGGCCGCGGTTCGCGTCAGAAAACCGGCGGGCGGGTAAAGGCGCAGCGCCTCTTCCACGACCTGACGAATGTATCCCAACCGCGGCAAGTCATCATGGCGTGCCACCCCGCCCGAGATCGCGGCGTCGGCCTCGCCCCGGGCTTGGGCCTGAACCTCTGGATCGAAAGCCAGAAGATAGAGCGCCCAGGTCAGCGACAGGGCGGTCGGCTCATGCCCCGCGAACAGGAACCCAAGCAGGTTGTTCCGAATCTCAAGGTCATCAAGACCGCAATCGGAATCGCGCGGCCCGATCATCAGGTCCAGCACGTCCGGCGGATCGGACGGGCCGCGCGATCTTCTGTCAGCGATCAATCGGTCGGCCAGCCGGTCCATCCGTGCGCGGCTCTGGTCAAAGACCTCGGCGGGGCGTGGAACCCGGTTGGGAATCTTGAAGAGGTCGAAAACCGACACCCGCGTAATCGCCCCGACCAGCCGGTCGACGGACTGTGTCAGCGCCCGCCGGTCGATCACATCGCGACCCGACAGCATGACCTCGCAGATCACATCGGTCGTGGCCTCAACCATATGCGGCAGTACATCGACGACCTCCCCCGAACGGGTGGCCAGCCGTTCGGCCGCATCGCGCGCCGCCGCCCCGGTCGCCGGGCCCATGGCGGCCAGTGCCTGCGGTGTGAAGGCCGGGGCCAGCGCCTTGCGCTGCCGCCGCCAGTCCGCGCCCGATGTCACGGCAAGGTTGCTGCCCCGTCGCGGCTGCATCAGGCGCAAGAGCATCGCCGATTTCGGATAAGCCTCATGTTCGGTCAGCACATGCTGGACCGCCGCCGGCTCTGTCACGTAAAGCCACGGGCTGGGTCCATCGTGAAACACGAAGGGGGCGCTATACGCCTCTGCCGGGATCAGTTCGAGGACATTGCGCCGCGCCGTCCGATAGGCGGCCAGCGGGCCGAGCGGCCCGTTGGCGGGGCGCACCCCCACCGGCACCCTGGTCATCGCCCCTGAATCCAGCGCCACCGCAGCCCCCCACTGTCCTGCACCGCCATGGATCACACAGCGGAGACCGGCGCGGACCGAACGCCCCGGCGCCGTGCAGGGCAGTTTCGCCGGGGCGCGGTCTGTTCGTCAATATCGGCGATGGATGCGGCAAGGGCGCACAGCCGGAATGTCCGCCAGATCGCGCGGCCAAGCCGCAGAGTGGCCCCGGATCAGTGTCCGGGGCGCAGAAGGGCGATCAAAGCCAGGTGTGGAAGCTCGACTTCGCCATCGGTTCCCAATGGGCGGCGGTGTGGTGGGGGGCGTAGATCTCGGCCACTTTCGCCACCGCGGCCTCGGGGCTCATTTCCTCGCTCTCGCCGGTGCGGCGCGAGGTCAACTCAACAACCCCGTTCTTCAGACCCCGCGGCCCGACGGTCATCCGCCACGGCAGGCCGATCAGGTCCATCGTCGCGAACTTGGCGCCCGCGCGTTCCTCCCGGTCGTCGTAAAGCGGCTCCAGCCCCTTTTCGACCAACGCCTTGTAAAGGCCCGCACAGGCGGCATCGGCAGCGTCGTCGCCCTGTTTCAGATTCACGATCCCGCAATGGAAGGGGGTCACGCCCTCGGGCCAGATGATGCCGTTGTCGTCATGGCTGGCCTCGATGATCGCGCCCACCAGACGCGACACGCCGATGCCGTGGCTGCCCATGTGGACCGGCACACGCTCCCCCTTGTCGTTGGTGACCACGGCGCCCATGGGTTCGGAATACTTGGTCCCGAAATAGAAGATCTGGCCGACCTCGATCCCGCGGGACGTCTTGCGCCGCGCCTCGGGCACCTGATTGAACACCGCCTCGTCATGGGTTTCATCGGTGCGGGCATAGGGCGTCGTCCATTCCTCGACGATCTGCGCGCATTCCTCGCGGTTGCCGAAATCGACTTGTCGATCACCGAAGGTCAGGTCGAGGATCGCGCTGTCATAGAACACCTCGGACTCCCCGGTATCGGCCAGCACGAGGAATTCATGGGTGTCGTCCCCGCCGATCGGGCCGCTGTCGGCGCGCATCGGGATCGCCTTCAGACCCATCCGTTCGTAGGTTCGCAGATAGCTGACCATGTGCCGGTTATAGGCATGGATCGCGCTGTCATAGTCGATGTCGAAGTTATAGCCGTCTTTCATGTAGAATTCGCGCCCCCGCATCACGCCGAAGCGCGGGCGGATCTCGTCGCGGAACTTCCACTGGATATGGTAGAGCGTCAGCGGCAGGTCCTTGTAGCTGCCCACATGGGCGCGGAAGATGTCGGTGATCAGTTCTTCGTTCGTGGGACCGTAAAGCATATCCCGCCCGTGCCGGTCGGTGATGCGCAGCATCTCTTCGCCGTAATCGTCATAGCGGCCGGATTCGCGCCATAGGTCCGCCGATTGCAGGGTCGGCATCAGCATCGGGATGTGGCCGGCGCGGATCTGCTCCTCATGCACGATGGCTTCGATCTTCTTGAGCACCTTGAAGCCCATCGGCAGCCAGGAATAGATCCCCGCGGCGGCCTGCTTGATCATGCCCGCACGCAGCATCAGGCGGTGGCTGGCGATCTGGGCTTCGGACGGCGTTTCCTTCAGAACCGGCAGAAAATAGCGGGACAGGCGCATTTTCGGATCTCTTGCCTCGTGATTTGACGTCCCCGCTGTCCTATGTCATCGCGGACAGCCGCACAAGCGCCGCCCTTGCGCCAAACGCGCCGCCGCGCGATGAGTTGTGCGACAGGCAAGACGAGGAACCCCATGGCCCTGCCGGTCAGGCAACAGATTACGTATTGGGGCATCGCGGCGGCGGTGCTGTTTGCGCTGCTTTGGTTTCTGGGCGATGTCATCACGCCCTTCCTTGTCGGCATGGCGGTGGCCTATTTTCTTGATCCCGTGGCCGACCGGTTGGAGCGCGCGGGGTTCAGCCGGGTCTGGGCGACGGTCACGATCACGCTGGGCTCGACCCTGTTCTTCACGATTGCCGCGCTGCTGATCCTGCCGGAACTGATCCGGCAGGCGGTGTCGCTTGTGAATGTCGCGCCAGAGATCGCGCGCGATTTCCAGGCTTTCCTCAGCCAGAAGTTCCCGGCGCTGGACCAGGACGGGTCGACCGTTCGGCAGACGCTGGTCGAAATCGGCGAGGCGATCAAGTCGAAGGGCGGCGAGCTTCTGAATGGGGCCATCGCGTCCCTTGCCAGTCTTGTGAACATCGCCTTCCTGATCTTCCTCGTGCCGGTTCTGATCTTCTACCTGCTGATGGACTGGGACCGTATGGTGGCCGAGGTCGACGCCCTGCTGCCGCTGGACCATGCGCCCCAGATCAGAGAGCTTGCACGCGAGATCGATACCTCCCTTGCCGGGTTCATCCGCGGGCAGGTCACGGTCTGCCTGATCCAGGGGACGTTCTACGCCGTGGCGCTGACCGCCATCGGGTTGAACTTCGGCCTGATCGTCGGCTTTGCCTCGGGGCTGTTATCCTTCATCCCGTTCGTGGGATCCGTCGTCGGCTTCGTTCTGGCGGTCGGGCTGGCCGTGTTTCAGTTCTGGGGGGAGTGGTGGATGATCGCGGCCGCCGGCGGCATCTTCGTCTTCGGCCAGATCGTGGAGGGCAACATCCTGACGCCAAAGCTTGTCGGGGGCTCGGTGGGCCTGCACCCGGTCTGGCTGATCTTCGCGCTGTCGGCCCTTGGGGCGGTGTTCGGCTTCGTCGGGCTATTGGCGGCCGTTCCGATTGCCGCGGTTCTGGGCGTGCTGATCCGGTTCGGCATATCGCAGTACAAGGACAGCCTCCTTTACAAGGGCCATACCGGCCTTCGGGCCGAAGAGGACGCCCGCGCCCAACAGGATGGCGAGGACAACGCCTGACATGGCGCGCCAGTTGATCTTCGACCTGCCGGTGCGCCCCGCCCGGGGAAGGGAGGACTTCTTCGTCGCCCCGGCCAATGAACGGGCCGTGGCGCAGATCGATGCGTGGCGCGACTGGCCGTCGGGCAAGCTCTTGCTGATCGGGGCCGTCGGGGCGGGCAAGACCCATCTTTCCCATGTCTGGGCCGAAATGACCGGGGCCCCGCTGGTTCAGGCCGGCGATCCGGCCCTGTCCGATCCGCCCGCCCTGCTGGACAAAGGCGGAACGATCGTCGAGAATGTCGACCGCATCGCCGGGGACCGGGAGGCGGAAACCGCGCTTTTTCATGTGCACAACCTGGCCGGGGCGCAAAGGGTGCCGCTCCTATTGACCGCGCGCACACCGCCGCGCGACTGGCCCCCGATCCTGCCCGATCTGGCCAGCCGCCTGACGGCCACGGCGACGGCCCGGCTGGACCCGCCCGACGATGCCCTTCTTGCCGCAATTCTGGTCAAGCTTTTCAATGACCGGCAGCTTGCCGTGACCCCCCATCTGATCCGGTACCTTGTGCCGCGCATGGAACGGTCTTTCGCAGCCGCCGCGCGGATCGTGACCGCCATCGACCGGGAGGCGCTGTCGACCGGGCGCAAACCGGGCGTGAAGCTGGCCGGTGAAGTGCTGGACAAGGTCGGCCCTCCCACCCGATAAGGGGGAGCCGCTCCAGAATCCCAGAACCAGACACGGACAGTGATGATCCAGGCCGATTTCCTGAACGCCCCCTACCCCGATCCCGTCGAGTTGCCAGAGCCGCAGAAGCTTGGGCCCAAGCGGTTCTACAACCGCGAACTGAGCTGGCTGGGCTTCAACTGGCGCGTGCTGGAAGAGGCATCGAACCCGCGCGTGCCCCTTCTGGAACGGGTGAGGTTCGTCTCGATCTCGGCCACGAACCTCGACGAATTCTACACGGTGCGCGTGGCGGGCCTGAGGGAACTTGCGAAAAAGGGTAACACGACGCCCGCGGCCGACGGGCTGACCCCGGCCGAACAGCTTGTCCTGATCGACCGCGATGCCCGGAAACTGCTGCAAGCGCAGCAGACGGCGTGGAACAAGCTCAAGCGCGAGATGGAGGAGCAGGGCATCCATATCCTCACCCGCTCCAAGCTGACGAAATCCGACAAGGAGCATTTGCAGGACCACTTCCTGCACAAGGTCTTTCCGGTGCTGTCCCCGCTGGCCATCGACCCGGCGCATCCGTTCCCCTTCATCCCGAACACCGGTTTCTGCCTTGCGCTACAGCTAGAGCGGGTCCGCGACAGCCAGCCCTTGCAGGCGCTCTTGCCGATCCCCCACCAGATCGACCGGTTCGTGCGCCTGCCCGGGCGCGACGGGCAGGCCCGCTTCCTGCCGCTGGAAGAATTGCTGCTGATCCATCTGGGCTGGCTGTTCCCCGGGTATCGGTCCACCGGCAGTTGCACCTTCCGCGTGCTTCGCGACAGCGACCTGGAACTCGAGGAAGAGGCCGAAGACCTCGTGCGCGAGTTCGAGGTCGCCCTGAAGCGCCGCCGCCGGGGCGAGGTCGTCCGCATGAAGATGTCTGCCGGCGCGCCCGAGGAACTGCGCCGCGTCATCATGGAAGAGCTGCACATCACCGAGGAAGAGGTGATCGAGGTGCGCGGCGTCATCGGTGTGGCCGACCTGTCCGAACTGGTGCTGGACGAACGCCCCGATCTGCTGTGGCCCGCCTTTACCCCACGGGTGCCGGAACGCGTGCAGGACCATGACGGTGACATGTTCGCGGCGATCCGGCACAAGGACATGCTGCTGCACCACCCGTATGAAACCTTCGACATGGTCGTTCGGTTTCTGGAACAGGCCGCGCGCGACCCCGACGTGGTGGCGATCAAGCAGACGCTCTACCGGACCTCGAAGAACTCCCCCATCGTGGATTCGCTCTGCGAAGCGGCCGAGGACGGCAAATCGGTGACGGCGCTGGTGGAACTGAAGGCCCGCTTCGACGAGGCCGCCAATATCCGGCAGTCGCGGCGTCTGGAACGCTCGGGCGCGCATGTGGTCTATGGCTTCATCAACTACAAGACCCACGCCAAGATCAGCACCGTCGTCCGGCGCGAGGGCGACCAGTTGGTGACCTATACCCATTACGGGACGGGCAACTACCACCCGATCACCGCGCGCATCTATACCGACCTGTCGTTTTTCACCTGCGATGCCGCCCTTGGCCGCGACGCGACCAAGGTGTTCAACTATATCGGCGGCTATGCGGAACCGGAGGGTCTGGAAAACCTCGCGATCTCGCCCCTGACGCTGAAATCGACCCTGATCGAGCGGCTGCAGCAGGAGGCAGAGCATGCCAGGGCCGGCCGCCCGGCGCAGGTCTGGGGCAAGATGAACTCCCTGATCGAATCCGACATCATCGACGCGCTTTACGCGGCCTCGGCGGCGGGCGTGAAGATCGACCTTGTGGTGCGCGGCATCTGCGGTGTCCGGCCCGGGATCAAGGGCCTGTCGGAAAACATCCGGGTCAAGTCGATCATCGGGCGGTTTCTGGAACATTCGCGCATCGTGTGCTTCGGCAATGGCCACGGGCTGCCCTCGCCGCAGGCACGGGTCTATATCTCGTCCGCCGACTGGATGGGCCGCAACCTCAACCGCCGCGTCGAAACGCTGGTCGAATGCACCAACCCCACGGTCAAGGCACAGATCGTCGACCAGATCATGGCAGCCAACCTCGCGGACGAGGCGCAAAGCTGGGTGATGCAGCCCGACGGCCATTTCATCCGGGCCCCTGCCCGCGAGGACGCGTTCAACTGTCACAGGTTCTTCATGGAAAACCCGTCGCTTTCGGGCCGCGGGTCCGCGGGTGCGGCAGATGTTCCGCATCTGGGCAAAGAGGACGATTGACGCGACCGACAGGCCTTTGGCAAGGTCGGCGCGCGAACATGGATGAGCAGGCAGATGGACGGCAGGTCGGACGACCAATCCGAAAGCTGGGATCCCTTCGGCAGACCGCTTTTCGGAGGTCCCGAGGCACGCGCCCTGGCCCGGGTCGGCGTGGTGGATATCGGGTCGAACTCCGTCCGGCTGGTGGTGTTCGACGGCGCGGCGCGCAGCCCGGCGTATTTCTTCAATGAAAAGGTGATGTGCGGCCTTGGCGCGGGTCTGGGCGAAACCGGGCACCTGTCGCCAGAGGGCCGCAAGCGCGCGCTTGGCGCATTGAAGCGCTTCGCCCTGCTGGGGGAGGCGATGGGCGCAGCCCCGCTGACGGTAGTGGCCACCGCCGCGATGCGCGATTCCAGCGACGGCGCCGAATTCCGTGCCCAGATCGAACGGGAGACGGGTCTGAAACCCTGGGTCATCGACGGAACGGAGGAGGCGCGCCTGTCGGCACAGGGCGTTCTTCTGGGCTGGCCGGGGGCGGAGGGCGTGGTCTGCGATATCGGCGGGTCGTCCATGGAACTGGCGGAATTGCGCGGCGGCATGGTCGGCCGGCGCGGGACGTCTCCCCTCGGCCCGCTGAAGCTGCGCGATGTCGAGGGCGGCAAGAAAGAGCTGGAGCGCTATATCGCCGAAGAGGTCGAGAAGCTGGTCGAATTGATGCCCCCCGCCCCGGCGCGGCTGTATCTGGTGGGGGGATCGTGGCGGGCCATTGCAAGGCTGGACATGGAGCGGCGCGGCTATCCGCTGACCGTTCTGCACGAATACCGGCTGGATCGCGCCTCGCTGGAAGAGACCATCGACTGGATCGCCGACAACGACCCTGACGCCCTGCGCGCGCGGACCGGCACCTCGTCCGACCGGATGGCGCTGGTTCCGCTGGCCGCACAGGTGCTGCGCAAGCTTGTGGCGCAACTCGCACCGCTTGAGATCGCAGTGTCCAGCTACGGTATTCGCGAAGGCCTGCTGTACGAGCAGATGCCGGGAGAGCTGCGCGCCCGCGACCCGCTGATCGAAGCCTGCCGCTTTGCCGAGGCCAGTGCCGCCCGCCTGCCGGGCTTCGGCAAGCAGCTCTACAACTTCGTCCTGCCGTTGTTCGGTGAGGCCGGGCCGGAAAAACGCCGTCTGATCCGTGCGGCCTGCCACCTGCACGACATCGCGTGGCGCGCCCATCCCGACTATCGCCACGAGGTCTGCTTTGACAGCGCGACGCGGGCCAATCTTGGCGGGCTGGAACACTGGGAACGGGTGTTTCTGGGCGTCTCGCTGCTGCACCGCTACAAGAACAACCGCTCCGGAAGCCGGTTCGAGCCGCTGTTCAAGTTGCTGACGTCCGAGCAACTGTCCGAGGCGGAAGTGCTTGGCAAGGCGATGCGCTTCGGGTCGATGTTTTCCACCGACGAACCGGATCGACTGGCCGAATTGCGGCTTTACACAAGCAAGAACCTGCTGGAACTGATCGTCTCGGCCCCCGCCGAACCGCTTTTCGGCGAGGTTGCGCAGGCTCGGCTTGCCTCGCTGGCCAAGTCGCTTGGGGTGGAAACCGAGGTGCAGATCCGCGCGGAGTGAGTGCTGCCGCCCGGATGGGCGTCAGTTCACGGCCTCCGCCGTCCAGACAACATAGTCCGCGAGCATCCGCTCCCGTTTCACGCCCTCCAGACGCGGCAAGATTTCGTCCAGTTCCTCAGCGGTGCAAACGCCACGCACCGGCCCGTCGAGCCGCCCCATCTCGTGATACCTGTCAAACTGGGTCGGCGTATTGAGACCGACAAACACCCGCCCGCCCGAGGCGAGGATGGACACCGCACCCGGCAGGAACCGGCTGTCCCGGTTCCAGTTGCAGGTGATCAGCCGTTCCTCCGGTCTCAGGCTTTGCCCGACCTCTGCCAGCACCTGCAACTGCGTCTGCAGCTTGTCGCTTTGGTACACTCCCAGTGTCTCGGGCGATTTGAAAGGGCTGCCGCTGACGGCTGACACGACGAGGACCAGCAACAAGGGCGCCCAGGGCCGCCGGAAGAAAGACAGGGAGACTGCGGCCAGTGCCACCGGCAACAGCGGCAGGAAGATCAGCGTATAGCGGGAATAGACGCTGCCGCCCGCCAGCAGCATGGCGACGACGTAGATCGCAAAGAGCGCCGGAAGCACGCGCAACTCCGGACGTTTCAGCCGCCACGGCAACCAGAGAAGCGCCGCGATCCCGGCCCAGCGCAGTACCGGTTCACCCACGATGACGAGTTGTTCGAACTGCTCCCACCCGCGCGGCTGTTTCAGCGGTGCAACTGGCGCGAACCGTTCGATCATCTGCCCGCCATAGAGGTCCTCGATCACTTCATAGCCGTACAGCACCGTCTGGAATGCCGGCCAGGCGAAGGTCAGCACCAGTGCAAGACGAAGCGCATAGCGGAAATGGACGTTTGTCTTGATGTCGGCATAACGGAAGCCCGACCCGACCTTTGCCAGCAAGAAAAGGAACAACCCGACCAGGACCAACGGCACGGGCGCCTTCTGCCACGCCCCCAGACCGACGGCCAGCGCACAGGCATACCACCAGCCCGGACGGCGCAGGGCGACAAGCGCCGCGGCCAGCGCAAGCACGGCAAACAGCGCGGCCCCACTGTCGAGCATTGCCGAGGCGGCATAAGCCCAGAACTGCGTGGAGCTTGCCAGAAGAAGCATCGCCGCGGGCACGGCCCACAGGTTCCACGGCATCACCAGGGCCGCCAGCAGCCCCGTCGCCACAAGCGTTGCCAGGGCAAAGACCATCGAGGGCAGCCGCACGGCCAAGGTCTGATCGACACCGGCCTGCATCAGCCCCGCACTCATCCAGTATTGCAGGGGCGGTTTGCGGAAGCTCGGCTCGTTCTTGTAATAAACCGTCAGCCAGTCGTCCTGCCGGGCAAAGCCCATCGTGCGGTCTAGGGTCGTAAACTCGTCATACTGGCTGATCCCGCCGGTCGGCAGCATCGGGATGTAGACAGCCGCGAATATCGCCAGCAGCGCGGCGGCCAGCAGCAAAGGGGCCCATGCCTGCCGGGCCGTGGGCAATGCCTGCCCGGCCGGACCCGGCTCACGCTCCAACACAAGGCGTGCAAGTTTCCGAAAACGGTCTGTCATGATGCGCCCATCCCGGCGGCCTGTGGTCACCCGGCCCTGTTAGGATGGATTGCAGGGGATTGCCACAGGCTCTGCCCGCTGTCCGCAGGCGCGCATGGCGTCAGATGTCGACTTCGCCGCCGTCGCCCGGCGGCGGCACCGGCGGGGTCTTGCGGCGGATGATGATGTCGCCGTTCGGCAGTTTCTCGGGCATCTCATAGGCGTCGATGTCGTCGATCAGCCGCATCAGTTCGCGCATCGCCGGTTCCATCGCCTCGGCAAGGTCGCGCATGGCCGGTTCCATCTTGTCGCCAAGGCCCTTGAAGAACAGGCGCATCCCTTCGCCCAGCAGGTCGATCCCTTCGGACATGCCATTGTCGGGCGTCGATCTGTCCTCCTGCGCGAAGACGGGGGACAACGGCAGCGCCAAGGCGAGCGTGAGGGCGGCAATCTTTTTCATGCGCCGCAATATAGGGCTGGCACACCCCCGTGTTAAGTCAAAGCGAGATATCGAGTGTAACCGGGAAGTGGTCCGACGCGGTCAACAGCGCCTGACGCAGCTCCGGCACGCCATAGATCGCCGGGTCGTCGAACGGATGCCAGATGCGCCATTCGGGCGAGCGGTCGCGCAGGTCGGAGGAGATCATCACATAGTCCAGCAAGGCCGACAGATACCGGTCTTCCTTGGCGATGAAAAAGCGCGCCGTGGTCGGCTTGGCCGCAAGCGGGGCCTGCAGGGCCTGCCGTGCATGGGGGTCGAACAGGCGTTCTTCAGGCGGGCCATCGATCCCCAGAACGATTTCCACGCCGGAGCTGCCAAACAGCTTTTCGTATTCATCAAGCCCGGGGCCATCGTTGAAATCCCCCAGAACCACCAGCGGCGCGCCCTCGGCCAGATGCGTCTCTACCCGCTGGCGCAGCCAGACGCATTGGGCAAGTTGCTTGCGACGGTTGGCGATGGATATCCGGATCACCTCATCCGGGGTCCTGGCGCCATGGGGCGCCTTCGACTTGGCGTGCACACCGATCATCCGAAAGGCGGCTCCGCTGGCCGTTTCGACCGCCAGTTCCAGGGGCGGCTTGGAAAAACGGATCAGTTCGGGGGCGGTGTCGACATCGACGTCGATCCGGAACACCCCGTCGAAACGCGGCGCATCGGGCGCCCCCTTCTTGCCTGTCGGATCGCCCCTGGGATCGTGGCGCACCGACAGGCGATCGGGATCGTAGAGAAAGGCGATCTCCTGCTGGGTATCGTTCACGAAGCCCACGATGGCCCGGCGGGCGCGCAGGCCCATGACGCGGGCAAAGGTCTCTAACGCCGGCACGGTGGCACGGCGGCCGTTGTGATCCGGGGCTTCGATCACCATTACCCCGTCGGCATCAAGCGCGGTGAAGACGATGCCCAGCGCCTCGATCTGCTCGTGCCGGCGCACGTTCTGTCGGCCCGACCAACCGTTATCATCCAGAAGCATACCGGCATCGTCAAAGAGGTTGTCGAACCACTCGACGTTATAGGTTGCCAGTCTCACCGCCCACGCTCTGCCGATATCGCCTCCCATGCGGCGTTGACGGCGATCAGACGCTTTTCGGCCAGTTTCACAGCCTCTTCCGGGACGCCGCGGGCCTGCATCCGGTCGGGATGGCTTTCGCGCACCTCCGCCCGCCACGCGGCGCGGATCGTGTCCAGGTCGTCGCTCGGATCGACGCCCAGAACCGTGTAGGGGTCGGGATGCGCATCGGGCACGAACCGCGCCCGCAAGGTGCGAAACTGCCGCCCGGTCAGGCCGAAGATTTCGGCCACGCGGGACAGAAAGGCGTCTTCCGCCGGGTGATAGGCCCCATCGGCCAGCGCGATGAAGAACAGCCCCTCCATCAGGTCGCAGATCGCGCCATCGGTTTCCTTGAACATGCGGCGGATGCGGTGGGCGTATTCCTCGAAACCGGCGACGTCCTGCCGGGCAAGGTCGAAAACGCGGGCGGCGTTGGCCTCTTCTGCGGGCGGGATGGTGAACACCTCGCGGAAGGCCGCAACCTCATCGCGCGTCACGCGCCCGTCGGCCTTGGCCATCTTTGCGCCCAGCGCAATCACGGCGATGGTAAAGGCGACGGTCCGTTCTGGCGGGGTGCGCAAATGGTCGAAGACCGTTGCCAGGCTTTCCCCCTTGGCAAGCGCAGAGATGGCATCGGCGATGCGGGACCACAGCGACATGGTGCCAGCTTACTCCCGCGTCGCGGGAAAGTCAGGCGCGGCGTCAAGCCGCTTTTGCATCAGCACCAGATCCAGCCATTGCCCCGCCTTGAACCCGACTTCCGGCAGGCGGGCGAGCTGCGCGTAACCGCGGGCGGCGTGAAAGGCCACGCCGTCCGGATTTGCGCCACTGACCCCGGCAATCATCGAATGCACGCCGCGCGCAGCGGCATGGGTTTCAAGTGCGGCCATCAGCGCATGGCCAAGCCCCCGCCCCCGCGCCGCCGGGGAAAGCAGGACCGTATGTTCCATCGTGCGGGCATAGCCGATGCCGGACCGGAACTGGCCGTAGGTGGCAAACCCCAGAACGCCCTCGCCCCCATCGGCGACCAGAAACCCCTGATCCGCCGCCGCGCGCCCCGCGATGATCCCGGCCACCTCCTCCGCCGTCTTTGTGGTGGCGTTGAAAGTCACCAGCGTGTCGCGGATATAGCCGTTCCAGATCGCCGCGATGCGGTCGGCCTCTGCTGGCGTTGCGTTTCGGATCGTCATGCACAGCCCCCGGGCCGGGCGGGCCGCGGCCCGGGCGTTTGCAGGGAACACAGGTCGTTTGCCATGTCGCGCACTCTTTCAAACCTCGTCGGCTGTGTCCGGGCACGCCAAAGATTGACATTTCCCGGCCAGGAACCATCTGCACCCCAAACATCCAGAAACAGCAAGACGGTTCAATGCTCCAGCGCGCAATCGACAGGTTTTTCAACCACGACGCCTCCGGCGGAATACTCCTGATGCTTTCGGCGGTGGCGGCGCTGGCAGTAGCAAACTCCTCGCTTCAGCCGGCCTATGACGGGTTTCTCAATGCGATCCTGACGGTCAAGCTGAATGGCGAAGGGTTGGAAAAGCCCCTGATCCTGTGGATCAATGACGGGCTGATGGCGGTCTTCTTCTTCCTGATCGGCCTGGAGCTGAAGCGGGAGATGCTGGAAGGCAAGCTGAAGAAGCCCGCCGATGTCATCCTTCCGGGCATGGCGGCGGTGGGCGGGATGGCCCTGCCCGCGATCGTCTATGCAACGCTGAACTGGGGCAATGCCGAGACGATCGGCGGATGGGCGATCCCGGCGGCCACCGATATCGCCTTTGCGCTTGGCGTGCTGGCGCTGCTGGGCGACCGGGTGCCTTCGGCGTTGAAGGTTTTCCTGCTGACCCTGGCGATCCTTGACGACCTTGGCGCCATCGTGATCATCGCCCTGTTCTATACCGCCGATCTGAAGGTGGACTATCTGCTGCTGGCGCTGCTGCCGCTGGCCGGGCTGATCGCGCTGAACCTCAAGGGCGCCCACAGGGTCGGTCCGTCGATCCTGCTGGGCATCGTGATGTGGTTCTTCGTTCTGAAATCGGGCGTTCATGCGACCCTTGCGGGGGTTATCACCGCCTTCTGCATCCCGCTGACGGACAAGTGGGGCAAGTCCCCCTTGCACGCGCTGGAACATTCACTGTCGCCCTATGTGCTCTATTTCATCGTGCCGGTCTTTGCCTTTGCGAATGCAGGTGTCGTGCTGGCGGGTCTGTCCCTGACAGACCTGCTGTCGCCCCTGCCGCTGGGCGTTGCGCTTGGTCTGATCCTCGGCAAGCAGATCGGCGTGTTCGGCGTGACGTTCCTGCTGGTCAAATCCGGACTTGCCCGCCTGCCCGAGGGGGTGAACTGGATGCACATCTACGGGCTGGCCTGCCTTGCAGGGATCGGCTTCACGATGTCGCTGTTCATCGGCTCGCTCAGCTTCGCGGACCAGTCGCTTATGAACAATGTCCGGCTGGGCGTTCTGGCGGGCTCGGCGATCTCGGCCGTCCTCGGCTATCTGGCGCTTCGGTTCCTCGCCGCGCCTGCACCCAAATCGCAAGCCGCGGTGGCCGAGTAACGCGATGGGCCTGCGGTCCGGGACGTGTATGCCCCGGACCGCGGCTTGATCAGGACCGCGCCTCGCGGATCAGGCGAAGAACGTCCTTGGCGGCAGACGGGATGTTGGTGCCCGGCCCAAAGATCGCCTTGACCCCGGCATTGTGCAGGAACTCGTAATCCTGATGCGGGATCACGCCGCCGCAGATCACGATGATGTCGTCCGCGCCCTGCGCCTTCAGCGCTTCGATCAGTTTGGGCGCCAGCGTCTTGTGACCGGCCGCCAGAGACGAGATGCCCACGACATGCACGTCGTTGTCGACGGCGTCCTGCGCGGCCTCTTCCGGCGTCTGGAATAGCGTACCCACATCGACGTCAAACCCGATATCGGCAAAGGCGGTGGCGATCACCTTGGCGCCGCGGTCGTGCCCGTCCTGCCCCATCTTGACGACAAGCATCCGCGGACGACGGCCTTCTTCCTCGGCGAAGGCATCGACGGATTTCTGGATCGCCTCGAAGTCGTTGTCGCCCTCATAGGCCGCACCGTAGACGCCCGAAAGCGTGCGCACATCGGCACTGTGCCGCCCGAATGCCTTTTCCATTGCCATGCTGATCTCCCCTACCGTGGCGCGGGCCCGCGCGGCCTCGACCGCGAGGCGCAAGAGGTTTCCTTCGCCGCTGCGTGCGGCGCCTTCCAGATCGGCCAGCGCCTGGTCGCAAGCGGACTGATCGCGGGCGGCCCGTATCTTCTCGATCCGCGCGATCTGCGACTGGCGCACCTTGACGTTGTCGATGTCGAGGATGTCGATCTCGTCCTCTTTCTCCAGCCGGAACTTGTTGACGCCGACGATGACCTCTTCGCCGCGGTCGACGCGGGCCTGCCATTTGGCGGCGGCCTCCTCGATCCGAAGCTTGGGCATGCCGCTGGCGACCGCCTTGGTCATCCCGCCCATTTCGTCGACTTCCTGAATGATCTTCCACGCCGCATCGGCCAGATCGGCGGTCAGCTTTTCGACATAATAGGAACCGGCAAGCGGGTCGACGACCTTGGTCACCTTGGTCTCGTTCTGCAGGATCAGCTGAGTGTTCCGCGCGATCCGGGCCGAGAATTCGGTAGGCAGCGCGATCGCCTCGTCAAAGGCGTTGGTGTGGAGCGACTGGGTGCCACCCAGAACCGCGCTCATCGCCTCGTACGCTGTGCGGACGATGTTGTTATAGGGGTCCTGCTCCTGCAGCGACACGCCAGAGGTCTGGCAGTGGGTCCGCAGCATCAGCGATTTCGGGTTCTTGGGATTGAACTCGCTCATGATGCGGTGCCACAGGAAACGGGCGGCGCGCAGCTTGGCGATTTCCATGAAGAAGTTCGTGCCGATGGCAAAGAAGAACGACAGCCGCCCGGCAAAGGCATCGACGTCCAGCCCGCGGGCCAGCGCCGCCTTCACATATTCCTTGCCGTCGGCCAGCGTGAAGGCCAGCTCCTGCACGAGGTTCGCGCCGGCCTCTTGCATGTGGTAGCCCGAGATCGAGATCGAGTTGAACTTGGGCATGTCGGACGAGGTGTATTCGATGATGTCCGAGATGATCCGCATCGACGGTTCGGGCGGATAGATATATGTGTTGCGCACCATGAACTCTTTCAGGATGTCGTTCTGGATGGTGCCCGACAGCAGCTGCCGGTCGACGCCCTGCTCCTCCCCCGCGACGATGAAATTGGCCATGATCGGGATCACCGCACCGTTCATGGTCATCGACACCGAGACCTTGTCCAGCGGGATGCCGTCAAAGAGGATCTTCATGTCCTCGACGCTGTCGATGGCCACACCGGCCTTGCCAACATCGCCCACGACGCGGGGGTGGTCGCTGTCATAGCCCCGGTGCGTGGCCAGGTCGAAGGCGACCGAGACCCCCTGTTGCCCCGCGGCCAGCGCCTTGCGGTAGAAGGCATTCGATTCCTCGGCCGTGGAAAAGCCCGCATATTGCCGGATCGTCCAGGGCCGGCCGGCATACATCGTCGCCTTGGGGCCGCGCGTATAGGGCGCAGAACCCGGGACGGAGCCCATGTGATCCAGCCCCTCGGTGTCATCCTCGGTGTAAAGCGGCTTGACCGCGATGCCTTCCGGCGTCTCCCAGGTCAAATCGTCCAGACTGCGCCCGCGCAGCTCTTTCGCGGCCATTTCGGCCCAGGCTTCGGTCTTGTCCGTCATCGGATCGTCCCTTCTCTCTTGAGACCCGCACAGAGTGCGGGTTCAGCCTTCGCTTTCCGCCCGCCGCGCTTATATGATGGCCGACAGGAGGGTTCATGAAAAATCGTTTCGCGGTTCTTTTGTTCGCGGGCCTCGTGCCCCTTGCCGGCGCAGCCTGGTCCGTCGAGGACCCCGCGCCCCTTGTCATGTGGCAGGCGGATCATTCGGTCGTCCTTCAGGCGAAGGATGTGGAGCTTGCCGACTTCCACTGGATCGCCCGGCCCGTCGTCGTCTTTGCCGACAGCCCGGCCGACCCGCGGTTCCGCCAGCAGATGGAATTCCTGATGGCGCGCATGGAGGAGTTGTCCGAGCGCGACGTGGTGGTGATCGCCGACACCGAACCCACGGCGCAAAGCGCGCTGCGCACCAAGTTGCGCCCGCGCGGCTTCATGCTGGTGCTGATCGGCAAGGATGGCGGCGTCAAGCTGCGCAAGCCCTTCCCGTGGGATGTGCGCGAAATCAGCCGATCCATCGACAAGATGCCAATGCGGCAACAGGAAATCCGCGACCGGCGCTAGGGTTTCAAGATGTCCCATCAGGCCCGCCCCCAAGCCGCCGCGAACCGCGCCGCACCGGGCAGGCGCTTGCGACAATGGCGCGAAACGCCTATATTCAAGCCACAGGCAATGGAGTGATGCGATGGCAAGTCCACGAAATACCCCTATTCCGGTGACCGGCCGGACGGGTCCGCGTCCGGGCTACTGATCCGTTTCGTTCCCAGCGCGCGGGCGATCCGCGCCTCTTCTGCAAGGGCGGCCGTTGGGCCGCCTTTTGCGTAGGCGGCGATCATTTTCAGCGCGTAGTCGCCATCGTTGAACGCCTGGATCTTCAGGTCGATATAGTCCGAATACATCGCGATGCGGCGTTCCGGTTCCAGCGTCTTGAACCGCTCCCCCCGCATGTCGTCGATCATCGCCTCGATCGCGAAAAGCTGGCTATAGTAGGACACGATGGGATCGATCGTCACCCGCGGCAGGATATGGATATCGGCCACCAGCGCCCGAAACACGGTGTCGTTCCGCTCCCGCGGGATCAGCGGCACATAGGTCTTGTCGAGTTGCATCCGCGTCACAAGATCATCGCGATAGGCCATCAGCGCCGCCACGCTGTCGAGGTTCGTCAGATAGGACGCGATCTCGGCATACAGCGCGCGATGCACGTCCCGCAAACGCTCCGCCCGAAGGGCGGCCGCCTCGCGCCGGTTCTGCCAGCCATTGACGATCCAGCCGATGGCCACGAAGGCCCCGGCCACAATCGCCTGCCAGATCCGGGCATCAAGGGCGGCCGTCTGGATCACTCGAAAAAACCCTCGTCAATCTCATGGACCTGAAACACCTGCTTGACCTGACACCCGACTTCGTAGGCGATCATCAGTTCCGCCAGCCGTGGCCCGTCAATAAGAACGATCCGGGCTCCCAACTTTTCCGCCGTGGCCTTTGCTGCCAGGGAAAAATGCGCAGTTGTTACAAAGATTCCTCGGGCGACATCCTTCATACCAAGGGCGCCGAAGAAATCACGGATCTCGCCCGACCCGACACTCGTCCCTTCCGCGTATCGCTTGGCTTGGACATAGACCTGATCGACCCCGAGCGGATCCTTGTCGATCACGCCGTCAACCCCATCGTCCCCGGCACCGCCCAAGACTGCCGATCTGCCCTTAGGCCCCCCATAGCCCATTGCCATAAGGAGACGCACGACGGTCTCCTCGAAGAACTTGGGTGAGCCTTCTCGCAACCTCGCGAGCAGTTCGGATGCCAAGCCGGAACGAATTTCCTCTTCGGCCTCAGCCATAATCTCATCAGGCGTGGCTTGCGTCACGCTTTCCGCGGACGAGGCCTCTACTGGGTCTTCTCCTGCACGGCTCGCTTTCTTCCGCGTCTTGAACTCAAGAAATGACGGGTAGCGTTCAAGATACTTGATCGTTATCCGCTCAGGTGCTTCGGCAAGTGCGCGGCGGCCTTCCTCAGTCGTCTCGAAAAATCCGCGGCGCGTCGCACGCACAAGACCTGCCTGCTTGAGGTACCCCCGCGCCCAGTGAACCCGGTTGGCCATACGGGTCTGCCGACCACTGGAGAGCAGTTCGGAACGCTCTGCCTCAGTCAAGCCGAACTGGTCGCACATGTCTTCGATGACGTCCGAGACACGCCGTTCTCCAGTCTCGGCCGACTGGAGAACGGGTCGCATCAAGGTTTGGAAATCCGGGATCACTCGAACTCCATGATCACTTCATCCACGGCAAGGCTGTCGCCGGGGCCGGCGTTGATCTTGGCAACGGTGCCCTTGCGCTCGGCCCGCAGGATATTTTCCATCTTCATCGCCTCGACAGTGCACAGCGCCTGGCCTTCCTGCACCTCCTGCCCCTCTTCGACGTCGATCTTCACGATCAGGCCCGGCATCGGACACAGAAGCAGCTTGGAGGTATCGGGCGGCAGTTTCTCGGGCATCAGCGCGGCCAGTTCGGCCTGCCGGGGCGTGTAGACCGCAACCTTGAAATCGGCCCCGCGATGGCGGATGCGGAACCCGTGGGGCGCCTTGCCGACCTTCAGAACCAGCGGCTCGCCGTCGATCTTGAGATGCGCCAGCGGTTGGCCCGGGGTCCAGTTCGACGTGACGCGGTGGTGATCGCCTTCGTCGAAATGCACGGTGGAGCCTTCATGGTCCGCGTCGATCCTGACGTCGAAGCGCGTACCGTCCGCCACCAGCACCCAGTCGCTGCCGACCGTGCGCTCGTGGTTGTCCATCCGGTCGGAAATCCGCGTGCGCCGGATCTCGGCCACGCGGAACATCGCGGCCGCCGCCGCGGCCACCTTGCGCAGCTCTTCCGATTGCAGTTTCACGCCGTCGAAGCCTTCGGGATATTCCTCGGCGATGAAGGCGGTGGTCATGTCGCCGGCGCAGAACTTGGGATGTTCCATCACCGCGGCAAGGAAGGGCAGGTTGTGGCCGATCCCTTCGACCTCGAACGCATCCAGCGCGGTGCGCATTTCTTCAATCGCCTGATCGCGGGTCGGGCCCCACGTGCACAGCTTGGCGATCATCGGGTCGTAATACATGCTGATCTCGCCGCCCTCGAAGACGCCGGTGTCGTTCCGGACGACAGCGGTTTCGTGGGCGGATTCCGCGGGCGGGCGATAGCGGGTCAGCCGCCCGATAGAGGGCAGGAAGTTGCGATAGGGATCCTCGGCATACAGCCGGCTTTCCATCGCCCAGCCATGCAGTTTGACGTCGGCCTGCGTGATCTTGAGTTTTTCGCCTGCCGCAACCTTGATCATCTGCTCGACCAGATCGATGCCGGTGATCAGTTCGGTAACGGGATGTTCCACCTGCAGGCGAGTGTTCATTTCGAGGAAGTAGAAGTTCTTCTCTCCATCGACGATGAACTCCACGGTGCCCGCGCTGGCATAGCCCACGGCCTTGGCCAATGCGACGGCCTGTTCGCCCATCGCCTTGCGGGTTGCGGCGTCAAGGAAGGGCGACGGCGCCTCCTCGATGACTTTCTGGTTCCGCCGCTGGATCGAACATTCGCGTTCGCCCAGATAGATGCAATTGCCATGCTTGTCGGCCAGCACCTGGATCTCGATATGGCGGGGTTGGGTGACGAATTTCTCGATGAAGATCCGGTCATCGCCGAAGGAGTTCGCCGCCTCGTTCTTGGACGACTGGAAACCCTCGCGCGCCTCTTCATCCGTCCAGGCGATGCGCATGCCCTTGCCGCCGCCGCCGGCGCTGGCCTTGATCATCACGGGATAACCGATCTCGCGGCTGATCTTCACCGCCTCGTCGGCATCCTCGATCAGGCCCATGTAACCGGGAACGGTAGAAACCCCGGCCTCCTGCGCGATCTTCTTGGAGGTGATCTTGTCGCCCATGGATTCGATCGCACCGGCCGGGGGGCCGATGAAGACGACGCCGGCCTTGTCCAGCGCCTCGGCAAACAGCTTGTTCTCGGACAGGAAGCCATAGCCTGGATGCACGGCCTCGGCGCCGCTTTCCTCGATCGCCTTCATGATCTTGTCGATCACGATGTAGGACTGGTTCGCGGGCGGCGGGCCGATATGGATCGCCTCGTCCGCCATCTCTACATGCAGGGCGTTGCGGTCGGCGTCCGAATAGACGGCAACCGTCTTGATACCCATCTTGCGGGCGGTCTTGATGACCCGGCAGGCGATCTCGCCCCGGTTCGCGATCAGGATCTTTTCGAACATGTCTGTCCCTTCCAGCGTTCGGCCGCGCCGTTTCCGGCCCGACCCTTACAAGATAAGGGAGCGCCGGGGCCGGATGCCCCGTCGGTCCCGATAGGAGTGATGGTGGAGAGGTGCGGCCGCCGCGCCCGCGTCATCGACGCCGTGCATGCCCGTGCGGACGGCCACGCAGCCCCCGCCCCATGCATGGGCCGAGGCTCGATGAAACGCGGGCCCGACAACGGGGCCCCGGTGTGAGATGAAAGCCCGCGGGCATGGCGGCCCGACCGGCCACCCACGCCCGAACGCCCAAATCGAGGCCTGACCCGTATGGGGCCAGACCTCGGGGTTGGGGAAGGGTAACGGTAGAAATAATCAACGAGACCGAGGGGAAAACGATCCCGCTGACATTTATTATTGTTCACGATTTCGAGACGAAAAGAAACCCCACAACCATCGGGCGAACGATAAATCGGGAAATTTCTTTTTAATTTGCCTAAATTTCGCGCAATCACAGGTCGTCCTCCCCTTCGAACAGTTCGGGGAAGGACGATCTTGCCGCAGCGAAGTCGATTCGCAACAGCGCCTCATAGCTTTCCGGATCGAACGGATCCTCGGCGGCAACGACCTCGCGTCCGAAGAACCATGACAGACGGCCGGCATCGAGATTTCCGCGTTCGAAAGGCTCCTCGCCGAAATACGCGATGAGCGCGGCAAGAAACCCTGCATCGGCCCGACAGTCCGCCGACCGGCGATCCCGGTAACGTTCCCGCGCCACAAGCGGCGTCGCCCCCGCCTTGTTCGCGCGCCGAATGGTGAACTGGAAATCGGTTCCTGGCAGGCGACTGGGAAAACCGCGATGTTTCAGCATGTCGCCGCCTCCCGTCCGATGCGCCTTTGGTCGTGTCCCATGTTCAAAACCCCGCCAACACGCAGCGATCGCCCTCGGGGCGGTAGGCTTCGAAGAATTGCGTGGCCTCGGGCATCACGGTGCCAAACGGTACCGGGCGGTCCATCAGCGTGATGACGATCTGGCCCGCCTGCGGCCCCATCTCGGGCAGACGCGGCAGGGCGTAGGTCTCGCACAGATATTCCATGTCCGCCTGTGCCGTCACGAAGGGCATGGCGTCCCCATCCCGTGCGATTTGCGGCGCAAGAAACCGGAAGCGGAGCGTCAGGCCCGCGGCCCCCGGTTCGCCCGAAACCGTATCGTGAAACGTGATCGGCTGGCCCGAGGGCACGTCGATCAGGTCTTGCGCCACAGCGCCTGCCGCCACCAACGCCGCCGAGATTGCAAACGGTGTCCCGACCCAGATCATCGCTCGGGCCTCCGGGCGAGGCAGTCGATCTCCACCAGCGCACCCACGGCCAGCGCCGTGACCCCGACGGTGGTGCGCGCCGGCAGACGGTCCGTGGGGAAATGGGCGGCATAAGTGTCGTTGAAGGTGGAGTAGTCGCGTTCGAATTCCGTCAGGTAGCAACGGCATTGCACGATGTGCGACAGATCGAGGCCCACGCCCTTCAACACGATTTCAAGGTTGCGCATCACCGCGCGGGTCTGCGCCACGATGCCCTCGGGCAGGGGCGCATCCGGGGCCGCGGGGTCGGTCGGCATCTGGCCGGTCAGGACGACCCAGCCATCGATCTCCACCGCATGGGAAAACGGGGCGACGGGGCGCGGGCCGTCCGCGATCATGTGGAACACCGGGGTCATGCGCCGTCTCTCCGCCGGGCATGGGCCAGCCACCGGGCGCGATGGCCCGCATCGGACAAAAGCGCGTTCAACTGCGCCTCGGCCTCCGCCTTCGGAAAGGGCCTGGCCGCGCGCCCGCCTGCGGTGACGCGCAGGTTCGCGCCGTCCTCTTCCACCCGCACCACGGGCGAAAAACCGCGAAGGGTTTGCAACAGCCGCCACATATCCTGCCGAATCTGGTGGGCAAGGCGCAGCTTGCGCGCGGGCGGAAAGACCGCCTGCACGCAAAGATCGAACCGGACGGGCATCTGCCGCGCAAGCGTCAGCGCGCCGTCCTCGGCCACGATATGCCACCCGCGCCGCGCCATCGCCTTACAACGGGATGTTGTCGTGCTTCTTCCACGGCCGCGCCATCTTCTTGTTGCGCAGCGCGGCGAAGGCACGGGCCACCCGGCGACGGGTCGAACGCGGCTGGATCACCTCGTCGATGAAGCCACGTTCGGCCGCGACGAAGGGGTTGGCGAAACGATCCTCGTAATCCTTGGTGCGCCGCGCGATCTTGTCGGTATCCCCCAGTTCGGAGCGATAGAGGATCTCGGTCGCGCCCTTGGCACCCATCACCGCGATCTCGGCGGTGGGCCAGGCATAGTTGAAATCGCCGCGCAGATGCTTGGACGACATCACGTCATAAGCCCCGCCATAGGCCTTGCGGGTGATGACCGTGACCTTCGGCACCGTTGCCTCGCCATAGGCGAACAGAAGCTTCGCACCGTGCTTGATGACGCCGCCATATTCCTGGCCGGTGCCGGGCAGGAAGCCGGGCACGTCGACCAGCGTCAGGATCGGGATCTCGAACGCATCGCAGAACCGCACGAAGCGCCCGGCCTTGCGCGAACTGTCAATATCCAGACAGCCCGCCAGCACCATCGGCTGGTTCGCGACCACACCCACCGTCCGACCTTCCAGCCGGATGAAGCCGGTGATGATGTTCTTCGCGAAATCGCCCTGAATCTCGTAGAAGTCGCCCTCGTCGGCGATCTTCGTGATCAGTTCCTTCATGTCGTAGGGCGTGTTGGGGTTGTCCGGGATCAGCGTGTCGAGGCTTTCATCGATCCGCTCGGGGTCGTCGAAGAAGGGCCGGACCGGCGATTTCGAGCGGTTGTTGAGCGGCAGGAAATCGACCAGCCGGCGCACCTCGTAAAGTGCCTCGACGTCGTTCTCGAACGCACCATCGGCGACGGAGCTTTTCTTGGTGTGGGTGGAGGCCCCGCCAAGTTCCTCGGCCGTGACGACCTCATTCGTGACGGTCTTCACCACGTCGGGGCCGGTGACGAACATGTAGGACGAATCACGCACCATGAAGATGAAGTCGGTCATCGCGGGGCTGTAGACCGCACCACCTGCGCACGGCCCCATGATCACGCTGATCTGCGGGATCACGCCGGAGGCCTCGATATTCCGCATGAAGACCTCGCCATAGCCGGCAAGGCTGTCCACGCCTTCCTGAATCCGGGCCCCGCCCGAGTCGTTCAGCCCGATCACCGGCGCGCCGTTCTGTACGGCCATATCCATGATCTTGCAGATCTTCTGGGCATGGGTGGCAGACACCGACCCGCCCAGAACGGTGAAGTCCTGGCTGAAGACATAGACCTGACGGCCGTTGATGGTGCCCCATCCGGTCACGACGCCGTCACCATAGGGGCGGTTTTCCTCCATCCCAAAATCGGTGCAACGATGGGCAACGAACATGTCGAACTCTTCAAAGCTGCCCTCGTCCAGCAGCAGCTCGACCCGCTCGCGCGCGGTCAGCTTGCCCTTCTTGTGCTGGCTGTCGATCCGCTTTTCACCCCCGCCCATGCGGGCGATGTCACGGCGGCGTTCGAGTTCGTTGAGGATGTCTTTCATCGGCGCAGGTCCCCTCCGCAAAATTTGCGGCAACCTAGCGGTCGCGCCCCGGCGGAAAAAGAGCAAAACGGCTAATTTGCAAATTATTGGCAGGCGCCGAACTGCGAATTGCAATTATGCAAATCCCGCCTCGGGCATCCTGCACGTCGACGGGAATGGACAAGACGCCCGTTCGCCCCTAGGTCGGTATCATGCCCGACACGCCCAAGGTGCGCTTTCTCGACCGCACCACGCCACCCCATATCGCGACGCTTGTCCTGCTTGCGGGGCTGTCTGCGCTGTCGATGAACATCTTCCTGCCGTCCCTGCCCAACATGACGGCACATTTCGACACCGAATACCGGCTGATGCAACTGTCGGTGGCGCTCTATCTTGCGGTGAACGCGGTGCTGCAACTGGTGATCGGTCCGATCTCCGACCGCTACGGGCGGCGCCCTGTTCTGCTTGTCTCGATCTTCCTTTTCCTGCTGACAACGGTGGGCTGCATCTTCGCCCCGACGGCCCAGGTCTTCCTTGCCTTCCGCATGGCGCAGGCGGTGATCGTCACGGGCATGGTGCTGAGCCGCGCGGTGGTGCGCGACATGGTGCCCGATGCACAGGCGGCCTCCATGATCGGTTACGTCACCATGGGCATGGCGCTGGTGCCGATGATCGGGCCGGCGATCGGCGGGGTTCTGGACCAGGCCTTTGGATGGCAGGCGAGTTTCGCGATGCTGCTCCTTGCCGGTATGGGCGTTCTTTATATCGTCTGGGCCGATCTTGGCGAAACGGCGAAACCTCAACCGATCAGCCTGCTGGCGCAGTTCCGTCTGTACCCGGAGCTTTTCAGCTCCCGCAGGTTCTGGGGCTATGCACTGGCGGCCAGCTTTGCCTCGGGCGCGTTCTTCGCCTATCTCGGCGGCGCGCCCTTCGTGGGCTCAGAGGTCCTTGGCCTGCCGCCGGCTGCCCTTGGGCTATACTTCGGGCTGGTCGCGCTTGGCTACATGGCCGGCAATTTCATCTCCGGCCGGTTCTCTGTGCGCGTCGGAATCAACGGGATGCTGTTTCGCGGCGCCGTGACGGCGGGGTTGGGGCCGGCCTTGTCCATGCTGCTCTTCGGGCTGGGCATCTTCCACCCGCTGTCGTTCTTTGGGCCGATGATGCTGGTGGGGCTTGGCAACGGAATGGTCTTGCCCAATGCCACCGCAGGCATGTTGTCGGTGCGCCCGCATCTGGCCGGCACCGCCAGCGGTCTGGGCGGCGCCATCATGATCGGCGGCGGCGCGGGGCTGTCGGCATTGGCCGGTGCTCTGCTGGTCCCCGGAACCGGGGCATGGCCGCTTTTGGCGATCATGGTCACGACCTCTGTCATGGCTGTATTTGCCACGGTCTATGTCGAACGGATCGACCGGCGCGAAGGTCCGCTATCGGGCCGCCTCCCCCCGAAAGCACGGCCGCCCCGGGCCTGACGACAGCTTGCGGGCGTGCTTTGCAAAGGCTAGAACGCAAGATGGCTAAACTGCAAACCGGACGGGCACGATGGCGACACCCAAACTCTATGCCGGGGTCAAGCTGCGCGAGACGCGGATGCGGCTGGGCCTGACGCAAAAGGACTTCGCGGCCAAGCTGGGGATCTCCCTGCCCTATCTGAACCAGATGGAAAACAACCATCGGCCGGTGTCCTCGGCGGTGTTGCTGGCGCTGGCCTCCGAATTCGGGTTCGACGTGACGGAGTTGTCGACGGGCGATGCCGAACGTCTTGTGTCGGATATGCGGGAGGCCCTGGCCGACCCGGTCTTCGGCGACCTCGCCCCACCCGTGGCCGACCTGCGCCTTGCCGCGTCGAACGCCCCGGCGCTGGCCCGCGCCTTTCTGGAACTGCACCGGGCCTATCGCCAAAGCCACGAGCGGCTCGCCTCGCTGGACGAGGCGCTGGGGCGGGAGGATGCCAGCCTCAGCCCCTCGCCATGGGAGGAGGTGCGGGACTTCTTCCACTATTGCGACAACTATATCGATGCCGTGGATCGGGCGGCAGAGTGGTTCATGCGCCAGGCGGGGGCCGAGGCCGATGCCGAACAAGCCGCCGCCGCGGCGCTGGCGGCATCCGGTATCACCCTGCGCCGGGCGGATATCGCGGGCCTGCGGCATTTCGACGGGGAATCCCGGACCCTGACGCTCTCCTCCCGCCTGCAGGGGCCGACGCGGCGGTTTCAGCTTCTGCATCAACTGGCACTCATCACCCAGTCGAAGCTGCTGGAGGCCACGCTCGACCTTGCCCGGTTCCAAAGCCCCGAGGCCCGCGCCATCGCCCGCATCGGAATGGCCAACTATTTTGCCGGTGCCGCGCTTTTGCCCTATGGCCGGTTTCTGGAGGCCGCGCAGGAAACCCGCCACGATCTGGAACTGTTGGCCGACCGGTTCGGGGCGTCCATCGAACAGGTGGCCCATCGGCTGTCCACCCTGCAACGGCCCGGCGCCAAGGGCGTGCCGTTCTTCTTCGTCCGGGTCGATCAGGCGGGCACGATCACCAAGCGGCACTCGGCCACGCGCCTGCAATTCGCACGCTTCGGGGGGGCCTGCCCGCTCTGGTGCGTACATCGCGCATTCGAAACACCGGGGCGGTTCCTGCGGCAACTGGCCGAGACGCCGGACGGGGTGCGTTATTTCTGCCTCGCCTGCGATGTGTCGAAACGCGGCGGCGCCTGGGGGGCACCGGTGCGCCGCTTTGCCATCGGGCTGGGCTGCGAGTTGCGCCATGCCGGGCAACTTGTCTACACCGACGATCTTGACCTAGCAAACTCCGCGGCGTTCGAACCGATCGGGATTTCCTGCCGCATTTGCGAACGCCGAAACTGCCCGCAACGCGCCGTCCCCCCCATTGGAACGGCGGCTGAGCGTCGATGCGAACCGCCGGGGCGTTCTGCCCTATGAAGTCGCGGAATAGCGCCAGCGCTGTCAGGCGTCTTCCTGATGGTTCAGGATATGCGCGATCTCGTCCTTCAGATGCATCCGCTGCTTGCGCATCTCTGTCAGGTGCAGGTCGTCCGTCGGCTCGATATCGGTTTCCGCCCGGTGCACGGCGCCGTTGATCTCGTGATACTCGTCGAAAAGCTTTGCGAAATGCGCGTCTTTCTCTTTCAACGTGTGGATCAGATCGACCTTGTCGGGGAAATCCTCGGCCAGTTCATGGGGTGTGTTGGACATCCCGTCCTCCTCGATGCGTTTTTCGGGTTTGACCACGTTAGGAGTCGCCCGCAAGCGCCGTCCTTGACCCCGATCAAACCGGGTCGTTCATCCGGCGATCTCTTCGCCCCGCCGTTTCAACACCGCCTCCCGCCATGTGATGAAGACCACGGCGCCCACGATCATCGCCCCGCCCAAGAGCACCCAGCCATCGACCCCTTCGCCGAACAGCAGCCAGCCGGCCAGCGTCGACCAGACCAGTTGCAGGAAGGTCACCGGCTGCGTGACCATCAAGGGGGCCGCCCGGAAGGCGCGGGTCATCGTGTAGTGACCCGCCGTCGCGAAGAAAGCCACAAGGAAAAGCCAGAACACCTGCACCGGCGTCGGTGTCACCCAGACCGCAAGGGCGAGGGGCGCCAGCAACAGCGTGACCGTCACCGACAGCATCGCCACCACCACCGCGGCGCTGTCCCGCTCGCTCAGCTTCTTCGCGGTGAGGTAGGACGCGCCGAAGAACAGGGCCGTGAAGAGCATGGCTATATGCCCGTCGGAGATTTCCCGAAAGCCGGGTCGCAGGATCACCAGAACACCGGCAAAGGCCAGCGCGATGGCAAGGATACGGCGGGCGGCCAAGCGTTCCCCGAATACAAGCGCCGCCCCGATGGTGACGTAAACCGGGTTGAGGTAGTTCATCGCCGTCACCTCGGCGATGGGAATGCGGGTCATGGCGTAAAACCAGCAGATCACGCCAAACGCATGCGCAAGCCCACGGCCCGAATAGAGCATGAGCGCCCGGCCGTTCAGCCCCGCACGCATCAGCGGCCCCAGAAACGGGATCAGAAAGACAAGCCCCAAGAGATAGCGCAGGAACGCCGCTTGCGGTGCGGGAACACCGTCTCCGACAAGCTTCACAAGAGAGATGACAGCGACGAAATTGGCCCCCGTCGCCAGCATCCAAAGGATGCCGGCAATCGGCCTGTCTTGCGTTGGAATGTCCCGCCCTTCCGCCATTGGCGGACTTCACCCCAAGACCGTTCGGAAGACAAGCGGTGGCGTGGCGTCACGCGCCGGCAAGCACCCCTCGTCGCCTAGAGCTGCGCCAGAACCTCGTCACTGGCTTCGAAATTGGTCGTCACGCGCTGCACGTCGTCGTCGTCTTCCAGCGCATCGACCAGTTTCATCAGCTTCTGCATGCCGTCCAGATCCAGTTCCGTCGTTGTCGTGGGTTTCCAGATCAGCTTGGTCGACTCGCTTTCACCAAGCTCTGCCTCAAGCGCCGTGGCGACCTCGTTCAGGTCGGTATCGGCGCAGATGATGCTGTGCCCGTCTTCAGAGCTTTCCACGTCTTCTGCGCCCGCCTCGATCGCGGCCATCATCACGGTGTCGGCGTCGCCAACCGTGGCCGGATAGGTGATTTCACCCTTGCGCTCGAACATGAAGGCGACCGATCCGGTCTCGCCCAGGTTGCCGCCGTTCTTGGTGAAGGTGGAGCGCACGTTCGACGCGGTACGGTTGCGGTTGTCGGTCATCGCCTCGACGATCACCGCCACGCCGCTGGGGCCATAGCCCTCGTACCGGATTTCCTCGTAATCCTCGCTGTCGCCGCCGGTGGCCTTCTTGATCGCCCGGTCGATCACGTCCTTGGGGACGGAGTTCGACTTGGCTTCCTTCACCGCCAGCCGCAGACGCGGATTCTTTTCAGGATCGGGGTCGCCCATCTTGGCCGCAACGGTGATTTCCTTGCTGAGCTTGGAAAACAGCTTTGACCGCGCCGCATCCTGCCGGCCCTTGCGGTGCTGGATGTTCGCCCATTTTGAATGGCCTGCCATGGAACCCTCTCCGACATCTGACTGCGACGGCGCTGTCTATATGTCAGCCGCGCGGGCGCGCGCAAGCCCGTGCGGGTCGCACGGGTCAAGCCGATGCAACGGGCCGTTGCGCGTGAAACGGAGCCAAAGGCCAGTTTTAACCATGCGATCCTAGCCTTTTCGCCGTCCGACCGGCAGCGGTCGTTTCGTTCGGAGAACCCCCAAGATGTCTGCCATTGCCGCCAGACCGGCGCGCCTCTCGCTCACCTCGACGCCGAATCTGGTCTTCGGCCTGCTGATCTTTGCGCTGGTCGCGGCCGGGATCGTCCACAGTTTCGTTATCGCGCCCAGAACCGGCGCGCCATCGCTCCACCCGCTTGCCGCCTTTGGCTTTGCCGTTCTGGCCGCGCATTTCATGTTGCGCGAACGCGTGCATGGCTGGGCCTCGATCTGGACGGTCCTGCACGCACTGGTGCTGGCCTACTCGGTCCTCGACCTGCTAGAGACGTTTGTACCCGGATGGCCCGCCCTGATCCGCCACCCCATTCTTCTGGATGCCAAGGCAGACATCGGGGTGCAGGGGTCTTTCTCTATCGAAACCGCGCTTGGGTTGAGCTTCCTTCACCTCGCCTTTCTCGTCAAACCGCTGGGGCGGACCGCTGCGGTCATCGCCTTTCTGGCCGCGGCCAGCGTTGCCATCCTCGCGCTGCTGAAGGCGGCGTTTCACATCACGCTTTGGGGGCAGAATTTCTCGATCTTTTCGCTGGGCTGCATTCTGACCGCCACGATGGCGCTGGCCTATCGCCTGCGCGACACCATACCGCTTCAGCCGTTCTTCACGAGTGGCCGGCAGGCGCTGGTGCTGCGCGCCCTGGTGATCCTGGCGCTCACCATCCCGTGGCTGGGCGGCTACCTGTTCTTCAGGGTCAGCAATCTGGATTTCTACACCCATGCCATCGCGGAGAACGTATTCCGCATGATGGGCTGGGTGATGGTCCTGATGGTGATGGCCGTCGGCTATTTCATGGAAAAGTCGCGCAAGCACCTTCGGCGGGCCTCTGAACTCGACCATCTGCGCGATCCCCGCACCGGCGCCCTGAACCGCGCCGGGCTGTTCGCGGCGACAGACGACATGACCGCGGCGCGCGGCGTGGTCCTGTTCGATCTCGACGAATTTCAGCGGCACAGCGAGTTGCTTGGCCGCCGAGACGCGAAGCGGGTGCTGAAAGAGGTGGTCGATGCGGTAACCGACGTGCTGGAACCGGGGGAAGCACTGGCGCGCTGGGGCGCCGACGAATTCCTTGTTGCGGTGGAAGCCCCGGAAGAGACCGCGCTGAGTGCGGCTGCCGAAAGGGTGCGGGCCGCGGTCGACGGGATCCCGCCGCGCGTCGTCTCCCGGCGCACGATCCCGGTCTCGGCCACCTTTGGGATCAGCATGGCCGGCCCCGGTCGCGACGGGATCGAAAAGGCCATCGGCCATGCCTATCTGGCGATCTTCGAGACACGCGAAGCGCAAAAACAGGCCAGTCGCCCGCCTGACGCCATGTTCTCGCTGCCCGCCGCCGAAAGCCGCGGCTAACGCCCGGAGGCCCCGGCCACAACCCGCGCCGCGGCCTCCAACGCACCGGCCCCATGCGGAATGTCGAGGGCGGCAAGCCCGGCCTCGATCGTGCCAAGGGCCCCCAGCACCATATGCGCGTTGACATGGCCCATATGGGCGATGCGGAAGAACCCGTGCCAGGCGGGGTCGTCCGGCTCTGCCATGCCCAGACCGATGCCAAGGGTCACGCCCGCGACGTCGCTTAACCACTCGCGCAGCGCCGTGCCCTGTGGCGCGCCCACCCGGACCGACGTCACCGCATGGCTGCGGCAGGCCGGATCGGCAACGTTCAGGTCCATCGGCCCGTCCTGCCCCCAGGCTTCGATGGCGGCCCAGACTGCACGGGCAAGGGTTTCGTGGCGCGCCCAGGCGGCCTCGATCCCCTCTTCATGGACCAGCATGTCAAGCGCGGTGCGCAGCCCGAACAGGTGATGGGTGGGCGCCGTGCCCCAGAAATACTGGTAGAACTGGTCGGGATCGGCCCGCATCCGCCAGTCCCAGTATTGGGTGACCAGATCGGCGCGGGCCCGTGCCTCTTCCGCCCGCGGGCCGAAATAGACAAAGCCCATGCCCGGCGGCACCATCAACCCCTTCTGACAAGCCGAGACCATCACATCGACGCCCCAGTCGTCCATCTCGAACCGGTCGCAGGCAAGCGAGGCAATGCAATCCACCATCAAGAGTGCGGGATGCCCGGCATCGTCCAGCGCCGCGCGCACGCCTGCCACATCGTTCCGGACGCTGGTCGCCGTATCGACATGGACAAGCGTCACCGCCTTGATCTGGTGCGCCTTGTCGTCGGCCAGCCGCTCGGCCACGCGGGCAAGATCGACCGGGGAGCGCTTGCCGAAGTCCATCACCTCGACATCGACGCCCATCGCCGCGGCTGTCTCGGCCCAACCATGCCCGAACCGTCCCGTGGCCAGCGACAGGATCCTGTCGCCCCGCGACAGGCAGTTGGCGACCGAGGCCTCCCAAGCGCCGTGACCGTTGGCGATATACATGGCCACCTTGTGCTTGGTCCGCGCCACCGCCCGCAGATCGGGCAGCAGGCTTTCCAGCAGCCCCACCATCGCGCCGCCGTGGATTTCGGGCGCCGGCTGGTGCATCGCCTGAAGCACACGGTCGGGGATCACCGACGGGCCGGGAATGGCAAGATACGGACGGCCATGACTAAGCGGCATCTGGAAACCTCCTGCAAACCACCAGCCTGTGTTAGGTCTGCCCCCGGGGGCCGTCAATCGCTTGTCAGACCGCGGGTTTCGGGCTATCCCGCCGCCCTGCATGCTGTGGGCCAAGGGGGCGCAATGTTCAGCCAGCTCAAATCCCGCTTCGACCAGTTCGAAAAGAAGATGCGCCGCAGCTATGGCAGCGATATTTCGACACCGGCGGCCCGGCGCGCGGCCTTCTGGCATTTCCAGTTGATGGATCATGCCTTCCTTCGGACGTTCTGGACCAATCTTGACGAGATCGCGCCGGGGGTCTGGCGCTCCAACCAGCCCGACCCGAAGCGGCTGGAACGCTATCGCGACATGGGGATCAAAACGGTGATTTCTCTGCGCGCCGACAACGGCGCCAGCCCCATCCTGTTCGAACAGGAGGCCTGCCGCGACCTTGGCCTGACCCTGATCACCGCCCCGCTTCAGGCCCGCAAGCTTGTGCCGGCCGACGACCTGCTGGCCGTACTCGACCTGTTCGAGACGGTAGAACGACCCTTCGTCATGCATTGCAAGTCGGGATCGGACCGGGCGGGCCTCGCCTCGGCGCTTTATCTTTTGCATGTCGAGGGAAAACCGCTGGCGGAGGCGAGAAAGATGCTGTCGTGGCGCTACATCCACTTGCGGAATTCGCCCACGGGGATTCTGGATCATATTCTGGATGCGTATGAGGCCGATACCGCGGTGCAGCCCATGCCGATCAAAGACTGGATCGCGACGAGATACGACAAAGACGCGCTGGAGGCCGAATTTCGCCAGTTGCGCGCCAAGAACTGATAACCGGAACGGGAAAGAGGGGCAGCATGCAAGCAGAGGCAGCAACGGACCGGACGGTCTTTCGGATCACCGGGGCGGACCGGGTGCATTTCCTGCAAGGGCTGGTCACCAATGACGTCTCCAAGCTCGACGGGGGTCTGATCTACGCCGCGCTGCTGAGCCCGCAGGGCAAGTACCTGTTCGATTTCTTCCTTGCCGGGCACGACGACTGCATCCTGCTGGATGTGAAGACGGATCTTGCCGACGCGCTTCTCAAACGTCTGACGATGTACAAGCTGCGGGCCGATGTCGCGATTGAGCCCAGCGGCCTGTCCGTGCAGCGCGGGCTTGGCCCGGCGCCCACGGACGCGTGGCCCGATCCGCGCGACCCGGCGCTTGGCTGGCGCGCCTACACCGACAGCTCTGTATCGGCGGACACCACGGATTGGGAAGCGCTTCGCGTGGCCCATTGCATCCCCGAGACCGGCATCGAACTGATCCCGGACGCGACCTTCATCCTGGAGGCCGGCTTCGAACGGCTGAACGGCGTCGATTTCCGCAAGGGCTGCTATGTCGGGCAAGAGGTAACGGCCCGGATGAAGCACAAGACCGAGTTGAAGAAGGGCCTTGTCACCGTCGCCATCGACGGCGCCGCCCCCGTAGGCAGCGAAATCATGGCCGACGGCAAATTCGCAGGCACGCTTTACACGCAAGCGAACGGGCAGGCACTGGCCCTGTTGCGTTTCGATCGTGCCGCCGGGCCGATGACAGCCGGGGATGCGACCGTCACCTGGGATAATGGCTGACCGCGCCACGATCGAATCCCTGCTCGGCGCCACGGTCCGGCAGATATCTCCGTTGCATGGTGGCGACCTGTCCGAAGTCACCCTTGTCATGCTGGACGATGG
This sequence comes from Rhodovulum sp. P5, assembly GCF_002079305.1. Lineage (NCBI taxonomy): Bacteria > Pseudomonadati > Pseudomonadota > Alphaproteobacteria > Rhodobacterales > Paracoccaceae > Rhodovulum > Rhodovulum sp. P5. Next base: position 1,649,033 of record NZ_CP015039.1, read on the forward strand.
CACACGCGTCGTTGCAAAGACCGGCCCTTTGGTCGCCGCGGAGGCACGCATGCTGCGGGCCATCGACCGTGCGGGGGCCCCGGCGCCCAAGGTTCTGGCGGTCTCCGGCACGCTGCTGATCCTGGAATACTTGGCGGAGGCTGCCGCATCGCCATCGGGATGGGCGGCACTGGGGCACGCCTTGGCCACCCTTCACGCGGACGAGGGGCAAAGCTATGGCTGGGGGGAGGACTACGCCTTCGGCCAAGCGACCCTGCCCAACACATATTCTGACGACTGGTGCCAGTTCTGGGGTGCGCGCCGCCTGTTGGCATGGCCGGACAAGATACCAAGCGACATTGCACACCGGGTAGAACGGCTCGTGGCCCGGTTGCCTGATTTGCTGCCACCGCACCCGCGCCCGGCGCTGCTGCATGGCGATCTTTGGGCGGGCAATGTCCTGTTCACCGGCACGGGGGCGGCCTTTATCGACCCGGCCTGCTATTACGGACATGGCGAGGTCGATCTGGCGATGCTGACGCTTTTCGGCAGCCCCGGCCCAAGCTTCATGGACACCTATGGCCCGCCTGAAAGCGGCTGGCAGGACCGGCGGGCCATCTATCAGCTTTGGCCCGCGCTGGTGCATCTGCGCCTGTTCGGCGGCGGGTATCGCAGCATGGTCGACCGCTGCCTGACCGCGGTCGGGGCATGATCTCCGCGACGCGCCAAGTCAGGCGCGTTCGGCGTATTCCATCGTTTCGGTGTTCACCACGATGTCTTCGCCGGTTCCCACGAAGGGGGGCACCATGACGCGAACGCCGTTGTCAAGAAGCGCCGGCTTGAAGCTGTTGGCCGCGGTCTGCCCCTTCACCACCGGTTCGGTCTCTTCGATCTTGCAGACGACCTTTTGCGGCAGCGTGGCGTTCAGCGCCTCGCTTTCATAATACTCGATCACCACCTGCATCCCGTCCTGCAGGAACGGGCGACGGTCCCCCAGAAGATCGGCGGGAAGCTCGATCTGCTCGTAGGTTTCGGTGTCCATGAAGACCAGCATCCCGTCGGTTTCGTACAGGAACTGCTGGTCCTTCTGCTCCAGCCGGACGCGTTCCACCTTGTCGGCGCTGCGGAAGCGTTCGTTGAGCTTCGACCCGTTGCGCAGATTGCGCAATTCCACCTGGGCGAAGGCACCGCCCTTGCCCGGCTTGACGTGATCGACCTTCACGACGGACCACAGGCCGTCATTGTGTTCAAGCACGTTCCCGGGGCGGATCTCGTTTCCGTTGATCTTGGGCATGGCTGCGACCCTTAACGAGTGGTTGATCGTGATTTTCGCGCACCTATATATTGGCAGTGCTGGGCTGACAAGACGACTAGATCCGGTGGCCACACTCGGGAGGTATGCATTTCCTGCATGGAAGCCATTCCAAATGGGAAATACCGAATCGCAATAAAACCGTCATATTCACCGGCATGCCCGAAATGCAAGAGCAAGAATAAAGGACGACGAGATGGCCGATTTCGTTGATGGAACAGCTTTCAACCACGAACAGGGGCATCGTGCCCGAAAACTGTTCGCTGCCGTCGTGCTTGCCGCGTTGGATGATGCCATTGCTGACGACAAGAAATATGGCAACGGTCCGGAGCAGATCGCCCGCTGGGCGCGCTCACGCGACGGGCGCGAGGTTCTCTCCTGCGCCGGGATCGACCCGAACGAGCGCGTGGTCAGCGGCCTGATGGAATTCGTGGCCCGTGGCGTGCGGACATCGGTGGCCCTGTCGCGCGAAGAAAGCGAACGGCGCCAGTTGCAGGAACGCGCCGAAGCGGCCTGATCCGTTCTACCCTATCGAACAAAGCGCGCCGAACGGGCGCGCTTTTTCGTTGCGCCATGCGCCCGTCACACAGGAAACGTTGGTGTCAGTCGGTCTCGCCGTTCTTGACGGCCAGCGCGCGCCGGATCTCGGTCCGGATCAGCTTCCGCAGATTGCGGGTGATGCGCGCGCCGAGGTCCCCCTGAAGCTCCTCCCGAACGATCCGGGTGATGAGGCTGCGCAACTCGTCTTCCGAAATCTCGTCGGGCCCTTCGGTGCCACGATGCGCATGACCGTTGGGCGCGCCCTTCCCCTCCGGTGCGGGCTGCACCGTCGCGGCCCTGCCCGCGGCCGGGGCGGCTTCGGCAGACAGCTTGCCCAGGGCGGCGGCCACCCGCGGGGTGACTTCGGCCTCCCATGAGGCATCCGCCCGGGCGATCACGGCCTCCAGTTCGGCAATCCGTTGTTCAAGGGCATCGCCCTCCGCACCCGCAGGTCGGGCGGTCTTTGGCACCGCCCCGGCCGGCCGGCCGTTCTGGGCCGGACGATCCGCACCCACAGGCGTACCGTTTTCGGGGGCAGCAGCGTTCCCGTGACCGCGGCTTTCGGGGGACGCAGGCGGAACCCGCAGGGCGGGGGTCAGGATCAGACGCTGACGCCGCGCAGGCGCACCCTCACCAACGATCCTTCGGATCGAGGTCAGAACCTGCTCCACATCCTGAGACGGCGACGAGTCAGCCATTCGACATGCCGATCTTACCTGCATCCACAAGTGTAGCGGCAGATTGCCGCTTGCTCAATATCCGCGACGGTCAGTTGCGACCGATCTTCTCAAGCACGCGGTCAAGCTTGCGGCCCTGAATGCTTTTGGCCGGGGCGTTGCTGACGGCGTTGTAGTAGTCCAGCGGATCATAGGTCGGAATGCCAAGGCCCAGATGCTTGACCGTCATCAGCCCGGCCGCGGCCAGCACCGAATAGACGGCCTTGTACTGCGAAGTCTGCGCCTCGATCCGGGCGATCCGGGCGTCCAGCAATTCCTGCTCGGCATCCAGAACATCCAGCGTCGTGCGCGCGCCAAGACGCGCCTCTTCCTCGGTCCCCTCAAAGGCCAGCTGCGCCGCCTCGACCTGCCGGGCCGTCGCCTCGATCTGCGCGCGGGCAACGGCAAGGCTGGCCCAGGCATTGCCGGCCTCCTGATCGATCAGCCGCACGTTTTGCAGCAGTCCGGCGCGGGCCTGCTGAACCCCGGCACGGGCCTGACGTTCCGCCGCATAAAGCCCCCCGCCAGCATAGAGGCGTTGATTGAGCGTGATCCCCAAGCTGGCATCTTGCGAGTCGCGACGGATCAGGCCGCTTGACGATTCAGAGGCCGACACCGACGCGGACCCCGTGATCGTCGGCCCGTAATTCGCCTTGGCACGGGCGAGGTTGAGCTCCGACGCCGTGACATTGTGCTGCGCCTGAAGAATGTCGGGATGGCTGCGGACCGCCAGATCGCGCAACGCGTCGCTGGTTTTCGGGATTTGCGGCAGGCGGGGCAGACCGCTCAACGCACCCGGATACCGCCCGACGGCCAGTTTGAACGCCTCCCGCGCCGTGGCAAGGCTGCCCTGCGCAGCCACGAGGTTGGAGCGACCTGCCGCCAGACGGGATTCCGCCAGCGACACATCGGTGCGCGTGACCTCGCCCACCTCGAACCGGTCGCGCGTCGCGCGCAAGGCGGTGGTCAGCACCCGCACGTTGTTCTCGGCCACGCGAACGCTTTCAAGGCTGGCGAAGACGTCCATATAGGCCTGAACGGTGTTCAGGAGGATATCCTGCTCAACGCCCATCAGACCGGCCCGGGTGGCAAGAACCACTTCCTTGGCGGCATCGATGGCAAGGCGCGTGCGCCCGTGATCGTAAAGCGTCAACTGCGCGGTCAGTTCGGCCGTCGCAGTGCGCGAATAGGTGTCGATGCTGCTGGTGGTTTCCGGGTTTACGTTTGTCTGGCCATAGCCCGCATTGATCGTGAAGTCGATCACCGGCCGCAACCCGGCAAGAGCCTGCGCCACGTCTTCGTCGGCAGAGCGCAACACGGCCCGGTTCTGCTCCAGCAGATGCGAGTTCTTGTAGGCGTCGATCAACGCGTCGCTCAGCGTCTCCGCAGAGGCCAGCATCGGCCCCATGGTCAAAGCCGCGGCAGCAAGGGCCGCGCGGCTCAGTCTTCCAACAATCCTGCTCATCGTTTCTTCTCGCCTCTTGCTGGCCGCGACCTGCCTGCGCGGCATTCGTCCTTATTGCGAACGTTCTAGAATTCGAAGGCCCGCTCCCGCGCAAAGCCCGGCAGCACCGGCGCGCTTGCATTGAACAGGAACCGCCATGTCACAGCCCCACCGACCTTGTAGCCGATCCGCACGATGCCAAGGCTGTCTTCCATGAAAAGCGCGACGATCCGGCCGTCTTCTTTCAGTTGGTCCAGAATGGCGTCGGGGATTTGCTCTACCGCGCCCTCGACCACGATCGCGTCATAGGGGCCATGCTTGGGCGCGCCCTCGGTCAGCGCCGCCTGCTCCACCGCGACATTGTCGACACCGTGTTCGGCAAGGATCGACTCGGCCTCGGCCGCCATGGCGGCATCTTCCTCGACCGCCACGACCGCATCGGCCATCCGCGCGATCACCGCAGCGGAGTAGCCAAGCCCGCTGCCGAGATCGAGCACCAGATCGCCGGGCCGGGGGTCCAGCGCCTCTAGCATCTTGGCGAAGGTCCGAGCCTCTAGCACCGTGCGCCCCGGGCCAAGCGGAAGGTTTTCCCCGACATAGGCGGCCTCGCGCAGGGCGGCCGGCACATAGGCCTCCCGCGGTACGGCCATAAGCGCCTCGATAATCGGCAAACGGGTCACGTCGGACGGACGGACCTGCGTATCCACCATAGCCTCGCGGCGCGCTACGTAATCGGGCATTCCGCCTCACCCTCCCACAGTTAATTCACTAATTTTGTGATGCCACAGAAGACCACAACCGGCAATGGCAAGAGGGGTGGATGCCCCTGAACTATGGCAGCTATGGTACAAGTGCCGCGCATTGCGGCCAGAGGGTCGGCAGCTAGACAGCCTCGATCCGGCGCCGACGGGATGCCCGAGAACCGGGGCGGCCATGCCCAGGCCAAGCCAAGGGCGCACTTCCACCACATTTTCGTGCCATCACAACCGCGGGGCGTACGCGACCCAACCCCAGTACGAACAACGCCCCGGACCGGCCCGATGACATACACCTATCGACAGTTCGAAAGTGACGGTCTGGCCTCCAGCCTGTCGCGGCCCTCATCCGGTTTGGCGCCTGCGAGTTCCCTAAAACTGGTCGTGCAGATTTCGTGCCACAACGACCAAAGCTCGCTTCCGGTCATTCTCGACAGCATCCCGCAGCAGATCGACGGGGTCGGCAAGGTCGAGATCCAGTTGATCGATGACAGTTCCACCGATGCGACCGTCGACATCGCCCTGTGCTACGGCGTCGAACACATTGTGCGGCACAAGGCGCACTCGGGTCTGTCCCACAGTTTCCAGACGGGCCTCGACAACGCGTTGGCCGCCGGGGCCGACATCATCGTGACCATCGACGGCGGCAACCGGTGCGGGGGACGTGGCGTTCCCGAACTCGTGCGCCCGATCGTCGAGGGCCGCGCCGATATCGTGATGGGCCACCGGGACGGCGGCGACGCCTCCGGCTGCACGACCACAGACGGGGCGCTTTCACCGAACGATTCCGGCCCGCTGCGCCGCTTCCCCTGGGTCAGACGGCGTGACGCTGCGGCAGGCCCCCGGGCGTATTCCCGCGACGCCGCGCTGGCCATGACGGTCATGCCGCGCACCAGCGACGCCGATACGCTGATACATGCGCGCCAGCATGGGTTAAGCGTCATCTCGGCCCCCTTGCAGACCATTTCAGCCCCGCGCCGTCGGCAACTGCTGCCGCTGCGCCCGTTTCGCGTTCTCGGTGCCGTCACCTCGCTGAAGGGCGCGCTGTACCATCGGCCGGCGGCCGCCTTGCTGGCCGCGGGACTCGTCTTGCTGATCCTCGGCGCCGCCGCATGTGTCGCGCCATTGCTTGTTTCGTCCTACAGCAGCAATCCTGTCGCCTTCGCGGTTCTGGGCGGCGCACTGGTACTGGCCGGATATCTGACGCTGGTGGCGGCCTATCTTGGGACTGCGCTGGCTGCGAACCGGCGGCTGACGGAAACGCTCCTGATCCGGTTGCGGCAGATGGAAACGGCACCGCGCCCGGCTGGACGCGCACACCAGAACCGGACCAAATCCGAAGCCTAAACCTTGCCGCTGGCCGACAGCATGATCGCGGCGGGCCGCGTGGCCGGGATTTCCGCCAGAACGATGACAAGGCTCGATGTCAGCGGCACCGCAAGGATTGCCCCCGGCACACCCCACAGCGTCCCCCAGAACGCCAGTGCAAGAAGCACGACCAGCGGGCTGAGGTTGAAGGCCCGTCCCATCAGCCGCGGTTCAAGATACGCGCCCACATAGACCTGCACCGTGGTCAGGGCGACAAGCGTCAGTGCCGCGGTCCAGAGCGTGCCGAACTGCGCCAGCGACAGCAGCACCGGAAACAGCACGCCGATCAGCGAACCGAAATAGGGGATGTAATTCAGCACGGCGATCAGGATCGCCCAGAACAGGGCGAACTCGATCCCGATGGCCCTGAGCAGAAGGTAGGACAGGACGCCAAGGATCACGTTGATCGTCGTCTTCACCAGAAGATAGTCGCCGATGCGTTCGTTGATCCGCTCCAACAAGCCCAGCGCATGTTCGGTGCGCCCGGTACTGCCCAGCGCCAGGTGGAACTTGGAGGCGAACTGCATCCGCTCTGCAAACAGGAACGAGGCGTAGAGCACGATGAAGAAAAGCGTTCCGCCGAAACCGCGCACCGAATTGAGCAAAAAGGAAATCCACCGGCGGGTATCGATCCGGCCGATGGTGGAATCCCGGATCGTCGCCCAGTTGGGTTCGTCCCTCAGCCCCATCAGTTCCGCGATGCGGACGACAAGGGCATCGATATTCGTCTCATACCGTGGCAGGGCCGCGGCGACGCGCGCGAAATTCGCCGTCAGCAGAAGGCCCAGCAACAGGATCGCGACCGTGAACCCCAACAGCACAACCATCCGCAGCATCCATTGCGGCGCCAGCCGCAGGACCGGAAGCCCCGACAGCGCATGCACCCCGGCCGACAGGATGTACACCGCGATCACCGCCGCCAGCACGGGCAGAAGCACCGGCTTGCCGATCCACAACAGCCATCCGATCATGATGGCAAGGGCCGTCCCGTGGGTGAGTGTCGTCAGGCGCATGCCGGTTGTCTGGCAGATCGGCCGCGCAAATGCGACGATTCCATCGGCGATCGCAACGTCAGGCGCGGCGGACGGACAGGCGCGGCGCAAAATCCAGAAGCTGTGCCTCACTCAGCGGCATCGCGAAATGATACCCCTGCAGCACCTGGCATCCCAGGGCGGCAAGAATGGCGACATGGTCCCGGGTTTCGACGCCTTCGGCGATGATGCCGATGCCAAGGGTTTCGGCGATTTCAACGATGGCGTTGACAAGATGGCGCGACCGCTCGTCATGAACCACGGGCAGGGCGATGCGTCGGTCGATCTTCAGGGCCGTTGGGGCAATTTCCATCAGGCCCACGATCGAGGCGTGACCAGACCCGAAATCGTCGATCTCGATATCGATCCCGGCACTCCGGATCATCTCCAGATGGGCCTTGAAGGCGTCGCTTTCCTCTTCCACCAGGATCGATTCAAGCAACTCGAACGTGACGCGCGTATCGCCCTTCGCGATCTCCTTGGCGGCGCGCACCACGTCGGGGTCGTGCATCCGCCCGGAACTGACGTTGAAGCTGATCTTGGGCACGATCACCCCCCGGTCGCGCCATCGCGCAAGGGCCCCGCGCGACTTTTCCATCACGATCCGGTCGATCTCGGGCACGATGCGCATCTGTTCGGCGACATGCATGAAACTGTCGGGTGTCTGTATCCCCCGCTCGGGATGATCCCAGCGCAACAGCGCCTCCACCCCGAACAGCGCGCCGTCGTCGGCCCGGATCTGGGGTTGGAAGAAGGGGACGAATTCGTCATTTTCCAACGCGTCCTGAAGTTCCGCGGCAAGCCGGCGGTCGTGCAGGATATCCCGGTGCAATTCCGCGGTGAACAACTCCACCCGGTTGCGGCCACCATCCTTGGCACGGTAGAGCGCGGCATCGGCGAACAGCTGCAATTCGCCGCCCACCTCGGTCATGTCCTCGGCATGGGCGATGCCGAAACTGGCCCCGAACCGGCAGGGGCGCCCCTTGTACAGCAACGGTTCCGCCAGCCGGTCCTTGATACGCTTCACCGTCTCCTGCGCATCGGACACCGAATGGCCCGCCCCGAGGATGATCGAGAACTCGTCGCCGCCGATCCGCGCGGCGAAGTCCACGCGCCGGATGCAGCGCCGAAGGACCTCTCCCACCCGGATCAGCACCTGATCGCCCGCCTCGTGCCCCAGCGTGTCATTGACACTCTTGAAATGGTCAAGGTCGATCCTGATCAGAACGCAGTCGCCCGGCATGGTGCCGTCTGCGGCATCCTGCATCCGCTGCGCGATCATCTGGTCGTAATACCGCCGGTTCGGCAGGCCGGTCAGACCGTCATGCAGCGCCTGATGTTCATTGCGGATGCGCATGTCTTCGGCCAGCCGGTGGGCCCGCGCCAGCGAGGTCTCACGTTCCACATCCTTTGTCACATCGGTCAGCGCACCGGTGAAGACGACCGTGCCATCCTCCTTGCGCCGCGGGATCGCCGAACCGGAGATCCAGTGAATCTTGCGCGCACGCCCGACGATGCGAAAGCGGCAGGTCCAGGGCTTCAGCGTGTGGGCGGAGTCCTTGATGCTTGCCATGAAGCTTGGAAAGTCCTGCGGCAGAACCTTTGAAAACGCCGCCGGGCGCGGCACGGTCGCGGCCGGTCCGGAATTGCCGACCAGTTCCTCGAACCGGGCGCTGGTATATCGCAGCTCGCCATGACCGTCGGGCAAAAGCCAGTATTCGAAGATGCCTGCCGGCGCATTGTCGGCAATGGACGTCAGCCGTTCATGCGCGGCCTGCAGGGCCTGCGTCGCCTCGGCGACCTGCGCTTCCGTCTGCACCCGGTCGGTGATGTCCTGAAGATAGCCGAACCAGACCGTCGCCCCATCCGGTTTCCGGAAGGGCAGAGCCGATACCGACAGCCAACGCGCCCCGATGTCGGGATGGTCGAGCCGGAACCGGCAATTCAGGGGCGCAAGCGTCTGTTTGGAGACGCGTATCCCGGCCTCAACCCGTTCGCGATCCTCCGGATGGACGTGGGAGAGTATCGTGCCCGCGTCATCGGCCATACCGGAAGGGTCGAGACCAAGAAGTTCGGGCATCTTCGCGCTGGAATAGGGCAGCGAGACCGAGCCGCTGACGCTTTCCTGACGTTCGAACAATGCGCCGGGCAGATTGTCGGCAAGGGTATTCAGCCGTTCGCTGACAGCCCTGCGCGCGGAAATGTCGATCAGGCTGCCGCAGATGACATTGGTTCCGGGCGACCCGGGCAGGAATGCCCGCTGGACGCAGTTCTGAAACCACCGCCACGTCCCGTCCTTGCAGCGCATGCGGTAGTCGTCACGGCGCACGCCGACGCTTTCGGCGATCAGGCCGTCGATCGCGGCTTCGGCGACGTGCCGGTCGTCGGGGTGTATCCGGGACAGGAACCACGGCAGATCCAGATCGATCTTTTCCGGCTGATAGCCCAGCATGCGGAACAGGGTATCGGTCGCCTTGATCCGCTGCGTGCCGGTGTCGAGATACCACTGCCCGAACCCGGCGGTTTCGGCCGCCATCTGAAGCAGTTCGTATTGCTGCAGCTTCAGGCAGGTGCCCGTCCGTATATCGGGGATCGGGGGCAAACGCGGCACACACACCGCGCGCGGTTCGCCGAAGACCAGAACGGCCGCGATCCTGCCTTCCTCTTCAACCGGGCTGAAATCGAGATCGAAGGCCGGTTGCGCCGCCGGACCGCGTAGCCGGATATCGGGCAGGGCGAGCGCCTGTCCGGAGGCCACCCGATCACAGCAGGTGGCGATGCGGGCAGCGTCCTCTGGATGGAAAAGGGCCGGGGCGGACTTGCCCTCAAGGGCCTCCCCCTCACGGGCGAAAATCCGCCGCGCGGCGTCATTGGCGCACAGCACCGTGCCATTAAGGCCCAACAACATGGCCGGTCGGGCAGACTGCCCGAGAAACTGGTGAAAACGGTTTGTGGAACGGTCCATTCAGGTCAAACCCCAGCCGGCGGATTCGTGACGTCGCCGGGACCCTTGGTGGCACCAATGCCCTAACACTTGCCTGATAATTCGGCTTTGCCTTGCATTCTAAGGGTTTTGGGCGGCCCCGTCCGCAGGCTGGACGCCTGCGCAATAGGACACAAGCAGTCGGTCGTCAGTCCGCCCGAACCTCGGCCGGGGTGGCCGTGTCTTCCACCGGCTCGCCGTTGCGCCACATGCCCTCGCGCACCGCACCAGAGGCATATTGCATCCTGCCCTGACCGTCGATGACACCCTTCGCGAACATACCTTCGTACCGGTCGCCGTTGGAATAGGTCGCAACGCCCGGCCCGTCGAACTTGCCGTCCTTCCAGCCACCGGTATAGGTGAAGCCGTCGGGCATGGTGATGGTCCCCTGCCCCTCACGCTCCCCGTTGACGAAGTGGCCCGAATAGACCGACCCGTCGGGATAGGTCGCGGTCCCCTCCCCGTCGCGCAGCCCGTTCTTCCACTCGCCGGTGTAAAGATAGCCGCTTTCGTGGGTCATCGTGCCAAGGCCGTCATAGGTGGCGTTCTTGAACGCGCCCTCATAGACAAGGCCGTTGAGGAACGTGGCCTTGCCCTCCCCTTCGATCACGCCGGCGGCCCAGTTGCCCTCATAGGTGGACCCGTCGGCATAGGTGACCTTGCCCTTGCCCTCTGGCAGGTCGTCGCGGAATTCGCCGACATAGACCGCGCCATCGGGGTAGGTCAGACGCCCTTCGCCCTCGATCCGGCCAGCGACCCAGTCGCCTTCATAACGATAGCCGTCGATCCCCAGAAAGACCCCTTTGCCGTGCCGCTTGTCGTTGCGATAATCGCCCTCGTAGACATCGCCGTTGGCATAGGTGACCTTGCCGGTCCCGTGCCGTTCGCCATTGACGAATGTCCCTTCATAGGTGTCGCCATTGGGCTGGGTCAGGATGCCGAGACCGTTCATCTCGCCATCTTCCCACGTCCCGGCATAGGTCAGACCCTCGGGCGTGGTCAGCGTCCCCTGTCCTGAACGCTTGTTATCCTTCATCTCGCCTTCATAGACCCGGCCGCCGGGATAGGTGATCTTGCCCTTGCCGTCCTTGGCGCCGTCCACCCATGTTCCTTCGTAGACGTACCCGTTGGGGCTGGTCACCACGCCGACGCCGTGATGCATGGCGTTGCGAAATTCGCCCTCGTACCGCATGCCGTTGGCATAGACCGCCACACCCTCACCGGTGATCTTGCCGTCCTGCCAGGCGCCCTCATACGTACCACCATCGGCGAATGTGATCTTGCCGCGACCGTCGGGCTTTCCGTTCGTGAACTCGCCCTCGTAGACCGACCCGTTGACCAGCCGGGCCACGCCCGTGCCCTCGATCCGGCCCTCGACCCACTGCCCGGAATACTCATATCCGTTGGGCAGGCGATAGGTGCCCTGCCCGTGCTGCTGACCGTCCTTGAAGGTGCCCTCGTAAATCGCGCCGTCGTCATACTGGCGGGTGACGATCTCGCCATTGTCCTGCGCGGATGCCGTACCCGCCGCAATCAGCATGGCACAAGATAATACGATCCCTGCTCTGAGCACCTGAGCCCCCGTCGGCCGACCTGAATGCGGTTCTTGTGAAGACGTGCCAAACCCTAGTTGACGCCTGCGGGGCTTACAACGCTTTTCACAGGTCCCGGCTTTCACTTGCCTGTCAGTCTGCTAAGACGCGGCAGAATTCAGACGGGGGCACCGATGGCCGAAAGGTTTCGCCTGACACTGGCCCAGCTCAACCCCACCACGGGGGCGCTGGACGACAACGCCGACACGGCGCGCAAGGCGTGGGAGGAGGCGCGCCGCGCGGGCGCCGACATGATCGCCTTCCCCGAGATGTTCCTGACCGGCTATCAGGTGCAGGACCTCGTGATGAAACCGGCTTTCACCGCCGACGCGATGGCCCATGTCGAACGCCTTGCCCGCGATTGCGCGCAAGGGCCCGCCCTTGGCATCGGGGCGCCCTATGCCGCGCACGGGCATCTTTATAACGCCTACTACATCTGTCAGGGCGGGCAGGTCACCGCCCGGGTGTTCAAGCACCACCTGCCCAATGACGGCGTCTTCGATGAAAAGCGCGTCTATGACAGCGGGGCGATCAACGGGCCCTACGCGGTCGGCCCGATCCGGATCGGCACCCCGATCTGCGAAGACGCATGGTTCGACGACGTGACCGAGGCGCTGGCCGAGACCGGGGCCGAAATCCTTCTGGTTCCCAACGGCTCCCCCTATCACCGGGGCAAGTTCGAACAACGCCTGTCGCTGATGGTGGCCCGCGTTGTCGAAACCGGGCTGCCGCTGGTGTATCTCAACCTCACCGGCGGGCAGGACGATCAGGTGTTCGACGGCGGCTCTTTCGTGCTGAACACCGGGGGCAAGCTGGCGCTGCAGATGCCGGTGTTCGACGAAGGGCTTGCCCATGTTGATTTCGTCCGCACGGCCGAGGGCTGGCAGGCGGAGGACGGCACGAAAGACACCCTGCCCGACGCTTGGGAGCAAGACTACCGCGTCATGGTCACCGCCCTGCAGGACTATCTGCGGAAAAGCGGGTTTTCGAAGGTACTGCTGGGCCTGTCCGGCGGGATCGACTCCGCGCTTGTGGCAACCATTGCCGCCGACGCCATCGGGCCTGAGAATGTACGCTGCGTGATGCTGCCGTCGGAATACACCTCGGCCCATTCGCTGGAGGATGCCGCCGCCGTCGCCCGCGCACTTGGCTGTCAACTGGACGAGGTGCCGATCGACGGCCCCCGCGCGGCAGTCACCCAGGCACTGGCCCCCCTCTTCGAAGGCCACGCCGCGGATATCACCGAGGAGAACATCCAGTCGCGGCTGCGCGGGCTGATCCTGATGGCGCTGTCCAACAAGTTCGGGGAAATGCTGCTGACCACCGGCAACAAGTCGGAGGTCGCAGTGGGCTATGCCACGATCTATGGCGACATGGCCGGGGGCTACAACCCGATCAAGGACCTTTACAAGACGCGCGTGTTCCAGACCTGCCGCTGGCGCAACGACACCCATCGCGACTGGATGATGGGTCCGGCGGGCGTGGTGATCCCGCCCCGAGTGATCGACAAGCCGCCCAGCGCGGAATTGCGCGCCGATCAGAAGGACGAGGACAGCCTGCCCCCCTATGACGTGCTGGACGCGATCCTTGAAGGACTGATCGACGACGAGAAATCGGTGGCCGACCTGGTGGCCGCCGGGTTCGACCGCGACACCGTCAAGCGTGTCGAGCACCTGATCTATATCAGCGAATACAAGCGCTTTCAGTCCGCGCCCGGCGCAAGGCTGACGAAACGCGCCTTCTGGCTCGACCGGCGTTATCCCATCGTCAACCGCTGGCGCGATCCGTCCTAGCAGGCTGCTGAAAAACCAGAAACCCCAGCTTCGCAAGAGAAAACCGTTCCTTGTCAGCAACGATGCCGCAAGGCAAGCAGTGCCGCGCCCGACCCTGGGTGGGCGCGGCCCGGGCTGATCGCCCGGACCAGCTTCGGGACGATGGTCCGAAAGGTTGCGACCGTCGGCGCATGTCATGTGCTTTTTCAGCAGCCTGCCAGGCTTTCGCGGGCAACGGCCTGCACAAGAAAAAACCGCCCCGGAGATTGTCCGGGGCGGGGAATGCGTCAGGCATGGGGCGCGCTGACCGCGCGCCCGTCAGCCTCAGTTCTCTTCCGAGATCGTGTGGAGGAAGGCGGCGATGTCGCGCACTTCTTCCGGATCGCGGGCGTTGTAGGTCATGTTGCCGCGCGCCTTGGGATCGTCGAGGAATTTGCGCAGGAACTCGGTCGGGTTCTGGGCGTATTCGACGACGTTCTCTTCCGTCCAGACAAGGCCCTTCTCGCCGGCTTCCTTCATCGACTTGGAGTAGCGGAAACCTTCGATCCGACCGGCAACGGCGCCCATCGTGCCGTACTGGTTCGGGCCAACGCGGGCCGCCTTGCCGGCCAGCGTTTCACCAGCAGGGCTGACGACGACGTGGCAGGTGGCACACTGGTTGTAGGCCTTTTCACCGGCAGCCGGATCGCCGGTGAACGCGGCGGCTACGACAGCGGCTTCTTCAGCCGGGGCTTCTTCCGCAGCAGCTTCTTCAGCCGGGGCTTCTTCCGCAGCGGCTTCTTCAGCCGGGGCTTCCTCGGCAACGGCTTCCTCAGCCGGGGCTTCTTCAGCAACGGCTTCCTCAGCCGGAGCTTCCTCGGCAGCAGCTTCTTCAGCCGGGGCTTCCTCGGCAGCGGCTTCCTCAGCCGGGGCTTCTTCAGCGGCGGCTTCCTCAGCCGGGGCTTCTTCAGCGGCAGCTTCCTCAGCCGGGGCTTCTTCCGCAGCAGCTTCTTCAGCCGGGGCTTCTTCGGCAACAGCTTCTTCAGCCGGGGCTTCTTCGGCAACAGCTTCTTCAGCCGGGGCTTCTTCAGCGGCAGCTTCCTCAGCCGGGGCTTCCTCGGCGGCAGCTTCTTCAGCCGGGGCTTCTTCCGCAGCGGCTTCCTCAGCCGGGGCTTCTTCCGCAGCAGCTTCTTCGGCCGGGGCTTCTTCGGCAACGGCTTCTTCAGCCGGGGCTTCTTCAGCGGCAGCTTCCTCAGCCGGGGCTTCTTCGGCAACGGCTTCTTCAGCGGCGGCGGCGATTTCGCCGAACGCTTCTTCGGCGGTCGGCGCTTCGGCTTCTTCTTCGCCGGCCAGAGCGGCGGACTTGCCGGCCAGTTCGGCGGCCTTTTCAGCCAGCGCGGTGTATTCGGCGGCAAGGGCAGCGGCCTGCTCGGCCAGCGTCAGCGCGTTGGAAACGTCTTCCGGCGTGTCGACCGCGGGTGCCTCGACAGCTTCTTCGACCGGGGCTTCTTCCGCAGCGGCTTCCTCAGCCGGGGCTTCTTCAGCAGCGGCTTCTTCGGCCGGGGCTTCCTCGGCTACAGCTTCTTCAGCCGGGGCTTCTTCAGCAGCAGCTTCCTCGGCCGGGGCCTCTTCGGCGGCGGCTTCCTCGGCCGGAGCTTCTTCCGCAGCAGCTTCCTCAGCCGGGGCTTCCTCGGCGGGGGCTTCCTCGGCAACGACTTCCTCGGCCGGGGCTTCTTCGGCCGCGGCTTCTTCGGTCACCGCTTCCTCGGTGGTTGCCGCCTCGGCGACTTCCTCGGCGGGCGCCTCGATTGCCGGGGCCGGCGCGGGCTCCTCTTTGCCGCTATAGGCAACGGCGTACAACGCAATCCCGATTGCCGGCGCGGCGACGATGAGTCGAACCAGGTTGGTGGAATTATTCTCGGCCATCTTTCATCCTTTTCGTTCCGCTGCCACCGGACGGGACCACCCCCTCCGCGGCAGGACGTCCTCCTGCGGGTTCCCGCGGGAGCCCCTGAATGCCTCCCGCATCTGGCGGCACGGCACACCCGTTCGTGCGGGCAGACCTGTGCCGCTGACCACCACCGCGGACAATAACGTGCCTGTGATCCCTGACCAGCCCCCGATCGGCTGCCTGCGACGCTGATACGCGGGCCAGAGCCTTGCCACCCCGCCGGAAATCGATCTGCGGCGCGGTTTCGGCAAGCTCTTGCCAAACAAAGCCGCCCTAGCGCCCACCAGCAAGGCGAATCGCCGCTCCGAATCAGCCCTCGCCCAGGCCGGTGAGCGCGGATCGGTGGCTGCATTTCGGCGTACAATCCGGGCGCAGGACCACCCCGATCACACAAGCGGCTCCTTCCGCTCCAGGTCCAGCCCGTACGCCGCCGCAAGGGACAGAAGCTCCCGCTCGATCCGGGCGGCGATATGCTGCGCCCGGTCATCCGCCGACCCGGCCCCCTTGATCAGGTCGTCAGCGGCCAGAGGCGGACCGAAGATCACCCGCACCCGCCGCGGACGCGCCAGACGGGCATCCCTTGGCATCGCGGCAAAGGTGCCGTCGATCACCACGGGGATGACGGGCGCTCGGGATTGCAGGACCACATGCCCGACGCCCACCTGAAAGGGCAGCAGCTTGCCATCGGGTGTCAGCCACCCCTCGGGATACCAGACCTGCGCCATCCCGTGGTTCAGCGACGCGACCCCCAGACCGATGGCGGCCATCGGATCGGCCTCATCGACCGGCAACATGCCAGCGGGGCGCGCAATGGCACGCCGCAACCATGTATCGAAGGTGCGCGCGCGCGACCCGCTCCACCGCAGGCGCCGCCGCAGGCGCGGGAGACAGGCCGCGGCCACGGCCAGCGAGTCAAGAATACTGGAATGGTTGGGACACAGGATCACCGGGCAGTCGCGCACCGCACCAAGGTTTTCGCGCCCCTCGACCCGAAGCCGGAAATAGGTGCGCATCAGGACAGCATCGGAGCGATAGAGAAGCGCCCCGAGGATCCGTTCGCGCAAACTGTGCGGGGCCAGCCATTTTGCGGCATCCATGGCAAGCCCGGCGTCGGATGCCTGTTCGCGGGCACCGGCCCCGTGTCGCTCGCTCACCAGCCGCATCAGATCGCGCAATGTCATGATGCCGGCGATATCCGAGCCCGACAGGCGCACACCGGTTGCGTTTTCGATGGCGAGGGCAAGGTTCATCCAGCCGAACGAGTCGAGCCCCAGATCGTAGCCGACAAAGCCGTCCAGCGTGTAGGGACGGCCCGGGTATTCCTGTTCAAGAACACGCCAGACCGCATCCCGCGGCGGCTGGGCGATCCAGGCCGCGTCCTGTTCGCTCAATTCCGATGAGGTCGAGGACGTCCCGCGCGCGCGCAACCGGTCATAAAGATCGGGCAACAGGAACCGCCGCAATTTCATCAGGCGCGTGCGCTCCATCGGTTCGTTCGACAGAACGAAGGCGCTGATCCGCCATGTGCTGGGCAGATCGCGCGCAATCGTGGCCACCGCGATGGAAACCGCATGCGCGGGGTTGGCGACCTGAATGCGCGCGATCTCGAACATGTCGGGCACGATGACCGCGACAAGGGTCCCCTCCCGCTCCAACACGCCGATCTCGGCGATCACAGGGCTGGCGAGATAGCGGTCCTCTATATCCTCGGGGTTGAGGTTGTCGCCGCCGGACAGCACGATCACCTCTTTCGCCCGGCCGGTCACATACAGAAACCCGTCCTTGTCCAGCCAGCCCAGATCGCCGGAGCGGAAGAATCCGTCGCGCGTAAAGGCCGTGGCGTTGGCGGTCGGATCGTCCAGATAGCCGGAGAAGACCACCGGCCCCTTGAGCAGGATCTCCCCGATGCCGTCTTCGTTCGGCCGGTCGATGCGGATCTCACATCCCGGGATCGCCTGCCCGTTGGAGCCTGCACGCCTCCGCCTCAAGGGTGCGGCGACCGAGGCGGCGGTTTCCGCCATGCCATAGCCCCCCCGCGCATCCCAGCCGAGGGCGGTCAATTCATCCTCCACCCTGCGGGAAAGATGGGCCCCGCCGGACACCATGATCCGAAGCCCCGGCGCGATGCGGCGGCGGAAGGGCACCATGAGAACGCGGCCGGCCAAACCGCCGGTAACCGGCGCAAGGCGCAAGGACAGCCACAGCAGGCTCTCGAACCCCAAAGCCAGCGCCGCGCCCTCCGCCCGAAGGCGGGTCCGGATACCGGCCAGCATCGCCTCGAAAAGCCGCGGCACGCCGATCAGGATGCTCGGCCGCGTCAGGTGCATGGCCTCGGCGACATGGCGACCGGTGGGGCCTTGCGGCAAGATCAGAACGGCCCCGACCGTTAGCGCGCTGAGCGCTGCCGTGATCCACGGAAACACGTGATGCAAGGGCAGAGGCAGCAAAACCCGAGAGGTCGGACGCACAAAACCGCTGTCGCTGATCGCGCGCACATTCCATCCGACATTGCCAAGGTTGAGATGGAACTTCTTGGGCGCGCCCGTCGTTCCGGAAGTATGGAACAGGGCAATCGGCACGTCCGGCGCAAGATCGATCTCGGGCATGGGGCGGGTGGAGGGTTGCAGCGCCTCCAGCGCCAGAACCCCGACACCGGGCGGCACCTTGGCCGCGCCCTCGCGCGCCAGGAATATCGCGCGCGCACCGGATCCTTCGACCTGTGCCATGGCCTCCTGCTCCGGCAAGGCGGCGTCGATCGGCGCAAGGACAACGCCCAGAAGGTGGCAGGCCAGACCCGCAGCGATCCATTGGGGCGAGTTCGGCGCCCAGATCGCCACCGGATCACCCGCGCCGATCCCCAACCTGTCCAGCAGCGCCGCGACACCGCGGATCAGCCCGACCAGATCGTCGCCTGTGACGGTGGAAACCACCCCATCCCTGACGGTCAGGACAACAGGCCTGTCGCCGGCGGCGGTCGCCTTGGCCAAGACTTCGAGCGGCGACCAAACCAAACCCATCTCGTCTTCAGATTCCAACCGCCCGGCGCCTTTTTAATGAACCTTAAGGAATAGATAGGGGC
Organism: Rhodovulum sp. P5; assembly: GCF_002079305.1. NCBI lineage: Bacteria > Pseudomonadati > Pseudomonadota > Alphaproteobacteria > Rhodobacterales > Paracoccaceae > Rhodovulum > Rhodovulum sp. P5. The sequence goes on from NZ_CP015039.1 coordinate 1,667,534, forward strand.
AATAACAACCCGCGGTAGTGAAGCAAACCAGACTTGCGAAGTTCGAACCGATCAGTACCATTCGTCGGGCCGTTTCGGCTGGGCTCCGCAGCTTTACAGACGCGAAATATCCCACCCCCACAACAGGGCCGCCCAGTGAATGTGCACGCGCATGGTGCAGCGCGATCATTGATCGCAGGTTCAGATCCGTTCCGGCAGCCCGTGACGCTGGCCCACGTCGCATCAGCCCACAAAAAACGGCGGCCCGAAGGCCGCCGCGGAAAACCCAGCGCCGATTGCCTGATCAGGTGCGCGGACGACGCAGAAGGCCGAACGCTGCGATGCCACCGGCCAGAAGCGGCAGCCCGGCGGGCAGCGGAACCGCCGGTGTTGCGTCTGTCGTCACGACCAGATTGTCGATGGCCCAGAATTCATCCGCACCGCCCTGCCAGCCGGCGCCATCGGCAAAGAAATCAAGCGTCAGCGAAGAGCCGGAATGCGCGAAGCTGAGCGAAACGGTGTAGACGCTCTCGCGATAGCCGCCACCATAGTATTCACCCAAGCTTTCGTCGGTGGCCGTCGACGGGACGTCGGGCAAGCCGCCGGTGTTGTCGGCGGAAATCTGGAACTGCTCGACGCCGTCGGCCTCCATGTTGAAGTAGTCGGGCGAGTAGCCGCCATCCGGTCCATCCCACGAATTGATCGCCGCAAAGCCAAAGCTGACAGAGACCGTGCCATGCGCCGCTAGCCCCGACAGCGACAGGATCGCATCGGTGCTGCTGACCAGCATGTCCCCGTCAAAGCCGTTGATGCCGGACAGCCCCAGAACGGCAGTCGTCGACCCCGCCCCTGAAAAGCCCGCCGGCAAACCGCTATCGAAGTCGAAGCTGAAGGTTTCCGCCGCCGCGGATGTTGCAAAGACCGCAGCGATGGCAAGAACCGATGCGCCAACATTCTGTCTGATGTCAAAGGTGTTCATAGTCTCTCCCCCACATAAACCACGGCCAAAAGGTACCGCGGACACCGGCGTGCGGCAACATCGTTCGTCCGCCTGCCCGCTAAAGGCATGTCATTTTCGCATGAATCGGCCTGTACCCCACGATTCCAGCCGGACATTAGCGCTAACAGTGACATACCGTCCGGGTTTCGATCTTGCGAAATCCATGCGCGCTGCGTAACAGAATTTCCCAACGCAGTGCAGAGGGACCGAAGACCATGAGCTACGCCGAGGTATATGACGCCTGGAAATCCGACCCGGACGGGTTCTGGATGAAAGCCGCAGAAGCCATCGACTGGGACAAGAAGCCCTCCAAGGCGCTGTTCGACGAGAACGCCCCCGAATACGAATGGTTCGCGGACGGGATGGTGAACACCTGCTGGAACGCCGTCGACCGCCATGTCGAAAACGGCCGGGGCGACCAGACCGCGATCATCTATGACAGCCCGATCACCGGCACACGGAAATCCATTTCCTATGTCATGCTGCGCAACCGCGTGGCGCAACTTGCCGGCGCCCTGCGCGCCAAGGGCGTGGAGAAGGGCGACCGGGTCATCATCTACATGCCGATGATCCCCGAGGCGCTGGAGGCGATGCTGGCCTGCGCCCGCCTTGGCGCGATCCACTCGGTGGTGTTCGGCGGGTTTGCCGCGCACGAACTGGCCGTCCGGGTCGATGACGCCAAGCCCAAATGCATCATCGCCGCCTCCTGCGGGATCGAGCCGGGCCGCATCGTCCACTACAAGCCGCTTCTCGACGGCGCGCTGGCACAATCCGAGCATCAGCCCGATTTCTGCGTGATCCTTCAGCGCGAGCAGGAGGTGGCCCATCTGGAAGAAGGCCGCGACGTGAACTGGCACGGCTTCCAGTACGGTGTGGAACCCGCCGACTGCGTGCCGGTCGAGGGCAACCACCCGGCCTATATCCTGTATACGTCCGGCACGACCGGCCAACCCAAGGGCGTGGTGCGCCCACCGGCGGCCACCTGGTCGCGCTGAACTGGACGATGAAGAACATCTATAACGTCGATCCGGGCGACGTGTTCTGGGCGGCCTCTGACGTGGGCTGGGTCGTCGGCCACAGCTATATCTGCTATGCGCCGCTGATCGCCGGCAACACCACCATCGTGTTCGAGGGCAAGCCGGTGGGCACGCCCGATGCGGGCACATTCTGGCGCGTGATCTCGGAACACAAGGTGAAGAGTTTCTTCACCGCGCCCACCGCCTTCCGTGCGATCAAGCGCGAGGATCCCAATGGCGAGTTCCTCAACAAATACGACCTGACGGGGCTGAAGGCGCTGTACCTTGCCGGTGAACGCGCAGACCCCGACACGATCAAATGGGCGCAGCGCATGCTGGGCGTGCCGGTGATCGACCACTGGTGGCAGACCGAAACCGGCTGGGCCATCGCCGCCAACCCGCTGGGGATCGAAAAGCTGCCGGTCAAGATCGGCTCGCCCTCTGTCGCGATGCCGGGATACGACATCCACATTCTCGACGAAGGCGGACACGAAGTCGAGGCCGGAACGCTTGGCGCCATCGCGATCAAGTTGCCGCTGCCGCCGGGCACCCTGCCGACCCTGTGGAACGCACCGGAGCGGTTCCAGAAGTCTTACCTGAACCACTTCCCCGGCTACTATGAAACCGGCGATGCGGGCTACAAGGACGAAGACGGCTATGTCTATATCATGGCCCGCACCGACGACGTCATCAACGTGGCCGGGCACCGCCTGTCCACCGGCGCGATGGAGGAAGTGCTGGCCAGCCACCCCGACGTCGCCGAATGTGCCGTGATCGGTATTTCGGACGATCTGAAGGGCCAGTTGCCGATGGGCTTTCTGTGCCTGAACACCGGGACGGACCGGCCCCATGGCGAGATCGTGAAGGAATGCGTCGCCTTGGTGCGCGACCAGATCGGCCCGGTCGCCGCGTTCAAACTGGCCTGCGTCGTGGATCGCCTGCCGAAGACGCGTTCGGGCAAGATCCTGCGCGGCACCATGGTCAAGATCGCCGACGGGGAAGAGTTCAAGATGCCCGCCACCATCGACGACCCCGCCATCCTTGACGAGATTGCCGGCGCGCTGAAGAGCCTGGGCTTCCCCAAAGCGGCCTGACACAGGCACCGCCCCTGACATTTGAATGCGGCGCGAGTCATCGCGCCGCATTTTTTTCTCGGAATTGCGCCCATGCTGACTTTTTGACAGGTTTGAGTTGTGCGCGAACACGCGTAGAAGTGTGTCTACGCAACTCTTGCGGGTACAAATGGACTGTCCGACACGTAAGGACGACGGTTAGCGAGGCAAGGCACGTGCCTTTCCCAGACGACGCGACAGGCTCTGCTTCCCACAAATCGCGGCGCAAGCGCGCGGCGATGCTGGGCCATGACATGCGCGCGGCGATCTCCGACATCCTGGGCGGTCTGGCGCTATCGGACCTGTCGTCCCTCGACCCCGATTCCCGGCGGCAGCTGCAGCGGGTGGAAAGCGCGGCCGAACAACTGGCCCGCCTGACCGACGAAACGCTGGCGCTTGTGACCGGAGAGACCGAGAAGCGCGGCGCGCCCGCCCATCACTCCCGGCTCGGCCCGTTCCTGTCGCGCATATCGGCGCGGTGGCAGGCCCATGCAGAGGAACGGGGCCTCGGCTTCCGGCTGGAACTGGGGGAGGATCTGCCGGGCACGATCGGAACAGACGCGGCGGCGCTTGAGCGAATCCTGTCGAACCTGATCAGCAACGCGGTGAAATACAGCGGCGCGGGCACGGTCACCCTGCGGGTTCACATGGGCCCGAAAGAGGCACTTTGCCTGCATGTGATCGACACCGGCCCCGGCTTCTCGGACGCGGCGATTTCCCAGCTCTTTGAATTCGCAGGGCGGCCCGCCGACAACAGCATCCCCGGTACAGGGCTGGGGCTGCATATCGTGCGGGAGTTGTCACAGCGGATTCGCGGGCAGTTGCAGGTTGAAAACGTGCGGGGCGGAGGGGCCAAGGTCTCTCTCGTACTGCCGCGAACGGCCTGGGCTCCGGGCGTGGAAGCCCCCGGCCGGTTCGACGACCTGCCCGATCTGTCCGGTTGCCCGGTGCTGCTGGCCGAGGACAACGAAACCAACCAGCTTCTGATTCGGCAGATGCTGGAGACGCTGGGCGCGGACTGCACGCTGGTATCGGACGGGCAGGCCGCGGCAGAAGCGCTTGAGACAGGCCAATACGGGCTTGCGCTGATCGACATCGAAATGCCGCGCCTGTCGGGCATCGATGTGATCCGACGCCTGCGCACCGGGCAAGGGCCCTGCAACTCGATCCCCGTGCTGGCGGTCACCGCCTTCGTGCTGTCGGCGAACCGTGACCAGATCTATGCCGCCGGTGCGGACGGGATCCTTGCGAAACCGATCATGAGCCTTGAGGCCTTCGGCGAAGCGATCAGCCGTGTTCTGAGCAAGCGGGTCTGCCGTGGCTGCGGCCCCCGCGTGCGGGAGGATGCCCCGTTCGACCGGGTTCACCTTGACCGGTTGCTGGCGCTTGCGGGGCCAGATCGCGGGCTGGAACTTCTGACCCGGATGCGGGAAGATTTCCACACGGTTCGCAAGGGGCTGGAAGAGGGATGCACCAAGGGCGATACGGCCATGATCCGCGCCCGGACCCATGTTCTGATTTCCCTTGCCGGTGCCATCGGGAATGAATCGCTCCTGGCCCGGGCCGAACAACTGAACGGGGCGGCACGCCGGCAGATGCCGGTGGACTATATCAGCCTCTGCCCACCGGTCATGCGCCAGATCGGCGTCCTGTGCGACGCGCTGAGCGCCGAGGCCGCCAGCCGTTATGGCGAGCTTGCCTCATGACGACCCCGCTCCTGCTGATCGAGGATACGCCGTCGCTTCAGATGGTCTACGAGTCGGTTCTGCGGGGGGCAGGACATGAGGTTGTCTCTACCGGCACCGCGGAAGAGGGACTGGCCGCTTTCCACGAGCTTGACCCCGAGGTTGTGCTGCTGGACCTGATGCTGCCGGACCGTCCCGGTCAGGTCCTGCTACAGGAAATGCTGGAAGAACGGCCCGACACGCGGATCATCGTGATTACCGCCAACGGCTCGATCAACCGCGCGGTCGAGGCGATGCGGGCCGGGGCCTACGAATTCCTGCTCAAGCCGTTCAACGAACAACGTTTCCTGCACGCGGTGGAAACCGCGTTGGCAGAGGGGACGACGTCGCCGGCAACGACCCCGGAACCGCAGGGCACCGTCGCCCGTGCGATCGGCCACGGCGATTTCGTCGGCAGTTCCACACAGATGAGCGAGGTCTACGACCGCATCACCTCCGTTGCGCGCTCCATGGCCACGGTGTTCATCACCGGGGAAAGCGGCACGGGGAAGGAGCTTTGCGCGCAGGCCGTCCACGATGCCTCGACCCGCGCGGAAGGGCCGTTCGTTCCCCTCAACTGCGCCGCGATCCCGCGGGATCTGCTGGAATCGGAAGTCTTCGGCCATCTGAAGGGGTCGTTCACGGGCGCCCTGTCCGACAAGCCCGGCGCCGCCGCTGTCGCCGATGGCGGGACGCTGTTTCTGGATGAGGTCTGCGAGATGGACCTTGGCCTGCAGACCAAATTGCTGCGCTTCCTGCAGACCTCCAGCATCCAGCCCATCGGCGCCTCCCACCCGCGCAAGGTGAACGTGCGCATCGTCTGCGCGACCAATCGTGACCCGCTGGAGGAAGTCCGCGCCAACCGGTTTCGGCAGGACCTCTACTACCGCCTTCATGTGGTCCCGATTCACCTGCCCCCGCTGCGCGAACGCGGCGGCGACGTGATCGAGATCACGAATGCGGCGCTTGAACGCCTGTCCGCCGAGGAAGGCCGGTCTTTCATCGGGCTCACCCCCGAGGTGGAGGAATTGTTCCGCCGGTTGCCCTGGCCCGGCAATGTGCGCCAGCTTCTGAACGTGTTGCGTCAGGCCGTGGTGCTGAACGAAGGCCCACAGGTAACGCTGGACATGTTGCCCCCGGCCCTGCGCGAAGAAACCTCGGTCGCGCGCCCCGAAGCCCCTGTCATCCCGCCGCCTGAGACGCTTCCCCCCGTCAGGGAAGACGCGGCCGAGGCACTCTTCGTCGACGATCTTCTGGGGCGGTCGCTTGCCGAGATCGAGCAGATCGTGATCGAGAAGACCATCGACAGCGTCGGTGGATCGCTGCCCCGGGCAGCCAAGATCCTCAACGTCTCTCCCTCGACGCTTTATCGCAAGCGGGAGGCCTGGGGCCGCAAGGATATCTGAGGCTTGCGTCAGGCGGTGGTGGAAGAACGCCGTCAGAAGAAACTTTGCGGGTCGATATCCACCGTCAGCCGAAGGTTCGAGGGCAGTTTGACCGGGGCCAGCCACGCCCGGATCGCTGCCTGCAGCGGCGTCCCCTTGCCCGCCTTGATCAACAGGCGCACCCGATGGCGGCCGCGAATGCGGGCGATGGGCGCCGGGGCGGGCCCGAAAACCTGTGCCCCGATACTGCGCAAGGGGCCGTCATTCCGGGCCAGACGGTTGCCCAGATCGAAAGCGGCCTTTGCCTCTGGCGCTGAGATGATGATGCCGGCCATCCGGCCATAGGGCGGCACACCGGCGGCGCGGCGCTCGGCCGCCTCGGCCCGCCAGAATCCTTCCTCGTCACCGGTCAGAATGGCGCGGATCACCGGGTGCTCGGGCTGGTAGGTCTGCATGAGCGCCAGCCCCTTTTCCTCGCCCCGACCTGCGCGGCCCGCAACCTGCCGCATCAACTGGAACGTCCGTTCCGCCGCCCGCAGGTCGGACCCTTGCAGGCCCAGATCGGCATCGATCACGCCGACCAGCGTCAGCAGCGGGAAGTTGTGTCCCTTGGCCACCAGTTGGGTACCGATGACGATGTCGGCCGCGCCGCCTGCGATGGCCTCGATCTGCGCCTTCAACTCCCGAGCCGACGCGAAAAGATCCGAGGACAAAACCGCGATCCGGGCCTCCGGAAACAGCTCCGCCGCCTCTTCGGCCAGCCGTTCCACCCCGGGCCCCACGGGCGCCAGTTTGCCCTCCACCTTGCAGGAGGGGCAGGCCTCGGGGATGGGTTTGCTTTCCCCGCATTGATGGCAGACCAGCCGTTTCTGGAACCGGTGCTCGACCATCCGCGCATCGCAATGGTCGCAACCGATCATCTGCCCGCAGGCCCGGCAGACGGTGACGGGCGCATAGCCCCGGCGGTTGAGAAACAACAGCGACTGCCGCCCGGCGCCCAGCCTGTCAGCCACCGCCGCGCGCAGGCTGGGTGAGATCCAGCGCCCCGCGGGCACATCCTCTGCCCGCATGTCGATGGTGTCCATTCGCGGCAATTCGGCCGCCCCGAAGCGTGCGGAGAGATCAAGGCGCGCATATTTCCCCGCCTCGGCATTGGCCCAGCTTTCAAGGCTTGGCGTGGCCGAGGCCAACACCACCTGCGCGGAGCATAAAGAGGCCCGCAAGACGGCCATGTCACGCGCGTTGTAAAGCACCCCGTCTTCCTGCTTGTAGGAACTGTCATGTTCCTCATCCACCACGATCAGCCCCAGATCGCGGAACGGCAGGAACAGGGCGGACCGCGCGCCCACCACCAGTTGCGCCGCCCCCTGCCCGACCATGCGCCACAAGCGGCGGCGTTCGGCCATGGTCACACCGGAATGCCATTCGGCCGGGCGGGCGCCGAAACGCCCCTCGACGCGCGACAGGAACTCCGCCGTCAGGGCGATTTCGGGCAACAGCACCAGCGCCTGCCGTCCTTTGGACAGACAGGCCGCGACCGCCTCCAGATAGACCTCGGTCTTGCCCGACCCGGTGACGCCTTTCAGCAGCGTGGTGCCGTAGTCGCCCGCCGTCACCGCGGCACGCAGACGGTCGGCCGCGGCGGCCTGATCTGGCGACAGGGCCTTACCCGGTCGTGCGGGGTCCAGCCGGGGATAGGGCCGGTCGCGCGGCATGTCCTCTTCCAGCACGGCGCCCGAGGGCAAGAGCCCCTTGATCACCGAGGTCGACACCCCCGCCTGTGCAGACACCTCGCCCAGCGTGAAGGCCAATCCACCGTAGCTTTCCAGCACGTCCAGAACGCGGGCGCGGGCGGGCGTCATCCGGTCCGGCGCCCCCGTCCCCCGGCGATAGATCTTCTGCATCGACGGGGGATCGCCCAGCCCTGGCGCGCGCGTGGCCAGCCGCAGCATCGCCGGCAGCGGCGTCAGGGTATAGTCCGCCGCGCGGGTCAGGAACTGGCGCATCTCCTCCCGCATCGGGGCGGCATCCAGCACCCGCGCCACCGCCCGCAGTTTCGCTGCGTCAAAGTCGCCCTCCCCCGGCCCCCAGACCACGCCGACCACGCGCCGCGGGCCCAACGGCACCTCGACGAAATCGCCGATGCCGCAGCCGCCCGCGGGCGCGAGATAGTCAAGCGGCTTGCCCAGGGGTTGCGTTGTCAGCACGCCCACCCGGTCGCCTTCGGCAAACGGCCCGCTCACCCCGTCGCCCCCGCAAACCGGGCTTTCGCCGCAGCGCAGCTTCGGCTATCACCGGCGCGACATGTCGCAGCCAAGCAAAGGACCCGTGCAATGAAGTTCTTCGTCGATACCGCCGATGTGGAGGCCATCCGTGAACTGGCAGAGCTGGGCATGGCCGACGGGGTCACCACCAACCCCTCGCTGATCCTGAAATCGGGGCGCGACATCCTTGAGGTGACCAGGGAAATCTGCGGCATCGTGGATGGCCCCGTCTCGGCCGAGGTCGTGGCGACAAAGGCCCCGGCGATGATCGATGAGGGCCGGAAGCTGGCCGAGATCGCACCGAACATCGCGATCAAGGTGCCCTTGACCTGGGACGGGCTGAAGGCCTGCAAGGTGCTGTCGGGCGAAGGCCGCATGGTCAATGTCACGCTGTGTTTCTCCGCCGCGCAGGCGCTTCTGGCCGCCAAGGCCGGGGCAAGCTTCATCTCGCCCTTCATCGGGCGGCTCGACGACATCAACCTCGACGGGATGGACCTTATCGCCGACATCCGCACGATCTATGACAATTACGGGTTCGAGACCGAGATACTGGCCGCCTCGATCCGCTCGGTCAACCATATCACCGAGGCCGCGAAGATCGGCGCCGATGTCGCCACCGCCCCGCCCGCAGTGCTGAAAAAGATGGCCGAACACCCGCTGACCGACAAGGGTCTTGCCACATTCATGGCCGATTGGGAAAAAACGGGGCAGAAAATCCTGTAGGTCTGGTGTAAGCTCGTGAAAACGGCCGAAAAACGAGGCAGACATGAGCAGCACCCCCGCAATCGCGGATGATCTTCGCGCGAAGATCATCGCGGAACCCACCGTCATTCTGGATGACCCCGACCTGATGCGCGCCCTGGTCGCAGCCAATGAGCGCAAGATGGGCGGCAACATCGTCGACATGCGCGGCATCGCGATGGAACGGCTGGAAACCCGGCTGGACCGGCTGGAGGAAACCCACCGGTCCGTCATCGCCGCGGCCTATGAAAACATCGCCGGCACCGGCCAGATCCAGCGCGCGGTGCTGCGGCTTCTGGAACCTGTGGATCTTCCATCGTTCCTGACCTGCCTTGCCGACGAGGTCGCGCCGATCCTGCGGGTGGAGGCACTGCGCATCGTGCTTGAGGCCGGAGAGGATGCGGCGAACGCCCGCGCGCTTGGCCCGGTGCTGGAGCTTGCCCCGGCGGGCTTTTGCGATGCCTATATCGGCCCCGAACGCCCCGGCCGCACGGTGATCCTGCGGGAAACGACGCCCGGGCCCGGTACACTGTACGACACCGCCGCGCGCGCCGTCCGGTCAGAGGCGCTGATCCGGATGTCGGTGGGCCGCGATGGCACGGCGGGCCTTCTCGCGCTCGGCTCTGCCGATCCGATGCAGTTCGCGCCCAATCAGGGCACCGATCTGCTGACCTTCTTCGGCGGTGTGGTCGAACGCGTGCTGCACCGTTTCGTGGCGTGAGCCTGGCGCTCAGCCCCGCGGCCCGCGATGCGCTGGAACAATGGCTGGCCGAGGAACGGGCGCTAAACGCCGCGTCGGAAAACACGATCAAGGCCTACGCCGCGGACGTGACCGGCTTTCTGGCCTTCCTGGCCGAATATGACGGGGCCGCGGCAGGCCCAACCCGGCTGGCGGGTATAGAGTTGCGCGACCTGCGCGCATGGATGGCGCATGAGCGCGGTCGGGGGCTGAGCGCCCGGTCGCTGGCGCGCGCCCTGTCGGCGGTGAAGGGATTTTTCCGCTGGCTCGGCCGGCGGGAGGGGTTCGAACCCACCGCCGTCCTGTCCGCCCGCGCGCCAAAATTCCAGCGCAAGCTGCCCCGCCCCCTGCCGGAGGATGCGGCGCGCGCCGTCCTGACCGATGTGGGCGAAGGCGCGCGCGAGGCCTGGGTGGCCACCCGCGACACCGCGGTGGTCACGCTGCTTTATGGCTGCGGGCTACGGATTTCCGAGGCGCTTGGCCTGACGGGCCGCGATGCCCCCCTGCCCGAGACCCTGCGCATTCGCGGCAAGGGCGGAAAGGAGCGGATCGTGCCCGTTCTGCCCGCAGCGCGGGCCGCGGTCGACGCCTATGTCCGGGCCTGTCCCCATGATCTTGGCCCCGACGGACCGCTGTTTCGCGGCGTCCGCGGCGGGGCACTGAACGGGCGGCAGGTCGCCCGCGCGATGGAGTTGACCCGCGCCCGGCTGGGCCTGCCGGCCTCGGCCACGCCCCATGCGCTGCGCCACAGTTTCGCAACGCATCTGCTGAGTGCAGGTGGCGACCTGCGCGCGATTCAGGAACTCTTGGGCCACGCCTCGCTGTCGACGACACAGGCCTATACGAGTGTCGACACCGCCCGGTTGATGGAGGTCTACGCCGCCGCCCATCCCAAGGCGTGAGAGGTCACGGCCCAAGGCCAAGCCGGATCGGTCCCCTGGCCGCCAAGGGATCCACAGGGGTCCCGCGCTGGTAGGCCCGAAGCCTGCCCTCCGCCTTTAGTTTCGCCGCCACCTGGCGGAGTCGCGGCAACAGGGGGCGCCAGTCGGGCGACAGCGCACGGGCGACCTCTGATGGGCAGACGGTCGCGGACGGACCGCGGCGGTGGGCAAGCGCCATCATCTCGCCCCGGATCACGTCATCGCTGGGCTGTCGGGCCTCCGTTTCCACTCAATCGTCTTCAAACGCCACGTCGTGGCCATATTCACATCCGGTTTGCATGTTTCGCTGAACCTCGCGATTTGCAGGATCGTGCCGGTCCTGCAAGCTGATCAGTCCAGAAGGAACCCCTATGAATATCTCGATGAGCACGCAAACCACCGCGAGCCCCCTCGGCACCGCCCGGTCGGCCCCGCCGCCACCCCCTCCGCCGCCGCCAGAAAAGGCCAATGGCGCCGAGGAAACCGAAGACAGGCTCCTTTCCCTATTCGAAACCGAAGAGACCGAAGAAAGCGAAGAGACAGAGAGTTCTCTTGAACTCGGCACCACGGAAAGCGACTCCAGCAGTTCCGAAGGCGTGCTGCTGAGCCTGTTCGAAGCCGTCCCCGACAGCACGGAAACCGACGACGAAACGCCACCGCCGCCCCCTCCGCCGCCGTCGCAGGCGGAATCCATCGTGCAGGGGATGATGGCCGATGCCAGCGGACAGGTCGGCAGCACGACGCAGCAGGCCTCCGACTATGCCGAAGCGCTCTACACCGCGATGCAGCAGGCCCTGACGGAAAACGCAGCCTGATCGACGACGGGCCGGGATGACCGGCCCGTTTCGCCATTCACCATCGCCGCTGCGCCGCAGTCTCGCCCTCAGACGAGGGTTAGCGGCGGCGCAGCGCGCCCAACGCCCCGAAACCGCCCAACAGCAGCAACGCGGCAGAGGGCAGCGGCACCGCCGGCGCGGCAGTCGCCCAGCCGATATTGTCGATCGCAAGCAGATCGCCCGCCTGCGGTGTGACCACCAAGCGGGCAATGTCGCCCTCGGCGCGCATCACCCCGGTATAGGTCGAGAACACACCGCCCGTCGGCCCTTTGTCGGGATAGACCGTCTCAATCAGCGTTCCGCTTCGATCATAGGCCATCACGCGCGTGTTCGCGTAGTTCGGGTCGAACAGCCCCAGACCGACCGCCGCCATGTCGACGGCGAAATCCAGATAGAACGTCACCACGCCGAACCCGTAGGACTTACCTTCGTAAATTCCGGCATACTGGGTGTATCCGCGTGTGCCAACCGTCTGGTTTGGCGAGGACGACACGGTCAGCGGCCCGAAGGTCAGCGGGCCGGTGGTTCCGTCGGCCACATCCTCGAACGTGACAACGGGTGCTGTTGGCGTGAAGTCACCAAGGGCGGTGACAGGCGTGGCACCTGCTTGCGCGCCAAACCACGCCGTGGCGATAGCCGCCATGAAGATATGTTTGGACAAAGTAACCCCCTTCGAAATCAAAGTAATGCCGAAGGAGGTTAACAGAGTCGGGCCTATTTTCCCAGCGCGTCGTTGCACCGTCCGCAGGTTGCCGGATGGGCATGGCGGCCGACATCGGGCAGGATCTTCCAGCAGCGCTGGCATTTCTCGCCCTCGGCCCGTTCGAAGACCACGCCGACGCCGTCGATTTCCGGAAGGCGGAAGGCCTCTTGCGGGCGGGGGTCGGTGGTCAACTGGATGTCGGAGGTGATGCAGATATCCTCGAAGTCGACCGATTTCAGAGCTTTCAGCACGTCCTCGTCCCGTAAATGAACAACCGGCGCGGCCTCCAAACTCGCCCCGATCACCTTGTCCCGGCGCTGGATCTCCAGCGCGGCGGTCACCACGCGGCGCACCTGACGGACATCGGCCCATTTCGCCGCCAGCGCATCATCGCGCCATGCCGCCGGGGTTTCGGGAATGTCGGTCAGATGGACAGAGCTTGCCTCGCCTGGGAAGCGTTCCAGCCAGACCTCCTCCATCGTGAAGACGAGGATCGGCGCCAGCCATGTCGTCAGCCGGTGGAACAGGATATCCAGCACCGTGCGCGCGGACCGGCGGCGCAGGCTGTCATCCGCGTCGCAGTAAAGCGCGTCCTTGCGGATGTCGAAGTAGAACGACGACAGGTCCACGGTGCAGAAGTTGAAGAGCGCCTGGAACACACCTTGGAAGTCGTAGTCGTTGAACCCCGTGCGCACGGTTTCGTCCAGTTCGGCCAGCCGATGCAGGACCCAGCGTTCCAGTTCTGGCATGTCCGCGGGGTCGACCTTTTCGGCGTCGGAGAACCCGGTCAGGTTGCCCAGCATGAACCGCATCGTGTTGCGCAACCGGCGATAGCTGTCGGCCACCCCTTTCAGGATCTCCGGGCCAATGCGCAGGTCTGCGGTATAGTCCGACTGCGCCACCCAAAGCCGCAGGATATCGGCGCCGTATTGTTTCGTCACATCCTCGGGCGCCACGGTATTGCCAAGCGATTTGGACATCTTGTTGCCCTTCTCGTCCAGCGTGAAACCATGGGTCAGCACGCCGCGATAGGGGGCCCGGCCGATGGTGCCGCAGGCCTGCAGCATCGAGGAATGGAACCAGCCGCGGTGCTGGTCGGTGCCCTCCAGATACAGATCGGCAATGCCGTCCTCTGACCCGTCCGGGCGGTCGCGCAGCACGAAGGCGTGGGTGGAACCGGAATCGAACCACACATCCAGCACGTCGAAGATCTGCTCATACGCGTCAGCGTTGTGATCGTTGCCGAGGAAGCGCTCCTTGGCGCCGGGGTTGTACCAGGCATCCGCCCCCTCTTCCTCGAAAGCCGCGGCGATGCGGGCATTGACGGCGGGATCGCGCAACAGAAAGTCCGCGTCGTCAGGCTTCGCGCCCTTCTTGACGAAGCAGGTCAGCGGCACGCCCCAGGCGCGTTGACGGGACAGAACCCAGTCCGGCCGCGCCTCGATCATCGAGTAAAGGCGGTTGCGCCCGGTCTGCGGCGTCCATTTCACCAACTGGTCGATGCTGGTCAGGGCCCGTTGGCGGATCGTCGCGCCGTAGGTGTCCATGCCATCGTCCAGTTCCTTGTCGATGGCGGCGAACCATTGCGGCGTGTTGCGATAGATCAGCGGTGCCTTGGACCGCCAGCTATGGGGATAGCTGTGTTTCAGCCGCCCGCGGGCGATCAGCGCGCCCACCTCGATCAGCTTGTCGATGACGCGGCGGTTGGCGTCGCCTTCCTTGCCGTTCGGCTTGGTGATGACCGCCCCGCCGAAAAGCGGCAGGTCAGGGCGGTAGGAGCCGTCCTCCAGCACGTTATAGGTCATCGGCAGACCGAATTTCAGACCGATCTGGTAGTCGTCATCGCCGTGGCTGGGCGCGGTATGCACGAACCCGGTACCCGCGTCGTCGGTGACATGGTCGCCCGGCAGCATCGGCACGTCGAAGTCCCATTCGCCTTCACCGCCCTCGGCGCCACGGAACGGGTGCGCACAGGTCAGCGCGGCCAGTTCGTCGGCCGACACATCGCCCAGACGGCGATACATGCTGTCCTCCAACCGCGCACTGCCCAGCACATCGGCCGCCAAGGCGTCGGCCAGGATATAGCGATCGCCGATCCGCGCCCAGCATTCCTCTGGCCGGCCGGTGACCTCATAGAGGCCATAGGCGATGTCGGGCCCGAAGCAGACCGCGCGGTTCTGCGGGATGGTCCAGGGGGTGGTGGTCCAGATCACCACCTTGGCACCCTCAAGCTGTTTGCTCGCCCCCTCCACGATGGGAAACTTCACCCAGATCGTGTGGCTTTGATGGTCGTGATATTCGACCTCGGCCTCGGCCAGCGCGGTCTTTTCCACCGGCGACCACATCACGGGTTTCGACCCCTGATAGAGCGTGCCGTTCATCAGGAACTTCATGAATTCCTCGGCGATCACCGCCTCGGCATGGTAGTCCATCGTGAGATACGGATCGGCCCAGTTGCCGGTGATGCCCAGCCGCTTGAACTCACTGCGCTGGATGTCGATCCAGCCCTCGGCAAACCGGCGGCATTCCTGCCGGAAATCGACGACATCGACCTTGTCCTTGTCCAGCCCCTTGGCGCGGTACTGTTCCTCGATCTTCCACTCGATCGGCAGGCCGTGACAGTCCCAGCCGGGGACATAGCGCGCATCCTTGCCCATCATCTGCTGGCTGCGCACGATGAAGTCCTTCAGGATCTTGTTCAGCGCGTGCCCGATATGCAGGTGCCCGTTCGCATAGGGCGGGCCGTCATGCAGGGTGAAGGGCGCCCGGCCCTCTTTTTCGCGCAGGCGGTCATAGACGCCGATCTCTTCCCACCGCGCCAGCCAGGCGGGTTCGCGCTTGGGCAGGCCCGCGCGCATCGGGAAATCGGTTTCGGGCAGGTTCAGCGTGTCTTTGTAGTCGGGCATGTCGGCGCACATGGGACGGGGTCCTTGGGCAAACGGAATTGGACGATGTCTTGAAAGCGGCGGCGCGAAGGGTCAAGCGCCTTTTCCCGGCGGCTCAGGCTTGGAGCGCCGGGCCGGTAATTCGGGCGATGAAGGCACGAAGATACGGCATGGTCGGGCTTATAGGGCGCGCAGCCGGCTTGGTAAAGGCGTCAGTCCTCGGCCTTGCGGAAGACGCCCGCAAGCGCACGTTTCAGCACCGCGCTGACCGAGGGGCGCTTGAGCTCGCGGAAGGGCAGCGGGCGACAGACCTCCATCGCGGCGATACCGACGCGGGTTGTCAGCGCGCCGTTGACCACGCCCTCACCAAAGCGGCGGGAAACACGGGCCACCACGCCGCCCCCGGCGATCGAGCCGATCATGTCGTCACCCACGGCCACCACGCCGGTGGCGACCAGATGGGTCAGCACGGATCGGGCAAGACGGATGCTGCCCAGCACCCCGCCGCGCCCGCCATAGATTTCCGCGATCCGGCGGATCATCCGCAGGTTCGCGGTCAGCGCGACCAGAAGGTCGGCCAGCGTGATCGGGACCAGCGCGGTGATGGTGGCAACGGAGCGGGCCGCGCTCTCGATCTCGCGGGTGGCGGCGGTGTCCAGCGGGGTCAGCAATTCGCGTTCGGTCAGGGCCAGCAGGGCATCGGCGTCCAGCACCTCATCCCGACGGTCGGTCAGGTTCTGCCGACCCCAACGGGTATCGTCGCGCTTGCCGTAGAAAGCCAGCAGGTGATCCAGCACCGTGCGCGCCTTGGCCAGATCGTGGGAGGCGATGGCCGCGTCCGCCTCCTTGTGCAGCGTATCCAGCCGGCGCAGGCGCCCGAACGCGGCCAGTTCTTTCAAAACGACCAGAAGAAGCGCCGCCCCGACCATCGCCACAAGCGCCAGCGCGACCGTGCCGATGATCGAACTTCGGTCCAGCAGCGAGGTCACGAAATCCCAGATCGCGACGGACAGGATGAACCCCAAAAGCGCGCTGAGGGACGACCAGAAGAACTTCGCAAGCCGCGACGGGCGGCGGGCGGCAAGGGCCATCACGGTCTGCATCGCGCGCCCCTCGGGCCGGGGGATTTCCCCGGTTTCAAGGTCGGGCACAGGCGGGGCCGTGGCCGGGGTCAGGGGTTTTTCAGGCGCCGCTTCGGTGTCGAACAGCACCGGCGCGCGGGCCGTCCGGCGCACGGGATCTGCCTGCGGCGGCGATGACATCGCCGGGCCACGCGCCATCCGCTCCCGTTCCTCTTTCTCGCGATTCATCCGCTCTCGCTCTGCATTCTCACGCTCTGCGCGCTCCCGCTCAGCCGTTTCGCGCGCCAAGCGTTCCTGTTCGGCCTTCTCACGCGCCACCCGTTCCCGGTCGGCTCTCTCGCGTTCCAACCGCGCGCGCTCGGCCTTCTCACGCGCCGCACGCTCCTGTTCCGCACGCTCACGTTCCAGACGCTCTCGTTCGGCCTTCTCGCGCGCCAGACTTTCCTGTTCGGCGCGCTCGCGTTCCACCCGTTCGCGCTCCGCCCTTTCGCGCGCCAACCGATCCTGCTCGGCTTTCTCACGGGCCGCGCGCTCCTGTTCCGCACGCTCGCGCTCCAGACGCGCCCGTTCGGCCTTCTCGCGCGCCAAGCGGTCCTGTTCGTCCTTCTCACGGGCCGCCCGTTCCCGCTCGGCCCTCTCTCGCGCGAGGCGTTCCTGTTCAGCTCTCTCGCGCTCTACCCGCTCGCGTTCGGCTTGCTCTCGCGCCAAACGCTCCTGTTCGGCGCGCTCCCGTTCCGCCCGGTCCCGATCGGCTTTTTCACGCGCCGCGCGGTCCCGTTCGGCCTGAACGCGTTCCGCCTCGTCCCGTTCCGCCTGCTCGCGCTCTGACGGTGTCCTCTCTTCCGCCGCCGGGCCTGCCTCGGCCGGCTGATCCCCGGTCTCGTCCTCTCCCCCAAGGTCGAACAGAACCGGACGGCGGATCATGTCAGGCGATCCCCGATCAGGAAGTCGGCGGCCTTGTCCAGCCGGATATGCGGCGGCCCATCGCCGGGCTTCAGCGTCAGCCGGGCCGGGGCGAAGTTCATGATGTTGTAATCGGCCTCCAGCCAGTGGTCTGCGCCCCCCCGCGCCGGTTCCAGCAAGACCGCCGGATCCTCGGGAAGTTCCCCGGGATAGAGCGCCGCCTGCCGCCCGGTCGACAACAGCCGCCCGCGCACGCAATGCAGCGTCTCTCCCTGATGCTGGCGCTCTTCCTCCACCGTGGCGCGGAGCGAGGCGATAGCCATCGCCGCGGTCTCTGCCCCGGCGAAATCCGCCCGGCGGCGCGCATCGCGCATCAACGCCTGCATGATCGCGGTCAGCCGCGCGTGCTGGGTGTGGTGCAGGTGATCGGCCTTGGTCGCGGCGAACAGGATCCGCTCCACCCGCTTGCCGACCAGAAGCGAAGACAGCCAGGCATTGCGACCCGGCCGAAACGCCCCAAGGATTTCCGTCATCGCCCGGCGCAGATCCTCCACCGCCCGCGGCCCGGCATGGATCGCGCCCAGCGCATCCACCAGAACCACCTGCCGGTCGATCTTGGAGAAATGATCGCGGAAGAACGGTTTGACCACCTCGGATTTATAGGCCTCATACCGCCGCTCCATCTCCCGGTACAGGCTGCTACGCGGCGGCACCCGATCGGGCTTGGGCAGGGGCGCAAAGGTCAGGACGGGCGATCCCGCCAGATCGCCGGGCAAAAGGAACCGCCCCGGCGAGCAATCGGAGAACCCGGCCTCCCGCGCGCCGTTCAGATATTCGGTGAACGACCCTGCCAGCGCCTGTGCCACGGGTTCGGACAGCTCCGCCGTGATGTCGGTTTCCGACAGCACCGCGCGGAATCCTTCCGACCCGCTGCGCTCCTCCATCCGGGCAAAGGCATCGGCGGCCCATTCGTCATAACTCTTGTCCAGCAGGGCAAGGTCCAGCAGCCATTCGCCGGGATAGTCGACGATGTCCACATGCAGGGTCCGCGGCCCCGTCACCGCGCCAAGGATGCCACCCAGACCGCCCTGCCGCACCTTCAGCGACAACCGCAACTCCGACACCGACCGGGTCGACTCCGGCCAATGCGGATCGGTGCCCGTCAGCGCGGACAGGTGCGTTTCATAGTCGAAGCGCGGGATCGTGTTATCGGGCTGCGGCTTCAGATAGGCCGCGGCGATGGCACCGTAGGCCGCGCCCCGCAATTGCGGCATCCGCCCCCGGTCAAGGATATTCGCGACCAGCGAAGTGATGAACACCGTCTTGCCCGCGCGGGACAGGCCGGTCACGCCCAGCCGGATCACGGGTTCGAAAAATGCCTCGGACACAGAGGCCGAAATCCCCTCGACCCCGCGTGTCATGCTGTCGGCTATGTCGCCTATGCGCAATTGCATACCTCTCGCAGACTCAGGGGCCAGTTAAGCACGCGTTGAGGGTTCTGCCAGCCCCTGCCATGCAGATTGCCAAGGAAGGATTGTCGCGGTAACGGGGGCGCCATGCCCAGATATGCACTGAAGATCGAATATGACGGCGGGCCGTTTTCCGGCTGGCAACGGCAGGCCGACCAGCCCTCCGTGCAGGGCGCGGTAGAGGCGGCACTGACCCGGCTGGAACCCGACGTGCCCTCCATCGCGGCGGCGGGGCGCACCGATGCGGGCGTCCATGCGCTGGGGCAAGTCGCCCATTGCGATCTGGCGAAGGACTGGGATCCGTTCCGCCTGTCGGAGGCGTTGAACTATCATCTCAAACCCGCCCCCGTGGCCGTGGTCGCCTGCGACCGGGTTGGCGATGACTTTCACGCGCGGTTTTCAGCGCTCGAACGGCGCTATCTCTTTCGCCTTGTCAGCCGCCGTGCGCCCCTGACGCATGACCGCGGCAAGGTCTGGCGGGTACCGCATGAGCTGGCCCTTCCCCCGATGCAAGAGGCCGCGCGCCACCTGCTGGGCAAGCATGACTTCACAACCTTCCGCGCCTCGATCTGCCAGGCGGCGTCGCCGGTGAAGACGCTGGATGCCCTCGACATCGAGGAGGTCGACTATCCTTCCGGGCGTGAGTTCCGCTTCCATGTCCGCGCCCGCAGCTTCCTGCACAACCAGGTGCGCAGTTTCGTCGGCACGCTGGAACGGGTCGGCGCAGGCGCGTGGGCGCCCCAGGATGTGAAAACCGCGCTGGACGCCTGCGACCGCGCCGCCTGCGGGCCGGTCTGCCCGCCCGATGGCCTTTATCTGGCCGGGGTCGGCTACGAAACCGCCCCCTTCGCGGCCGCCCAAGACGGCACCTTGGCATAGCCATCCGCAAACCGCGTGCGCCACGTCACTTCAACGACGATGTCCACCCAGCCAAACAGGCCCCCCGTACGCCGACGACCTGCCGCGTCCTTCTTCTTGGTTCCAATACCCCCGCCGGAGGCCCGCGGCCCTCAGGCCGCGCCCGGCCCAACGCCGGACAAGCGGGCAAGGCCCGCGCCGGCCCGGGGGCGGGAGGGTTCAGGTCTTCACATCGGGCGCATCGCGCCCGGTCCGGTTCCGGATCCCGGCGATCTCGTCTGCCGCGGCGATGATATCGGCCAGAACCTCCTCGACCGGGGCTTCCAGCCGCGCGGGGTCGTCGACGAAGTCTTCCAGGTAAACCCGCAGCGTGGCGCCCACCGTCCCGGTCCCCGACAGGCGGAACACCACCCGCGCGCCGCCCTGAAAATGCACGCGCAGGCCCTGCCCCGCGCTGTGAGACCCGTCAACAGGATCGTCATAGGCGAACTCGTCGGCGCTTTCGACGGTACGGCCCGCGATCACCTGCCCCGGCAGGCCGGGCAGGCGGCCGCGCAGATCGTCCAGCATCGCCTCGGCCATCGCCTTGTCGAGGGCTTCGTAGTCGTGGCGGGTGTAGTAGTTCCGCCCGAAGGTCTGCCAATGATCGCTCAGCGTCCCGGCGACGGACTTGCCCGACCGTGCAAGGATGTTCAGCCAGAGCAGCACCGCCCACAGCCCGTCTTTCTCGCGCACATGGTCCGACCCCGTCCCGGCGCTTTCCTCGCCACAAAGGGTCGCGCGCCCCGCATCCAGCAAATTGCCGAAGAACTTCCAGCCCGTCGGCGTCTCATAGCAATCGATGCCCTTGGCTTCCGCCACCCGGTCCACCGCGCGGGAGGTTGGCATCGACCGCGCCACGCCCTTCAGCCCGTCCGCATAGCCCGGCGCCAGATGCGCATTGGCGGCCAGCACGGCCAGGCTGTCGGACGGCGTGACCACGATACCCCGGCCAAGGATCATGTTGCGGTCGCCATCGCCATCGGAGGCCGCGGCGAAATCGGGCGCGTCGGGCCCCATCACCAGATCGACCAGCGGTTTCGCCCAGATCGGGTTCGGGTCGGGGTGGCCGCCGCCGAAATCGGGGCTGGGCACCGCGTTGACCACGCTGCCCGCGGGCGCGCCCAAGATATCTTCCAGAATGGCCTTGGCATAGGGACCGGTCACCGCATGCATGGCGTCGAACCGCAGGGTGAAACCGCCCGCGATCAGCGCGCGGATCGCGTCGAAGTCGAACAACGCCTCCATCAGCGCGGCATAGTCGGCGACCGGGTCCACGACCTCGACCACCATGTCGCCCAGCGTCGTCTCGCCCAAGGTGGACAGATCGACATCCTGCGCTTCGAGAATGTCGTAAGAGGTGATGGTCGTCGTCGCCTCGAAAATGCGGTTGGTGACCTCTTCGGGTGCCGGGCCGCCATTGGGGGTGTTGAACTTGACCCCGAAATCCTCGTCCGGGCCGCCGGGATTGTGGCTGGCCGACATGATCACGCCGCCATCGGTCTTGCGCTTGCGGATCAGGTTGGAGGCCGCCGGCGTCGACAGAAGCGCATTCTGCCCCACGATGACCCGCGCCGCGCCGCCCGCCGCGGCCATTCGCAGGATCACCTGTGCCGCGCGGTCGTTGAAATATCGTCCGTCGCCGCCAAGGACCAGCGTCTTGCCCGCGACACCGCCGATGGCTGTCCAGATCGCCTGCACGAAGTTTTCAAGGTAGTGCGGCCCCATGAAGACCGGTGTCTTCTTACGCAGGCCGGATGTGCCGGGTTTCTGCCCCTCGATGGGCCGGGTCTCGACGGTGATCTTCTGCATCGCGCAGGCTCCCCACTGACGTGTCGCGCGCAGCATAGCGGGGCGACGCGATGCCACAACCCGAATACCGGCGTGGGGACGCATTGCCACGCGCCGTACACTTGCAGCGACGGAATCGCCGGCGCCTCCACGTAAAAGGGTCAGCCGCGCGATGCTGGGAGGACAGGATGATCAAGCTGACGGTAAACGGCACCGAACACGAGGTCGACATCGCCCCGGCGACGCCGCTGTTGTGGGTGCTGCGCGATGTTCTTGGCCTGACGGGGGCGAAATACGGCTGCGGCATCGGGCAATGCGGCGCCTGCACCGTGCATGTCGACGGTGTGGCCGAGAGATCCTGCCAGATCCCCGTGGGCGATCTGTGGGGGGCGGTCACCACGATCGAGGGCTTGGGCACCCCCGACGCCCCGCACCCGGTACAGGCGGCCTGGATCGAACATCAGGTGGCGCAATGCGGCTATTGCCAGTCGGGGCAGATCATGACCGCCGCGGCCCTTCTGGCTGAAGTGCCAGAGCCGGACGAGGCAGCCATCGCCGACGCGCTTTGGAACAATCTGTGCCGCTGCGGCACCTATCCGCGGATCAAGACCGCGGTCCGCAGCGCCGCGCAAAAGCTGAAGGAGGGCTAGGCCCATGTCCCGCATCGGCAAGATCGCCCGCCGCACCTTCCTGATCGGCAGTGCCACCGTCACGGGCGGGTTCGCTGTCGGCTATTACGCCTACCGGAAACCGCCGAAGAACCCGCTGCCGACCGACCCCGCGGGCGATGCGGTGGCGCTGACCCCTTATGTCCTGATCGACGGCAGCGGGGTCACCCTGATCACGCCGCGCGCCGAGATGGGACAGGGCGCGATGACGGTGCAGGCCGCGCTGCTGGCCGAGGAGATGGACATCGCCTGGGCGGATATCCGCACCGATCCCGGCCCGCCCGCGGCGGCCTATTACAATGCCTATGTGGTGGCCAACGGGGCAGCCGCCGCAACCGATGAGGTCTGGCAAGCCGATCTGAAACGGACCTTCGGCACCGGCATCAGCAAGGTCATGGGCCTTCAGATCACCGGCGGGTCCTCGACCGTGCCCGACAGCTATGATCGGCTGCGGCGGGCCGGGGCCACGGCGCGGGCGATGCTGGTCGCCGCGGCGGCCAAGCGGCTGGGGGTCGACACAGACAAGCTGCGCACGGAAGACGGGGCCGTGCTGGCGCCGGATGGCACGCGCCTGCCCTATCCCGACCTTGCGGCAGAGGCCGCCGGGATCACGCCCCCCCGCGCGGTGGCGCTGAAGGACCAGGCAGACTGGCGCTATCTGGGCCGACGGATCGACCGGCTCGACATCGTGGCGAAGTCCACCGGCACGGCGCAGTACGGGCTGGACCAGACGGCGCCGGGCATGGTCTTTGCCTCCGTCCGCACCAATCCGCACCGCGGGGGCGGCATGACCGGGTTCGACGCCAGCGCGGCAGAGGGCACGCCGGGTGTTCTGAAGGTCGTTCCCATCACCGACGGGGCCGGCGTGATCGCCACCAACACCTGGGCCGCCATCGAGGGCGCGAAGGCCATCGCGTTCGATTGGGGGGCTGCGCCTGCCCCGGCGGACAGCGCGGGGCTGTGGGACGCCATCGCCGCCTCCTTCGCCGAGGAGACGCGGGACCACCGGCTGAAGGATGACGGCGATGTGGAGGCGGCCCTTGCCGCCGGAATCGATGTCGCGGCCGAATACCGCGTTCCTTTCCTCGCCCACGCGCCGCTTGAGCCGATGACCGCGTTCGCGTGGTTGAAGGATGGGCATCTGGACATCCGCGCCGGTACGCAGATCCCGCGCTTTTCGCTGAAGAAGGCCGCAAGGATCAGCGGCCTGCCCGAGGATGCCATCACGCTGACCGTACTGACCATGGGCGGCAGTTTCGGACGGCGGCTGGAGGATGACTTCATCGCACAAGTCGTGGAACTGGCCATGGCGATGGAGGGCACACCGGTCAAGCTGATCTGGGCGCGAGAGGAAGACATGACCCACGACTTCCCCCGCCCCGCCGCCATCGCCCGCGGGCGCGGTCGGGTCGCGGATGGACAGGTGCAGGCGTTCGACCTGTCCATCGCCGCACCCTCGGTCCGCGCGTCGCAGATGGGGCGGCTGGGGCTGTCGACCGGCGGCGCGGACAGCACCATCACCGAAGGGGCGTGGGACCAGCCCTTTGCCATCCCGCACTATCGTGTCACGGGCTATCGCACGCCGCCTGTCGTTCCAGTCAGTTCGTGGCGCTCGGTCGGCGCCTCGGGCAACGCGTTTCTCCACGAATGCATGCTGGACGAACTGATCCATGCCGCGGGCGCCGACCCGCTGGCGGAACGGCTGCGGCTGTGTACCCATCCGCTGTCCGCGCGGGTGCTGGAAACCGTGGGCGAGATGTCCGGTTGGGGAACACCGCTGGAACCAGGACGCGGCCGCGGGCTGGCCTATTGCCTGTCCTTCGGCGTGCCCTGCGCAGAGGTGGTGGAGGTCACGGCAACCGACCGGGGCATCCGCATCGACCGGGTCTTCGCCGTGGCAGAGGTCGGCCGCGTCCTCGACCCCGTCAATATCGAGAACCAGATGCAGGGCGGCGTGATCTGGGGGCTGAGCCATGCCATTCATGCGGAACTGACCTATGCAGATGGCCGCCCCGATCAGGAGAACTTCGACACCTACCCCGCACTGCGCATCACCGAATGCCCCGATATCACCGTGCGGGCGCTGGAAAACGGCGACCAGATCCGCGGGATCGGAGAACCGACCGTGCCCCCGGCCGCCCCGGCACTGGCCAACGCGATCTTTGCCGCGACCGGGCGGCGGATCAGGGCATTGCCGCTGAACAAGGCCGTCGATTTCGTGGGATGACGGGCGGCCCCGCCGCCCCCGCACGAAACGGCAGGATAGTGCAGGGCCATTCGGCGGTTCGCCATCTAGCAAGGTGCTGAAAAACCAGAAATCCCACTGTGGCAATCGAAAACCGTTCCTCGTGAGAAACGATGGTGAAGGCAAGTAGAGCCGCGCCCGGACCAGCGTCGGGACGATGTTCCGAAAGGTCTCGACCGTAGGCGCATGTCAAATGCCTTTTCATCAGCCTGCCGGGCGCCCCTTTTCACAATTCCTTCACCTGTCGTCCACGCGCGCGTCGCATCGACCGTTGACCAAGGGACGTCTGTCCTTGGAACCCCGATCGATGACCCGCGCCCTGGCTCTCTTGCTGCTCCTTCTGACCCTCACCCCACCTGCCGTCGCCGCAGACGACGCCGGCGCCACGCTGTACCGGCGGAATTGCTCGGCCTGTCATGGCCGGCCCGCGGACAACCCCAACGCGCCCGACGTGGCCTGGGCGACCCTTGCCGACATCCGCGCCGCCCGCCGGGAGATCGAGGAAATGCGCAAACTGCGCCTGTCGCACGAAGATGAAGCCGCAATCGCGGACTATTTCGCCAGCCTGCGCTGAGCCCGCGATGCGGATCGCCCATCACCGAAACTTCACGCAGACATCATGCACGCTTCACAGGGATCGGTGACGTCTCGGCATCGATCAACCGACGGAGCCTCCAATGCTTAAACGACTTCTTGCCGCCACTGCGATCTGCGCCGCGGGCACTGCCGCGATGTCCGAGCAGTTCAACTTCGTCCTTCTGGGCGACGTGCCCTACGGCAAGCCCGAAACGGTCTTCCCGCCCTTCGAGGCGCTGATCGACCAGATCAACGCGACCAACCCCGATCTCGTCGTGCATATCGGCGACACCAAGTCCGGCTCGACCCTGTGCGACAACGCCATGCTGGATGCGCAACTGGGCTATCTCAACAGCTTCACCGCGCCCACGCTCTACAGCCCCGGCGACAATGAATGGACCGATTGCCACCGCCCCAAGGCCGGCGGTTTCGACCCGCTGGAGCGTTTGGACTACATCCGCACGACCTATTACACCGAGCCGGGCAAGAGCTTCGGGCCGTCAAGGCGGATATCGAAAGCCAGGCTGACAAGGGCTATCCCGAAAACACCCGCATGATGCACAAGGGCGTCATGTTCGTGACGACCCATGTGATCGGGTCCAACAACAACCTTGAAGCGCGCGACATCAAGGCGGTGGAAGAGTTCTTTGCCCGCAACGCCGCCGATATCGACTGGCTGAAGGAAAGCTTTGCCGCCGCCGGCGATGCCGAGGCGCTGGTTCTGGCGATCCATGCCGACATGTTCGAGTTCGACTTCGCCCTGCCGTGGGATTCCGAAGGATACTTGCGCCATTCCGGCTTCAAGGCCTTCGCCGAGACGCTGATGGCCGAGGCCAACGCCTTTGGCAAGCCGGTGCTGCTGATGTTCGGCGACAGCCACAAGTTCCGCATGTTCCGGCCCTTCCCGTCGAAATCCCCCCATGTGATGGCCATTGAAACCTTCGGATCGGCCGACATGCATGCCGTCGAGGTGATGGTCGATACCGACGCGTCCTATCCGTTTGGCGCGCGCCCCTTGATCAACGCCGTTCAGCCGATCGAGTGGAAAGAGTAACCCGCGAACCGTCCGGGGCGCCCCTGATCGGGCGCCCCGCCCTTACTCCCGTTCGATCAGGTTCGCGTCGCGCCGGCGCAGCGCGTCATCGACAAAGGCACGCTCGTCCCCGCGCAGCACCTGATGGCGGCTGTAGATCGGGTGGGCCCGGTCGTTCAGGATCGGCGCGTCCCAACCATCGGTCGTGTCGAAAAACCGGCGCGCGCCCTCGGGCCCGAACTCCCGCAGATAGCCCTGCACCACCACGTCGATATAGCTCAGCAGGATCGGGTGGCGGATATCCGGTGCTTCGGCATGGGACGCCGGGATCGCATAGATCTGGATGTCGACCGGATGCCCGACAGTATGCTCGACCGCATGGCTGACCTCGTGCCGGTCATAGGCGTGTTCGCGTTCGTCCAGCGCCGCCCAGTCATGGCCCGGCACCGCGGCGATCAGCCCCTCGATCACCTCGCCTTCGGCGGGCACGGCCGACAGGAACGCCCGCTGGCGCAGCTTCGTGTGCATCCATGCCCGGCGCCATCCGGTGATCCGCGCCCGGGAAGCATGGGGGAAGCTGTGGGTGGCCCGGTTCACCAGCGAACCGTAGCCGAAAAAGAACGGGTCATGCATGGCATCAGACAATGCGTGCTGCACCTGCGAATGCAAGCCCTTGCCCGAAAGCGACGCATGATCTAGCTTCCGCGGCACCCGTCCCGGGAGAATCCGGCCCCCGCCGGTGCCGAAGGAGCAACCGCCCCGGTAAACTCTCAGGCCTCAGGACCGCGGACGGAACTGGAACTCTGGAGAGAGGCGCATGCGGGCGTCCGCCGAAGGGATAGCGATCTCAGGCAGAAGGACAGAGGGGGCATCGGAGTGGGCGGCCGTGTGTGCGCCCGTAATCGGTGCCGGCGGCGTGACGATCCGGCAAGTGGAAGGAACGACATGTCGGATTTGAACCGCACCGCGCTTTACGATCTGCATCTGGAACTGGGCGCAAAGATGGTGCCCTTCGCCGGCTACGAGATGCCGGTGCAGTACTCATTGGGCGTGATGAAGGAGCATCTGCATTGCCGCGCCGCGGCGGGCCTCTTCGATGTCAGCCACATGGGGCAGGTGATCCTGCGGCCGCTGTCGGGCGATGTGGCCGATGCCGCCGCCGCGCTGGAACGGCTGGTGCCCGTCGATGTGCTTGGGCTGCAAGAGGAGCGCCAGCGCTATGCGCTGTTCACCAATGACGAGGGCGGCATTCTGGACGACCTGATGGTCGCGAACCGCGGGGATCACCTGTTCCTCGTCGTCAATGCCGCCTGCAAGGGCGACGACATCGCCCATCTGCGCGCCCATCTGGCCGACGCCTGCATGGTCAAGGAAATCACCGACCGGTGTCTTCTGGCCCTGCAAGGTCCGGGGGCCGAGGCCGCCCTTGCAACCATCGCCCCCGGGGTGGACGCGATGCGCTTCATGGACGTGGCGACGTTCGAGGGGGCTTTCGGTCCGCTTTGGGTGTCGCGCTCCGGCTATACCGGCGAGGACGGGTTCGAAATCTCGGTGGCTGCCGATCAGGGGCCGGCCCTCGCGCGCGCCCTGCTCGACGACGAAACCGTGCAGCCCATCGGCCTTGGCGCGCGGGACAGCCTGCGGCTGGAGGCCGGGCTTTGCCTTTACGGCAACGATATCGACACCCAGATCACGCCGGTCGAGGCGGACCTGACGTGGGCGATCCAGAAGGTGCGCCGCACGGGCGGGGCGCGGGCGGGCGGATTTCCGGGGGCGGAGCGTATCCTTGCAGAACTGGAAAACGGCGCGGCGCGGCGCCGGGTCGGGCTGTTGCCACAGACCAAGGCGCCGATGCGCGCGGGCACCCCGCTTTTCGCGGATGAAAACGGCGGGGCGCCCATCGGCGCCGTCACCTCCGGCGCCTTCGGCCCGTCGGTCGAGGCGCCGGTCTCGATGGGCTATGTGCCTGTTGACCTGAGCGCCCCCGGCACGACGATATACGGGGAGGTCCGCGGCAAGCGCCTGCCCGCAAAGATCACCGCCCTGCCATTCCGGCCGGCCACCTACAAACGTTGAGGGATATCGAGATGAAATTCACCGAAGAACATGAATGGCTGCGGGCCGAGGGCGACCTTGTCGTCGTCGGCATCACCGAACACGCCGCCGAGCAACTGGGCGATATCGTCTTCGTGGAACTGCCCGAACCGGGCACGACCGTGTCCAAGGACGACGAGATCGTGGTGATCGAAAGCGTCAAAGCGGCCTCTGACATCCTCGCCCCCGTCGATGGCGAGATCGTGGAGGTCAACGAGACCCTGCCCGACAACCCCGGCCGCGTGAACGAGGACCCGCTGGGCGAGGCGTGGTTCTTCAAGATGAAGATCGAGGACATGTCCGTTCTCGACGATCTCATGGACGAGCCCGCCTACAAGAGCTTCATCGGGTAACCGGATATTTGCATGACCTACACACCCAGCACCTACCTGCCCTACGACTTTGCCAACCGCCGCCATATCGGCCCCTCGCCCGAGGAAATGGTCGAGATGCTGGAGGTGCTGGGGCTGACCACCCTTGAAGGGTTGATCGACGAAACCGTGCCGCAAAGCATCCGTCAGGCCGAGCCGCTGGATTACGGCAAGCCGAAGTCGGAGCGCGAGATGCTGTGGTACATGCGGCAGATCGCCAAGAAGAACAAAGCCTTCACCACGATGATCGGGCAAGGGTTCTATGGCACGGTCACGCCGCCGGCGATCCAGCGCAACATCCTGGAAAACCCGGCCTGGTACACCGCCTATACCCCCTATCAGCCCGAGATCAGCCAGGGTCGGCTGGAGGCGCTTTTGAACTATCAGACCATGGTCAGCGACCTGACCGGGCTGGAAATCGCGAACGCCTCGCTTCTGGATGAACCCACCGCCTGTGCCGAGGCGATGACCATGGCCCAGCGCGTGGCCAAGTCGAAGGCCAAGGCCGTGTTCGTGGACCGAGATTGCCACCCGCAGAACATCGCGCTGGTCCGCACCCGGGCGGAACCCTTGGGGATCGAGGTGATCGTGGGCGACCCGTTCTCCGATCTGGAGCCGGAAAAGGTTTTCGCCGCGATCTTCCAGTATCCCGGCACCTATGGCCATATCCGCGACTTCACCGACCCGATCGCGCGGCTGCACGAAACCGACGCGCTGGGGATCGTCGTGGCCGACCCGATGGCGCTGGTCGTGCTGAAGGAACCGGGCGCGATGGGCGCCGATATCGCCGTGGGCTCGACCCAGCGGTTCGGGGTGCCGATGGGTTATGGCGGGCCGCATGCGGCCTATATGGCCTGCCGTGGCGCCTATAAGCGGGCGATGCCGGGCCGGATCGTGGGCGTGTCCATCGACAGCCACGGGCACAAGGCGTTCCGGCTGGCGCTGCAGACGCGGGAACAGCATATCCGGCGGGAAAAGGCGACCTCGAACGTCTGTACCGCGCAGGCGCTGTTGGCGGTGATGGCCAGTTTCTACGCGGTGTTCCACGGCCCCAAGGGGCTAAAGGCCATCGCCCAGCGCATCCACCGCAAGACCGTGCGCACCGCCCGCGGTCTGGAAGAGGCGGGCTTCACCGTCGACCCGGCAGAGTTCTTTGACACCTTCACCGTCGAGGTCGGCCCGATGCAGGGCGTGATCTACAAGGCCGCGCTGGCCGAGCGGATCAACATCCGCAAGGTGGGCGAGACCAAGCTGGGGATTTCGCTGGACGAAACCACCCGCCCCGCCAGCATCGAGGCGCTGTGGCGCGCCTTCGGCATCGACAAGAAAGACACCGGTGGCGACCGCCAGTACCGCTTCCCCGCGGGGATGGTGCGCACGACCGACTACCTGACCCACCCGGTCTTTCACATGAACCGGGCCGAGACCGAGATGATGCGCTATATGCGCCGGCTGGCCGACCGCGACCTTGCGCTGGATCGCGCGATGATCCCGCTGGGCTCTTGCACGATGAAGCTGAACGCCGCGGTGGAAATGGCCCCGATCACATGGCCGGAATTTTCCAACATCCACCCGCTGGCCCCCGCCGACCAGGTGCAGGGCTATGCGCAGATGCTGGCCGATCTGTCGGCCAAGCTGTGCCTGATCACCGGCTATGACGCGATGTCGATGCAGCCCAATTCCGGCGCACAGGGGGAATATGCGGGTCTGCTGACGATCCGCGCCTATCACAAGGCCCGGGGCGAGGACGACCGGGATATCTGCCTGATCCCGACCTCGGCCCATGGCACCAACCCCGCCTCCGCCCATATGGCCGGGCTGAAGGTCGTCGCGGTCAAGGCCGCCGCCAATGGCGATATCGATCTGGAGGATTTCAGGGCCAAGGCCGAGGCCGCGGGCGACAAGCTGGCCGCCTGCATGATCACCTATCCCTCCACCCACGGGGTGTTCGAGGAAACCGTGCGCGAGGTGTGCGAGATCACCCATGCCCATGGCGGGCAGGTCTATCTGGACGGGGCGAACCTGAACGCGCTGGTGGGGCTGGTCAAACCGGGCGAGATCGGTGCCGATGTCAGCCACCTGAACCTGCACAAGACGTTCTGCATTCCCCATGGCGGCGGTGGCCCCGGCATGGGACCCATCGGGGTCAAGGCGCATCTGGCCCCCTACCTGCCCGCCGATCCGTTCAGCGGCAAGGGCGGCGCGGTCAGCGGGGCGCCCTACGGCTCGGCCTCCATCCTGCCGATCAGCTTTGCCTATGTCCTGCTGATGGGCGGCGCGGGGCTGACGCAGGCGACCAAGGTGGCGATCCTGAACGCCAATTACATCGCCAAGCGGCTGGAAGGCGCCTATAGCGTGCTTTTCAAGGGCAAGGGCGGCCGGGTGGCCCATGAATGCATCATCGACACCCGCGATTTCGTGGAAACCGCCGGCATCACCGTCGACGACATCGCCAAGCGCCTGATCGACTGCGGCTTCCACGCCCCGACGATGAGCTGGCCGGTGGCAGGCACCCTGATGATCGAGCCGACCGAATCCGAGACCAAGGCAGAGCTTGACCGGTTCATCACCGCGATGCTGGCGATCCGGGAGGAGATCCGGGACATCGAGGAAGGCCGGATCGAGAAAGCCAACAACCCGCTGAAGCGCGCGCCCCACACGGTCGAGGATCTGGTGACCGACTGGGAACGCCCCTACAGCCGCGAACAGGGTTGCTTCCCGCCGGGCGCGTTCCGGGTGGACAAGTACTGGCCGCCGGTGGGGCGGGTGGACAACGCCTATGGCGACCGTCACCTCGTCTGCACCTGCCCGCCGGTGGAGGATCTGGCCGAAGCCGCGGAATAGTCCCGTGAGCGAAAGGGCCCCATCGCGTTGCGCCGATCTGGGCCCTTTCCTCCCGGCCCGGGACACCGCAAGATGGCCGCGATGAAAGATGCGGGACACAGCAGCGGGCACAGTATCCGCCATGCCACGAACCTTGTGGGGCGCTCGGCCGACTGGCTGGGCAGCACGGGGTTCAACGAAACGTCCGACCCTCTCCACATCTGGGGCGTGACCGAGATGAACCGCAGCCTCTTCGCCATGCTGGAAGGGGCCGACGACCTGACCGAGGCGGGGGAGGCGTTCCGCGCCTACATGACGGGCATGTTCGCACCGGATCCCGAACAACAGGCAAACACCGGTAGCAAGCACTACCGCGCATCGTTCCTGCGGCTGATCCAGGGCTGGGGGTTTGACAGCAACGGGCCGGAAGGCGCCGTTCTGAAAGGGTGGGTCGAAAGCCGGTTTGGCGTCTGCCCCTCCTACCACAAGGACATCATCGACGGCCCCGCGGGCCCGGCCTGGACAGGCTATGTCGAGGAAAAGATGTCCAGCCGCTTCCACAACAACGCGATCTGGGTGCAACTGGATTTGTTGTTCGAATTCTGCCAATGGGCGATCCGGCGTTTCGCCTTTCCCGGCCAGACCCATCTGACCCTTTATCGCGGGGTCAACGATGTCGACCGGCACCGGATCGTGGAACGGACCGGCCGGCGCGCGGCGGTGATCCGGCTGAACAATCTGGTTTCCTTTTCGGCCGACCGCGACGTTGCGGGCTGTTTCGGCGACCGGATCCTGACGACGCGGGTGCCGCTGGCCAAGATCGTGTTCTTCAACGGCCTGCTGCCCACGAAACTGCTGCACGGAGAGCGGGAGTTCCTTGCCATCGGGGGCGATTACAGGGTCACTATGGACTATGTCTGAGGAGAGCGCCCCGTGACCCTGCCCAGCGTGCAGAACCGCGCACTTGCCGCCTATCTGGGCTTTGCAGTGGGCGATGCGCTTGGCGCCACGGTGGAGTTCCTGACCAAGGGAGAGATCGCGGCAGAATTCGGCGTGCACCGCGACATCGTGGGCGGCGGCTGGCTGAACCTCGACCGTGGGCAGGTGACCGACGACACCCAGATGTCGCTGGCGCTGGGGCGGTCGATCCTGCGCATGGGCGGACTTGACGCCCATGATGTCTGCGAGGAATTCGCCGCGTGGCTGGACACCAAGCCCGCCGATGTCGGCAACACCTGCCGCAGGG
Source organism: Rhodovulum sp. P5 (assembly GCF_002079305.1). Classification (NCBI taxonomy): domain Bacteria; kingdom Pseudomonadati; phylum Pseudomonadota; class Alphaproteobacteria; order Rhodobacterales; family Paracoccaceae; genus Rhodovulum; species Rhodovulum sp. P5. Next base: position 1,700,036 of record NZ_CP015039.1, read on the forward strand.
GCATCCGGCGGTTCGTCCGGGAAGGCACGGTCGAAGGCCGCTTTGCCGAGGGCGATGCGGGGAACGGCGCGGCCATGCGGGTTCTGCCGGTGGCCCTTGCGACCTATGGCCAGCCGGACCGGGCAGAGGCGTGGACCCTGTCCCAAGCCCGCACCACCCATCACCACCCGCTGTCCGACGACGCCTGTATCGCGCTGGTGCGCATGGTCCACGGGCTGTTGCAGGGGCTGGGCCCCGAGGTGGTGCAGGACGAATGCGCGGGGCTTACACAGAAGCACAAGGTCTTCGGGTTCGCGCGCTATCCGGGCCAGTGTTCGGCCTTCATCGTCGACACGATGCAGACGGTTCAGCACTTCTATCTTGGCACCCGGGGGTTCGAGGATTGCGTCGTAGAGACCGTCAATCAGGGCGGCGATGCCGATACGACCGGGGCGCTTGCGGGCATGCTGGCGGGCGCGACCTACGGGATGGAGGCGATCCCCACCCGCTGGCTGGACGCGCTAGACAGCGACGTCTATCGCGAGGTCCGGGCACAGGTGCCGCGGCTGCTGGCCGTGCCGCAGGCCGCCGAGGCGAGTTGACCACCCGGGTTTTCTGACCCCCGGTTTTCTGACCGCGGCGGTTACCCTGAACGCCGGGCCATGTCGGCCTTGCGCGCAATCATCTTGGCGGCCAGTTTCGCGCTTCCGCCAAGGGTCTGGACAACCCGGCGCACTTCTCCATCCGGCAAGCGCGTCACAACGGCAACGGCGTCCGCAACCTGCTCGACGCTCATGTCACCGAAAAGCCGCACCGCATGCGGGTTGTCGGGATCCGTGCGCAGGCGGTCGAGTTCGCCGACGCTCTCTCCGAACGCCTTGCCCTTGGGGTCGCCGCTGGCGCGGAACGCCAGCGCCCCGCCGGTGTCGAGCGTCATCACCACGCCCCCCGCGACACCCTGATTGTCACCGTCGAACCCCACCGCATCCCAGTTGGCCGTCCAGGCATGCACCCCCAGCCAGCGCTGCGCCTGCCGCCGCTCGTCTTCTGAAAACCGTGCAATGCAGCGCTTTTCCAGAGTGACGAATTCAGTGGCGACCAGACAGGGATCAACCGTCGCCACATAACGCAGCGTGGGTGCCCCGGCGAGGTGATAGAGCCTCGCGGCGATCCGTTCGTTGCGGGCATGGGCGGGGCTTTCCAGCTCCTTCACGTAGTACTGCCGGCCCGCCCCATCGCGATAGACGCCGCCGGGATTGCTGCCCATGCCGGGGCCGGCCTTTTCCAGCGCGGCCATGTCGAGGGGCACATCATCGGTCACCGGCCCGGTGCGGCGGACAAGCGCCAGTTGCGCGGGGGTTTCGATGGCGCCGGGGCGCGCGGCGCGCACGTCGCGGATCGCCTGCGCAGGCTCCACCCCCAGTTCGGCCAGAAGGCGCGCAGCGATCATGCCCGCCCGGCCCAGCCCGCCCCGGCAGTGAACGACCACGTTGCCACCGCCCCGCAAAAGATCGCGGAGTTCCCGGCCCGTGCTTTGCCACGCCGCCTCGAACGCGTCGGTCGGAACGGAATAATCCCGGATCGGCAGATGCCGCCACGCCATCCCGAGCTTTTCGACCTCGGCGCCGAGGTTTGGCACCTTGAGCAAGTCAAGTTCGTCCTCTTCGACCAGTGTCAGCACAAGATGCGCGCCCCAGTCGGCAATGGCCTCCAGATCGGTCGCCAGATCGCGCGCCCACGCCCCGGTGCTGGCCAGCGCATCGTGCTTTCCGGGGCAGAAGGTGATGCCGATCCGCCCATGATCGGGGCTGGCCCGAACCTCTGCGATCTGAAGCGGGTGGGACTGGCTGGTTCGGGCGTTGGTCATGGGCAGGTCTCTACGGAATGTCCTGTCACCACGCCCGATCGGGCCGCGAGGGTCAAGGGCGTGCCAGCAGGCGGTCTCACGGGGTGGCCTGCGCCATCGCCCCTGCCTGTCCCCAGACCTGCCAGTCCGCCGCCGACCCGCGGAAGACGTTGATGTCGACCGGCCCGTCCACACCCGTGACCTTGCCGGTGCCGGTATATTGCCAGAAGGTCCAGCGCGCGCCCGGATAGGTCTCTCGCGGGTGGCCCGCGACGGAACGCAGCCAGAACTCCGTCCCCGGCAGCCGCTCGATCCCGGTGTCGCGGGCGAAATCCACCGTGGTGTAAAGGATCGGCCGCCGCCCGTAATGCTGTTCGAGGATATCGAGGAACCGCTTGGCCTCGGCCCGGACGGTCGCACCATCCGGCCGCTTCCGGCATGTGGGCGAATGCGGGTTCCATTCCATGTCCAGAACATGGGGCAGGCTGGTCGCGCTGCGAGGCACATTGCGGATGAACCAGCGCGCCTGCTTGTCGGCCGGGGCGCAGAAATAGAAATAGTGATAGGCCCCGCGCGGCACGCCGGCACGCCCGGCCCCGTCCCAGTGCGCCCGGAACATCGGGTCGAGCTCCTCTACCCCCTCGGTCGCCTTGATGAACGCGAAAGACACGCCAGAGGCACGGGCCCTGCGCCAGTCGATATCCCGCTGCCAGCGGGACACATCGATGCCGTGCACCGGATAGGCCCAAGGCACCTGACCTTGCCAGTCGAACGGGTCGTGATCGGAGAACCGTGGCTGCGGCGTTGTCACGGCGCGCTGCACGCTTTCGGTCGCCTCGGGCGCGGGCGGCGGCGCCCCGCAGGACAACAGGGTCAGGGCGGACAGGGCAAGCACGGTCGGTCGCAGCATCGGTCTCTCGCGTTTCCGGACCGCTGAGGGCCACGGGACCATTCCGCCTGAAGGACCGCCACAAGGCAACCGATTTTACCCGGATGATCGGGAAAGACCGGTCAGCCGCCTATCTCAACCGTCGCAACAACGCGAGAGACGGCTCCCCATCGACTGGCAAACCGGCGCGGGCCTGATAGGCGCGGATCGCGGTTTCAGTATTCGGCCCGATCACCCCATCCGTGCCCTGCGTGTCGAACCCAAGCGCCGTCAGCCGCCGCTGCAAATCCTTCCGGTCATCGATTGTCAAGCCCTTTGCATCGGGCGGAAAGCCCGCTTTCAACGGCGGCTTGCCGGCGATCCGGTCGGCAAGATGGCCGACGCCGATCCCGTAATTCTCGGCGTTGTTGTAGCGCAGGATGACACTGAAATTGCGGAACGCGGCAAAGGCCGGTCCTTGCCGCCCCTGCGGTATCAGGATCGCCGCCGATCCGTGGTCGGGCAAGGGCCGTCCGCTGGTGTCGGTGACGCCAAGCGCGCGCCATGACGCAACGGCACGGGCATTGCCCCGCCCTGCAAGCGCGGTGTTGAACCCCGCGGGCAGGCGCACCTCCATCCCCCAGGGGCGCCCCTTCTGCCAGCCGGAACGTTGCAGATAGGCCGCCGTGGAGGCCAACGCGTCGGTGGGATCGTCCGACCAGATATCCCGCCGGCCATCGCCGGTGAAATCCACGGCATAAGCCTCAAACGAGGTCGGGATGAACTGGGTGTGGCCCATCGCGCCGGCCCAGCTTCCGGTCATGCGCTCGGGCGTGATGTCGCCCCGTTGCAGGATCTTCAGCGCCGCGAACAGCTGCTTTTCGTAGAACGGACCACGCCGCCCGTCGAAGGCCAGCGTCGACAGGGCAGAGATCACGGGAATATCGCCCCGGCGTTCCCCGTACCGGCTTTCCAGCCCCCAGATCGCCGCCACGACTTCCTTGTCCACGCCATAGCGCGCCTCGATCGCGGCAAGGGTCCTGCCGTGACGACTGAGCGCGTCCCGGCCCTTGGCGATCCGTTCATCCGACGCGGCGATGGCAAGGTAGTCTTCAAGGCTGCGCGTAAACTCGGTCTGGTTACGGTCCTTTTCGACGACGTCCGGCAGGAACCCCACGCCCCGAAAGGCCCGGTCGACCGTTGGCTGTGCAATGCCGCGCGCCAGCGCCCGCGACCGGAAGGCGGCAACCCAGGCATCGAAAGCCGGATTGGGCACGGCCCTGACCGCCGCGCGGGAGACCGTGGGCACCCCCTGCCCCCCGCCGCAGGCCGAAAGCGCCGTGGTCGCAAGCCCCAGCAGAACCGTTCGTCTGTTCGGTGTCATCGGCCACTCCCGTATTCGCACGCAAGATATCAGTAGCCGGGGCACACCCCCAAGGAAACCATGTCCTGGGCAGCGCAGGCGGCGCACCGCCCGCGACGACCGATATCACGGCCTGCCCCGCCCCGCCGCCAAGGCGCGCAGCGCCGCCTTGTCCTCATCCAGCATCAGCGCGTTTTCGGCATGGGCAAGGGCCCGGGGAACCATCCGTTCGGCGGCGTGGACAAGCACAGGATCGCCGCTGGCGCGAAGGGTGTTCAGCGCCTGCATCAGACGCCGCGCGACCTCGATCAAACCGGCACCGTCCCGCGCGATGGCATCGAACGCATCCTGCACCAGCGCGTCGGACCGCAAGGCCGGTGCCCAGAGCCTTGGATAGCGCACTTCGTCATTCGCCGGGTTGCACTCGGCCAGCAGCCGTTCCAACCGGCCGATCACGTCAATGGCGGTGCCCGGGTCGTTCAACCCCGGCGACAGCGCGCGCGAGGCGATCTCGGACAACACCAGCAGCGCGAAACGGGCATCCTGGTCGAAACTGCGAACCGATGTGATCCCGAAGGCGGCGCCGATCCCGTCTGCAACCTTGGCATCGGGCGGGAACACATAGGCCAGCGGCGCGCCCGACACCACGAAATCGCCCGGCATGACGATCACGAAGATCTCGGCCTCTGCGCTCTCGGCCGCGGACGACAGGCCCGCCATGTCCACGAACTGCACATATCCGCCCCGCGTCGCCGCGATCGCCCGCGTCCCGTCGGGAATGGCCTCTGGGCCGGGCAAGGGGCGCGCGCCAAGGCTGGGCGCTGCAGCTTGGCGTGCCAGCGCCTTGCGCGCCCGCGCCTCGACCTGCGCGATGGTCTCATCCATGCTGCCCAGACGCGACAGGTGGTCGATCCAGCGCAGGATAGCGAGGATCACAAGGACCACCACCAGCACCGTGAAGCCGAAGACCACGACCGGCGCCGCCCCCCGGTTCAGCCCCGCACGGAACAGGATTATCGAGACCAGCGCAAAGATGAACGCCCCCAGAAAGGTGGCCAGCACCGTTTGGGTCGTCGTGTCCTCCAGCAACAACCGGTGAGAGCGCGGGGTGACCTGCGAGGAGGCCTCCCGATGGGCCGACACCATCACGCTGAGCGAGAAGGTCGTCACCGCCAGCATCGACGACGCCAGCACGTTGAGAATGGGCATCACCGCATCTTCCCCGATACGGTCGGACAAGCCCGACGGAATGATCGGGTCGAACAGCGTGGCCAGCAGCGCGGCAAGGATCGCAAGAAGCGCGATCAGGCTTGCCCGCACCCACAACCGGCGGGTCAGGCGCAAGAGTTGCCAGAGGCGTTTGGACAGCATCGGGAGACCTTCAGGCTGATTGCGCCCGACCCTAGCACGGGCCCCGGGCCATGCCCATGCTCAGCCTTTTCTTGCGGGATGCAGGTCGCTGGCCGAAAAGGCCACGCCACGGGCCGCAAGCCAATCGGTGAAATGCGCCGTCTTGGCCTCAAGCGAACAGGTACCGGTCAGGCACAGGGGATCGGCCGCATAGGCCTCTCGCAACGCGATCTGCCGCTGTGGTGCAAGATGGGCCCAGGGTGTCAGATCGTCGGTCTTGCTTTCGGACACGGTGCAACCCTGTGGACTTGCATTACGCCATGGCTTCCATAATATATTCGTGCAAATGAATGTAAATAGGGGGACGCGCCATGAGCGCCGGTCTCAAACTCATCTGCCACGACTGCGACACCGCCAATCGGGTCCCGGCCGACAAGCTGGGCTCTGGCCCCAAATGCGGCACCTGCGGTGCGAAGCTGACCGATGGCAAGGTGCATGACATCGCCTTCAAGACGATGGAAAAGAGCGTCAAGTCGGACGACCTGCCCCTGATCGTGGACTTCTGGGCGGCGTGGTGTGGCCCCTGCCGGATGATGGCGCCGCAATTCGCACAGGCCGCCAAGACCCTTGCCCCCCATGTCCGCTTTGCCAAGGTCGATACCCAGTCCAATCCGGACGCCACGGTGCGCTACAACATCCGGGGCATTCCCCTTCTGATCCTGTTCGACAAGGGCCGTGAAGTCGCCCGGCTGACCGGCGCGCGCCCCGCGGTCGATATCGAGGCGTTTGTCCGCACGCACGTCGCCCAGACCGCTTGACAACACCTGCCCGATGGGTCAAACGACCTCGCACCGGGGCCGTAGCTCAGTTGGGAGAGCGCGTCGTTCGCAATGACGAGGTCAGGGGTTCGATTCCCCTCGGCTCCACCATTCCTTCCTAAAGCCTTGAATTTCAAGTAAAGTGCTGACAGGAAAGGGTTTTCCGAAGCCACTGTTGCGGTAAGGTGTTACAGTGAGCAAGATCGTGAAAGCCTCAGGTCACACCCGACTCTACCGCCGCGGCGCTGTCTATTACCACCGCGCAACCGTCCCGAATGACATCCGGGATACCTACGGAAAGCGCGAAGAAACCTTCAGCCTGCACACGAGGGACCACCCGGAAGCCCTCAGGCGGGTCAGGGTGGCCGCTGTCGATGTGGACCGGAGGTTTGACGCCCACCGGCGACAGGTGGCGGCGGAGCGCCGGAAAGCGGTTTCAGAGCTTGCGCCCGAGCAAATCAAGCGGATCAAGGCGGAATACTTCCGGTTTCGTCTGGAGGAGGACGAGGACGTCAGGCTCAGCGGGTTCGAGGAGACCGGAACCGCCTGCCCGGTTCCCGAGGAACAGCACGACCCAAGGCCCAGTTTCGACGAATACGAGGAACTGGGGCACGACATCGACGCGGTGAACCGCGCAAACTATGCCCGGGGGAAGCGAGACGCATTCTTCCGGGGGGAGGCCGAAGAAGTCCTGACCTGGGGCGGGATCGACATCCGGCTTGCCGAGGACTCGCCGTCCTGGTCCCCTCTCGTCAGGGCGTTGCAGGAGGCGGCGATACAGGCGGCTGAGGCCATCCAGCGCCGCAACAAGGGGGACGTGGTCGAGACACCCGAAGCCGCCCCAAGGGAGCCCCTGAGCGCCCCCAAGGGCAAACCGCTGTCGGCCCTGTTCGAGGACCGCAAGGCCGAAGCCGACCGCGCGAACCAGTGGACCGCGAAGCTCTCGGATGACTACGAAAGCTGGATCGGGCTCTTTCTGGAAACCGCCGGAGACCGCCCCATCCTCGACTACACAAAGCAGGACGCCCGGGACTTCAAGACCCTGCTGGTCGGGCTGCCAAGCAACCGGCAGAAGCACCCGGAAACACGGGGGCGCCCGGCGAAAGAGCAAGTCGAGGTGGCGAAGCGGATGGGCCTGCCCCTTCTCAGCGTGACAACGGTCAACAAGGCGCTGAGCCGCTTGCAGGCCACTTGGAAATGGGCCGACAAGCAGATGGACGAAGACGTGTCCGACATCTTCGGCCCGATGAAGCTGAACGTCCAGATCGCGCCCCGGGATCAACGCGACCCGCTCAGCCCAGCGCAGCTACAAAAGGTCTTTCACGGCCCCCTGTTCACGGGCTGCGAGTCGGAACGGCGGCGCTCCCGGTCTGGGAAGACGAACATGAGCCATACGCATTGGTACTGGCTCCCCATGCTGGGCCTCTATTCCGGCGCCCGCCTGAATGAGCTTTGCCAACTCCGCGTGGACGATGTCTGCGAGGATGGCGGCGTCCGGTATCTGTCTATCTCGGAGGACGGGGAACACCAGCGCGTCAAGAACCACAAGACACGGGACGTGCCGCTGCACCCCAGCATCCTCGAACTTGGCTTCTGGGACTACCTTGCCGCACGGCGGGCAGCCAAGGACCTCATGCTTTTCCCGGCGCTGGAGCGAGACAGCAAGGGGTACTACTCAAGCCAGCCGTCCAAGGATTTCGCCCGCTACCTGAAGCAGGTGGAGGCCAAGACGGACAAGACCTCGTTCCATTCCCTACGGCACAACTTCAAGGATGCCTGCCTGAACAGCGGCGTTCCGTCAGAGATTGCCGATATTCTACAGGGGCACGCACCGGGCGGCATGGCGGGCCGCTACGGGAACCGAAAGGTTCACCTTGGGACACTGGCGGAGCACATCGCGAAGGTTGCCTATCCCGAGGTGGACTTGAGCAAGATCAAGCGGTTCCACGGGCTGCCCTGAGTGCTTTCATCGACGGCGGGTCTTCCCCAATAACAGGCACAGGCGTCCCCTTGGCAATCGTCCGGCGACCCCGGTTGTCGGCGCGGGGCTCTGACGCGGCGCAATGCACGGAAAATGCGGTTCGCAAAGGCCCGGGCGCACAGGGTCGTGCTCGAAAGTCCTGAAGGTGGGCCTGATGGGCAAAGCGGCGAGGGCTGGCACCGGGCCCATCTTACCATACCGCACAGGCTCAGAATTTCGCGACCGCAGTGAGAGGGTGATGACAAAGCCGGCCCGTTCCGGCAATTGACCACCGCCTCGCTCCGCCGCGGCGCGGCCCGTCATTCCAGCCATCCGCTGCGCCTACGAAATCACGCAGCCGGCGCACTGCACATCGCGGGGTATCGCGAATACCTGACACAAACCATCAGATCACTTGGTCCAGCCCATAGCAGACGTGAAGTCTGGGGAAAAGGTAACAAATTTCATGGGGTTAGCACTGCGTCAACGGGTGTGAAGATAACCTTGGACATCAGCTCATGATCATGGATAGGCTGTTCCTTGGAGGAAAGTACGAGCTTTTATATGCCCATACCTGATTTTGCAGCCCACGGAGCGTTGCCGCCGTTCATTTCTGGTCACCCAACTATTCCGAACGCACGTTCGCCTTTTTCGGCAACAATGCATGAGGTTGTTGATCGCTTCTGCACCTCGCCAGAACGCGCAAAACTAATGAAAGGCCTTAATGAATACCGGAAGCACTTGCATTCAGGTGGCTTTGTTTCAGGCTATCAATGGATAGACGGCAGCTTCGTAGAAAATGTCGAGATCCTTAGGAAGAAGAGCCCAAGCGACATTGACGTGGTGACGCTCTTTAACAGGCCTGCAGGGTATCAATCCCAACCAGAAAATTGGGCGCACGATTACAAGAAATTTATTCACGGCGCTTTCTTCGACACTGTGACAATGAAGCCTACATATTACTGCGATACCTACGCCGTTGACCTTGATGCCGGATCACGTTCGTTGGTCAGAAACACAACATACTGGTTCGGGCTCTTCAGTGACATGCGCGGCTCAAATTCAAAGAAAGGCATCCTTGAAATTCCCTTGGTGATGGACCCTATGGAGTTCGCAGCTATCGACCGGGCGATAGGGGTGAGGTTCAATGTCTGACCTCCTAAGAATTGCTGATCTAGAAAATCAGAAGGCTGAGTTGGAAGCGCTTATGAACGAGGCCGAGACAGATGGAGACGTGGTTGGTCGGTTAAACTTCTCGACTCGTTTGGAAGTGGTCACCACAGAGATAAGTGCTCTTAGGGAACGCGACCCTCAGGTCGCAGAGGTGTCAATCCTCTTCGATGGCGCCCCCGTGGACGGATCACGCACTATCGACGCTAGATTCGCCGCGCAAGCACTCGCCTATTTTCAAGGCATCGTAACTCGCCTTTTCGCATCGAACTTGCGAGGCGAACTTGCGCAACGAGGTAAAATTAAGGGGGCGGAACTCGCGGCCCTCAACATTCGCGGCGTCGCCACCGGCTCCTTCGGCTTCGTTCTTGAAGAAAAGAATGCATGCCAGACAAGCGCCGTGAAAACGCCCATCAGGGAATCTCTTGAGCAGGCCACCGCGCTATTTGAGGAGTTTACACAAGAAAATGAGGATGAGTTCCTCATCGATGTTGATGACATTAACCCAAGGGTCTTTGCCGCTCTTGCAAAGTTTTTCCGCCATCTTGATAAGAACGACGCAGCACTAAAAGCCAATCTTCCAGATCGACAATACAGCTTCGACCGGGCGGACATTGAGAGAGCTTTTAGGAGGATATCTGAAACGAACGTCAAGATCGAACCCGTCATTTGGACCGGTACGCTCGTAGGGCTATCGCCAATCAAGAGAACCTTCGACTTTAAACGCGATGGTGCCGAAGAGATAATTTCCGGTAAATTCAGCCATCAGGTAAGCCAAGACTACCTGGAAAGGATCGAGAAGAAAGAGGGTATAACACTCGGCGATCGCTTTCGCGCCAAAATTGAGGTTGGCACAATCAGAAAGCCTGATGGAACTATAACGGTCAGCTACACGGTTACGGATTTAGAGCAGGCACCGCCTCAGGGTTCCTAAACTTTCAATCCGTTCCGCGCCGTCCTGCGGTCCTAACCTTGCAAACTCCGCTATCTGCGCATTCCCGCCGCTTGGGCATAGCACAGCGAATCTCTGATGAAAGATCGAGGCGACGGCCGCCCGTGAGCGATGCGAATGGCAGCTCTTTCATATCTTGGCGAGCCCCTTCGCCCGCGCAGAGAAGGCCCGGAGTCCACCCCTACCTTACGACCCCCTGAGGGTTGCCCCCCATGATCCGATAGACACTGGCCCGCCCGATCCCCAGCCGCCGGGCAATCTCGGTCGCGCCGACCCCTTCGGCCCTCAGCTTTCGCACCTCGTCGGCCTTGGCCTGTGCGGTGGGTTTGCGGCCCTTGTATTTCCCCGCGGCCTTCGCCTTGGCGATGCCCTCCCGCTGCCGCTCAAGCATGATCTCCCGTTCGAACTCAGCGACGCCCCCAAGGACCGTCAACATCAACTTGCCGGTGGGGGTGGCCGAACTTCGACAAAATCCGGGGGAATCTGCGTGAGCGCGTTCAGCGCAGGTATGGGATTTCAATAGCTTAAGGCGCGCGAGGTGGGCAGTTCGGCCGAAGTCGTGTAGTTACACGTTATGATGTTTAAGACCCTATGAATGCGCCCAAACGTGCGATATCCTGCATGCCATGTTCACGCGCATCACCGAGAGCGGCGGGCGTCGCTATCTGCAGATTGTCGAGTCCTTCCGTAACGAGGCGGGCAAGCCCCGGCTGCGCGTCGTGGCCAATCTGGGGCGCGTGGACGGGATGAAGGATGGCCAGCTCGATGCGCTGATCCGGGGGCTCAGTCGCGCCGCGGGTCGGGTCGAGCCCGAGAAGGCCGAGATCACCTACGAGGCGGCGCGCAGCTATGGCGACGTCTTTGCCCTGCACGAGTTGTGGAAGGACCTTGGTTTCGATCATGCCCTCGGCCGTGCGCTGCGTTCCGGCAAGCGGAAAGTCGACGTGGAGGCGCTGGTCCGCGCCATGGTGTTCAATCGGTTGTGCGACCCCACAAGCAAGCTGGGCTGCCTGCGCTGGCTGGAAACGGTCGCCATGCCCGCGATGCCGGACACCGTCACGCATCAACATCTGCTCCGCGCCATGGATGCGCTGATGGACCATGCCGAGCGGGTCGAGATGGAACTGGCCAGACAAATCCGTCCGCTGGTCGATCGGGACCTGGCCGTGGTCTTCTACGACCTGACCACGGTGCGCATCCATGGCGACGGAGAGGTTGACGACGACCTCCGCGCCTATGGCATGAACAAGGAAACCGGTGGCATCGCCCGGCAATTCGTGCTCGGCGTCGTGCAAACCGCCGACGGCCTGCCGCTCATGCACACGGTCCACCCCGGCAATGTCGGGGAGACGAAAACCCTGCAGGGCATGCTGCAGACGGTGTTGCAGCGGTTTCCCGTGCAGCGTGTCATCCTGGTCGCCGACCGTGGCCTGCTCAGCCTTGAAAACATCGACGAACTGACCGCCCTGGCCGATCAGGACGACCGCAAGCTGGAGTTCATCCTCGCCGTCCCCGCCCGTCGCTATGCCGATCTGGTCGAGACCTTTCGGGGCCTTGCCTTCGACGAAGGCGGCCTGGCGGAAAGCAATTTTGCCGGCCATCGCCTGATCGTCGCCCATGATCCCGTTCGAGCCGCCGACCAATCCGAACGACGTCGCGCCCGCATCGCCGAACTTGAAGCCCAGGCCGAAAAGATGGTCGCCAAGCTCGATGCGCAAGACGACGGCCAGACGGCGCGGGGCCGCCGCGCCTCCGACCGCGGCGCCTATAGCCGCTTCACGCGCGCCGTGGCCGAGGCCGAACTGACCCGGTTCCTCAAGGCAGACCTGCAGGCCGACCGGTTCAGCTACAGCATCGACGAAGACGCCGTCGCCCGAGCCGAACTCTTCGACGGCAAGCTCGCCCTGCTGACCAATGCCCCCGACCTGACGCCGACCGCAACCGTGACCCGCTACAAGTCGCTGGCCGATATCGAACGCGGCTTCCGCGTCCTGAAATCCGATATCGAGATCGCCCCCGTCCACCATCGGCTGCCCGACCGCATCCGCGCCCACGCGCTGATCTGCTTTCTCGCCCTCGTCCTCTACCGCGTCATGCGCATGCGGCTGAAGGCAAAAGGACATGACGCCAGCCCACGAACCGCCCTCGACATGCTCGCGCGCATCCACCGCCACGAAGCCCGGATCGCCGACCGAAAGCTCGACGGCCTCACCACCCCGACCCCCGAACAACTGGACCTCTTCGACACCCTGAACCTGCCAAAACCCGCCTGATCACCCTCGCGTAGTTACATTTTGGCCAATCTCGCCATAACGATATCAATCACTTACGCGTTTTACTGGTGAACTTGAGAGGACAGGGCCTCAGCGAGCTTCTCACGGGCTGTCACGTCCACCGAGGACACCTGCTCCACGAACACCCGGTCGCACCCGGCGGCCTCAAGGTCCCTTTGCTGCCCCTCAAGGCCCGCCCTCTGGTCCAGCGTCGAAGTCCGGGCATATCCCACCAACATCGTCTCACCTCCATCAAGACTGTCTCACAAGGTTTAAGACGTTATAGGCCGCAGCGTCTCAGAAATGAAAGACCATGTTTATGGGACATTCTGCGCCGGGCGGTGAGACGACTCACTAGACCTTGCCCTGTGGGACACTCTGGGGGGCATCCGGCAGACCCGCCTTTGCCCCGGAGTGTTCACAGGATCGGGGATGGGGAAGGTGGCGAGCGCTGAGCCGTCGCTACGGGGGGGGCCATGGGGGAAAACTGGGGGGACGCCCATGCGCATTAAGATGATAGATTTTCTGTGGAAATATCCGATGGGGTGGGGGCGGCCGCAGGATCGCAATTGCTGCCTGCCCTGTGACAGTAGAGACGGAGGCCCAGCAGACCATTCATCCCCAAGATACCCTCGGGGACCACTCGGGATGCAAACGAGGGAATGTCCTGTTTGGGGTTGGGGAGGTGCTGCCCTGACAGATCAGCGTTGCCAACCAAGGGGACTCTCTGGGGAACCCCAAGAACACTTAAGCACCTATAAAAAAACAATAATAACCCTCAGGTTACTCTCAGAGACCTCTTTAAGAATCTATAGAAATCTCAAACGGCCCAACCAGCCGTAGGGGATGCAAATTCTAAGTCATTGATAAAGATCCAGTTTCTCAAGATGCAGGGTGCGGCAAGCCGAATACCCAAACGCCCCCGCGACGCCCGACCTGCGCCGAAGTCTCCTTGAGCATATTTCCACCGCTTGCGGTGCTGTACACGCCCCCTATCCAAGCCTTTGAAACCGAAGCGCCTGGCTACGTCTTCCGCGACGTCTTGGGGGCGCTCGATACTGTGGAAACTCCGCCCCTTGGCAGGCCCGCACGCCCGTGGATTTGCGCCCCACAGGCCAACTCGGGATATCTCGGGCCTCACGATACCAGAGAGTTCCCGGGGGCACTCTTTCGGCCAAATCCCCATCCATCCTTACACGAAGGGCCACGGTATATGATCGGCTCCGGTTGGCTTGCAGAGTCCGCTTCCGGCCCTTGATCGGTCAGGAGAGTTTTCTCGGTGAAAGCGTGGATCGCCACACCGCCATCCTTGGACGCCGCTGGGTGTCTCCCACCGGGTACCGATATGCGTTGCCTTGTTGTTGGTCCGGACATCCGCAGACCTGTGGATTTGGGGCGCAGGATGGCCTTGCGGCCTCGGGGTAGGCGGAGGGTGCCCGGGGGAACTTGGGGGCACCCAAAGGGCCAAATCTCGGACCGGAGTTTACCGTTCGCGATAGGGCCGGAAGCGCATGTGAGCACCGGAGCTTGACTCTTCGGCGGTCAAACCCGCCCATTTGGAAAGCGGGGCAGGACTGAAACAGGGTGTCGAGCCGCGAACGAAGGCGACGAGTGTATCGGGCGCATGTCCGTCTTCCAGAAGGTCACGCGAGATCGCACAGGGGCCTTTGCGGGCGGGCCGGTTGAGGTCGATGGTAATGGAGGTCATGGGGAAAAGTGATGTTGGGAAGCTGGATGGGCTGGGCAGCTTGTTGGGGGCTGTCCTGAGAAAGCCGCAGCACGCAGAAAAAAACTGCAAGCGCGGGAAGTCGCTTCAACGAGAAGAGTCTTGATGAATGAAGCGAGCGAGAAGGCGTTTTTCGCCTCTGTAGGGGATACCAATTCAACGGGCACCAATGCTGGGCTGCAAACAATGCCCGTCACACCACACAAAGTGTTACAGCGGGCTGACACAAGCAGCAAAACCAGATACCCCTAAGCCACTGAAAATAAATACCGAAACCCACCGCCTGCCGCTTCCCCTCGGCTCCACCATTCCTACCGATATGTTCGATTGTGACGCCAGCACGGGCCCGACTGTTTGCGCAGGCGATACCCCCTGAGTCATGGCCGAACAAGTCGGCGTTCCCCCGCGTTTTCGGCGGCCTCCAAGGCAAGGCAAAAAACGCGCATCGGCCCCCTGATCGTTCCGATGGGACAGGGGGCCGAGCGTTAAGGTAAGGCAATACGCTCTCGGCGCGCGACGGATACAGGGATTAGACGATATCCCAGTCCAGTCCAACGTCGTCGATGGTGTGATAGGTCGCGTTGCCGTCGTTCATTTCCCAATAGCTGACACGGCCGGTGTCCTTGCGCCAGATGACATCGTCGGTGCCATCGCCGTTCACGTCGGCCACATCCTCGACCGACCAGTCTGTCCCGGACCAGTCGATGGCGTGATAGGTGTCCTGCCCGTCATGCATCTCGAAATAGCCGACATGGCCAGTGTCCTTGCGCCACAGGATATCATCGGTGCCGTCGCCATTCAGGTCGCCCACACCCTCGACCGACCAATCCGTCCCCGCCCAGCCAATCGCGTGGTAGGTGTGGCTGCCATTGTCCATCTCGAAATAGCCGACATGGCCGGCCGACTTGCGCCACAGGATGTCATCCGTCCCGTCACCGTTCAGATCGCCGATGCCCACGACCGTCCAGTCGGTACCGGCCCAGCCGATGGCCTGGTAGGTGTGGCTGCCATTGTCCATTTCGAAATAGCCGACATGGCCGGCCGACTTGCGCCACAGGATATCGTCGGTGCCGTCGCCGTTCAGATCGCCCGTGCCTGCGACGGACCAGTCGGTGCCGGCCCAGCCGATGGCGTGGTAAGTCTTGTTACCATCGGTCATCTCCCAATAGCCGACATGGCCGGTGTCCTTGCGCCACAGGATGTCGTCGGTTCCGTCGCCGGTGAAATCCTGCAATGTGTCGCCATCGGGGGTTTGCGGCTGGGAGTCGGGATCGGGCGACCCGTCGTAGATGTCGACGATTTCCAGCCCCCGGTACTGCTCGGTCGTGTAATAGTCGGAATTGTAGTACTGCCCGCCAGACAACGGCGTGCGCACCTGCAAGGCGGCCAGAACCTGGGTGACGGTGCTGAAATCCGCATCGAACCCCAGAAGGAACTGATAGGTCATGTCCCCGTCCAGCTCTCCGGCGGGGAAGGTTCGGGTCATTTGTTGGAACAGCAGGACGTTGTTCGACAGGCCTTCCTCGGGCGAAGTGCTCGATATCCCGTATTGACCGGCCAGGCCCGAAACCGTCTGCGTGCCGAAACCGGATTTCGGGTTTTCGACGGTGATCGTCGCGGTTCCGGAAAGCGTGACGGCCGTGTCGACCTCGGGCATCGTGAAGTCGGCCGCGAAGGGCGACCCCGACATCTGCATCACGATGGTATAGGATGTGCTGCTGAGAAGCGGGCCAATCGGGTCGGCCACCACCTCCCAATCGAGTTCGCCGGTGATCGTCACCCGGTCATTACGTTCATCAAGCGTGACGGTCACCGGATCGGTGTCGTTTATCGAGAGCGCCATGAAATCCCTCATCCAATGCTATCGGCGCAGCAAATGTGGCGCGCCGGGGTCGTTCATAAGTCCTAATATATTCCTAGAAGCCTCAATATCGGACAGCTGTCAATGACGGCGGGAAATCCGGCCACGATCACGACACAAAACCGCCCATTCTCCTGCTTCACACCCACTCTTGCGGAACAGGTCGCGAAGCCGGGCGCCAAGATTGCCGATCCATCGGCCATGTGGCGCGGCGCCAAAGACACCGCATAGACGACACCCGCGCCCGCGCTACCCTTACCGGCAAGCTGGAAGGGAGCCCCGATGAAACCGATTATCCTGTACCTGTCGACGGCAACCATCTTTCTGGTCGTCGACGCGATCATGCTGAAGACGGTCATGCGGCCGCTGTTCGAACGCTACATCGCCGACTGGCTGCTGGAGGAGCCGCGGCTTGGCGCGGCGGCGGCCTTCTACCTCGCCTACGTGGCGGGGTTGATCTACCTTGTGTCATGGCCTGCCCTGCAAGCCGGTGACGGCGGGCGGGCCCTGCTGCAGGGGGCGATCCTCGGCGCGGTTGCCTATGGCACTTACGAGTTCACGAACTACGCCACCTTGCGAAACTGGTCGCCCGTCCAGGTCGCCATCGACACCAGTTGGGGCGCTGTCCTGACCGGATTGTCCGCATGGGCCGGGGTTGCGATCACCCGGGTCCTGACCTGATCCGTGAACGGCGAACAGGCGGAACGGGCATACATCCCGGTGGACCAAGGTTTAGGAAATGGAACAAACCGACTTGAACGCGGTCAGGTGAGTGGGCACCGACCGCGTTTCCTTGCGGTGCCGGCAGGCGGGGCGGGTCGTCCGCGGATCGGACGGCGCGCGGCGCGGGCAAGGGAGAGCGGCAGCAGTCCGTGGCGCCACCGCTCGCCAGAAAATCAGATCGTCTTCAGATCGCCGGCGGATTTGCGGCCATCGCGGCCTTCGATCATCTCGTAGGATACTTTCTGATTGTCGGCGAGTCCGGTCATGCCTGCACGTTCGACGGCAGAGATATGAACGAACACGTCCTTTCCGCCGTCATCGGGGGCGATGAAGCCGTAGCCCTTGGTGGTGTTGAACCATTTCACGGTGCCGGTGGGCATCCCTTGTCTCCTTCCAAGCTCCGCGCCCGCGGAATTGCAGCGCGGTCTGTCACAGCCAGGTCTTCCAGTTCTTCCGGCTGCCCAAAGAAGGAGCGGTCGTCCAGGTCGTCTGCCGTCACGGCTCAATAAATCAGCCCGAATCGCCTGAAAAGCAAGCGGTGGCTGGTCGCCCCACCCATTTGGGGTATGGTTGGCGAAACCGGAGGCATCATGATCCTTTACGGCCTGAAAA
Organism: Rhodovulum sp. P5; assembly: GCF_002079305.1. NCBI lineage: Bacteria > Pseudomonadati > Pseudomonadota > Alphaproteobacteria > Rhodobacterales > Paracoccaceae > Rhodovulum > Rhodovulum sp. P5. The sequence goes on from NZ_CP015039.1 coordinate 1,717,537, forward strand.
CCTGTGACACCTGCCGCAAGGCCCGCGCTGCGCTTGAGAAGGCGGGCCACGAGGTGCGGTTTCACGATGTCCGCGACATGCCGCTTGGGGCCGAGGATCTCACGCGGTTGCTCGACGCGTTCGGTGACGCGCTGATCAATCGGCGTTCCACCACATGGCGGCAACTGGATGAAGGGGAGCGGGCACGCCCACCGCTCGACCTGCTGGGCGATCACCCGACGCTGATGAAACGGCCGGCGATAGATACCGGAGAGACGCTGTATCTCGGCTGGGGCAAGGAGATTCAGGCCGCGCTGATCGGCTAGGCGCGACCGTCACTCGACCTTCCGGGCCTCATCGACCAGCATGATCGGAATCCCACCCCGGATCGGGAAGGCCAGCCCCGCCGCCTTTGACACCAGCTCGTGCCGCTCCGCATCATACCGCAACACGGCGTTGGTGACGGGGCAGACCAGCGATTCCAGCATCTTGCGGTCGGCGGGGGGCAGGTCGGTCACTGCATCTTTTCCTCGTCGGTGCCGCTGCGCAGCGCAAACTCGATCAGCGTGACCAGCGTTTCGCGCCGTGTCGGAAGCGAGGGCGCCTCGAGCAGCGCCTGCTTGTCCTCCGGCGGGAAGGGGCACAGCATCGACAGAGAGTTGATCAGCAACTCATCCTCGGCCTCTTGCAGGCTCTCCCAGTCGGTCGACAAGCCGCGGCTGGCGAAGAACCGGCTGAGCAGCGGCATGAACGTCTCTCGGTCGAAGGCACCGTCATCTTCCCCGGCGCCCAGATCGGGGGCGAACCCGTCCCATGACACATCGGCCTTGAGGTAAGGCGTGAACCCCGCCTGCTCTTTCAGGATGCGGAACCGGGAAATGCCGTTCAGCGTGATCATGTACCGCCCGTCCTCGGTCTCCGAAAAGGCGGTCACGCGGCCAGCACAGCCGATGCTGTGCAGCTTGCGTTCCTCGCTGCCCGGCACCTCTCGCGGCTGGACCATCCCGATCAGCCGGTGCGGGGTTTTCAGCGTGTCGTCGAGCATCGCCAGATAGCGCGGCTCGAATATGTGCAAAGGCAACCGGGCGCGCGGCAAAAGCAGCGCGCCGGGAAGCGGAAAGATCGGGATGGTCTCTGGCAGGTCGGCCGCATTGAACATGCCGAACAAGCTAGGCCGCGGCATCCGTCAGGCAAATATCAGGGAGGAGAGTTTTCTGCGGCCTTTCAGCACGATCGGGTCCTGCGGTTTGAGCGCATCGAAGATGGTGAAAAGCTGGGCCTTCGCCGCGCCGTCGTTCCATTCGCTGTCGCGCCGGAACAGCTCCAGAAGCTGGTCCACTGCCTCCTCGATCTCGCCATTGGCATGAAGCGCCTTGGCAAGGTCGAAACGGGCCTGATGGTTATCGGCATCATGGTCCACGGCGGCCCGCAACTCGGCTACGGGGCCTGCCTCGGCCGCCTGCCGGGCAAGGTCGACCTGTGCGCGAGCGGCCTCGATCTCGGGCGCGTTGGCGATTTCGGCCGGCACGGCGGCCAGCAGACCTTCGGCCTGCTCGACCTCTTTCAGCGCCAGATGCGACCGGATCAGCCCGCCATAGGCGGCGGCGTTCTCCGGCTCTTGCGCCAGAATGGCGGCGAAGGTCTGCGCGGCATCCACGGCCGCCCCTTCGCCCAGCATCGCCTCGGCCTCGGTCACCGCTTCGGCAAGACCGCCGTCGCCGCCTGCCCCGACCACCCGGTCGATGAACGCCTTGATCTCGGAGGCCGGCAGCGCCCCCTGGAACCCGTCGACCGGCTGGCCCTGGTGAAAGGCATAGACCGTCGGGATCGACTGGATGCGCAACTGCGCCGCGATCTGCTGGTTTTCGTCCACGTTCACCTTGACCATGCGCACCTTGCCGCCGGCCTCGGTCACCCCTTGTTCAAGCGCCGGCCCCAACGCCTTGCACGGCCCGCACCACGGGGCCCAGAAATCGACGATCACCGGCACCTCGTTGGAGGCGTCGATCACGTCCTCCATGAAGGTCATCTCGCTGATCTCCTTGATCAGGTCGCCCTTGGGCGCGTCCGCGCCATTTCCGCCAAGTCCCAACATCCAGTCGTCTCCGCCTTTCAGGGATTTTCGCCATATATGAGCTTCACCGGGCAAAACCCAAGGGCGAACTCACAAATCGAATGTCGCAAGAACCGGAACGTGGTCCGAGGGCTGCTCCCACCCCCGCGCGTCGCGCAGGATGCGGCTGGAATGCGCCGCCCCGGAAATGTCACCGGTGGCCCAGACGTGATCCAGCCGCCGTCCCCGGTCCGACGCCGCCCAGTCGCGCGCCCGGTACGACCACCAGGAATAAAGCTTGCCCTCGGGGATGTCCTTGCGCGTGACATCCACCCAGCCGCCCGCCTCCTGCGCGGCGATCAGCCCCTCGACCTCGACCGGGGTGTGGCTGATGATCTTCAGCATCTGCTTGTGGGACCAGACGTCATCCTCCAGCGGCGCGATGTTCAGATCGCCCACGAGGATCGCCCTTTCGGGCCGGTTTCCGTGGAACCAGTCGCGCATATCGGCCACGTAGTCGAGTTTCTGTCCGAATTTCTCGTTCTTCTCCCGGTCGGGCACATCGCCGCCGGCAGGCACATAGAAATTGTGCACCACCACGCCGTTTTCCAGCCGTGCCGCCACATGGCGCGCATGGCCCAGCCCCGCGAAATCCAGATCGCCCGCGTCTTCCAGCGGCAGCCGCGACAGGATCGCGACGCCGTTATAACCTTTTTGCCCGCGCGCCACGATATGGCCATAGCCAAGCGCCTCGAACGGCTCCACCGGGATCTTGTCGACGGGACATTTGCATTCCTGAAGGCACAGGATGTCGGGGGCCTCTTCCCGAAGGACGCGTTCGACAAGCCCCTTGCGCAGTCGGACGGAGTTGATGTTCCAGGTGGCAAGGGTAAATGGCATGGGCTGTCCTGTCGGCAGTTTCCGGGGCTCGCGCAGCCTAGGCGGGCGCGGTCAGGCCTGCAACCACCCGCGGGCGGTTTGTACACGCCCAAATGCGAACGCCCGCCCGCCAGACGGCGGACGGACGTTCAGCATCTTGCAGAATGTGGATCAGCCGGCCTTGCGGGCGAACCGGCGCGCGGCCCCAAGGCCCCCCAGCGCCGTCCCCATCAGCACCAGCGATGCCGGAAGCGGAACATCCCCGCCCACCGTCACATGCACGGCAAACACATCGGCCACACCGACCTGCCCACCGGTGTTGTTCCAGTTCGTATCCGTGGTCAGGGTCGAATACAGGAAGCCACGGTTCGTCAGACCGATGTCATCGGTCCGGGTCGTTTCCCAGCTGCAGGCATCGGCGCCATCGCCGTCAAGAACGACCATATGGCCGACATCGGAACCACAGCCGCCATAGTTGCGGTTGATGTACCAGTGACGGTCATTGCTGGTGTGACCCGCGATCGAGAAGTAGTTGTGAACATCCGTCGTCAGGTCGTCGGGCCAGCTGGAGCCGCTGACATTGGCGACCGCGAAGAAGTCGGTCATCGTGGTGCCGGCCGCGTCGAATTCCACATAGGCCACTTCGGAGCCTTGCGAATACATCGACACCCGCACAGACTCCACCTCTGCCCAGTCGATCGACCCATTGCGGTAGTCGATACCGTTGTTGACCAGATCGGTCGCACCGGCGACACCCTCGTTCCAGCCGGTCCCGTCGGTCCAGCCGCTATAGGCATCCAGACGCCCGGCCGACGAGGCATCCGGCGTCAGGTCGCTGAGTTTCATCGCAAGGATAGAAGCGGCATTTGCCTGCGACGCCAAAAGCAGCGCCGCGGCGCTGGCCGCCGCGAGAAGAGCTTTGGTACCCATCATGAGTCCCCCTCAAGTACACATTACAAGGGGACGATGCGCGCATTGCCGCGGCAAGTCAAATTCTTGCCGCAAGAATGCCTGAATTGCCTCGGGCCGCGGCAGGCTTTGGAAACAGTCGGAACCCGGGCGCCGTTTTGTCGTCATGCTGACGCCTGATGCCCTTGGCTGCGGGCGTGGCGGCACATGAACCGCCCGCCCGGTCTGCCATCTTCCGCAGAGGTCACGCGACCAGGCGATAGCCCCCCGACTCGGTCACCAGAAGCCGCGCGTTGGACGGATCGGGCTCGATCTTCTGGCGCAGGCGGTAGATGTGGGTTTCCAGCGTATGGGTGGTCACCCCGGCATTGTAGCCCCAGACCTCGTGCAACAGCACATCGCGCGCCACCACGCCTTCCGACGCCCGGTAGAGATATTTCAGGATGTTGGTTTCCTTCTCCGTCAGGCGGATCTTGCGGTCTTCCTCGGTGATCAGCATCTTCATCGACGGCTTGAACGTGTACGGCCCAAGCTGGAAGACCGCATCCTCCGACTGCTCGTGCTGGCGCAGTTGCGCGCGAATGCGGGCCAGCAGCACCGGAAACTTGAACGGCTTGGTCACATAGTCGTTCGCCCCGGCATCCAGACCCAGGATCGTGTCGGCATCGCTGTCATGGCCCGTCAGCATTATGATGGGGCATTTGACATTCTGCTTGCGCATCAACCGGCACAGTTCCCGCCCGTCCGTGTCGGGCAAGCCCACATCGAGGATCACCAGATCATAGAGCGCCTCCTTGGCCTTCTCCATCGCCTCGGCGCCGTTGCCGGCCTCGAACACGTCGAAATCCTCAGTCATGACAAGCTGCTCGCTCAGCGCCTCGCGCAAGTCGTCTTCATCATCGACCAGCAGGATCTTTTTCAGATTGCTCATCGGGGTGTCTCCTCTGTCTGACCTGCGCATCAGATGACGCCCCCTGCAGGGGCCACAAGATTTGCAACAGGTTTTTCACGCAAGCGTGTGGCCTACGGCGGAATTGTTTCATATCTGTCGGACTTGGCCGCGCACCGCCCACAGGAAAGGACCGCCCATGCCCCTTGGCCCCGACGGCACAGAACGCATCGCCCGCGCCCGCGGCGATCTGCGCATGGGCGTGCCTGTCATGGTCGGCGCCCTTGTCGTCGTCGCCGCCGAAACGCTGACGCCCGACCGGATGGCGGCGCTGCGCGCCTTGGGCGGCGAACCGGTGCTGGCGATCACGGCCCGCCGGGCGACAACGCTGAAGGCACGGCCCTATGACGGCGACATCGCGCGCCTGCGCCTGCCGCCAGAGGCAACGCCAGACTGGGTCCGCGGCGTGGCAGAGCCCGCCAACGACCTCGACCAGCCGCTTTTCGGCCCGTTCCACACCCTGCGCGGGGGCGAGGCCGCGGCCTATCGTGCCGCAATCGCATTGGCCAAGACGGCGCAACTTCTGCCCGCCGTGCTCGCCGTCGAGGTGACCGACCCCGCAGGCATCGCCCGGACACAGGACCTGACACGGATCACGCTTGCAGACGCGGCCCTTGCCCAAACCGATGCCGCAACCGTGGCAGAGGTCGTGTCGGCCCGCGTGCCGCTCGCGGTGTCACGGGCGGGCCGCGTCCATGTCTTCCGCCCGGCCGATGGCAGCGAGGAACACTATGCCGTCGAAATCGGCAGCCCCCCGCGCGGGGCGCCGGTTCTGGCCCGGCTCCATTCGGCCTGTTTCACCGGCGACCTGCTGGGCAGCCTGAAATGCGATTGCGGCGCGCAACTGACCGCCGCGCTGGCCCAGATGGGCGCCGAAGGCGCGGGCGTCCTGCTCTACCTCAACCAGGAGGGACGCGGCATCGGCCTTGCCAACAAGATGCGCGCCTATTCCCTGCAGGATCAGGGCTTCGACACGGTCGAGGCCAACCACCGGCTGGGGTTTGAAGATGACGAGCGTGATTTTCGCATCGGCGCGGCGATCCTGCGCGAGATGGGGTTTTCAGCCGTGCGGCTGATGACCAACAACCCCGCCAAGATCGAGATGATGCGCGCCAACGGGATCGACGTATCCGAACGCGTGCCCCTGAAGGTGGGACACACGCCGGAAAATGCCCGCTACCTTGCCACGAAGGCCGAAAAGTCCGGGCATATGCTATAGCGCCTCAGCCCTGATGCGGGGCCCGCATCTCCTTGATCGCGGCTTGGACCTTTCGCCACGTATCGGCCTGCGCCACTTCGCCCTCGTCCTCCAGCGCGACAGCCTTCTGGGCCGCTTCCGCCTCGGCCTTGTCGCCATGGGCCTCATAAAGCGCGCGGGCGTATTCCATGACCTTCGCCGTTTCCATCTCGAACCTCCTCCAGTCCTTCCGGATGCAACATTTGCGCGACTCCGCGGTCAGTTTAACACGGCCCGAAGCTCTCTTGGTTGATCCGCCTCAAGACCGCGCTGGTCCGTGGCGCGCGATTGCGGCAGTCTGCCCCCATGACGCGTGACGACCTTGTCCTGATGCCAACTCATCTGCGCTTTGCCGGGCGCCGGTTCCCCTGTTCGGTCGGCCGCTCCGGGGTGACCCGCGACAAGCATGAAGGGGACGGGGCAACGCCCAGAGGCATCCACCGGATCATCGGGATGCTTTACCGGCCTGACCGTCTGGCGCGGCCCGCCGCATGGGCCACCCCGATCCGCCCGGGGGATCTGTGGTCGGACGATCCCGCCGACGCGGCCTATAACCAGTTGGCGCACGCGCCGCATCCACACAGCCATGAACGGCTGCGGCGCCCCGATCCGCTTTACGATCTCGTGCTGATCACCGACTGGAACGCGCCGCCGGCCACACCGGGCCGGGGGTCTGCGATCTTCCTGCACCAGTGGCGCAAGCCTCACCACCCGACCGAGGGGTGTGTCGCCTTTCGCCGCGACCACCTGACCTGGATCGCGGCACGCCTCTCGCCCGGCAGCCGTCTGATCGTCGCCTGAGGGCGATAACCGCCCCCCGGAAAGGGGGCGGCCCCGTGCTTCTCACCCTGCTTTTGCCACGGCTCTTTGTGTCATGACCTTTGCGAGATGGGCGCGGTATTGGGCGGTGCCGTGGATGTCTTCGATCATGTCGCCGGCGGGTGGGGTGAGGGGGGCGAGGGCGGCGGGGGAGAAGTCGGCGGTCAGCGCGGCTTCGGCCTCGGCCCAGCGGAACACGCCCTCCTCGGAGGCGCCGGTGATCGCCACGCGCACGCCCGCAGGGCCTTTGGCCACGAAGGCGCCGGTCAGCGCGAAGCGGGAGGCGGGTTGCTCGAACTTGGCATAGGCCGCCGCCTCCGGCACGGGGAAGTGGACGGCGGTGATGATCTCGCCCTCCTCCAGCGCGGTGGTGAACATGCCCTGGAAGAAGTCGTCGGCCGCGATCTCCCGGGTATGGGTCACCACCGTCGCGCCCGAGGCCAGCACCGCCGCGGGATAGCAGGCCGACGGGTCGTTATTGGCAAGGCTGCCGCCGATGGTGCCGCGATTGCGGACCGCGGGGTCGCCGATATGGCCCGCCAGCGCGGCCAGCGCGGGGTAATGGGCCGCGGCCTCGGCGGCCACCACCGCATGGGGCGTGGCGCCGCCGATGGTCAGCGTGCCGCCGTCCATCGAGACCCCTTTCAGCTCCGCGATGCCGGTCAGGCTGACCAGTTTCGAGGGCGCCGCCAGCCGCTGTTTCAACGAGGGGATCAGCGTCTGCCCGCCCCCCAGCGCCTGCGCCTCTTCGGTGCCAAGCGCGTCGATGGCCTCGGCCAGTGTCGCGGGGCGGTCGAATTCGAATGCGTACATGGACAGTCCTCCTCAGCCCTGCATGGCGGCCCAGACGCGCGACGGCGTCAGCGGCATGTCGATATGGGTGACCGATATGTGGCCCGCGCGCTGCAGCGCATCGACCACGGCATTGACCACCGCGGGCGGGGAGCCGATGGCCCCGGCCTCGCCACAGCCCTTCACCCCCAGGGGGTTGTGGGTGCAGGGCGTGGCGCAGGAATGATCGACCGCGTAGAACGGCACGTCATCGGCCCTGGGCATCGCGTAATCCATGTAGGAGCCCGACAGAAGCTGGCCGTACTCGTCGAACACCGCGCCCTCCAGCAGCGCCTGCCCGATGCCCTGGGCGATGCCGCCATGCACCTGCCCCGAGACGATCATCGGGTTCACGATATTGCCGAAGTCGTCCGCGGCGGCAAAAGAGACCACATCGACCTTGCCGGTCTCGGGGTCGACCTCCACCTCGCAGGCATAGGCGCCGGCGGGGTAGGTGAAGTTGTTGGGGTCGTAGAAGGCGGTTTCCTCCAGCCCCGGTTCGATATCCTCCAGCGGGTAGTTGTGGGGGACATAAGCCGCCAGCGTCACGGCGCCCCAGGCGACCGACTTGTCGGTGCCCGCCACGGTGAACTGGCCGTCCTTCAACTCGATGTCCTCGGGAGAGGCCTCCATCAGATGGGCCGCGATCTTCTTCGCCTTGGCGATGATCTTCTCGGTCGCCCGCACCATCGCCGATCCGCCGACGGCGAGGCTGCGCGAGCCATAGGTGCCCATGCCCATCGGCGTGTTGGCGGTATCGCCATGGACGATCTCGACCATGTCCTCGCCGATGCCGATCATGTCGGCCACGACTTGCGCAAAGGTCGTCTCATGCCCCTGCCCGTGGCTGTGGCTGCCGGTCATCACCACCAGGCCGCCGGTGGCGTTCACCCGCACCGTGGCCGATTCATACAAACCGGCCCGCGCGCCCAACTGGCCCACCAGTTGGCTGGGCGCGATCCCGCAGGCCTCGATATAGCAGTTGATGCCAAGGCCGCGCAGGCGCCCGCGGGCCTTGCTCTCCGCCAGCCGCGCCTCGAAGCCCGAGAGGTCGATCATCTCCAGAAGCTTGTCCATCGTCGCGTTGTAATCGCCGGTGTCGTATTCCACCGCGACGGGCGTGGCATAGGGAAACTCGGTGACGAAGTTCTTCCGGCGGAGGTCCACCGGGTCCATCCCCAGCTCCCGCGCGGCCTTGTCGATCACCCGTTCCAGCTGGAAGGTCGCCTCGGGCCGGCCCGCGCCGCGATAGGCATCCACCGGCACCGTGTTGGTGAACACCGCCTTGACGTTCACATAGATCAGCGGTGTCTTGTAATTGCCCGCCATCAGCGTGCCGTGCAGCCAGGTCGGGATCGACGGCGCGAAGGTCGACAGATACGCGCCCATATTGGCGTAAGTCTCGGTCCTGAGCGCGGTGAAGTTGGCCTCGGCATCCAGCGCCAGTTCGATCTTCGTGACATGATCGCGGCCATGGGCATCGGAGATGAACGCCTCCGACCGCGTGCAGGTCCATTTCACCGGGCGCCTGATCGCCTTCGCGGCGAAGGTGCAGAACGCCTCTTCCGCATAGTGGAAGATCTTCGACCCGAAGCCGCCGCCCACATCCGGGGCCACCACGCGCAGCTTGTGCTCGGGGATGCCCAGCACGAAGGCCCCCATCAACAGCCGGATCACATGGGGGTTCTGCGAGGTGGTGTAAAGCGTGCTGTCCTCGGTCGCGGGGTTGAAATCGCCCACCGCCACCCGCGGTTCCATCGCGTTGGGGATCAGCCGCTGGTTCACAAGCTCCAGCGTGGTGACGTGATGGGCCGCCTCGAACGCGGCATTCACCGCCTCGCGGTTCTCCTCCACGAAGCCCCAGTCATAACAAAGGTTCGAACTCAGATCGTCATGCACCCTGGGCGCGCCGTCCGCCAGCGCCGCCTTCATGTCGAGCACCGGGTCCAGTTCCTCGATATCGGGGTCGACGGCCTCGGCCGCGTCGCGGGCCTGGTCCTCGGTCTCGGCCACCACCACGGCGATCGGGTCGCCCACATGGCGCACCTTGCCCTGGGCCAGCACCGGGTGGCCGGGTTCCTGCATCGGTTCCCCATGCCGGTCGGTCACCTGCCAGCCGCAGGGCAGGCCCCCCACGCCCTCGAAATCCGCACCGGTGAAGACGCGGATCACGCCGGGCATCGCTTCGGCGGCCGCGGTGTCCACCCCGTTCAGTTTCCCATGGGCCACCTGGGAGCGCACGAAGACCGCATAGGCCTGCCCCGCCAGGTTGATGTCGTCGGTATACCGGCCCCGGCCGGTCAGGAACCGCTTGTCCTCGCGCCGCTTGGAACTGGCGCCGATGCCGTGATCTTTCGGCATGTCTCTGTCCTCCCTCAAGGAATGTCCGGTGCGCGGGACGGCCCCGTCCGGGCCCCCATGCCCGCCCGCCGCTGGTGGTGTGCCGCGCCTATTCCGCCGCGATGGCGTCGCCGCCGATATGGGACACGTCCTGACCGCTGGCCGCCAGGATCGCCTTGACGATGTTGTGGTAGCCCGTGCAGCGGCAGATATTGCCCTCCAGATAGGCGCGCACCTCCGCCTCGGTCGGCTTGGGATTGTCCGCCAGAAGCGCCGCCGCCGACATCACCATCCCCGGCGTGCAGAACCCGCATTGCAGCCCGTGATGGTCCTGGAACGCCTGCTGGATCACGCTCAGCGAACCGTCCGCATTGGCCATCCCCTCGATCGTGACAACCTCCGCCCCGGCCGCCTCTGCCGCCAGCATCGTGCAGGACTTCACCGCCCGACCGTCCACATGCACAACACACGCCCCGCATTGCGACGTGTCACAGCCAACATGCGTCCCCGTCAGGCCCAAACCCTCCCGCAGAAACTCGACAAGCAGCGTACGACCCTCAATAGCCCCACTCAACAAACGGCCGTTCACCGTCATGGATATTTCAACCATCGACATTCCTCCCTGTCATTAGTCTCAAGTTAAGCACGCACCCCCGGCTTTGAGAACCGTTTATCGGAAGCGCGACCTCCCCCCTTCTTCTTGGCCCAAATACCCACGGCACACCGCCGCCGCCCGGACCAATGGCCGGGCAAGGGCGCCTCACCCCTCCCGCGGCTGGGGGCGCGACGGGATTTCCTTCAATAGCCCCCCCACCCCCATCTGCGCGATCTCGTCGCTTGCCACGGTCAGCCCGCAGGCCACGCGTTCCAGCACCCAGTCGGCCCCGTTCAGCGCGGGCGATCGGGCACAGCCGGGAAGCCCGATCACGGGACGCGCGTCCAGTTTTCCGATGAACAGCAGGTTGCCGGGATCCACGGGCATGCCGAACCGCTCCACCACGCCGCCTGCGGCGCGCAGGGCCTCTGGCGCGGTGTCATGGGCGTCGGAGGTGGCGGAACCGCTGAGGATCAGGGCGATCTCCCCCGGCAGATCGGACAGCGCCGCGGCCATGTCCGTGACACGGTGCGGGACGACCCGTACCGCCTCAAGCTCGATCCCAAGGGCGGACAGGCGCGCGGCAATCGCCTCTCGCCCCTTGTCGATCAGACCGGGTTTCTGGCCCGGCACCTCGGACAGCACCAGACCTGCGCTTTTCCGGACAACCGGCGATACCCGCAACGCGCCGGCGGCCACGGCACAGGCATCGGCAAGGACCGGGCCCGAGACCGCATAGGGAATGATCTTGACCGTCCCGACCAGCAGGCCGGGCGTGACCCGGGTGAAGGGCGCGAGCGTGGCCAGCGTCACGCCCGGATCAATCCGGTTGAGCGCGTGGATTTTCTCGACATCCAGCCCGACGACACCGGGGCAGACCGCGTGCAGGTTGACCCGCCCCCGCGCGGCGGGCCCCACCCGCAGGAAAGCCGTGGCCGGATCGGGCACCAGCGCCCGGGCCAGTTGACCGGCCGCCGCGTCTTCGGCCACGTCACCGGGGTCGAGCCGGGCGACCGTCACCTCAAACACCCCCGCGTCCCGCAACGCGGCGAGTTCGGCGGGGCCAAGCACGATGCCTTTCTTCAGCATGACGGCGCCGGCCCGCACGGAATGGGCGAGGGTCGCGCCCTCGGCCCCGTCAACGGGCACCGGCCCGAAGCGCATCAGCCCTGCCTCAGGCGCTGGATCACCTCAGCCAGGATCGACACCGCGATTTCGGCCGGCGATTTCGCCCCGATGTTCAGCCCGACGGGGGCGTGGATCCGCGCGATGCGATCCGCGGGCACGCCGGCCGACTCCAGCCGCGCCACGCGTTTGGCATGGGTCCGGGTGGACCCAAGGCAGCCCAGATAGAACATGTCGGAGTCAAGCGCTGCCAGAATCGCGGGGTCATCCAGTTTGGGATCATGGGTCAGCGTCACCACCGCGGTGCGCGCATCCAGCCCGTGGGCGGCCAGTGCCGCATCGGGCCAGTCGTCAAGGATCGTCTCGCCCGGAAACCGCTCGGCGGCGCCAAAGGCCGGGCGCGGGTCGATCAGCGTGGGCGCAAAGCCGGCAAGACGGGCCATCTGCACCAGCGGCTGCGCGATATGCACCGCGCCGACGATGGCCATGCGCAAGGGCGGGTTGTGGATACCGACGAAGGTTTCGCCCTCGAACCCCGATTTGTCGCTTCGCATCCGTTCTGCAATCACGGCCCCCAAGTCGGGATCGTCGGGGCCGGCAAGCCGCCGCTGCCAGCGTACTACATCGACGACATAGGCGATGGCCGTCCGCTGCGCACGGGCCGCGACAAGATCCGCCAGCAGCGCCACGGGCAGGGCTGCCCCCACCGGTTCGACCAGAACCCGGATGCGCCCGCCACAGGCCAGACCCACGGCAAAGGCGTCCTCGTCGCTGACGCCGAACTCCAATAAGCGCGGCTTGCCATCCTCCAGCGCCTCCAGCGCCTCGGCGATCACCGCCCCCTCGACACAACCGCCCGACACCGACCCGGCCATCCCGGCCTCGCCCGATATCGCCAACTGGCTGCCGACGGGCCGGGGCGCACTGCCCCAGGTTTCCACGACGGTGGCAAGGGCGGCCTTCTTGCCACTCTGGTGCCAGTCCAGCGCAAGTTCCGGAATCGCATCATGATCGCCGATCTGCATGGGGTCCTCCTCCTCACGTTTCGGAATATTGGGCGGCGGAACGGCCCTTGGCCAGTCATCAAAAAGGAGGAGACCGGGGCGCACGGCACTGCACGGTCCACCCCAGAAAAGGCGGCGGCGCACGGGGTCGGCGGCAGCACCGGCCGGAATGCAACATTCCAAAATCCCAAAGAAAAACGCCGTGGGAGGGAGGGCCCACGGCGTCTCATGATTTGGTGCCTCGGGAGGGAGGGCCCTCGGCACCCGGGAACCTGTGTTGGGAAAGACACAGGGACGTGATGTGCGGTTCACCGGAGAATGTCGGGAAGTCATTCACCGCCGCAATCCGTATATCTCAAATGCATCTTTGAGTCGACCCGAACTTTGATCCAGATCAAACTAGTCAGGATTGCCGCATCATTTTCAGCATCCTGTCCCGGTCCCCGACATCGTCGGCGCGGGAAATCGCCTGCGCCAGATCCTCCAGCGACTGGATCGAATGGCCCGCGCGAAAGCAGTCCACATGCGGCAGGATCGTTCGTATCCCCTTGGCTTTCGGGGCAAATCCGTCCCAGCGCAGCAGCGGGTTGATCCAGATCAGCCGCCGTGCCGACAGGTGCAGGCGCTCCATCTCCTGCGACAGGGTGTCCGCCTCGTCCCGATCCAGCCCGTCGGTGATCATCAGCACGACAGCGCCGGTGCCCAGGACCCGCCGCGACCAGTCGCGGTTGAAGGCGTGCAGCGCCGTTGCGATTCGCGTGCCGCCCTCCCAATCCTGCGCTTCGGCCCCCGCGGCGGCCAGCGCGGCATCGACATCGCGCCGGGCCAGTTGCCGGGTGATGTTGGTCAGCCGGGTACCGAAGGTGAAGGCATGCACCTTGGCCCAGCCCGCGCCCTTTTCATTGGCGACCGCATGCAGGAAATGCAGAACCATGCGCGAATATTGCGACATCGACCCCGAGATATCGCACAGCACCACGAGGTTGGGCCAACGCTGGCGGCGGTTCTTCTGGGCGAACTCCCGGATCTCTCCGCCCTGCCGCAGGGCCGTGCGCATGGTCCCGCGCCAGTCGGGCAACCGCCCATGCCGGTCGGCCCGTGTCCGGCGAGAGGTCAGCGGTTTGACCGGCAGCGACAGCCGGGCCAGCATCCGTTTCGCCTCGGCCACCTCGGCGGTGCTCATCTGCTCGAAATCGAGGGTCTTGAGACGTTCCCGCCCCGACTGGGTCTGGCTGGCGTCGATCTCGATTTCCTCGCCCGGTTCCTCCTCGGGCACCTCCGGCAGCTCCGGCTCGATCCCGTCCAGCAACGCCTCTGCCGCCCGCTTCTCCGCCGCCTTGGCCTTCCGCTCCTCCGCCACTCCGCGCATCGAGGGCAGCATCAGGCTCATCATATGCTCCAGAAACCGCGGGTCGCGCCAATACAGGCGAAACACCTGATCATAAACCTGCCGGTGTTCGGGGCGCGAGATGAAGCAGGCGGCCAACGTGTGATAGAAATCGCCCCGTTCGGAAAACCCCGCGGCCTCTACCGCGCGGATCGCATCGATCACCCGGCCGGGCCCCACGGGCAGGCCCGCCTTTCGCAGCGCCCGTGCGAAATGGAGGATGTTGTGAGAGAGCTTTGGCTCTTCGGGGATATCGAGCGGGGGGAGGTTTGCCATACTGGATCCCGGTTCTTGGCGGAGAGGTCCGGGGCTGTCCGCCCCCGGCCCCCCAAGGATATTTGCGACCAGAAGAAGGGTCAGGCGGGGGCAAGCTCGGCGCGCACCTCGTCCAGCAACCGCTTCGCCTCCGACCCCTCGATCTTCTGGATATCGTCCTGGTATTTCAGAAGCGCCCCGACCGTGTCGGCAATGACTTGCGGCGACAAATCAATCACATCCAGCGCCAGAAGACATTTCGCCCAGTCGATGGTTTCAGCCACGCCCGGCTTCTTGAACAGGTCCTCGGTGCGCAGCTTCTGCACGAAGGCCACGATCTCGCGGCTCAGCGTCTCGGCGGCCTCCGGCGCGCGGGCGTGCAGGATGTCGAGTTCCCTTTCGAAATCGGGATAGTCGACCCAGTGATACAGGCACCGGCGTTTCAGGGCGTCATGCACCTCTCGCGTGCGGTTGGAGGTGATGACCACGATCGGCGGATGCTCCGCCCGGATCGTGCCGAGTTCGGGGATGGTGACCTGAAAATCGCTCAGCGCCTCCAGCAGGAAGGCCTCGAACGGCTCATCGGTGCGGTCAAGCTCATCGATCAGCAGCACGGGCGGCCCTTCGACATGGGGGCGCATGGCCTGCAAAAGCGGCCGTTCGATCAAGTAGTCCTGCGAGAACAGCTCATCCTTCAGCGCCTGCCGATCCGCGCCCGCGCCCTCGAACCCCATCGCCTCGGCGGTGCGGATGGCGATCATCTGTTCGGCAAAGTTCCACTCATAGACCGCACTGGCCGCATCCAGCCCCTCATAGCATTGCAGGCGGATAAGCCTCCGGCCCAGTGCGGCCGCGATGGCCTTGGCGATCTCGGTCTTGCCGGTGCCGGGCTCGCCCTCCAGAAACAGGGGCTTGCCCAGCCGCATCGCCAGAAACACGACCGTGCCCAGCGCCCGGCCACAGACATAGTTCTGCCCCGCCAGCATCTTCTGCACATCGTCGATCGACCCGAGCGTTTCGCCCATACCTCGTCCTCCCCTTTTCCCCAGACCTGCACGGGGAACGCGAGCGGTCAAGCCAACCGCCGCGATTGCCCCACCCTGCCCCGCGCGCTATCCCTCGTCCATAAGCCTAAAGGAGGACACCGCATGGACAGCGCCGCGCCCGTCAAACCCAAGGACGCCCCGGACCTTTCGCGCTTCGACTGGGAGGACGCCCTGCGGCTGGAGGACAGCCTGAGCGAGGACGAACGCATGCTGCGCGACGCGGCGCGGACCTTTGCGCAGGACAGGCTGCAACCCCGCGTGATCGACGCCTACGCGCAAGAACGGGTCGAGCCGGAAATCTTCCGAGAAATGGGCGAGGCGGGTCTGCTGGGCGTGACAGTCCCCGAAGAATACGGCGGGCTTGGCGCGTCTTACGTCACCTATGGCCTTGTGGCGCGGGAAATCGAGCGGGTGGATTCC
This sequence comes from Rhodovulum sp. P5, assembly GCF_002079305.1. Lineage (NCBI taxonomy): Bacteria > Pseudomonadati > Pseudomonadota > Alphaproteobacteria > Rhodobacterales > Paracoccaceae > Rhodovulum > Rhodovulum sp. P5. The sequence goes on from NZ_CP015039.1 coordinate 1,733,365, forward strand.
GGCTATCGGTCGATGATGTCGGTGCAATCGTCATTGGTGATGTACCCGATCTACGCCTACGGGACAGAGGCGCAGCGCCAGAAATACCTGCCCGGTCTGGCGGCGGGTACGCTGATCGGCTGTTTCGGCCTGACCGAACCCGATGCCGGGTCGGACCCGGCGGGGATGAAATCCAAGGCGGAAAAGACCGCGACCGGCTATCGCCTGACCGGCACCAAGACCTGGATTTCCAACAGCCCGATGGCCGATGTCTTCGTCGTCTGGGCCAAGTCGGAGGCCCATGGCGGCAAGATCAAGGGATTCGTTCTGGACAAGGGCATGGCCGGCCTGTCCGCACCCAAGATCGGCGGGAAGCTGTCGTTGCGCGCCTCTCCCACCGGCGAGATCGTGATGGACGGGGTCGAGGTCGGCGAAGACGCCCTGTTGCCGGGCGTGGAGGGGCTGAAAGGCCCGTTCGGCTGTCTGAACCGCGCCCGCTATGGCATCGCTTGGGGGGTTCTGGGGGCGGCTGAATTCTGCTGGCACGCGGCGCGGGCCTATGGGCTGGATCGCAAGCAGTTCGGCAAGCCGATTGCGGGCACTCAACTGTTCCAGAAGAAACTGGCCGATATGCAGACCGAAATCACCCTTGGCCTGCATGCCTGCCTGCAGGTGGGGCGCCTGATGGACGACGCAAAGGCCGCGCCCGAGATGATTTCCCTTATCAAGCGCAACAACTGCGGCAAGGCGCTAGACATCGCCCGCGCGGCCCGCGACATGCATGGCGGCAACGGGATTTCCGAAGACTTTCAGGTGATCCGCCACATGATCAACCTTGAGACGGTAAACACCTATGAGGGCACCCATGATGTCCACGCGCTCATCCTGGGGCGGGCACAGACGGGGTTGCAGGCGTTTTTCTGAGGGGCGGCTAGTTGCCTGAGTCTTCTTGGCTTTGAGCGCGACTAACAATACCCTTTCAGAAACCTCGAACCAAAAGGAGTCTTGGACCCACCGGACGACCGGAGAGCTGGTGCAATCGACAAGCTCTCGCCACCTTATTTCAAAATCATATCAGCAGCATATCAGCAGCACATCATAATCAGCCAAATAGCATTCACCATAGCTAAAAGGAAGTACAATTTTCCGCATCCATTTCGTAAGTAACACTATCAATAATAACAATTATTTCATTCGCAGATCCCGTCATGATAACGGCAAACCCACCGATAACGCTGCTCAGGTCTTTGTCACTGACATCAATAACGTAGGTGTTCCAATCGGAATTAAGGCGAAGCCTTCCTGTCGAAACAAAAAACGAATCCTTGAACTGCCGCCCAACAGCCTCTATTCCCCCGAATTTAAACTCCACTATTTCACCACCGGAATGACCCTTAGCTCTAACTCGCACACATCGGCACCCGGAGAAGTCCTCCCCCCTAAATTCGCCCCAATTATTTGCAGAATTCTGCCAGTAGACCCCAGCCCACCTATTCGGACCCTCTCGATAGGTTAACTTATAATCAATATCCAATTGCCCCGTCGAACCGGAAATCATTTCCAATATAAGGTATTCGCCCCCCAACTCTCCGTCACCCATCCAGCCAGAGGGGACAAAACTGTCAGTGACGTTTGCGTCAGTGATGTTTGCCGAGCACACCGGCAACGGCATCGCGATAAGAATACACAAAAACCCGAATGAAAAACAATGCCTTACGTTGATCGCCTCCACTAGGCCCTCCTTCATGTTGCGATACTCACGCCATCATGGACACGCCATGATGATTTCGAACCTTCCGTCAATTGCAAAGAACAACGAGGAAACTGGAGCCTCCGAACTCTGAGCACTCTCACTTGACCTCGGATTGCATTTCCAGGCTATCAACATTTCCGGGTCAGGTCGCGCCCCCAACTCTCCTTCAAGGAGGTCGGCCACCGGAATACCAAACCTGCAAATTGTTTTTCCACCACAACAAGATTCGATTTTCGTAGTGGCATCAATCCACTCCCGCCCCTTGCCGACGATTGCTCGCTCTACTCGAATACTCCGACCGATAAGAAGCACTGGCGCCGATGGATCACCCGCCCCCTCTCTTAGGTCACCGCTCAAACTTTTCTGCTTAATCTGAACTATGCCATGAAGATCCATCAAGGCTTCGTACAGCGCAATTTGGCGACCAACCTCACCCACCAATTCATCAACACGAACATCCAACGCATCAACTTTACCCATGTACAAATATAGCCTTGTAAGACTCCACGAGGTTGAAATTATCAAAGCCACGAAGGAAAGCACAACAAAGGCCACTTGGAAGGATTGCAGCAAACTCAGCACGGAAAGCTTGCCGCCATCAGAATTCACCTCTTGCGATCCCACCACATCCCACGAAGCCCCAATGAAATAATCGCAGCAATGATACATCGAAACCAAAGAAAATGTCAATACTCCCGGAACTCACACCCAATCCAATCAACCAGTAAGATTGGCCGACCGTTAATTGAAACCGGAAAAGCATGACATTTTTCGCATGCGGTCAGGCGCCAAAGTTATGGTGACACGCACCCTGGCGACTTCCTCCGAATTCCCATTGCACCGGTCCCCATCCCATGCCTTCCTGCCGTCAAAGGAGTCCCGCCCATGCCCTTCGATCTCTGGCTTGCCTTCGCCGCCGCCTCGACCGTCCTTCTGATCATCCCCGGCCCGACGATCCTGCTGGTTCTCTCCTACGCGCTCAGCCAGGGGCGGCGGGTTGCAGTCGCGATGGCCTTGGGCGTGGCCTTGGGGGATTTCATCGCGATGAGTGCGTCGCTTGCGGGCCTCGGCGCGCTGGTCTTGGCCTCGGCCACGCTGTTCACCGTGCTGAAATGGATCGGCGCGGTCTACCTCGTCTGGCTGGGCATCAAGCTCTTGCGGTCGCGGCCCGTGCTTGCCGCCGATCTCGCGCCGGAACCCAAGGCCGCACGGGCGATCTTTTCCCATGCCGCGGCGGTCACCGCGCTGAACCCCAAATCCATCGCCTTCTTCATCGCCTTCGTGCCCCAATTCCTGCGCCCCGAAGCGGCCCTCGCCCCGCAATTCGCGACGCTGATCGCCACCTTCGTAAGCCTCGCGGCGATCAATGCGCTGGCCTATGCCCTGCTGGCCGACCGGCTGCGCGCACAGATTCGCCGCCCGTCCGTGCTGCGCTGGATGACCCGGGCCGGTGGCGGCGCGCTGATCGGGATGGGGGCGCTGACGGCCACGGCCAGCCGCGCCTGAGACGTGCCGCAAACGGAAATCGCCCGGCGCTTGGCAAAGCACCGGGCGACTGCGCTGACCTTTCAGGTCGTATCAGACGTAATAGCGATCGCGGAAGATGTGCCGCACCACATCCTGGCGGGTCACGCCGCGCGCGGCCAGTTCCTCATCGCTCATCCGGCTCAACTTCTCGATCTGCCGCGTATGCGGGTGGTTTTCCATCAGTCCAACGAGGAAATCGACGATCGACGTGAGAAACGAGCCGTGACGTTCCGTAACATTCGTGTTTGCAAGTGCCATTTCTGGAAACTCCTGTTCGCGCTTACAGTGTTCCCCCCATGCGACCAAGATAGGGCAGAATAGCTTACGTTTCAAATTCCCATCCGGAAGCCCAGCCTTGCGCCGGGCGGGCAGCTTGAGCCACGGTTTTTTCACCTTTGTGTGCTGGGGCCGCGCTGCGCTATGGCACTGGAAAGCGCCGCCGCGATTGTGTATCGCCCGGGTCCATGACCGATACCCTCACGATCCGCCGCCCCGACGACTGGCACCTGCATCTGCGCGACGGCGCCATGATGCAAGGCGTCCTGCCCGAAAGCGCCCGGCATTTTGCCCGCGCCATCGTCATGCCGAACCTGATCCCGCCCGTGGTGACCGGAACCGATGCCCGCGCCTATCGCGACCGCATCCTCGCCGCCCTGCCGGAGGGTGCGGACTTCACGCCGCTGATGACGCTCTACCTGACCGAGGACACCGACCCGGCCGACGTCGCCGCGGCCCATGCCGACGGGCTGATCGCGGCGGTGAAGCTCTACCCCGCCGGGGCCACGACGAACTCCGCCTCGGGCGTGACCGATTTCGACAAGGTCCGCGGCGTGCTGGAAAAGATGGCCGAGATCGGCTGCCCCCTTTGCGTCCATGGAGAGGTCGTGGACGCCGACATCGACATCTTCGACCGTGAGGCGGTGTTCATCGACCGCGTGCTTGACCCGATCCGCCGCGCCACCCCGGGCCTGCGCGTGGTGATGGAGCATCTGACGACATCGGACGGTGTCGATTATGTCCGCGCCCATGACGCGGATCTTGGGGCGACGATCACCACCCATCACCTGATCATCACCCGCAACCATATCCTCGTGGGCGGGATCAAGCCGCATTTCTACTGCCTGCCGGTGGCCAAACGGGCCGCGCATCGCGATGCGCTGGTGGCTGCCGCCACCTCTGGCGATGCGCGCTTTTTCCTTGGCACCGACAGCGCGCCCCATACCGACCCCAACAAGGAATGCGCCTGTGGCTGCGCCGGAATCTTCTCGGCGACCAACACGCTGTCCTGTCTGGCAGAGGTGTTCGAACGCGAAGGCGCGCTGGATCGGCTGGAAGCGTTCGCCTCTCTCAACGGCCCCGCATTCTACGGGCTGCCGCCGAACGAGGACCGGATCACGCTGACCAAGGGTGCGGCGGTCGTCTATCCCGACAGGATCGACACCGGCGCCGGGCCCGTCACCGTCTTCGACCCCGGATTCCCGCTGCATTGGCGGGTGGAGGACAGCGCCTGACCCGCCGCCCTTCCTGACCGCCCCTCACCTATCGCCACAATCCGGGCGCCCGCCCGCCGACCCCGACAGGACCGCCCATGATCCCCAGCGCCTTCCCCGACAAGACCGAAATCGCCCGCCTGACCGCGCGCATGCTTCTGGAAATCAAGGCGGTGCATTTCAATGCGGAGGAGCCGTTCACGCTGGCCTCCGGCCTGCCCTCGCCCACCTATATCGATTGCCGCAAGCTGATCTCCTTCCCGCGCATCCGGTCCACGCTGATGGACTTCCTCGCCGTCACGGTGATGCGCGATGCGGGCTTCGAGGCGTTCACCAATGTCGCGGGCGGCGAAACCGCCGGTATCCCCTTTGGCGCGCTGATGGCCGAACGCCTTGCCCTGCCGATGACCTATGTCCGGAAAAAGCCCAAGGGCTACGGCCGTAACGCCCGGATCGAGGGCGTTATGGGCGAAGGCGACCGGGTGCTGCTGGTCGAAGACCTGACCACCGATGGCGGATCGAAGCTCAGCTTCGTCGATGCGATCCGCGAAACCGGCGCCACATGCGCGCATACGGCGGTGATCTTCTACTACGGCATCTTCCCCGAAACGGTGAAGACACTGGGCGATCACGGCGTCACGCTGCACCACCTGTGCACCTGGGCCGACGTGCTGACGGAGGCGCGGGAACAGTCCGCTTTCGATACCGCCACGCTGGACGAGGTCGCCGCCTTCCTGCTGGACCCGCGCGACTGGCAGGCCGCCCACAAATAACGGTGGAGCGATCTGGGGACGAGATGTGGACACTTTGCCCACAGAATCGTTCCGACCAAACACATCTTGTGTTACCGTGCCGAAAATAACCAAGATTTCGGCCAGAGCAGACATAACCCACGCGCATGCACATGCTTCCGGGCGGCTTATCCACAAGGATATCCGCCTAGCCTGACGGCGTATCGGTGCGCTATCCGGGCCGAACGAGAAGCGGGCAGCACAATGAACGAGATCAGGACGATCCAGCCAGAGGGCGACGCGGACGACACCGCGATGCCCCACAACATCGAGGCCGAGCAGCAACTCCTCGGCGCGATCCTCACCAACAACGACGTGTTCGACCGGATCGCGGCGATCGTGGGTCCCCACCATTTCTACGAACCCGTGCACAGCCGCATCTTCGAAATCGCGGCCACGCGGATCCAGAAGAACGCGCTGGCCTCCCCCGTCACGCTCAAGGCGTTCATGGAGGATGACGAGGGGCTGAAGGAACTGGGCGGTCCCGCCTATCTTGCGCGGCTCGCGGGGGCGGCGATCTCGACCTTCGCGGCGCGCGACTATGCGCGGATGATCTACGACCTTGCGATCCGGCGGGAACTGATCCTTCTGGGGCGCGACATCTCCGACAAGGCGGCGAAGGTCGATATCTCCTCCGAACCCAAGGCGCAGATCGTCGAGGCGGAGCAGGCGCTCTACAAGCTGGGTGAACAGGGGCAGGCCGAAAGCGGGTTCCAGTCGTTCCTGAGTGCTGTGACGGATGCGGTACAGGTCGCCAACGCCGCCTATCAGCGAGAGGGGCAGTTGTCCGGCCTGTCGACCGGGCTGACCGATCTGGACAGAAAACTCGGCGGGCTGCACCGCTCCGACCTTCTGATCCTTGCCGGGCGTCCCTCGATGGGGAAGACGTCGCTTGCCACCAACATCGCCTTCAACATCGCCCGCGCCTATCGCAAGGGTCTGAAATCCGACGGCACCGAAGGCGCGGTCGACGGCGGCGTGGTGGGCTTTTTCAGCCTTGAGATGAGCGCCGAACAGCTTGCCGCGCGGGTCCTGTCGGAAGCCTCCGAAGTGCCCAGCGAACAGGTCCGCCGCGGCGACATGACCGAGGGCGAGTTCCGCCGCTTCGTGCAGGCCGCGAAGGATCTGGAGGCCAGCCCGCTTTTCATCGACGACACCCCGGCCCTGCCGATCAGCCAGCTGGCCGCCCGCGCCCGGCGGCTGAAACGAACCCACGGGCTGGATGTGTTGATGGTCGACTATCTTCAGCTTGTGCGCCCGGCCTCGGCCAAGGACAGCCGGGTGAACGAGGTCAGCGAGATCACCCAAGGTCTAAAGGCCATTGCCAAGGAACTGGATATTCCGGTCGTGGCGCTGTCGCAGTTGTCCCGTCAGGTTGAATCGCGCGACGACAAGCGCCCGCAACTGTCGGATCTCAGGGAATCAGGCTCCATCGAGCAGGACGCCGACGTCGTGATGTTCGTCTTCCGCGAAGAATACTACAAGGAACGCGAAAAGCCGGGCGATCACGACCTTGAAGCCATGGCAAAATGGCAAGAACAGATGGAGGCCGTGCACGGGAAGGCCGAGGTGATCATCGGCAAGCAACGGCACGGCCCCATCGGCACCGTCGAACTCAGCTTCGAGGGCCGGTTCACGCGCTTCGGCAACCTCGTCAAACCATGGCAGCAGGGCGAGGGCGCGGACGGGTTCGCCTAAAACGCGCTTGACCTCTGCCCCCCGACTGGCACAACAGCCCTATGGCTACCGGAACCCTGACCATCGATCTCGACGCGCTGCGGCGCAACTGGCAAGCCCTTGACCGGGCAAGCGGCGCGGATGTCGAAACCGCCGCCGTCGTGAAGGCCGACGGCTATGGCCTTGATGCGGGGCGCGTCGCGCGCGTGTTGGCAGAGGCCGGGGCGCGCCGCTTCTTCGTTGCCATGGCCGAGGAAGGCGCCGCCGTCCGGCAGGCCATCGGCCCGGGTCCCGAAATCTCCGTCTTCTCCGGCCACATGCCCGGCGACGCCGACATGATCGGCGACCTGGACCTTGTGCCGATGCTGAACTCGGTCGAACAACTCACCCGCCATTTCGAGGCGCTGCCGGGCCACGCCTTCGGCATCCAACTCGATTCCGGCATGAACCGGCTGGGCATGGAACCGGCCGAATGGGCGGCGGTGTCGGAAATCGCGCTCTCTGCCGGTCCGACCCTCATCATGAGCCATCTGGCCTGCGCGGATGAGCCCGACCATGGCTTCAACGCCCAGCAATTGGCCGCCTTCAAGGACATGACCGCCGGCACCGGCGTGCCCCGGTCGCTGTCGGCCACCGGCGGCATCCTTCTGGGCGAGGACTATCATTTCGAGGTCACCCGCCCCGGCATCGGCATGTATGGCGGCCGCCCGTTTCAGGACGCCACCCCGGTCGTGACCCTGTCCCTGCCGGTGATCCAGACCCGCGATCTGGAACCGGGCGAAAGCGTGGGCTATGGCTGCACGTGGCAGGCCGACAGCCCCTGCCGGATCGCCACCGTCGCGGCGGGATATGCCGATGGCATTCATCGCGCCATTTCGAACAAGGCCATGCTCTATTTCGAGGGCACCGCCTGCCCTCTCGTCGGACGCGTCTCGATGGACCTGATCACCGTCGACATCACCCATCTGCCGACAACACCCGCATCGCTTGACATCCTTTGCGCGGACCAGGGCGTCGATATCGTCGCCGACGCCGCCGGGACCATCGGTTATGAACTCCTCACAGCGCTGGGGGCGCGGTATGCGCGGCGCTACACCGGCGGGATGGGCGCGTGATGGTGCGGTTTCTCGCGGCCATCGGGCGCTCCACGATGGGCGGGCTGGCCGGGCTGGGCCGGATCACCCTGTTCCTGCTGGAAACGCTTTACGCCATCGTCCGGCCCCCGTTCTATGTGCGGGAATTCGGGCAGGCGCTGTGGGTCATCGGCTATAACAGCCTTCCGGTCGTCGGCCTGACGGCGATCTTCACCGGCGCCGCGCTGGCCCTGCAGATCTACGAGGGCGGCTCCCGCTTCAACGCCTCGCAGGTGGTGCCCTCGATCGTCGCCATCGGCATGACGCGGGAACTGGGCCCCGTGCTGGGCGCGCTGATGGTGGCCGCCCGCGTCGCTTCCTCCATCGCGGCCGAGATCGGCACGATGAAGGTCACCGAACAGATCGACGCGCTGGTGACGCTGTCGACCGACCCGATGCGCTATCTCACCGTACCGCGGGTTCTGGCCGCCACGCTCAGCGTGCCGGTGCTGGTGGCGGTGGGCGACTCCATCGGCATTTTCGGCGGCTATCTGGTCGGCACCGGGCGGCTCGACCTCAACGCCGCGGCGTATCTGAAGAACACCGCCGCCTATCTGGAGGTGTGGGACGTCACCTCGGGCCTGATCAAGGGCGCGGTCTTCGGTTTCATCATCGCGCTGGTGGGCTGCTATTTCGGGATGAATTCCGGCCGCGGCGCGCAGGGCGTCGGCCGCGCGACCAAGCAGGCGGTCGTCACCGCCTCGGTCATGATCCTTGCGGCCAACTACATCCTGACGGAGGTCTTCTTCGCCGCATGATCGAACTTGTCGAGGTCCACAAGGCGTTCGGCGCCAACCGCGTGCTTCAAGGCGTCAACCTGACGGTGCCCAAGGGCGAAAGCATGGTGATCATCGGCGGCTCGGGCACCGGCAAGTCGGTGCTTCTGAAATGCATCCTGGGCCTTGTGAAACCCGACAGCGGGCAAATCCTGATCGACGGGCAGGACGCCCGAAAGGCAGAGCGGGAGGATTTCCTCGCCCGCTTCGGCATGCTGTTTCAGGGCGCCGCGCTTTTCGACTCCCTTTCGGTCTGGGAAAACGTGGCCTTCCGCCTGCTGCGGGGCAAGACCAAGCGCCCCAAGGCCGAGGCGCGCGACATCGCCATCGAGAAACTGCGCCGCGTCGGCCTAAAACCCGCGGTCGCCGACCAGTACCCAGCGGAACTTTCCGGCGGCATGCAGAAACGCGTGGGCCTTGCCCGCGCCATCGCGGCCGAGCCCGAGATCATCTTTTTCGACGAACCCACCACGGGCCTCGACCCGATCATGGCGGGCGTGATCAACGAACTGATCCGCGAAATCGTGGTGGAGATGGGGGCGACGGCCATGACCATCACCCATGACATGAGCTCCGTCCGTGCCATCGCCGACGACGTGGCGATGCTGCATGGCGGTGTGATCAAGTGGACCGGCCCGGTTGCCGACATGGATGCCAGCGGCGACCCCTATCTCGACCAGTTCATCCACGGCCGCGCCGAAGGCCCGATCGAGGCGGTCAGATGAGGGCCTTGGCCTTCGCCAACCTCGCCCTCCTGATCCTCTTCCCCATCGCCTGGTTCGCGCCGCTCCTGCGCGCTGGCCTTTTGCCGCTGTTCGGCCTGTCCGAGATCTCGGTCATCTCCGGGCTACAGGCGCTGTGGGGCACCGATGTGGGCCTGGCGCTGCTGGTCACCGTCTTCGCCCTGTTCGCGCCCTATACAAAGGTCATCGGGCTGGCGCTGATCCAGTTCGGCCTTGCCTCCCCCCGGTTGTTGCCGGCGCTCCACCTGATGGGCAAGCTGGCGATGGCCGACGTGTTCCTGATCGCCATCTACATCGTCGTGGTGAAAGGCGTCGGCATGGCCCGGGTGGAAACCGCCTGGGGCCTGTATCTTTTCACCTTCTGCATCCTCGCCTCCCTCACCCTCTCGCTTCTGACCGCGCGCCGCCTGACGCCCGCGCCCTGAGCCTGCTTCTTCTTGGCCGAAATACCCCGGGGGAGGCGCCCGTCACGGGCGGCGGGGGCAGCGCCCCCATTCCCCGCTTGCGGCCGGTGCCCCGGTCCGCCAAGAACGCCCCATGGCCCGGCCGACCACCAGTTTCACCTGCACTTCCTGCGGCGCCGTCCACAAGAAATGGGCCGGGCGCTGCGACGCCTGCGGCGCGTGGAACAGCATCGTGGAGGAGGCGCCGCTTTCCGCCGCGCCGTCCGCCAAATCGCTGGGCGCGGCCCGCGGCAAGACCGTACCGCTTTCCGATCTTTCGACGGGAGAGCCCGAACCGCCCCGCGCGGCCTCCGGGATGGCAGAGCTTGACCGGGTTCTGGGTGGCGGGCTGGTCCCGGCCTCGGCGATCCTTGTGGGCGGCGATCCGGGGATCGGCAAATCCACGCTTCTGTTGCAGGCCGCGGCCAGTTTCGCCCGGGCGGGGCTGAGATGCCTCTACGTCTCGGGCGAGGAAGCCGGCGCACAGGTGCGCATGCGGGCCGAACGGCTGGGGCTGGCGGATGCGCCCGTCAAGCTCGCCAATGAAACCAACCTGCGCGACATCCTGACCACGCTGGATGCCGAACGCCCCGACCTTGTCATCATCGACTCGATCCAGACCATGTGGGCCGACATGGTGGACAGCGCGCCGGGCTCGGTCGCGCAGGTCCGCGCGGCCGCCCATGAACTGACCGCCTTTGCCAAACGCCGGGGCTGCGCGGTGATGATGGTGGGCCATGTGACGAAAGAGGGCCAGATCGCCGGCCCCCGCGTCGTCGAACACATGGTCGACACGGTGCTCTATTTCGAGGGAGAGCGCGGCCACCAGTTCCGCATCCTGCGCGCCGTCAAGAACCGCTTCGGCCCCGCCGACGAGATCGGGGTGTTCGAGATGACGGGGGAGGGGCTGGCCGAAGTCGCCAACCCCTCGGCCCTGTTCCTGTCGGACCGGGGCGACCCCGCCCCCGGCGCCGCCGTCTTTGCCGGGATCGAAGGCACCCGGCCCGTCCTGACCGAGATTCAGGCGCTGGTCGTCCCCTCCCCCCTGGGCACGCCGCGGCGCACGGCGGTGGGGCTCGATACCGGGCGGCTATCGACCACGCTGGCGGTGTTGGAGGCCCGCTGCGGCATCCCCTTTGCCGGGCTGGACGTGTTCCTGAACGTGGCCGGCGGGCTGAAGGTCACCGAACCCGCCGCCGATCTGGCCGTAGCCGCCGCACTCTTGAGCGCAAGAGAGGACGCCGCGTTGCCGCAGCAAACGGTGCTTTTTGGCGAAATTTCCCTCTCCGGCGCGCTGCGGCCCGTGGGCCAGACCGAAAACCGGTTGAAAGAGGCCCGGAAACTTGGTTTCACCCAAGCCATTGCGCCCGCACGCAGCAAGCTGGGCGTATCCACGGGGGTCGAGGTGCGGCAGATGACCGACCTTGCGGCCTTCGTCGGCCAAATATTCGGCGCGGGCTAAGCCGCGGAGGGACGAGCAATGGATGGATTCACCGCCGTCGATGGGGGCGTCGCCGCCATCATCCTGTTGTCGGCCGTTCTGGCCTATTCGCGCGGCTTCGTGCGCGAGGTGATGGCCATCGCGGGCTGGATCATCGCCGCCATCGTCGCCTTCACCTTCGCGCCCGAGGCCGAACCGCTGATGCGCGAAATCCCCTATCTGGGCGATTTCATCGCCGGCAGTTGCGAAATCTCGATCATCGCGGCCTTCACCGCCGTCTTTGCGCTGGCGCTTGTGGTGGTGTCGCTGTTCACGCCGCTTCTGTCCTCGATGATCCAGGGTTCGGTTCTGGGGGGGCTCGACCAGGGGCTGGGCTTTCTGTTCGGGGCGGCGCGCGGCGCGCTGCTGGTCGCGGTGGCGTTCCTTGTCTACGGCATGGTGGTCACCACGCAGGACTATCCGATGGTGGACAACTCCGCCTCGGCCGAGATCTTTGCGAACCTGACCGGCAAGATCGCCGAAACCGATCCGGAAAAGGCCCTAGGCTGGCTGACCGCGCAATACGAAGACCTCGTCAGCTTCTGCGAAGCGCCCGCCGCGCCGACCACGGGCACCGAATAGGCCCAAGGAACGTGTAGACCGACCGGTTCAACCGGAACGGAGAACAGGCAGCGGGGCTGAACGCGCGCCGAGCGGAGCCTCGCCATCGGCGGGTGGCGGCGCGACGATCCCACGGCATGGTTTCGCGAGTTATCGTGCCAAGCCCTTTGAACATTCGAACGTTCCGCAGGACACTTCCACGTCCCCCGGGATCGTGACCAACCGGGCACCGGCCATGTGTGATAGTTCCGTGACACCGGCAGCATAAGGCACTAGAGAAGGCGCAACCCCGCCATATGGATTCGGAGCCCTGCTGCCCATGCGCACTCTGCCCCCGCGTGAGATGCCGCCCTCTCACCCGTTCGACGATGACAAGCTGCACGAAGAATGCGGTGTCTTCGGCGTGGTCGGCGTTGCCGATGCGGCCAACTTCGTCGCCCTCGGCCTGCATGCGCTGCAACATCGCGGGCAAGAGGCCGGCGGCATCGTCAGCTATGATCCCGCCACCGGGTTCCAGTCCGCCCGCCGCTTCGGCTATGTGCGCGACAACTTCACCAAGGCCAGCCTGATGGAAACGCTGCCGGGGCAGCTTGCCATCGGCCATGTGCGCTATTCCACCGCAGGCTCCAAGGGGAACACGGCGATCCGCGACGTGCAGCCGTTTTTCGGGGAGTTCTCGATGGGCGGCGCGGCGCTGGCCCATAACGGCAACATCACCAATGCCGAGGCGCTGCGGCGCGAGTTGATCGACCACGGCTCAATCTTCCAAAGCTCGTCGGACAGCGAATGCATCATCCATCTGATGGCGCGGTCCTTCCAGCGCACGATCCCCGAGCGGATGAAGGACGCGTTGCGCCGGGTCGAGGGCGCCTTCTCGGTCGTCGCGATGACCCGGACAAAACTCATCGGCGTTCGCGACCCCCTTGGCGTGCGCCCCCTTGTGCTGGGCCGCGTCGCCGATGGCTGGGCGCTGAGTTCCGAGACCTGCGCACTGGATATCATCGGGGCGGAATTCGTGCGCGAGATCGAGCCGGGCGAGATGGTCGTGATCTCGACCGAAAACGGGATCGAGAGCTTTCGCCCATTCGGGCATGCACCGTCCCGCTTCTGCATCTTCGAACATGTCTATTTCTCCCGCCCCGACTCGATCCTCGGCGGGCGGTCGGTCTATGAAACCCGCCGCCAGATCGGCGTGGAACTGGCGCGCGAGGCCCCGGTGGACGCCGATCTGGTCTGCCCCGTTCCCGACAGCGGCACGCCTGCGGCCATCGGGTTCAGCCATGAAAGCGGCATTCCCTACGGCATGGGGATCATCCGCAACCAGTATATGGGCCGCACCTTCATCGAACCGACCGAGCAGATCCGCAACATGGGCGTCCGGCTGAAGCTGAACGTGAACCGCGCCCTGATCGCGGGCAAGCGTGTGGTGCTGGTCGATGACAGCGTGGTGCGCGGCACCACCAGCCGGAAGATCAAGGAAATGATCCTGGATGCCGGTGCGAAGGAGGTGCATTTCCGCATCGCCAGCCCGCCCACTGCCTGGCCATGCTTTTACGGCGTGGACACGCCGGAGCGTGAAAAGCTGCTGGCCAGCCAGATGACCGAGGACGAGATGCGCGACCACCTTGGCGTGGACAGCCTGAAATTCGTCACGCTCGACGGGCTTTACCGCGCAGCGGGCGAGGCGGGCGGGCGCAACGCCCAGTGCCCGCAATATTGCGACGCCTGTTTCTCGGGCGACTACCCGGTCGCCCCGTCGGACATGATCGCGAAGGGGTTCCAGACCAAGGCGGCGGAGTAAGCACCGCCCCTGCTCTCCGCCCCGGGCGAACAGACCCGCCACGCCCCCTTTTTGCCCAATAATTCGGCAAAAAAGGATTGACCCGGTCCGGCCATCTGCCATCCTTGGAGTTACCATAGCTCTAGGGAGGGAGCGATGAACAAGATCGGCTGCACAGTCCTGTTCGCGGCAGCGATGCAGGTGCAATCCGCCCCGGCGGCGACCATCTTTACCGACAGAACCGCGTTCATGGCCGCGCTTTCGGCGCTGTCCGATGTCAGCATCGTCACCGAAGGCTTCGAATCCGACGCGGTCTGGGGGCCCTCGCGCAATTCCATCGTGTCCCCGGGCAGCGCTCCGTCGATCACCTCGCAGGGGCTGACATGGCGGTCCAACCTCGCAGGGGGCGAAATCGCCACGGGAACCGGCCCCGCCGTTTTCGGCTCTTACGGGTTCTATGCCCTGCCCCACGGCAACACGTCCGACAGCAGAAACGTCAACTGCGACGCCTTCCCCGACGATCCGCCCGCCGATTCCGTCTGCTGGCAGAATGACGGGTGGCTGATCTCCTCCGAAAGCGGAGAGTCGCTTTATGCCTTCGGTGGATGGGTGGTTTCCAACACCGGCGGAGGGGCCAAGATCACCTTCCTGCTGGACGGCGCCGATGTGTCGGCCGAACTTCCCGACAACCCCGACAATGTCCAGCGCGACGGCATTCCACTGGTGCCCTATGCCCAGCCGATCTTCGTCGGCGTGATCGAGGAGGCCGGCTTCGGGACGGTCGAGGTGCGCGAACTCTCAGGGCAGGACAATCACGCCCAGTACATTTTCGGCGACCAGTTCACCATCGCGGTGGATCGCGCCAACACGCCCCCAACATCCCGCTGCCGGCAAGCGGGGTTCTGGTGTTGACGGCATTGGCCGGGCTTTTCACGGCGCGCCGCCGCGCGTCCTGACAGGGCCGGCAGACCGCAAAAGGCCGAACACCCGGCGTACCGGGGCAGGCACATGTCCTGCCCCGGGCAGGGTTGGTTTCCCCTCGCCACCGCCCCTTGACGCGGACGCCAAAAAGGCGGACAGACCGGCCCATGACAGACACCAAGATTGCCCTTGTAACGGGTGCCTCGCGCGGGTTCGGCGCGGCGGTGGCCGAGGAACTGGCCCGGTCGGGCTATCATGTCGTGGCCGTGGGGCGCACCACCGGCGGGCTGGAGGATCTGGACGACCGGATTCAGGCGGCGGGTGGCCATGCGACGCTGGCCCCGATGGACATCACCGAAACCGACGCGATGCGCACGCTGTGCCGCGGCATCTATGACCGCTGGGGCAAGCTGGACCTGTGGGTTCACACCGCGCTGCAATCTCCGCCGTTCAGCCCGGCCGAACAGATCGACCTGAAATTCTGGGACAAGGCGGTTGCCGCGAACATCTCTGCCGTGGGCGTGCTGATCCAGTTCGTCGCGCCGCTCTTGCGCGCGGCCGAGGGCGGCGGATCGGCGGTGCTGATCGATGACGAGGCCGAGGCACCGTTTCTGGGCGCCTATGCCGCCTGCAAATCCGCCCAGCGCGCGCTGTTCACCGCATGGGCAACCGAACAGGCCCGCCTGCAGGACGTCCATGTGCACCGCTTCGTGCCCGCGCCGATGCCGACCGCCCATCGCGAACGGCTCTACCCGGTCGAGGACCGCTCGGTTTTGGCCGCCCCTGCGGAAGAGGCGCGCAGACTGATCACCGAACTGGCATTGGGGTAACAGGCGCAGGCCTTGCACCCCACGCCCCGGCGGACGCGCTTTACGGCCCCGTACCGCTCCACTATGCAAGAGCGGAAAGGGACGGGCAGGCATGCGCATTCTCATTACCAATGACGACGGCATCAACGCGCCGGGGCTGAAGGTGCTGGAGGCCATCGCGGCCGAGGTCGCCGGCCCCGACGGCGAGGTCTGGGTGGTCGCCCCGGCGTTCGAGCAATCGGGCGTGGCGCACAAGATTTCCTACACCCACCCGATGATGATCGCCGAACTGGGGCCCCGCCGGTTCGCCGCCGAAGGCTCCCCCGCCGATTGCGTGCTGGCCGGCCTGTACGACGTGATGACCGATGCCCGGCCCGATCTGGTTCTGTCCGGCGTCAACCGCGGCAACAACGCGGCCGAGAACGTGCTCTACTCCGGCACCATCGGCGGCGCGATGGAGGCCGCGTTGCAGGGCCTGCCCGCGATTGCCCTGTCGCAATATCTGGGTCCGCTGAATTTCGACGAACCGCTGCAATTCGACGCCGCGAAAGCCCACGGGGCGGCCACGGTACGGGCGCTTGCCGACAGGGGGAACTGGGACAGCGCCGATTACCGGTTGTTCTACAACGTCAACTTCCCGCCGCTGCCCGCCGACAAGGTCAAGGGCCTGCGCGTCGGCCCGCAGGGCTATCGCCGCGACGCATCCTTCGGGGTGGAACCGCACACATCGCCCTCGGGCCGGAAATTCCTGTGGATCAAGGGCGGCGCACAGAACCTGCCCACCGCACCGGGCAGCGACGCGCAACTGAACCTTGACGGCTATATCTCGGTCACGCCGATGCGCGCCGACCTGACGGCCCATGACTGTCTTGCCGATCTGAAAGCCAAGCTGGAATGACGGACGCCGCCGAACAGAAGATGCAGTTCCTGTTCGCGATCCGCTCCAAGGGCGTGACCGACACGCGCGTGCTGCACGCGATGGAGCAGATCGACCGGGGCGTGTTCGTCCGCGGCCATTTCGCCCCCCGTGCCTATGAAGACGTGCCGCTGCCCATCGCCTGCGGCCAGACCATCAGCCAGCCCTCTATCGTGGCGATCATGACCCAGGCGCTGAACGTGCAGCCCCGCGACAAGGTGTTGGAGATCGGAACCGGGTCCGGTTATCAGGCGGCGATCCTGTCGCGGCTGGCGCGCCGGGTCTATACCGTGGAACGGCACAAGCGGCTGGCGGTCGAGGCGCAGAAGCGGTTCGACGAGCTGGGGCTGACCAATGTCACGGTCCTGACCACCGACGGGTCGCACGGCTTGCCCGAACAGGCCCCGTTCGACCGTATCCTCGTGACCGCGGCGGCAGAGGATCCGCCCGGCCCGCTCTTGGCGCAATTGCGCGTTGGCGGTATCATGATCCTGCCCGTGGGGCAGTCCGATCACGTTCAAAGGCTGATCAAGGTGACGCGCACCGAAAACGGGCTCGACTATGACGAGCTGCGACAGGTGCGTTTCGTGCCGCTGGTCGAGGGGCTCGGACAAGAGTAAATGACGCATCGAGGGCCCGGCCAAACGGGCTCCGCAAGCACGAGGATCGAGCAATGGCCAAATGTGCCCTCCCGTCCCGTCTGTCCGTTCGCGCCGTTTCCCTGACGCTGGGCCTTGCGCTTGTTGCGGGATGCTCCGACGGCTGGGACTACGATTTCCGAAATTTCGGCGGCACCCCGAATGACCCGCTGCGGCTTGAGACGGCACCGCGCCCGCAGCCCGACAGCCGCGGCGTGATTTCCTACCCCAACTACCAGGTCGCCGTGGCCCAAAGCGGCGACACGGTCACCGATGTGGCCGCCCGCGTCGGCCTGCCCGCCGCGGAACTTGCCCGCTACAACGGCATCCCCGAAAGCGCCGTGCTGCGCAGTGGCGAGATCATCGCCCTGCCGCGCCGCGTGCCCGAGGCAGCCTCCCCGGCCCGGCAGCCCGTCACCCCCGACGGCGCGATCGACATCCAGCGGCTGGCCGGCGATGCGATCGACCGGGCCGACCCGGCCACCTCTGCGAAACCGACCCAGCCGAAGGGGCAGGAACCGATCCGTCACAAGGTCGAGCGGGGCGAGACCGCCTATTCCATCGCGCGGCTTTACAATGTCACGGTGCGCGCGCTGGCCGACTGGAATGCGCTGGGGCCGGACCTGACCGTGCGCGAAGGCAAATACCTGCTGATCCCCGTCGCCGTCGGCGATCAGCGACGCGCCGCGGCCGACACAACCGAGGCACCGGGGGCGGGCTCTGCCGCGCCGGTCCCGCCCTCCTCCACCAAACCGCTGCCCAAACCGGAGGCGGCCACCAAGCCCGCCGCGCCCGCCTCTCCGAAGATGGCGACGGAGCGCACCTCCAAGGCCCGCTTTGCGATGCCGGCCGACGGCAACATCATCCGCGGCTACCAGAAGGGCAAGAACGACGGGATCGATATCTCTGCCAAGGCCGGAAGCGCGGTGCGCGCGGTGTCGGACGGCACGGTCGCCGCGATCACCCGCGACACCGACGAGGTGCCGATCCTCGTGCTGCGCCACCCCGACAACCTGTTGTCGGTCTACGCCAATATCGACGGCATCGGGGTGAAGAAGGGCGACAGCGTCAAGCGCGGCCAATCCCTGGCCAAGGTACGCGCCGGCACGCCGGCCTTCCTGCATTTCGAATTGCGCAAGGGCTTCGACAGCATCGACCCGATGCCGTACCTGACGCCGTAACGACGCGTCAGGCGTGCGGCCGCGGCCTCACTTGAAGCTGCGGCTGTCCTTGATCTGATCCCACGCCCAGACGACCTCTTGCAGGCGGTCCTCGTCGGAACGGTTGCCGCCGTTCATGTCCGGGTGCAGGTCCTTGACCAGCGACTTGTACTGCTTGCGGATCTCGGTCTTCGTCCAGTGGTCCTGCGCTTCGAGGATCTCCAGCGCCTTGCGCTCGGTCGGCGGCAGGCGCCGTGTGCCCGTCGTCGCGCGGCCGGGGTTGCGGGTGGCATTGTCGCCCAGCACCTGGTGCGGATCGTCGACGCCCAAGCGTGCCCAGGCCCGCTCCTCCTCGGACTGGCGGAAGGGTTTGGTCTCCCGCTCCCACACGCGGTCCTTGTCGATCTGGGCGGACAGTTCCTCTTCGGTGGCGCCGTTGAAGAAATTCCACTTCAGATTGTATTCGCGCACATGGTCCTTGCAGAACCACAGGTATTCATCAAGATGATCGGGCGATTTCGGGGCCCGGTACTGACCGACCTCCTGACAGCCGGGATGCTCGCATTTGCGTTGCGAGGTCTCGAAGGCACCGGACATGCCGCGCTTGCCACGCGTCCGCCGCTTCTTGTCCGCCGATACGGAGATGTCGAATCCGAAGGGATCGCTTTTCGTCATGTCCTGCACCTTTTCGACTCGGCCGTGGGAGTTTAATCTTTTGCGACGAGGAATGAAGGGGGCTGCGTGCGAAAAATGAGTGCAACTGAAGAAATCCGGGAAAAGCTGGAAGCGGCCTTCACGCCCACGCGGCTGGATGTCGAGGATGAGAGCGAGCGGCATCGCGGCCATTCCGGCTGGCGCGAGGGGGGCGAGACCCATTTCAAGGTCGAGATCGCGGCCCCGGCCTTTGCCGACATGTCCCGGATCGAACGTCACCGCGCCATCCATTCCGCCCTTGGGCCGGAGCTGATCGCCCGCATCCACGCGCTGGCCCTGACGGTCGAGGCGTAGGGGATCAGTCGTCGCGGTCCGCGGGGCCAAGGGGGCGCATCGGGCGGGGCAGGCGCGGCTCTTGCGAGGCGGGGCCAAGACGCAGCCGGGGGCTGGGCGCGATGTCGCGATGAACGGCGGCGGCGGCAGCCTCGGCGATCTGTTCGGGGCTGTCTGGGGTTTTCGCCGCGGCGGCCGTGTCCCGCCGGAACACCAGCAGGTTCTGATAGCTGGTGCTGCGGCCGGTCAGGCCCTTGCGTTCCTCACATGGCAGCGTCTCGGCCCGCAGGAATTCCCACCCCTCGGCCGCCATGGCGTTCAGCGTATCCTCGACCACATGGGCGAAGCGGTCCGCCGTGGTCTTGGCCCCGCGCACCCGCCGGCCCCGCTCTGGCGCGGGCATCACCTTGTATTCATATTTCCCCATCGCGTCCGCGTCCCCCGCTGATCCCACGGGAGAGTGCATAGCCGATCGCGGGGCGCAGGGGCAATGCGAGAGCATCGCTGGCGGCCCCGGGCAAAAGTTTCGCATGCGAAACGTGTTGTCAGGGGGTTAACGGGCGTCAGGGGGCGTCGAGGGCGGAGAGTTTCGCGGCGATGCGGGCGCGGAGGGCGGATCCATTCTGGTAGTGCCATGGCATGTGTTCGGGATCAAAGACCCGAAGCGCTGCCTCGACATGGCCCAATGCATTCTCAAGATGGGGGCGCGGGTCGGCGGTGCTATCATGCTCGGCCAGCGCCTCTTCGGCACTTGCCAGATTCGCCTGCGTCATGGCCCACTGCACCGGATGGTCCGCCTCAGTCCGCACCCGCAGCGCGGCGGTGAAGGCCGCCACCGCCCGCCCCAGCAGCGCCGCGCCCGCCGCCCCGCCGCTGCGGATGCCTTGCTCTTGCAGAGCGTTGCCGAGGTTGTTCTGCGTCATGGCCCACTGCACCGGATGCTCGGCCTCGGTAAACACCCGCAGCGCGGCGGTGTAGGCCTCCACCGCCCGCCCCAGCAGCGCCGCGCCCGCCGCCCCGCCGGTGCGGGTGCCTTGGTTGCACAGGGCGGCGCCGAGGTTGTTCTGCGTCATGGCCCAGTCCACCGGATGGTCGGCCTCGGTCCGCACACGCAGCGCGGCGGTATAGGCCTCCACCGCCTGCCCTAGCAGCACCGCGCCCGCCGCCCCTCCGGTGCGGATACCTTGCTCTATCAAGGCGGTGGCGAGGTTGTTCTGCGTCATGGCCCACTGCACCGGATGGTCGGCCTCGGTTCGCACCCGCAGCGCGGCGGTATAGGCCTCCACCGCCTGCCCCAGCAGCGCCGCGCCCTCCACCCCGCCGGTGCGGGCGCCTTGCTCTTGCAGGGCGGTGCCGAGGTTGGTCTGCGTCATGGCCCATGCCACCGGATGGTCGGCCTCGGTCCGCACCCGCAGCGCGGCAGTGTAGGCCTCCACCGCCCGCCCCAGCAGCGCCGCGCCCGCCGCCCCGCCGCTGCGGATGCCTTGCTCTTGCAGAGCGTTGCCGAGGTTGTTCTGCGTCATGGCCCACTGCACCGGATGCTCGGCCTCGGTCGGCACCCGCAGCGCGGCGGTATAGGCTTCCGCCGCCTGCCTCAGCAGCACCGCGCCCGCCGCCCCGCCCATACGGCTCGCGCGAGCTTGCAGGAACACCGCCTGATCATTCAACAGCATGGCGCGGTCAAGGTCAGACACGGCCCGGTCGAGCGTGCGGCGGTTGACTTCGATGGCCAGCCGCAAATCCATCGGGTCCCCGTAGCGCATTCCACTGCGCCAATAGGGGACTGCGACGCGCCGCAAGTCGTCAATTGACGCCACGCCCCCGGCCCGCAGATCGGCGATGCGCATCAGCTTGTCCGCCGCCGCCCCGGCGACGCGGCGCAGGATGTCCTGATCCAGCGCGGTTTGCAGCAGGGCGATGCCGCGCTGGCGCTGTGCGGCCTGTTCCGCTTCCCACGCCGCCAGCGCCTCCTCCGCCGTGGCGCTGGCCCCGTCATAATCGCCCTTGCCCGACAATGCCGCCACCCGCCGCTGCACCTCCGCCACGAATGCGTCAGTGCTGGGGTTGTCCTTGGCTTCGCGCTGCACGCGGATCGCGACCTCAACCGCGTTCCTCAAGGCGGCGAAGGCTTCACCCGGATCTGCCACATCGGCCGCCACACGACGGGCCAGTTCGATCAGGGCCGCCTCGGTCACGCCGGCCGCCTGCATCCGCGCATAGTCGCCCGTGGTCCGGATCTCGGCAATGATGCGGTCCTGCATGTCCCGTTGAAACTGGGCCATCTCGTCCAGTTTCCGGTCGATGGCCGCGCGCCAGGCACGGAACTCGGCCACCTCTTCCTCGCTCAGCCCGCAATTCAGAATGATCTTCTCGACATTGATGTCGCGCCCGGCCTTGACCGCGCAGTCCAGCCGGTCGCTCCACGCCAAGCCCTGCGACGGGATACTGAGCGATAGGACAACGGTCAGGGCAGCCCGGCGCATCTCAGTCTCCCGCCGCGTCGCCGTTGATGGTGATCGAGCCGCCGACGTTCAGGTCACGACCGGCCTTGACCGAGTTTGTCATCTCGTCGCCCCCGGCGAAGAGAATCGCGAAGGCCAGCAGGGCGAGGCCCAGCGCCCCGAGGGCATAGACGCCCTTGGGTATCTCGGTCGTCGACATGGTGACGTTGCCGCCAATGGTCATATCGCGGCCCGCGGCGAATCCGTCCTTCGCCTGAACCGGGGGCGTCGGCGCGGATTGCGGTTTCGGCGCCGCCGGTTTCTTGCGGAGTTTCAAATAGGCGCCCCACAGGCCAGATACGACGACGCAAACGCCGCCGCCGACCCAAGCAAGCGTCTTCTGGTTGTCCGGGTCGGACAGAAACTCCCAAAACGGCACGACATCCCCCAAAGCGATAACGCCCGAAGTGTGCCACAGCCCCGGCGTTCCACCAAGGGTCGTTAACGAAATGTCTCCGCTACTCCGCCGGGTGGTCGCGGCGTTCGTTGCGGCGGGATTCGCGGTGCGACAGGCCGATCAGCGCCGCGGCGATCAGGAGCGCCATGGCGGGGATCGCCAAAAGGCTGAGGTCTTCCATGTCAGTCCTCCTTCTCCAGATACTTCAGAATATAGTTCGCGCCGACATGCAGTGCCAGACCGGTAAACAGAAACGCCGCCGTCAGCGCGGTGGGGGCGAAAGTCCCCTCCACCAGCGGGCGCAGCACCGCGAAACCAAGAAAGCCGAGGCCCAAGGCGTTCAGAAACCCCGCCCGCAGCTTGATCCGCTCGTTATAGGCGGCCAGCGGGTCGCGGCGGCGCATCGCCCCCTACCCCAGCTTCTTCGCGACGATCTCGTTCACCGCCTTGGGGTTGGCCTTGCCGCCGGTGGCCTTCATCACCTGACCCACGAACCAGCCCGCCAGTTTGGGGTTCTGTTTGGCTTTCTCCACCTGCGCGGGGTTGGCGGCGATGATGTCGTCCACCGCGGCCTCGATCGCGCCAAGGTCGGTGACCTGTTTCATGCCGCGGGCCTCGACGATCTCGGCCGGGTCGCCGCCTTCGGTATAGACGATCTCGAACAAATCCTTGGCAATCTTGCCCGAGATGTCGCCCTTGGCGATCAGGTCGATGATGCCGCCCAGTTGCGCGGGGGAAACGGGGCTGTCGGTGATGTCGTGCTCTTCCTTCTTCAGGCGGCCGAAGAGTTCGTTGATCACCCAGTTGGCGGCCATCTTGCCATCGCGGCCTTGGGCGACCTCCTCGAAATAGGCGGCGGCCTCGACCTCGGCCGTCAGGACGGAGGCATCGTATTCGGTCAGGCCGAAGTCCTTCACGAAGCGGGCCTTCTTTTCGTCCGGCAGTTCGGGCAGGCTGGCGGCGATATCGTCGACCCAGCCCTGTTCGATCTCCAGCGGCAGCAGGTCGGGGCAGGGGAAATAGCGGTAGTCGTGCGCCTCCTCCTTGGACCGCATCGACCGGGTTTCGCCCTTGTCAGGGTCATAGAGGCGGGTTTCCTGATCGATCTTGCCGCCGTCCTCCACGATCGCGATCTGGCGCCGCGCCTCGTATTCGATCGCCTGCTGGATGAAGCGCATGGAGTTCATGTTCTTGATCTCGCACCGCGTGCCGAGATGGGAGAAATCGCCGGTCTCGCGGTATTTCTCATAGGCGCCGGGTTCGCAGACGCTGACATTGACGTCGGCGCGCAGGTTGCCGTTCTGCATGTTGCCGTCACAGGTGCCGAGGTACCGCATGATCTGGCGCAGCTTGCCGACATAGGCGGCGGCCTCCTCGGGGCCCCGGATATCGGGGCGGGAGACGATTTCCATCAGCGCGACGCCGGTGCGGTTGAGATCGACGAAGGACATGTTCGGATCCATGTCGTGGATCGATTTGCCGGCGTCCTGTTCCAGGTGAATGCGTTCGATCCGCACCAGACGCGCGACGCCCGGCCCCATGTCGACCAGCACTTCGCCCTCTCCCACGATGGGGTGATAAAGCTGGCTTATCTGATAGCCCTGCGGCAGGTCGGGGTAGAAATAGTTCTTTCGGTCGAAGGCGGAGAACGGATTGATCTTCGCATTCAGACCCAGCCCGGTGCGCACCGCCTGCGCCACGCAGAATTCGTTGATCACGGGCAGCATGCCGGGCATCGCGGCATCCACGAACGCCACGTTGGAATTGGGCTCCGCCCCGAACGCGGTCGAGGCGCCGGAAAACAGCTTGGAGCGGGAGGAGACCTGCGCATGCACCTCCAGCCCGATGACCAGTTCCCAGTCCTGTTTGGCACCGGCGATGACTTTGGGTTTCGGGGCTTCATAGGTCAGGTCAAGCATGGGGCGACGTCCTTCTCTGGGCGCGGGCATCTTTAGGACAGGGGAGCGGGGCGGGCAAGGGCGCGATGGGGTCTGCGCGCGGGGGGCCGCGCCCTTGGCAGGCTGCTGAAAAACCAGAACCCCCGCCGTCGCAAGAGAAGACCGTTTCTTGCAAGCAACGATGCAGCAGGGCAAGCAGGGCCGCGCCCGACCCTGGGTGGGCGCATTGGAACGCTTGTTCGGGTCAGTTTACCTCAAAGTTCCGAACGACTTACGGGATCCGCAGGGCATCGCCAATGCGCCCTCCCGCGGGGAGGGTCGGGCGCGGCACGGGCTGGTCGCCCGGACCAGCTTCGGGACGATGCTCCGAAAGGTTACGACCGTCGGCGTCGGTCGTGTGCTTTTTCAGCAGCCGGTCGGGCGCCCCGGCATGCGGACAGGGCATTGCCATTTCGGCCAAAATCCCGATAATTTCAATCGGAATTGACGCGCGAGGCAAGACTTGACCCCCCCGACCCCCCGGCTGGACATACGCAATATCGTCAAGACATTTCACGGCCGACGGGTGGTCGACGACGTCTCTTTCCAGGTGATGCCCGGGCAGGTGACCTGCCTTCTGGGGCCGTCGGGCTGCGGAAAATCGACGACGCTGCGCATCATCGCGGGCGTCGACATGCAGGACAGCGGCACCATCCACATCGATGGCAACCTTGTCTGCGACACGGTCTATCGTATCCCGCCAGAGCGGCGCTCGGTCGGGTTGATGTTTCAGGACTTTGCGCTTTTTCCGCATCTCACCGTGGCCCAGAACGTCGCCTTCGGCCTGAGTGGGCGGAAGGTGGACAAGCGGCGGCGGGTGGAAGAACTGCTGGAACGGGTGGATCTGCTGAACTACATCGACGACTTCCCGCACCAGTTGTCGGGCGGGGAGCAGCAGCGGGTGGCGCTGGCCCGGGCGCTGGCCCCGCGGCCCAAGATCATGCTGATGGACGAACCCTTTTCGGGGCTGGACAACCGCCTGCGCGACGACATCCGCGACGAGACGCTGACCCTGCTGAAGGAGGAAGGCGCCGCGGTTCTCCTGGTCACCCACGAACCGGACGAAGCGATGCGCATGGCCGACGAGATCGCCCTGATGCGGCGGGGCCGGATCGTGCAGCAGGGCGCACCCTATAACATCTACAACGCGCCGGTGGATCGCGCGGCGGCGGCGTTTTTCAGCGATATCAACGTGATCCGCGGCAAGGTCCGAAATTTGCTGACCGACACGCCGTTCGGCGAGTTCCTGACACCCGCGATGCCCGACGGGTCGGAGGTGGATATCATCATCCGCCCCCAGCATGTGAAGATCGATTTCGACCGCAACGGCCGCGGCCCCAGCCCCACGCCCGAGGATGGCGTGCCGGCCCGCGCGGTGGTGGAGCGGGCGCGCTTCATGGGGTCGGAAAGCCTGGTGGAGTTCCGGATGGACTATGACGGGTCGGTCCTGAAAGCGACGGTTCCGGCGGTGTTCCTGCCCAAGCGCGGCACGCCGATGTGGCTGATGATCCGGCGCGACCGCTGTTTCGTTTTCCCCGCCGCGGGACATGAGCGGGCGGCGTAAGGCCGCCCGTCCCCGGTCTTAGGCGTTGTGCACCGACACCGGCGCGCCCGAGGCCATGTCGGTGCCGACATAGGGCTTGTGCGCCGTCTTCCACGCCGCGAACCCGCCCTGCAGATGCGCCACCCGGTCATGCCCGGCCTTGAGATAGTCATAGGCCACCTTGCGCGACCGCACGCCGGAGCCGCAATGGAACACCAGCCGCTTGTCGCCCTCGTCGGGCAGGAAGGACGGATCGAAGGCGGCCATCGGCAGCAGGAGCGACCCGCGGATATATTCGAACATGTATTCCTGCGGCGTGCGGACGTCGATCAGGATGACGTTGCCGTCCTGCATGGCCTGTTGCAGGTCGTTCGCATCCCAGTGTTCGAGGGTCTTGCCGTCAATATCTTCGCTGTGCATTCGGATCGTCTCCCTGTGGTCCTACGAAGGACTCGGTGCCTTCATGCGCGACTTTGGGCAAATTTGCTGCGCCGCGGCAAGGGCGCGGGCCGCAGGATCCCGGCAAATATTCCCGCAATCGCGACTGAATGGGTCTTTGATCTGCGGTGAAGACTCAATAAGTGTGTCGAACAGATTCCGAAGCGGGGCGGGGTCCGCCTGCCCGGAGGGAGAAGACAATGCTGAACAATATCGGCCTTCCCGGCCTTCTGCTTATCGCCGTCGTCGTGCTGGTGCTTTTCGGCCGGGGCAAGATTTCCTCGCTGATGGGCGAGGTCGGCAAGGGCATCACCGCCTTCAAGAAGGGCGTGAAGGAAGAGACCGAAGAGGCCGCCAAAAGCCTTGAGTCCGCCCGCGACGTGACGCCCGAAGAGGAAAAGGACAAGGCGTAACCCGCCTGTCCGCCTGACCCCATGTTCGACCTTGGCTGGACCGAACTTCTGCTGATCGGCATCGTGGCACTGATCGTGGTGGGCCCCAAGGACCTGCCCGGCATGTTCCGCACGCTGGGCCGTTTCACCGCAAAGGCCCGCAACATGGCGCGGGAGTTTCAGCGCGCGATGGACGACGCCGCCGACCAGGCCGGTGTCAAGGACATGGCCAACGACCTGAGGGACGTGGCCAACCCGCGCAAGATGGGGCTCGACAAGCTGAGCGAGGCGGCGGAAAAATTCGAGAAGTGGGAACCGAAGCTGCCCAAGGGCGCCGGCCCCGCCACCGCCGAGATGACCGAGGAGCGCGCCGAGAAAGCCGCGAAGATGCGCGCGGCCATGGCCGAAAAGGCCGAGGCGCGCCAGGCGGCCGAAGCCGCCGCCGCATCCGAAACCGCGCCGGCGCCTGAGACCAAGGGCGACGCATGAGCACCGACGAAATCGACGACAGTTCCGCGCCCCTGATCGAGCATCTGGCCGAGCTTCGCACCCGGCTGATCTATTCGCTGGCCGCCTTCGTGGTCGGCATGATCATCTGCTTCGCGATCTGGAACCCGATCTTCAACTTCCTGACCCACCCGATCTGCGGCGCGCTGGCCGAACGCGGGCAGGATTGTGGGCTCTACCTGATCAAGTTGCAGGAAGGCTTCTTCGTCGCGATCCAGATCTCGCTTCTGGGCGGGTTCGCACTGTCCTTTCCGTTCATCGCCTTCCAGATGTGGCGGTTCGTGGCGCCGGGGCTGTACAAGTCGGAAAAGGGCGCGTTCCTGCCCTTCCTGATCGCCTCGCCCTTCATGTTCTTCCTTGGCGCGGCGTTTGCGTTCTACGTGGTCACGCCGCTGGCCTTCGACTTCTTCTTGGGCTTTCAGCAGGTCGGCTCGCTGAGTGCGGACGGGGCGGATGTGGCGTCCGAAACGGCGGGCATTACCTTTCACGGCTCCGTGCAGGAGTATCTGGCATTGACCATCAAGTTCATCATCGCGTTTGGCCTGTGCTTCCAGTTGCCGGTCCTGCTGACGCTGATGGGCAAGGCGGGGCTGGTCTCGGCCAAGGGGCTGGGATCGGTGCGGAAATACGCCGTGGTGGGCATTCTGGTTCTGGCCGCGCTGGTGACACCGCCCGACGTGATCACGCAGGTGATCCTGTTCGTGGTGGTCTATGGGCTTTATGAAATCTCGATCCTTCTGGTCGGCCGGGTCGAGAGGAAGCGCGAGAAGGAATTGCGCGAACAGGGCCTGTGGGTCGACGAAGATGACGAAGACGACCCGCTGATGCGCGAGTTCGACGAGGGTGAGGAGCCGGGGCGGTGACCGCCGCGGCCGACCTGAAACGCATCGCCGACGCGCTGGAGCGGATGCAGCCCGCCCCGGCCGAAGCCCCCGACTATAAAGCGGCAGAGGCCTTCGTCTGGCATGTCGCCCCCGACCGTCTGGCCTCGGTGTCCGAGGTCAACCGGGTCGACCTGACGCTGTTGCAGGGGATCGACCGGGCGCGCGACACGCTCTTGGACAACACCCGCCATTTTGCGAAAGGGCTGCCCGCGAACAACGCGCTTTTGTGGGGCGCGCGCGGGATGGGCAAATCGAGCCTTGTGAAGGCCGTGCATGCGGCCGTGGTCGCCGAAGGGCACGCCCTGAAAATCGTCGAGGTTCAGCGGGAGGACCTGCCCTCCATCGGCCGGTTGCTGACGCTCTTACGCGCCGCCGACGAACGCTTCCTGCTGTTCTGCGATGACCTGTCGTTCAGCCATGACGACCAGCACTACAAATCGCTGAAGGCCGTGCTGGATGGCGGGATCGAGGGGCGACCGGCCAATGTGGTGTTCTACGCCACCTCGAACCGCCGCCACCTGATGCCCCGCGACATGATCGAGAACGAACGGTCGTCGGCGATCAACCCGTCCGAGGCGGTCGAGGAAAAGGTCTCTCTCTCCGACCGGTTCGGCCTTTGGCTGGGGTTCCACCCGTGCAGCCAGGACGACTACCTTGCGATGATCCGCGGCTATTGCGCGGCGCATGGGCTGGAGATCGACGACGAGACGCTGCGCGCCGAAGCGATCGAGTGGCAAGCCACGCGCGGGGCGCGGTCGGGCCGGGTCGCATGGCAGTTCTTCACCGATCTGGCGGCGCGACGCGGCGTGCGGCTGTAAGGCCGCGCCGCGGCGCAGCAATCGGCCCCGGCCCCGCATGACGGCACCCCCGGTCATACATGCCCCCTGAACAATCCAGACGCGAAACGGCAGCGGTGCACGCCACCCTGCCCCGGTTTTTTTGGCGTTTTGACGCCCGCGACCGACCGAAGCGATTGGCGCCGGGCCTCTTTCACTTGCACCGCTTTGCGTTATGTTCCACTAGGACAGGGCACTCGGAACCGTCGTCCGTACGGACGTCAGAGATACGGATACAGGATGAACAGCGTAGTGAAACCCACCGAAGAAATCTCGGTGCGCGACATCTTCGGGATCGACACGGACATGGTGGTCAAGGGATTCGAAGAGAAATCCGACCGCGTGCCCGATTTCGATTCCACCTACAAGTTCGATCCCGATACCACGCTGGCCATCCTTGCCGGCTTTTCCCACAATCGCCGCGTGATGATCCAGGGCTATCACGGCACGGGCAAGTCGACCCATATCGAACAGGTCGCCGCGCGGCTGAACTGGCCCTGCGTGCGGGTGAACCTCGACAGCCATATCAGCCGGATCGACCTGATCGGGAAAGACGCGATCAAGCTGAAGGACGGCAAGCAGGTGACCGAGTTTCAGGAAGGCATCCTGCCCTGGGCTCTGCGCAACGCCTGCGCGATCGTGTTCGACGAATACGATGCGGGCCGGGCCGACGTGATGTTCGTGATCCAGCGCGTGCTGGAGGTTGACGGCAAGCTGACGCTTCTGGACCAGAACGAGGTGATCACGCCCCACCCCTATTTCCGCCTGTTCGCGACGTCGAACACGGTTGGCCTTGGCGATACGACGGGCCTGTACCATGGCACCCAGCAGATCAACCAGGGCCAGATGGACCGCTGGTCGATGGTGGCGACGCTGAACTATCTGTCCCACGACGCCGAAACGGCGATCGTTCTGGCCAAGTGCCCGCATTACAACACCGAGAAGGGCCGCAAGACCATCGGCCATATGGTGACGGTCGCCGACCTGACCCGCACGGCGTTCATGAACGGCGATCTGTCGACCGTGATGAGCCCGCGCACCGTGATCGCATGGGCCCAGAATGCCGAGATCTTCCGCAATGTCGGCTACGCGTTCCGGGTGACCTTCCTCAACAAGTGCGACGAACTGGAACGCCAGACGGTGGCGGAGTTCTATCAGCGCCTGTTCGACGAGGAACTGCCCGAAAGCGCCGCCAGCGTCAGCGTCAGCTGATCTTCTACCGGAGGACGCAGCCAGCGCTGGCCCCGCATGGCAGCGGGCTGGGGTCGTGCGCGCCATCGCAGCCCCCTGCATGTTTGAACTGATTGCCGGCGGGCGCCGTTGCGGCGCGCGCCATGCGGCGATTGGCTGACGCGATCCGGGTCAGGGGCGGCGCACAGGAACAATTGCCCGGAAATCGGGCAAAGCGCAGAAACAACTACATCGCGATTACATCACATGTATATACACTATTGACCGGATGCAGGCCTGTCATACAGTTGTTACATGACAGGCAAAATGACATCACTTCTTGGCGGTGCATTTCTACTGACCGTCACGACGACCACAGCAATCGGCGCCCCGGCCATGCCCGGGACACCGTGGAAACAGGCGGAGGTCTTTTCGATCTGTTCGGGCCGCCTTGCCGCGCTGGCCGCACGCCAGCAGGCCAATGACGACCCGCAATCGACCCGCACCCTGCGCCAGCGCGACATGTTCGACCTGATGCTGGAGGCGACGCTTCCGGATGCAGTCAGCTATGGCGTCCCCGAGGATGAGCCGCTCCGCTGGCGCTCCTCCGGCTGGTCGGAAACGGCGATCCTGCTGTCCAACATCTCCTACAGCTTCGATGCCGGCCGGGTGGAACGCGCGCAGGCGGCGCTGGAACAGCGCATCGCGGATTGTACGGGGCTGCTGTTGGGGGATTAACAGGCCCTCAGGCGAAGGCGGCAGTTCATGTGGGATGCCTTGCTTGCGGGGCCAAACGCGTCTTTGCGCTTTGGCGCCAAGTGGCCGGCTTGACCGCCAGCTTCACGATGACAGCGCGAATTCCACCGCAGCATCGCAATGCAGCTTTGACGTGTTGAACATCGGAAAGTCCGGTGCGTCGTCCTGATCGATCAGCAGGAATATCTCCGTGCATCCCAGGATCAGGCCCTCCACCCCATCATCGCGCCTCATGCGGGCGGCGATATCAAGGTAACGGCGCTTGGACGCCTCTCTCAGCTCGCCCTTGACCAGTTCATCGAAGATGATCCGGTCGATGTCCGTCCGTTCCGCTTCGGATGGCGCGACGGTCTCGATCCCGAACCGGTCCTGATAGCGCGCCTTGAGATAATCCATCTCCATCACCGGCCGCGTGCCGAACAGCGCGACCTTGCGCAGCCCCTGTGCCTTGATCGCAGCGCCCGTGGGATCGGCGATGTGGATCATCGGGATCGGTGCGCCCTCCATCAAGGCTTCCATCGGTTTGTGCAGCGTGTTGGAGACACACAGGATGACATCCGCGCCGCCCGCGACCAGGCTATCGATCTTCGATTGCATGTACCGGCCGAGACCGTCCCAATCATTGTCGCGAATAAAGGCCTCGATATTTCCGAAGTTCATGCCCGCGATCAGTGTCTCGGCAATTTCCCATCCCCCCAGCCGTGCATTCACGGCGTCGTTCAGGAACCGATAATATTCGCCCGTCGCCACGTTCGAGCAGCCACCGAGCAAACCGATGGTCTTTTGTTTCAGCGGTCGTGTCGGCATCGGGTGAATCTCCTCGCAGGTCGGCGCGGGGACCTTGGCCGCGCCGCAGCGCTTTTGCAAGCAGCGGCGCGGCCGGCGGGTGCGCGCGGCACAGCCCACTGGCCAATCCCCGGCGTTCTCCCTAGATTGGCAGGGTATTCTTACGCGCGGACGTTTCCCTGATGCCCAAACCGACCGACAACCCCGCCGATCCGTTCAAGAAGGCCCTGGCCGAGGCCACGAAGGTGATGGCCGACGACCCCGATCTCGGCATTTCCTACTCGGTCGATCCGCCGGGCATGGCGGGGGATGCGATGCGCCTGCCGCAGATCAGCCGCCGGATGAGCCGGGACGAGGTGCTTTTGGCCCGCGGAACGGCGGACGCCTACGCCCTGCGGCACAAGTATCACGACACCGCCACCCATGCCCGCTATCGCCCCACCGGGCAGTTGGCGAGCGATCTGTATGAGGCGATGGAAGTCGCCCGGTGCGAGGCGATGGGCGCCCGCACCATGCCGGGCACGGCCAGCAATATCGACGCCATGATCGCCGCCGAAGCGGGCAAGAAGGGATATGCCGAGGCGCGGGAGGCCAGCGAAGTGCCCCTTGCCGCCGCCGCGGGCTATCTGGTCCGGCACCTTGCCACGGGTCGCGACCTGCCCGAGGGCGCGGATAACGTCATGCAGCTTTGGCGCGGCTTCATCGAGGAACAGGCCGGCGGCACGCTGGAGGACGTGAACGGGGTTCTGGCCGATCAGGCGGCCTTTGCCCGGATGGCGCGGCAGGTGATCAGCGATCTGGGCTATGGCGACCAGCTGGGCGACGACCCCGACCTTGAGG
Source organism: Rhodovulum sp. P5 (assembly GCF_002079305.1). Classification (NCBI taxonomy): domain Bacteria; kingdom Pseudomonadati; phylum Pseudomonadota; class Alphaproteobacteria; order Rhodobacterales; family Paracoccaceae; genus Rhodovulum; species Rhodovulum sp. P5. The sequence goes on from NZ_CP015039.1 coordinate 1,765,916, forward strand.
ACGACGAAAACGAAGAGGACAGCGCCGAAACGGACGAGGAACCGCCCGAGAACTACGGCGAGGAGGAGCAGCAGGACAGCGACGAGGCCGACGCCAGCGCCGAGCAGGAGCAGGACAGCACGCAGGACATGGCGCAGGCCCATATCAGCCCCGACGAGGCGGCGGATATGGAAATGGGCGAGGAGACGGAACTTCCCGACGGGGAGGCCCCGCTGGAACCGCCGCCCCCGCCGCCCCATTCCGAGGCCGACCCCGACTACACCGTCTTCTCCCCCGACTATGATGAGGAGATCGTGGCGCAGGATCTGGCAGAGCCCGCCGAACTGGAACGGCTGCGCGCCTATCTGGATCAGCAACTGGACCCGTTGAAAGGCGCGGTCGGGCGGCTGGCCAACAAGTTGCAGCGCCGGCTTCAGGCGCAGCAGAACCGCAGTTGGGAATTCGACCGGGAGGAAGGGATCCTCGATGCCGGGCGGCTGGCCCGCGTGGTGGCGAATCCCACCACGCCGCTGAGTTTCAAGGTCGAGAAGGATACAGAGTTCCGCGACACGGTGGTGACGCTGCTGCTGGACAATTCCGGATCCATGCGGGGGCGGCCGATTTCCATCGCCGCGATCTGCGCCGATGTTCTGGCCCGCACGCTGGAACGATGCGACGTGAAGGTCGAGATCCTCGGCTTTACCACCCGCGCGTGGAAAGGCGGGCAAAGCCGCGAGAAATGGCTGGCCGAGGGGCGGCCGCAGCGCCCCGGACGCCTGAACGACCTGCGCCATATCGTGTACAAATCGGCGGATGCGCCGTGGCGGCGGTCGCGCGAAAACCTGGGCCTGATGATGAAAGAGGGTCTTCTGAAGGAAAACATCGACGGCGAGGCGCTGGAATGGGCGCATCGGCGGATGATGGCCCGGCCCGAGGCGCGCAAGATCCTGATGGTGATTTCCGACGGCGCACCGGTGGACGATTCCACCCTGTCGGTGAACGCCGCCAACTATCTTGAAAAACACCTGCGCGACGTGATCGCGATGGTGGAACGCAAGAAGATCGTCGAACTGATCGCCATCGGCATCGGCCATGACGTGACGCGGTATTATGACCGGGCGGTCACGATCACCGATGTCGAACAGTTGGCCGGCGCGATGACCGAACAGCTTGCCAGCCTGTTCGACAAGGACCCACGCGCCCGGGCGCGCATGGTCGGGATCAAGAAGGCGGGATAGCGTGGAGGCGGCGAAGGGCGGGTTTGCGGACGGAGCGATCGTTCGTACACTTGGCTCAAATGGCCGCTTTGGAAAAAGCTATTTCACGAACAGCGACCATATCGAAACATTGTGACGCATGCGCGCCAACAATTTAGCTCCTACGCAGTATCGCCTTTACGGCTTCCCCATAATCGAAAGCAAGGCTAGACGGTGGGGACTCCGGCTCCCAGTTAACTTCACCTGTAGCCAAAAGAAGATGAGCTTTGAAAACTGCGAGTTCTGTTGAGTCTTGAGCACTAGAATCTGAGAAAATTTCCTCAATCGCTCTTCTCCGAATTTCGAAGAGTCGCGCCACTTCTTCGCATTTGAGTTCAGATTTTTGTGTTCGACCCATGTAATTAAGGGCCCAAAATAGCACCGAAAAAACGCCCAAGACCAGCGCCGAAGCAGCAAATGGAGCAGCCTTGACCAGCTCCAATAAGTCAATCGGTTCTTGGGCGACGAGCACGAGCGCGATTATTGAGTATGCTAGAAGAAAAAGCAACATGAAGATAATTGCTGCCGGGTTTCGAAACAGACTCCCATAAATGTATAAGGCAGCTCTAAGTCCACTGCCGGTTGCGCTTCCTGTCATTTCTCAACCCTGTGCTCTGAGGACATGTGGCATTATTGAAACACGAATCTGCACCCGTTCCAAGAGCAACTTTGTCCAATCATGCTATTGGGATTTGTCCAATCATGCTATTGGGAGGCGTGCGAACCAAGGACATTCGCTGCAATGCAGTGATTGGGCAATTTGCGCTCCGAGCCGCCGTTCCCGACGGCTCCTGCGCTCAGCGCGCCCTGTCCCACGCGAACCGGACTTGCCGCGGGCGCGGGGGCTGATACGGTTGTTCGAACCGCGCCCCATGGGGCGACTTTCCGCACAAGGTCCCCGATGTTCCAGAACTTCGACAGCCCCACTCAGCCACAGGACGGCCCGCCCCGGCTGGCGACCCTGCGGGAGGAGATGGCACGGCAGGGCCTGGCCGGTTTCCTCGTGCCCCGCGCCGACGCCCATCAGGGCGAATACGTCGCCCCCCATGACGAGCGGCTGGCCTGGCTGACGGGGTTCACCGGGTCGGCGGGGTTTGCCTGCATCCTGACGGACTGCGCGGGGGTCTTCATCGACGGGCGGTATCGGGTGCAGGTGAAGGCGCAGGTCGATCCCGCGCATTTCACCCCGGTCCCCTGGCCCGAGACGAAACTGGCCGACTGGTTGAAAGAAAAGCTGCCACAGGGCGGCGCGGTCGGGATCGACCCGATGCTGCACACGCCGGAACAGGTGGAAACATTGCGCACCGCGCTTCAGGGCAGCCAGATATCGTTGCGAGAGGTCGACAACCCGGTCGATCGTATCTGGCCGGACCAGCCCGCCCCGCCCACCGCCGCGATCACGCCCTACCCCGAGGCGCTGGCCGGCGTGCCCCATGCGGAAAAACGGGCGCGACTGGCCGCAGACCTGCGCAAGGCGGGGCAACGGGCGGCGGTGCTGACCCTGCCCGATTCCATCGCGTGGCTTCTGAACATCCGGGGCAGCGATATCGCGCGCAACCCGGTGCCCCATGCCTTTGCGGTGCTGCATGACGACGGGCATGTGACGCTTTTCACCGATCCGGCCAAGGTCTCGGACGCGCTGCGCAGCCATCTGGGGCCAGAGGTGACGTTGCGCCCCGACAGTGCCCTGGCCGCGGGGCTGCGCAGCCTTCTGGGCCCGGTGCGCCTTGACCCGGCCAGTGCGCCCCTGTGGGTGTTGCGGCAGTTGGAAGAGGCCGGGATCGCTGTCGCGCGGGCAGAAGACCCATGCATCCTGCCCAAGGCGCGGAAAACCGACGCCGAACTGGAGGGCGCGCGGGCCGCGCATCATCGCGACGCCGTGGCGATGGTCGAGTTTCTGGCATGGCTCGATGCCGAGGCGCCCAAGGGCGGCCTGACGGAAATCGACGTGGTCAAGCAATTGGAAGGCTTCCGCCGCGCCACCGGGCAGTTGCGCGACATCAGTTTCGACACCATCGCCGGGGCCGGCCCCCACGGGGCCATCGTGCATTACCGGGTGACCGAGGACACCAACCGCCCGGTGCAGCCGGGGCAGTTGCTGCTGATCGATTCCGGCGGGCAGTATCTGGATGGCACCACCGACATCACCCGCACCGTCGCCATCGGCGATGCGCCAGAGGACGCCCGCGCCCCCTTTACCCGCGTGTTGCAGGGCATGATCGCGATCTCGCGCGCGCGGTTCCCCAAGGGGCTGGCGGGGCGCGATCTGGATGCGCTGGCGCGCTATCCGCTTTGGCTGGCCGGGCAGGACTATGACCACGGCACCGGTCACGGGGTCGGCGCCTATCTGTCGGTGCATGAGGGGCCGCAGCGCCTGTCGCGCCTGTCCACCGTACCGCTGGAACCCGGCATGATACTGTCGAATGAGCCGGGCTATTACCGGGAGGGCGCCTTTGGCATCCGCACGGAAAACCTGATCGCGGTCACGGCGGCCCCGCCGCTCGACGGCGCCGACGCGCGCGAGATGCTGGCCTTCGAAACGCTGACATGGGTGCCCATCGACCGCCGGTTGATCGACACCGCGCTGTTGAGCGCAGGGGAGCGGGACTGGCTGAACACCTATCACGCCCGCGTTGCCGAGAAGGTGGGGCCAGAGGTTTCGCCCACGGCACAGGCGTGGCTGGCCGGGGCGACCGCCCCGATCTGACCTGACACATAACTGGACAAGACGGGCGCCTTGCTGTCTACAGGGCCACGAAATTTTCTGTCGCTTCAAGCATCCCGGGGGAGGCACGACATGACCGACGGTATCAAGATTCACAAGGCGGACGGCGCATGGGTTGTCCGGGCCGGCGGCGCTGTCATCGCCGAAAGCCGCGAGGCGCTTGAACTGCATGAGGGCGAGCGGGAACCGGTGATCTATTTCCCGCGCGAAGACGTCGCCATGGCCTTTCTCGAACAGACCGACAGCCGGACGAGCTGCCCCCACAAGGGCGAGGCCAGCTATTTCACGATCCATGCAAAAAGCTATGAGATCCCCGATGCCGCGTGGTCTTATGAAAACCCGACCGAGCCAGCGGCGCGGATCGCGGGCCATCTGGCCTTTTACACCGACAAGGTGACGGTCGAGCAACTGTAACCCGGCGAACGGATCATCAGGAGTGTTCCTCTTGCGCCGTGGTGGCAAGGGCACGGGTATAGGCGCGCAGCGCATCGACGTGGAAAAGCGCGCCCAGAAGCTCCGGCTCGCGCCCCTCGGCGGCGGGCTTGACCACCGGAATGAAGGAATGGCCCCATTTCTCGAACACCGGCAGCGCCTCGGCCAGCGTGGCCTCGGGCGAGAGCATGATCCCCGCCGAGATGAGTTCGCGACAGGCCCCTTCTGACGCGCCGGCCGGGCTGTCCATCCCCCGCATCAGGATCGCCGCGGAATAGACCGACAGCAGATAGGCCTGCGGCCCCGCCGCGATCCGCCGCCCCCGCCGTTCCAGTTGCGTCAGGAAGAACGACCGGTCCACCAGCCGGCTGGCCAGCGCGGTGGACATCGACACCGCCACCATCACGCCCAGCGCCGTCTGCCAGTCGCCGGTCAGTTCGAACACGATCAGCGTGGTGGAGATCGGCGCCCCCAGAACCGCCGCGGTCACCGCCCCCATCCCCGCAAGGGCATAAAGCGTCTCGGCGCCAGAGACCGCGGGAAAGGTCGAGGTCGCGACGATCCCGTAGGCCAGACCGGTCAGCGCCCCCACCATGAGAGAGGGAGAGAACATCCCGCCACCCATCCGCCCCGCCATGGTCAGCGCGACCGCCATGCATTTGACGATGGCAAACAGCATCGCCTCGTGAAACAGAAGCGACCCGGTCAGCGCGGCCGACGTCGTTTCGTACCCCACACCGATGATATGGGGAAAGAAGATCGCCATCACGCCCAGCCCGAAGCCCGCCACGCCCGGCCGCATCCATCGCGGCATGCGGGTGCTGCGCTGCACCTCGGTCGCGATGTCGTCGGCCCAGAAGATGCCGCGCATCAGAAGCACCGCGACGAGCCCGCAGACCAGCCCCAGCAGAAGAAAGGCCGGCAACTCGATATAGAAATCGAAGCGCCCGTCTTGCGGCAGGCTGAACTCTGTCACGCCGCCGAATTCCATCCGGTTGATCACCGTGCCCGCCACCGCGGCGATGGTGATGGGGGCGAAGGCGTGCACCGCAAAATGGCGCAACACGACCTCCAGCGCGAAAAGCGCCCCGGCAATCGGCGCGTTGAACGAGGCCGAGACAGCCCCGGCCACCGCGCATCCCAGAAGGTCGCGCCCGGTGATCCCGTCGGCCTTGATGCGGTTGGATACCCAGGTCGCGATCACCCCGGCCATGTGGACGACGGGCCCTTCCCGCCCGCTGGACCCGCCCGAGGACAGGGTGATGAGCGACGCCAGAGCAGAGGCGAGCCCCGCCTTCTGTTCCACCCGCCCCTCGTTCAGCGCCGCGCCCTCGATCACCTCGGCCACGGAGCGGACGCGCCCGTCAGGAGTGAACCGGTGCAGGATCACGCCCACGGTCAGCCCGCCCGCCACCGGGATCAGCAATATCCAGTACCAGGCGAGCGTTTCGGCGAAGGAATGCAACAGATGCGGGTCATCGACCCCGTAAAGCACCCGCTGAAGCGTATCGATGGCCAGACGAAAGCACAGTGCCGCGAATCCGGCCGCGGTTCCGATGAACAGCGCGAGGAACCAGAACTGGATCTGCGACGGACCGCGCAGCCGCAAGATACCCCAAGCGTTGCGCAGCGTTACATAGATACGATCAATAGTTGCGATGGTGCCTCTATTCGACCAGACTGGCACGCCAAATTCGCCTCTTTTTCCGCCTGTCGACGCGGCGGGCTTCCCCCCGACCGCGGTCTCGCCTAGGTTTCCCGCCGGTGCATTCGCTGCAAGGAGGACTTCGATGCCCATCCCCGAAGCCCTGACCGCGCTTGAGAAAATCCTAGGGGATCGGCTGAGCCGGTCCAAGTCCGATCTCGACTTGCACGGGCGCAACGAAACCTATTTCCCGGTGATGCCGCCCGATGCGGTCGCGTACCCCGAAAACACCGGCGAAGTGGCCGAACTGGTACGGATCTGCGCGGCAGAGGGCTGCCCGGTGACGGGATGGGGGGCGGGGACCTCTCTGGAAGGGCATGCGCTGGCGGTTCGGGGCGGGATCAGCGTCGATTTTCGCCTGATGAACAAGGTTCTGGCGATCCACCCCGAGGATATGGACGTGATCGTGCAACCGGGCCTGACGCGCGAGGCGCTGAACCGGGAACTTCGGGCAACGGGCCTGTTCTTCCCCGTCGATCCCGGCGCCAATGCCACGCTGGGGGGGATGGCGGCCACGCGCGCCTCGGGCACGACGGCGGTGCGCTATGGCACGATGCGCGACAATGTATTGGGGATGGAGGTCGTGCTGGCCGATGGCCGCGTGATCCGTACCGGCACCCGCGCGCGCAAATCGGCCGCAGGCTATGACCTGACGGGTCTGTTCGTGGGGGCCGAGGGCACGCTTGGGCTGACCACGGAACTGACGCTGAAACTGCATGGTCAGCCAGAGGCGATCTCCTCTGCGGTCTGTGCCTTCGATGAGATCGGTCCCGCGGTGGATACGGTGATCGAGACGATCCAGATGGGCATCCCGATGGCGCGGATCGAATTCGTCGATGCCGCGACCGCCGCCGCCTTCAACGCCTATGCGGGTGCGGATATGCCGGAAAAGCCGCATCTGCTGGTGGAGTTCCACGGCTCCCGCCGCGGCGTGGCCGAACAGGCGCAAAGTTTCGGCGAGATCGTGAACGACAACGAAGGCGTCGGGTTCGAATGGTCGTCCCGCCCCGAGGAACGCACCGCGCTCTGGACGATGCGGCACAACGCCTATTACGCCTGTCTGGGCCTGCGCCCCGGCGCAACGGCCCTTGTGACCGACATGTGCGTCCCGATCTCGCGACTGGCCGAGGCGGTGGAGGCGACGCGCGCCGATATCGAGGCCGCCTCGATCCCCGGGCCGATCCTTGGGCATGTGGGCGACGGCAATTTCCACGCGATCCTTCTGGTCGAACCGGGCAACCATGCGGAGCTGGAAGAGGCCAAGTGGCTGTCCCACCGGATGGTGGAACGCGCGCTGCGCCTGGGCGGGACGGTGACGGGCGAACACGGCATCGGCATGGGCAAGCTGGACTACATGGCGGCCGAACACGGGCCCGCCTGGGACGTGATGGGACAGATCAAGCATGCGCTTGATCCGCAGGGGATCATGAACCCCGGCAAGATGGTGCGCGGCAACTGAGGGCGGCTATCGGCGCAGGGCCGGAAAGGCCGCAAATGCAAGCTGACCGGCGAACCCAAGCGCCCCCGACAAGGTCGCAAGATGCGCCAGATGTGCGTACAGGCTGCGCCCCATCAGATCGAGAGCGACCCAGAGATCGGCCACCATCAATAGCCCAAAGGCCACAGCCCCCATCACAAGACGCGGCCACAAGCCGGGCACCAGCGGGATGCGCCGCAGGATCAGACCCGCCGAGACCCAGCAGATGACCAGCATCAACGGCAGTTCCAGCACGACCGCGCGCCCTTCGCCGATCGCGGGGGCGACCGCAAGCGTTCGGAGCGTGCCGAGGATAAACCCCGCCAGAAAGACCAGGGCGAAATAGGCCACACCGGCACGCACGGCGCGGACCACGATGCTATCCGCCCAACAAGGCACGGGCGGCGGCGCGGGCCTCGTCCGTGATCGTGTCGCCCGCGACCATGCGGGCGATCTCATCCACCCGCGCAAGCGGATCGAGCGGCGCGACGGTGGAGAAGGTCGCCCCGTCTTCCACCCGCTTTTCGACGCGCCAGTGATGCGCCCCCCGCGCAGCTACCTGCGGTGAGTGGGTGACGACCAGAACCTGCGCGGTCTGGCTGAGCGCGGCCAGCCGCCGCCCGACGGCATCAGCGGTGGCGCCGCCCACGCCGCGGTCGATTTCGTCGAAGATCAGGGTCAGCGGGCTTGCGCCGTGGGCCAGGCAGACCTTCAGCGCCAGCAGGAAGCGCGACAACTCCCCGCCCGAGGCGATCTTGTTCAGCGGTCCGGCGGGCGCGCCTGGGTTGGTGGCGACGGTGAAGGCGACGGCGTCGCAACCCTCGGGCCCCGGCGGGCCTTCGGACAGGTTCGTGGCGAATTGCGCGCGTTCCAGTTTCAGGGGGGCCAGTTCCCGGGCCATGGCCGCATCCAGCCGCGTGGCGGCCGCCCGCCGGGTGTCGGTCAACTCCTGCGCGGCCCGGTCATAGGCGGCCTGCGCCGAAGTGGCGGCATCGCGCAGGGTGGCAAGGTCCCCCTCGCCGGCGTCCAGCGCGTCCAGCCGGGTGCGCAGATCGCCGGCCAGACCGGCAAGGTCGTCGGGCAGCACCCCATGCTTGCGGGCCAGCGCACGGATCGCGAAGAGCCGCTCCTCGGCCGCCTCCAGCGCGCCGGGGTCGAAATCGAGCGCCTCGATGCAGTCTTCCACCGCCTGCACGGCCTCTCCCAGTTCGACAAGCGCCCGGGACAGCGCTGCAATCGCGGGGTCAAGCCGGTCCTCCGCCCGGTCGGCAGCCCCTTCCAGCCAGCGCAGCGCATCGCCCATGCGCCCCTCTGCCCCCTCCCCGGGGCCAAGGGCGGCATGGGCGCGCGCGATATCTTCGCGGATACGGTCAGCCGCCTGCATCGCGCGGCGGCGGGCATCAAGCTCTGCCTCTTCCCCGGGCTGCGGGTCCAGCCGGTCGAGTTCCGCAACCGCGTGGCGCAGGAAATCCTCTTCCGCACCAAGGGCGGCAAGCGCCTCTTCCGCCTCTGCCAACGCCTTTTCCGCCCGTGCGCGCTCCCGCCATGCCTGCCGGACGGCGGCGACCCGCGGTTCGAGACCACCGAATTCATCCAGCAGCTTGCGGTGGATGCGCGGGTTCAGAAGACCCCGGTCATCCTGCTGGCCATGCAGTTCGACCAGCGTGTCCGACAGCGCGCGCAGGACCTCTCCGCTCACCCGGCGGTCATTGACCCAGCCGGTCTTGCGGCCCTCGGGCGTGTTCACGCGGCGCAGGATCAACTCGTCCTCTGCCGGCAGTCCGGCCTCCTCCAGCACCGCGCGCGCGGCGTGACCGGGGGGCAGGTCGAACACCGCGACCACCTCTCCCTGCGCGGCGCCGGGGCGCACCAGTTCCGCGCGCCCGCGCCAGCCCAGAACGAAGCCCAGCGCATCGAGAAGGATCGATTTGCCCGCGCCGGTTTCGCCGGTCAGCACGTTCAGACCCGGCTGGAAGGCAAGATCCAGCCGGTCGATAATCAGCATGTCCCGGATGTCGAGACTGCGCAGCATGGCACCCCTTTACGGTCAGGCTAGAGCCATTCGCCCTTGATCATCTGGCGATAGACCTTGCGCAGCCAGCCCGTTCCCTTGGCTTCGGGGGCCAGCCCCTCCCCCTTCAGCAGGTTATAGGCGTCCTCGTACCACTGCGTCCCCTGGAAATTGTGACCGAGGATCGCACCCGCCGTCTGCGCCTCGTCATCGAGGCCCAGCGCCAGATAGGCCTCGACCAAGCGGTACAGCGCCTCGGCAGTGTGGGTGGTGGTCTGGAAATCCTCGACCACGACGCGGAAGCGATTGATCGACGCGGTGTAATGCCCACGCTTGAGGTAATAGCGCCCGACTTCCATCTCTTTCGCGGCGAGGTGATTGAAGGCAAGGTCGAATTTCAGGATGGCGGACTGGGCGTATTCGCTGTCGGGATAGCGTTCGATCACGGTGCGAAGCGCCTGCAACGCCTGATAGGTCAGCCCTTGGTCGCGCCCGACCTCATCTATCTGGTCGTAATAGGACAGGGCCAGCAAATACTGCGCATAGGCCGCGTCTTCCTGTGCGGGGTAGAAGTCGATATAGCGCTGCGCCGTGATCCGCGCGTTTTCATAGTCGCGGCTGCGGTGGTAGGAATAGGCCTGCATGATCAGCGCCCGCCGGGCCCATTCGGAATAGGGATAAAGCCGTTCGACCTCGCCAAACAGGCGGGCGGCCTCTTCCGGCTCCCGGTTCTGTTCCAGTTCGAATTCGGCCTTGTTGTAGATCTGGCGGGCGGTCAGGCTTTCCAGCGGGGCTTCCTTGGTGCCGCCACCACAGGATGCGAGAAGCACCACCGCAAGACCAGCCCCGAACGCCCGGATGCGCATGCTTCTTTTCGTCATTCGCCTGTTACCCCGTCCTTGCGACGCTGCGCGAAACCCCAACACGCCAAGCGTATCGGATCGAGGTTCGTCCTAGCATAGAAAATTGGGGGGCAAAACGCCTTTGGCCGCGATTTGCGACGCTTACGCCACGGCCTTCAGATCCACGACGTTCAGCCCCGCCCCGGGAAGACGCGCGCATTGCGCGGGCGAGCAGACCTCCATCCGGAAGGCGCCCGGCCGTGCGAAGAGGGCCCGCAACAGACGGTTGGTCAGCGCATGGCCGGCGCGGATGCCGGTATAGCGGCCAAGGATCGGCGTTCCGGCCAGATACAGATCGCCCAGCGCGTCCAGCATCTTGTGGCGCACCGGTTCGTCATCATGGCGCAGCCCGTCGGGGTTCAGCACGATGTCCCCGTCGAACACCACCGCGTTGTCCAGCGATCCGCCAAGGGCCAGCCCGTTGGCGCGCATCGCTTCCACGTCCGCATTGCGGCAGAATGTCCGGCTGTCGCACAGTTCTCTCACGAAGCTGCCATTGGCCATGGACAGCGTCTTTTCCTGCCGGCCGATCGCGCCCTCGGCAAAGTCGATGGCGAAATCGATTTCAAGGTTGTTGGCCGGGGACAAGGCGGCACGGGCCTCTCCCTCAGTGACCTCGACGGTTTCGAGAATACGCACCGCCCGCACCGGCGCATCAAGACGGCGCAGCCCGCGGGCAAGGATACCCTCGACAAAGGGCGCTGCGCTGCCGTCCATAACGGGCACTTCGGGGCCGTCGATTTCGATCAGCGCGTTGTGGACACCGCATCCGGCAAGGGCGGCCATCAGGTGTTCGACTGTCGAGACCTCGGCATTTCCGTTCGACACCATCGTGCACAGGCGCGACGGCACCACGGCATCCCAGCGCGCCGGGATCAGCGCATCGCGCCCTTCAAGATCGGTGCGGCGGAACCAGACGCCGTATTCGGCCGAGGCTGGATGGATCGTGACCTGAACTGCACGACCGGAATGCAATCCGGTTCCGGAAAAGGATATCGGCGCTTTCAATGTCGTTTGCACGGGTCACCTGCTCATCTGCATCCAAGCTTCGGCGGCTTGTTACAAGTTAACTAAGGCTGCGACCATTTGTTCACAATTCAATCTTTGCAACCTTTTGAAACATGGCACCCGTTCGCCAAGCGGATTTTCGCCAATGCAGCAAGAGCATGAAACTTATCGATAATTTTCTTCGCGCGCGCAGCAATCATCGGATCCGTCCTCACGCAATGCGCAGCATTGTTTCTCGGCCCGCACAAGCGTGGCAGTGCCCTGCCGACACCCGAAAACATGAAAGGGGCCGACGATGCGGCCCCTTCCGGTAAACTCGTTGTGCCTGGTGGCTCAGTTCGCCTGGCGCCGCAGGAAGGCCGGAACCTCGATCCCGTCGCGATCCATGTCGTAGTCTTCGTCTTCCTGGTACATGGTCGCGCTGCGGGAATGCAGCGGCGGCTGTTGCCGCAGGGGCTGGGCGCCGCGCTCGGGCGCCTCGGGGCCGTGGCCCGACATGCGGTTGATCAGAACGCCGATACCGAAGCGGCCCTTTTCGGTCCGCGGCTCTTCCATGGTCGCGGCGGGCGCGGCCTGCGGCGGAACCTTGTTCACCGCCGCGCGCAGACGTTCCATCGCCTCGGGCGTCGGGGTTCCGGGCGCACGCGGTTGCGGCGCGACGACGACCTCCGGCTCGGGCTCTGCGATCATGTGCGGTTCTTCGACCGGACGATAGGCGGGGGGCGGCAGATCGTCGGCCGCGGTCTCGGCAAAGGTGTCGTCCCCCTGCCCCGCAAGCGCCGGGTCGAACCCGCTGAAGAGCGTCGGCTCTTCAACCTGCTGTTCCGCGACGACCTGCGCAACCGCCGGCGCGGGCTCGGCCGCCGTCTCCGGCGCCGCATCCTCGAACAGCGGCTCGGGCCGGTGCAGGGGTTCCCGCATCGGGCGGCGCGGCAGCGGAATGTCGCGGCGCACCTCGCCCACATCGATCCCGGTGGCAACGACGGACACGCGCATCGTGCCGTCCATATCCGGGTCGAGGGTGGAGCCCACGATGATGTTCGCATCGGCATCGACCACGTCGCGAATGCGGTTCGCGGCCTCGTCCAGTTCGAACAGGGTCAGGTCGTAACCGCCGGTCACGTTGATCAGAACGCCGCGTGCGCCATTCAGGCTGATCTCGTCCAGCAGCGGGTTGGCGATGGCCTTCTCGGCCGCCTGGATCGCGCGGTCTTCGCCGTTGGCCTCTCCGGTGCCCATCATCGCCTTGCCCATTTCGTCCATCACGGCGCGGACATCGGCAAAGTCGAGGTTGATCAGGCCCGGGCGGACCATCAGGTCGGTCACGCCCTTGACGCCCTGGTAAAGCACATCGTCCGCCATCAGGAACGCCTCGGTAAAGGTCGTCTTTTCATTGGCGAGACGGAACAGGTTCTGGTTGGGGATGATGATCAGCGTATCGACCACCTTTTGCAGGCTTTCGACGCCGTCCTCGGCCTGCCGCATCCGCTTGGTGCCTTCGAACTGGAACGGCTTGGTCACCACGCCGACGGTCAGAACGCCAAGCTCGCGCGCGGCCTGCGCGATGATCGGCGCCGCCCCTGTACCGGTGCCGCCGCCCATGCCCGCGGTGATGAAGCACATATGCGCCCCGGCAAGGTGATCGACGATCTGTTCGATGCTTTCCTCGGCCGCCGCGGCGCCGACGGTCGGACGCGCCCCAGCGCCCAGCCCTTCGGTGACTTTCACACCCATCTGGATGCGCGCCTGGGCGTTGGATTGCTGCAACGCCTGCGCATCGGTGTTGGCCACGACGAATTCCACGCCTTCCAGCCGCTTTTCGATCATGTTGTTCACTGCGTTGCCGCCAGCGCCGCCGACGCCGAACACCGTGATCCGGGGTTTGAGCTCTTCCTGCTCAGGCATGGTGAGGTTCAGTGCCATGTTGTCTCCGCCTGTTTTTGCCGCCCTGTTCCCGGGCGGCTCTCTGCCATGTCCCCTTTGGCCCTGCTCGCCCCGGGAACCCGCGTCTTTTCGGGCAGCATACCGAAATGCAAGCCCTGCGTCACCAAAAAACCGCAATTTCGCCACAAAATGTGGTTAAGGACTTGACGGAATCTTAGCATCTATGGGTGTTCGCACAGCATCTGGTAGAGAAGTGCGGACACGCCAATAGGGCCCGCGGAAACGGTGTTCCACACGGGGCCGCACCCCATGGACATGGGCGCATTTACATATCTGTCGGGCGGCTGCTCTGCCTGCCGGTTTCGGGCGTTTGCCCGCTTGTTATTACGTCCACCATACACCGGCAGGCGTGGAAGCGCCAGCGCAATAACCGCTGGCCGGACGGATGGCAGGACCATGACAAAGGGGCCGCGCAACAGCGCAGCCCCTTTCCGAAACTCTACGAATGGACGTGCCCCAGGCGATTATCCGCGTTTGGCACGCATCCCAAGAGCGCCCAGCAGCGCAAAGGCCCCGATCATCAGCGGGGCCCCGGCCGGCAGCGGCACCGCGGGGGTAGCAGCCACATCGGCGGTGACCGTGACGGTGGCGCGGAACGACCCCGGCCCACCGAGGTCGACCGCCTCGTAAGACAGCACATTCAGGCCCGGCAGGAAATAGCTGGCTTCGGCCGTGCCGTAGCTGACCAGGGACGTGAAACCGGAATGGCTGAAGAACTCATTCCCGTTCAGGTAGACGGTCACGGTGTTGTCGACGCCGATAAGCCCCGCCAGAGAAGCGGTCGAAACATCATAGCCCGTCAGGTCGAACTCGAAGCTGAAATCGACCTCATCGACACTATAGGCATCGCCTTCCCACACCCATTCGGACTCGGGCGTCGTGGTGCCCTGCCAATAGGTGGCATAGTTGGCATAGATCGAAACGGCGGTGCCGGTCACGTTGATGCCGCCGGCATCGTCGCGCAGTGTCGCACCGGAGGCAACGGTCGCCGCGTCCGCCGTGGCAGGCAGCGCAGCCGCAAGAATGAGAGCGGGAAGAATACGCATATCTATACTCCAAGTTTTCATGTGCGGGCACGGTACGCCGCCCCGCCCGCCAGTCAAGGTGAAAGAAAATCAGGCATTACGCCTGTCAGTTGTTCCTCGTGCGCCGCCTTTAACGGGCCCTGCGTTCTGCGCCATAGGCCGCCAGAACACCCAGCCCCGCCAGCAAGAGCACGCCACCGGCCGGCAGCGGGACATCCCCCGAAACCGGGTCAGCCGTCACCACGACCGCCGCTCGAAAGCCCATATGCCCGCCGTCATCCGTCGCCACAAAGCGCAGGATGTTCGCCCCGGCATTGAACAGGCTTGCGTCGCTGGTGCCATAGTCATGCAAGCTGGTGAAATTCGACGTCAGCAGACTGGGCAATGCGCCGATTTCTGTCCCGTTGAGATAGACCCAGGCATAGTTGTCCACGCCCCAAAGGCCGGACAGGGACGCCGTCGAGAGGTCATACCCGGTCATGTCGAATTCGAATTCGTAGTAGACGCTGGCCCCGCTCCACCATGCGCCGGCCCAGACCCACTCCGACACCGGGTCGGTGACCTCGGCCGAATAGCTGCTTGCCGGATTGCTGTAAGATACGAACGGACCGTCAGGATTGGACCCGCCCACGGCGTTGATCCCACCGACATCGCCCACACGGGTCGCGCCGCTTACCACGGTTTCGGCCTGCGCGACCGCGGGCAACAGGGCACAGGCGACGGCACACATCATCTTGTGCATCGTAAACACTCCACCAAACGCGCGCGTCCACGGGAACAGTTTACCATCCGTTTACGATTCGAGGAAGATCGACCGCCGCTTACCAGTTGTCGCGGAACCAGCGCACCGCGCGCTTCAGCGACCGGGCCGGATAGCGTTCGATGGGCATTTCGAAATCCCACCATTCATCCTGCGGATGCGCCGCGAACAGGCACAACCCGACAGAGGCCGCAAATCCCGGGCCCGTTGCCGATTGCGGCAGACCTTGCACGCGCAGGGGGCCGCCCGGCCGAACCTGGTTTCCGAGGATGCGGCCGGCCAGCCCGTCAAGACCGGGGATCTGGCTGCCGCCGCCGGTCAGCACGATCCGCTGGCTTGGCAGATGCTCGAACCCGGCCGCGTCTAGGCGCGCGCGCACCTCTTCCAGAATCTCTTCGACCCGCGGGCGCATGATGCCGATCAGTTCCGCGCGGCTGATGGTCCGGGTGTCACGCTCGAAATCGCCGCTGTTGCCGCCAAGGTCGATCATCTCGCGATCATCCATGCCGGTCGCGACGACGCCGCCGAACAGGGTCTTGATCCGCTCGGCCATCGACATCGGCACCTGCAACCCGTGCGAGATATCGGCGGTCACATGGTCGCCGCCGATGCGCACGCTGTCAGCAAAGATCATGTGCTTTTTCAGGAAGATCGAGATACCCGTGGCGCCGCCGCCAAGATCGATGCAGGCCGCGCCCAGCTCCTGTTCATCCTCCACCAGCGCGGAAATCCCCGCCACATAGGCCGAGTTCGCCAGCCCCGCCAGTTCAAGGTCGCAGCGGCGGATGCAATGGGCAAGGTTCTGAAGCGCGCCCTCGCCCACGGTCAGAAGATGCATGTCGCAGGCCAGTTGCCGCCCCATCTGCCCGCGCGGGTCGATCAGGCCCGACCGGTCGTCGAGCGCGAAGTTGACCGGCTGGGCGTGCAGGACCTCGCGCCCCGGTCCGATCTCGGGCATGTCGCAGGCGGCCAGAACGCGGGCGACGTCGGACTCGGTCACCATCCGGTCGGCAACATCCACCGTCCCGTCCAGCCCATAGGACCGCGGCGCACCGCCCGACAGGCAGGCAATCACGTGGTCGACACGCACCTGCGCCATCTTCTGCGCGGCCTGAACAACGGTGCGGATGGCGCGTTCGGCCTCGTGCATGGCGTGGATTTCACCAAAGCGCACCCCGCGCGACCGGGTCGTTGCCGCACCGATGACCCGGAACCGGGACTGCCCGGCCAGCGCGCCGATCTGTTCCACGCCGCCCCGCGGCTCGATCGGGTCGAAACGCAGCACAAGGCAGGTGATCTTGGAACTGCCCACGTCGAGTATGGCGATCACGCCGCGATCCATGGCCTGCTGCCGCATGCGCCGCATCGCCCGCTGGGCCTGGTAAAGGTCGGTCATCCGTCGCGTGCTCCTGACTGAAGTCTTCTTATGCGCCTGAGGTCCTCGACCGCATCCGGGGCCAGGCGCACCGTCGGGCGCGCCGGGTTCCGCATGTCCACCACCGATATGTCGCGCGCCAGCATGTCCGACAGCTTGTCCAGCGCGATCACCCGTTCCAAAGCCGCGACAGGCCTGTCTTCGGGCAGAAGGATGCGCTGGTCGCGGTCCAACACAACGTCCCAGCGCCGTTCGCCCTGCCGGACCAGCCCGCGGATACGCCCCTGAAGCGGCCCGGTCGCCGCGATCAGACCCAACGCCTCATCCACCTTCCGGTCGGCCCCCTGCCCGGCGATCAGCGGCAGATCCGCCCGCGTCGCGCGCGTTGTCACGGCCGCAACCCGGCGCCCGGTTTCGTCCAGCAGGAACAGGCCGGTTCCGTCGCGCCAGACGACGGCCGGAACACGCTCCACCAGCTTCAGTTCCAGTATCCCGCCCGGCCGCACATGCAATTCGGCGGTCTTCACGACATCAAGGTCGGCGACCATGTCCCGCAGGGCCTTCAGATCGAGATCGAAGGACGACATCGGAAAGTCGAGCGGCAGCATCTCGCGGATCTCGGCATCCACGGCGGGCGAGGCACCCTCGATCGCCAGAAGCCGCACCATGAATTCCGGCCGCGTCTCGATCTGGCGCCACAGGCTCTCGGCCTCTTCCTTCAGGATCAGGCGCCGGTCGGCATCGGCCAGCCAGATCAGCGGCACCGACAGCGCAATCGCCAGCGGCAGGCCGCGCAGCACCGCGCTGCGAACGGCCGGGGTCAACCACAACCGCTGCGCCCGGTACGCCCAGCGCGAGGGCGCCGGATCGCGCGCCGGATTGCTCATCGCGCACATGAGGCGTCCTCCACCATCCAGCGGCACAGCGCCCCGAAGGACACGCCGCAATGGGCCGCCTGTTCCGGCGCCAGCGATGTGGGCGTCATGCCCGGCTGGGTGTTGGTTTCCAGAAGGATCAGCCCGTCAAGGCCCCGCGTCTCGTCCCAGCGGAAATCGGTGCGGCTGACGCCGCGACAGCCCAGCGCCCGATGCGCCCGCAGGGCATAGTCGAGACAGGCATCGAAGATCTCGGCCGGCAGGTTCGCCGGCAGAACATGGCGCGACCCGCCGGGGGCGTATTTCGCGTCGTAGTCATACCAGCCGTCGGTCAGGATGTCGGTGACCGTCAGCGCCCTGTCGCCCATCACGGTCGTCGTCAACTCTCGCCCCGGGGCGTAGGTTTCCACCATCACGACCTCGGGCATCTCCGCATCCAGGTGCGGCGGGGCATTCGCGGCCTCGTGGACGATGTGGATTCCGACCGACGACCCCTCGTTGTTGGGCTTCACGACATAGGGCGGGTCGATGACGTGGCGGGCAGACACCTCTGCCTTGCAGGCCAGGCGGCTCTCGACCACCGGCAGCCCTGCGGCGCGGTAGGCCTCTTTCGATCGCTGCTTGTCCATCGCAAGGGCCGAGGCCAGAACGCCCGAATGGGTATAGGGAATCCGCAGCCACTCCAGCAGGCCCTGAACGCAGCCGTCCTCTCCCCACCGGCCATGCAGCGCGTTGAAGACGACATCAGGCGCACACCCGACAAGCTGCGCGGGCAGGTCCTGCCCGGCATCCAGTTCGATCACCTCGAACCCTTCCCCACGCAGGGCGGCGGCGCATTCACGCCCCGATGACAAGGACACCTCGCGCTCTGCCGAGGGTCCGCCCATCAATACCGCCACTCTGGGGGCTGTCCTGCTCGACTCGCCCGCCACCTGTGCCTCATCTCACGGGGCGTTCTTCGGCCCCGTCTGTCAGTCTTTTTCCGGGGCCGGTTCGCCGACCCTCATGATTTCCCAGTCTAGCTGAATCCCGGAATTTTGGAAAACGCTTTTTCGGACATCCTCGCCCAGCCTTTCCAGATCGGCCGCCGTCGCGCCGCCGGTGTTGATCAGGAAGTTGGAGTGCTTTTCCGACATCTGCGCGCCCCCCCGCCGGGCCCCACGCATCCCGGCCTCGTCGATCAGCTTCCACGCCTTCAAGTCTTGGCTGTCATCGGCCCGCCCGGTGGAACTGAACCCCGCCGGATTGCGGAAGGTAGAGCCTGCACTCCGCTCCTTCGTCGGCTGGGTCGCGTCGCGCTTGGCGATCTGCTCCTCCATCGCGGCCTCCAGCGCCGCGGGGTCGCCCATGGGCCCCTCCAACAGCGCCTCGACGATCACGCAGCCCTCGGGCAGGTCGGTCTGACGGTAGCGGAAATTCA
Organism: Rhodovulum sp. P5; assembly: GCF_002079305.1. Taxonomy (NCBI): domain Bacteria; kingdom Pseudomonadati; phylum Pseudomonadota; class Alphaproteobacteria; order Rhodobacterales; family Paracoccaceae; genus Rhodovulum; species Rhodovulum sp. P5. The sequence goes on from NZ_CP015039.1 coordinate 1,784,810, forward strand.
GGTCTTCGGGGCCAAGGATCAACCGCTCACCGCTGCGGCTGACGGCCTTGGCCCGGACGAACACATCGGCCATGTACCGGCCGTAACAGCCCGCATTCATCCGCACCGCGCCGCCGATGGCGCCGGGGATGGTGCGCAGGAAGGTCAGGTCGATGCCCGCCGCCGCCGCCTTGCGCGCGACATGGCCGTCCAGCGCGGCGGCCCCGGCGGTGACCCTTTGCCCTTCCACCGCGATCCCGTTGAAACCCCGGCCAAGTCGGATCACCACGCCGCGCAGCCCCCCATCCCGCACGATCAGGTTGGAGCCGACGCCCATCGGGAACACCGGCACATCGCCGGGCAGCGCGCGCAGAAAATCCGCCAAGTCCTCTGCATCCGCGGGTTGGAACAGCCAGTCCGCCGGGCCGCCCACGCGCAGCCATGTCAGATCGCTCAGCGCCTTTTTCGGGGTCAGGGCGCCGCGCACCGGGGGCAGGTCCATCACTCGCCCCCCCCGATCCGGGCGCCCACGGCGAACAGCACCAGCGACAGAACCATCACACCGGCCCACGGGCCCAGCACGGACAAGGGCGCGACGGTGGCGTAGGGCGCGCCGTCGACCTCGACCCGCAGCGCCGCCCAGACCAGCCACACCGCGGCGGAATAAAGCGCAAGCAGCAACCCGAACCCCCGGGGCGAGCGGCGAAGCCCCAGTTCCAGCGCGGCATAGGCGACCAGCGGCGCCGCCGCCCAGCTTGCATAGGCCAGAAGAACCGACAGCCCCGTCATTCCCCGCCCCGCCCCCGCGGGCGGATCAGCCAGCGCCCAAAATGAAGGATCGGCCAACGCAGGACAGAGACCCCCGCCGCCAGCGCAATCAACCCCCAGACCGGCCCGTTCTGATAGGTGACATACCCCACCAAGGGAATCCCCGTGGCGATCAGCCCATAGGCCGCGGGCCAGTGGATGCGTTCGGGCATCGCGGCGATGACGCTGGCCACCACGACCCAGACACAGGCGAGGATAAGGGAGAGGGTCATCGGGGGTGGCCTTGTGTAACTGTGCCGTCCATCATGACACCGTTCCGCCTGCATCCAGAAACGCCTGAAGCGCATCATAAATATCGCTGGCCGTCTTCACACGCTTGTACTGCTTGATGGCGCGGTCCATCTCCTTGCCTGCATGCCCGGCAGCCCCGGACGCAGTTTCCCAGAACCGCGCGAAGGCGAGGCCGGTGCTGCCAAAACTTTCGGCAAAACGGTCTTCCATGATGGCCCGGAACGCCTCGGTCGTGGCTGCGGCGATGGTGGCGCGGAATTCCCGCACCTCGCGCAGCATGTCGCGGAACACGGCCATGCCGTCCGCGTCGAGCGCGACGAGGGCGTTGGAGGGCAGGGCCTCCATCCGGGCGATCATCTGGTCAAACAACTCGACCACCGCGTCCTGATCGACATGGTCCAGCGACAGGTCGGCCAAGGGCGCAAGGGCGGTGTAGGATGGGCCAAAGTGCTTTCGCGTGACCGCCTGCATCAACGCAATCGAGTCGTCGACCATCCTGCTCAGCGTTTCACCCAGATCGGCCCTCGCCTTTTCCTCCTTGGAAAAGGCTTCAAGCTGCCCGCACAGGCGCACGAGGTGGCGCGCGCGCAAGTGGGTCATGTCTTCCGTGCGCTGCAATTCGTCCAGCACGTTTTTCGAGGCGCGGTGCAGAACCCCGGCGAAGTTCCCGCCGCCTTTCAGGTCAAACGCGAAATCGTTGAAGTTTCGCAGCGTATCCCGCAGTTCCTCGCAATCGTCGAGGAAGGCCTGCACCACGGCCGGGTCGCGCAGATGGGCAGTGTCGTCGTCAATGCCCACCATCCGCATGACGCGCAGCAGGGAATCGAAGGTGAAATCGACGGGGTAGGCTTTGGCGAGCGGCGTGCGCTCGTCTTCCTGCAACCGCCTGATCGCCTCGGCCACGCGCTCGGGGTCATCCCAGAACGCCTTGCCGTTCTCCTTCTCCCCGTCCAGCAGCGCGATCTGGCACAGCAGGTCCCAGTCTTGTGCCCCGCCGTCGAGTGCGCGCTGATACCAGCCGGTCCAGAAACCCCAGACCGGATGGGTGGGCGGGTAGGTGTCGCGCAGCAGCAACCAGCGGTCCTCGAAAGGGGGCTTTTCGTCGTGCCAAAGCGCACAGGCCATTAGGTGAGGCAGGTCGTCAACCTCCGCGCAATCGCTGCGGAGCGCCGTCCAAGCATGATCCGCACAGGCGATATCGCGATTGACTGAAAGTGCGGCGAAGTACGCAGGGTCGGTGGCTGTAGTGTAGGCAACTGCAGCATGTTGAACTGCGTAAGAGGTAGCTTCGGCGGCAGCGCCGAAATCCTCGGCTGCGGAGGCCGAAATAGCGCCAGCAACGGCGGCGAAGGCGCCGGTGGCAACGATAGTCGCCATCACAGCAGCGTCTGCGGCAAGCCGGTCTTTGACATCGGCAAGCCCTGCGCCCCCAAACAAGGCACTTGTCACTAGTGGACGAAAGGCCGTCAGCACCGTCAAATCGCGTTGATGTGCCCAGACTGCAGTTTCAAATTCATCCCAGGACAGCGGCAGAACTCGCATCGCGGCGCGATGGGCCAGCGCGACCATGGCCTCTTGCGGCAGGTCTTCCTGCCTCAGCCAAGCCTGGAAGCTCTGCCCGTCAACGATCTCCGCGATCTCGACCATCGCCCCGTGGCCCCTATGCCTCCAGCCGTTTCGGCAGACCGTTCGCCCAGGCGCTGATCGTGCCGGCGCCGAGGCAGACCACCATGTCGCCCGGGCCCGCCTGTTCGCGGACCAGCCGTTCCAGATCGTCCTCGCAGAGTATCGCGCGGGCGTGGCGGTGGCCGTGGCGGATCAGCCCGGCGACCAGATCGTCGCGGTTTGCGCCCGGGATCGGGTCTTCGCCGGCGGCATAGACCTCGGCAATGCCAACCACATCGGCCTCATTGAAGCAGGTGCAGAAATCTTCGAACAGCGAGGCGAGGCGGGAATAGCGGTGGGGCTGGTGCACGGCGATCACGCGCCCCTCTGTCGCCTGCCGCGCGGCCTTCAGCACCGCGGCGATTTCCACCGGGTGGTGGCCGTAATCGTCGATGATGGTGATCCCGTTCACCTCTCCCACCTTCGTAAAGCGGCGGTTGACGCCCCCGAAGGCGGCCAGCGCGGTGCGGATCTCATCGGCCTTCATGCCCAGATGGCGGGCCACGGCGACGGCGGCCAGCGCGTTCGACACGTTATGGTCCCCCGGCATCGGCAGGGTGCAGCCCTCGATCACCATGTCGTCCGCCCGCAGCACGATGTCGAAATGCGCGGTGCCGGCCTTGTAGGTCAGGTTCACCGCCCGCACATCCGCCTGCGCGTTGAAACCGAAGGTCACCACCTTGCGGTCCGTCACGCGGCCGACCAGCGCCTGAACCTCCGGATGGTCGGTGCAGCAGACGGCGAGGCCATAGAACGGGATGTTCGACACGAAGTCGTAGAAGCCTTTGCGCAGCGCATCGAAATCGCCCCAATGCTCCATATGCTCGGGGTCGATATTGGTGACGATGGCAATGGTCGCGGGCAGGCGGGTGAAGGTGCCGTCGCTCTCATCGGCCTCGACCACCATCCACTCACCCTCCCCCATCCGGGCGTTCGAGCCATAGGCGTGGATGATGCCGCCATTGATCACGGTGGGATCGATCCCACCCGCATCCAGCAGCGTCGCGACCATCGTGGTGGTCGTCGTCTTGCCGTGGGTGCCGGCCACCGCGACGTTCGATTTCAGGCGCATCAGTTCGGCCAGCATCTCTGCCCGCCGCACCACCGGCAAACCCTGCATCCGGGCCGCGTCAAGTTCGGGGTTGCCGGGCTTGATCGCCGAGGAGATCACCACGACCTGGGCGGTTTCAAGATTCTCGGCGCGCTGGCCCTCGAAAATCGTGGCGCCCAGTTTCTTCAGCCGGTCGGTGATCTTCGTCGCCTTCAGATCAGACCCCTGCACCCGGTAGCCGAGGTTGAGCAACACCTCTGCAATGCCCGACATGCCGATTCCGCCGATCCCCACGAAATGGATCGGGCCCACATCGGTCGGCAGCTTGGTCACCGCGTTCATCCACTCACCACTCCGTGCAAGGTTCATTCTCAGGCTTCCTTTCCCGAAAGCGCTTCTACCATCTCGACAAGCCGTTCCGTCGCGTCCGGCCGCCCGCAGGACAGCGCCGCATGGGCCATCTGCACCGCGCCCCGCGGCTGACCCAGAACCGTCGCGATTTGCGTGGAAAGCCTGGCCGCGTCAAGGGCGGATTCGGGGATCAGGATCGCGCCGCCGGCCTCGACCAGCCCGCGGGCGTTGGCGGACTGGTGGTCGCCCGTGGCAAAGGGATAGGGGATCAGGATCGCCGGCCGCCCGATGACCGAGATATCGGCGATGGAGGACGCGCCCGCCCGGCTGATCACCAGTTGCGCCTCTGCCAGACGGGTGGGGATGTCGTCGAAGAAGGGGCGCACCTCGGCCTCCACCCCGGCCGCGGCGTAGACCGCGATGACGCGCTCGGCATCCTCTGCCCGCGCCTGATGGGCCACGCGCAGGTGGCGGCGCATGGGTTCGGGCAGGGCGGCCACGGCGGCGGGCACGGTATCGGACAGCGCCCGCGCCCCCTGGCTGCCGCCGATGGCCAGAAGGCTCATCGGGTAGTCACCGGGCGGGATATAGGGGGCAGCGGCGCGTTCCAGCACCGCGGCGCGCACCGGGTTGCCGGTGTGCCAGCCCTCTATCCCTTCGGGCAGGTCGGTCGGCCATGTGCCACAGGCCACGGCATGCACGCGTTTGGCATACAGACGATTGACCTTGCCCAGCACGCCGTTCTGTTCGTGGATCATCCGCGGCAGCTTCAGCGCAATCGCCGCCGACAAGGCCGGAAAGGAAGGGTAGCCGCCGAACCCGGCCACGACCGAAGGCCGGTCGCCCAGCATGCCCGTGACGGAGGATACGACCCCCGCGGTCAGGCGAAACGGCGCGACGGCCCGTTCCACGACCCCGCCGCGGGCAAGGCTGTCGGCCGCGATCCGTTCGATCTGCACCTCTGCCGGGAAGCCGCCCGCATAGCGCGCGCCGCGCGCGTCCGTCGACAGCTTTACCCGCCAGCCGCGGGCCAGCATCGCCTCGGCCAGCGCCTGCGCCGGGAACATGTGCCCGCCGGTGCCGCCCGCCGCGATGACCAGAAGCGGCGCCATCATACCCCCTTCCGCCGAAGCAGGTCGCCGATTTCACCCTGCGGGCGGGTCCGCGTCAGCGCCAGCAACATGCCCACGGTGATGCCCGCCGCGATCAGGGACGACCCGCCATAGCTGACGAACGGCAGCGTCATGCCCTTGGCCGGCAACAGCTTGACCGCGACCCCCATGTTGATCAGTGCCTGCACGCCGAAGACGCAGGCGAGCCCCGTTCCGGCCAGCCGGATGAAGGTGTCCCGCTCTCGCATCAGGCGGAAGAGAGAGCGCAGCACGATGGTGCAGTAAAGCGCGATGATCCCGACGACGAGGACCAGCCCGTATTCCTCGGCCGCCACGGCGATGATGAAATCCGTATGGGCATCGGGCAGCGACCATTTCACCTGCCCCTCCCCCACGCCGACCCCGAAGAAGCCGCCCTCCTGAATGGCGTTGGTGGCGTATCCGATCTGGGTGCGGGGGTCGATCTCGGGGCTGAGGAACCCGTCGATCCGCCGCGCGAAATGTTCGGAGTTCTGGTAGGCGACGACGCCCATGAACACCACGCCGCCCGCCATGCCGACGAGCAGCAGGAAGGGCGCACCGGCCACGAACCAGATCACGCCCCAGCCAAAGAGAACCAGCGCCGCCTGCCCGAAATCCGGCTGCAGGGCGAGGAAGGCAACGACGATCATCGCAATGGCAAAGGACATCGTGCGCCCCGGCGGGCCGTTCACCTCTTGCGCGGCGGCCATCATCCATGCGGCCAGCACGATGAAGCCGGGTTTCAGGAATTCCGACGGCTGCACGCTGGCAAAGCCCAGCGAATACCAGCGCACCGCCCCCTTGCCGAAATCGGTGCCCAGAAGGGGGAGAAGCATCAGCGCCACGAAGGCCGCGAAGAAGCCGATCACCCCCAGACGGCGCACCAGATCGGGCGGCATCATCGACAGGACCAGCATCACCACCATACCCATGCCGCCGAAAACCGCCTGACGCTGAACATAATGGAAGGCGTCCAACCCGTTCTTGGCGGCCAAGGGCGGCGACGCCGCAAGCCCCAGCAAAAGCCCCAGACCGAACAGCATCAGGATGCAGGACAAGGTCCACTTGTCCACGGTGCGCCACCAACGCGGCAAGACCGGCTCGCCCGCGCGAATGGGCGCGGTGCCATAGACCATCTCCGTCATGGGGCCACTGCCACGATTGCCTCTGCTCAGCCCGTTTTCCGGGTCTGCCGTCAGGATAGCGGAATCCGCGCTTTCGTGCCAGCGCAAAGCGACCAACCGGCACGACCACGCGATCTCGGCGCTTACCCTGCCCGGTCACAAGTGCTACGCTTACCCCAAAGCGCAGGGAGAACCCCGATGAAACGCATTGCGATTTTCTGCGACGGCACCTGGAATCGCGCCGATGCCCCGCACGGCACCAACGTTGTCAAGCTGGCCCAGGCGCTGGAGCCGGTGGCCGATGACGGCATCTTTCAGGAACTCTTCTACGTTCAGGGCGTGGGCACCGGCCGCGGCAGCGGGGCCTTTACCCGGCTCATCGACCGGTTGGGGGGCGGCGCCTTCGGCTGGGGCCTGACCGAGAATGTGGAAGAAGCCTATCGCCACCTCACCTTTTCCCACCGTCCGGGGGATGAGATCTTCATCTTCGGCTTTTCCCGCGGCGCCTATACGGCGCGGTCGCTGGCCGGGCTCATCCGCGCGTCGTCGATCCCGCCGGCGGGATGCACCGACAAGATCCCGCAGGCGATCGACCGCTATCGCTCCCGGCTCAAATCCACCCATCCCGACCATGTCGAAAGCTTCAAGTTCCGCCACCGCCTCAACCCCGCGCTGACCACCAGCGAGAAAGAGGAAGAGTGGCGTCGCGACAACGGCCTTGAACCGGGCACGCCGATCAAGATCCGCTATCTGGGGGTCTGGGACACGGTTGGGGCGCTTGGGCTGCCGGGGCATTACGGCATGCTCGCCCGGATGGTGAACGCGAAATACGATTTCCACGACACCGACCTGTCCCGCCTCGTGCTGTCGGCCCGCCATGCGGTGGCCGTTGACGAACGGCGCGCGACATTCCCGCCGGCGCTTTGGGACAATCTCGACAGCCTGAACGACAGGCGGGCCGACCGCGACACGCCCGCCCCCTATCGGCAGGAATGGTTTCCGGGCACGCATGGATCGGTGGGCGGCGGCGGCGACATTTGTGTCCTGTCGAATGCCGCGCTGACCTGGATCGCCGAAGGGGCCACCGACGCCGGCCTGAAATTCGAGCCCGACGCCATGGCGACCTATGCGCAGGATCAGGACCCCTCTGGCCCGCTTGACAACAAGTCGGTCAAGCAGGCGGGGGTCTTCTCTTCGATCATGACGCTGAACGAACGTGACCGCGCCGGGCCGGACCGCGCCGACCGCGTGCATGCCTCGACCAGGGCGCGGTGGTGCGCCCTGCCCGGGTATCGGCCCAAGACCTTGCGCAAGGTCGCGGACGATTTGACGAAGGGTTGCGGGGGCTGAAACGCCCCCTCAGATCACCACGACATCCAGCGGCGGGAAGCCGTTGAACCCGACCGAGGCATAGGTCGAGGTATAGGCCCCGCAGCTGCGGATGATCACCCGGTCGCCGGCGCACAGGCCCAGCGGCAGTTGCACCGGGCGGTTCTCATACAGCACATCGGCACTGTCGCAGGACGGCCCGGCAAGGATGCAGGGGCCCGTCGCTTCGTCGTCCCGGTCGGTGAGGAACTGATAGCGGATCGCCTCGTCAATGGTTTCGGCCAGCCCGGAAAACTTGCCGATGTCCAGATAGACCCAGCGATGGGTATCGGTTTCGGACTTGCGCGCAACCAGCAACACCTCGGCCGCGATGGCCCCGGCCTCGGCCACAAGACCGCGGCCCGGTTCTGCCATCACGCGCGGCACGTCGCCGAAGCGTTCGCCCACAAGGCGCATCACCTCGGCCGCATAGAATGCGGGGGGTTCGATGTCTTCGCCATAGAAGGCGGGGAAACCGCCACCGATGTTCAGAAGCTCCAGATCGAACCCGGCCTCGCGCGCGGCATGCCAGATCTCGGCCACCTCGTTCAGGACCGGCACCCACATCGCGGCCCGGCGCGTCTGGCTGCCCACATGGAAGGACAGGCCGACAGGGGACAGACCGGCATCGGTCGCGCGGGCCAGGAGCGCGTGCACCTTGTCGGGCGCGCAGCCGAACTTGCGGCTCAGAGGCCAGTCTGCCTCGCTCGCCGTCACGACGATACGGATATAGACCTCGGCGCCCGGGGCATGGGCGGCGATCTTGTCGATCTCTTCCTCGGAATCCGCGGCAAACAGAACGATCCCGGCGCGATGCGCAAAGGCGATGTCAGTCGCCCGCTTGACCGTGTTGCCGAAGGAAATCGCCCGGGCGGGCGCGCCAAGGCCAAGGCAAAGCTCGATCTCCGCACGCGAGGCCGCATCGAAATGGCACCCCAGATCGATCAGCCGCTCGATGATTTCGGGCGCAGGGTTGGCCTTTACGGCATAATGGATATCGGCATGGCCCAGCCCAGCGCGCAGCGCATGGAACCGGTCGGCCACCACATCGGTGTCCAGAACCAGGGTCGGACGCTCAAATTCGTTGGCACGGATGTACTCCTCGACACGCGAGGGCACAGAGACAGAGCGTCGGCCGACGAAATCGGCTTGCGTAGCGAACATGGTCATCTCCAATAGACCCGGCCATATATGACCGCTCAGTTCCAAGGGAGACGTTACCGTCGCTACTTAACCCAATCGTTAAGAGGGACAGAGGCGCGTGCGTTGGCGTCTTTCGCGCGGCAGATAGGGCCGAAACTGAGTCGGTGCAAGAAGAATTCCGGCCCCGCGCACAAGTTGACTGTTTTTTCCCGCAGACGTGATCGGCGTGCCGTCCTTGCGTCTTGCCCGGTCAGGGGCGCGCACCCTCTGCCTGTGCCGTTGTCCACGCCGCGACCCGGGCGATGAAGTCCTCGCCCCGGCGTTCGAAGTTGTCGTACTGGTCGAAACTGGCGGCCGCAGGCGCCAGCAGCACCACGTCCCCCGGCTCCGCCTCCGCCGCGGCGCGGGCGACGGCGGCGTCCATCGTCGTGCAGACCTCGTGCGGGATGTCCTTCAGGTGCAGGGCGAAGGCCGCGGCCTCGCGCCCGATGACATAGGCCTTGGCGACATGGCAGAACTGGGGCACCAGCTCACCCAACCCGCCTTCCTTTTCCAGCCCGCCGCAGATCCAGCGGATACGCGGAAAGGCGGCAAGCGCCCGGGCCGCGCTGGCGGCGTTGGTGGCCTTGGAGTCGTTGACAAAGCGCACCCCGCCGACCTCTGCCACCGTCTGGCTGCGATGGGGCAGCCCCTGAAAGCCGTGGAAGGCCTGTTCAACCTGGCGCGGCCCGATCCCAAGACAGCGCACCGCGGCATAGGCGGCGCAGGCGTTCTGGTGGTTGTGGGCGCCGGGCAGGCCCGCGACGGCCCGCAGATCGATGCTGCCCACCTGTCGCCCCTTGCGCCATTCCGCCAGAAACCCTTTCCGCGCGAAGACCGACCAGCCGGGGCCTGACAGCTTCGCCGCGGCGGATGTACGGATCACCCGGTCGTCGCCCGGCCCTTCGGCCAGTTGATTGGCCAGAAACCGCCCCTCGGCCTCATCCACGCCGATGATGGCCCGGTCCGGCCCACCCTCGGCGAAAAGCCTGCGTTTGGCCGCGAAATAGCCCCCCAGCCCGCCATGCCGGTCAAGGTGGTCGGGCGACAGGTTCGTGAAGACGGCGATATCGGGGGTCAGCGCGCGGGCGAGTTCCGTCTGATAGCTGGAAAGCTCCAGCACCACGACCCCGCCATCGCCAGGCGGATCGATATCCAGAACGCCCCGCCCGATATTACCCGCAAGCTGGCTTTCCCGGCCAGAGGCCGTCAGAACATGGTGGATCAGCGCCGCCGTGGTCGATTTGCCGTTGGAGCCCGTCACGGCGATCACCCGCGGGGTGGTGTCGTATTCCTCCCACCGCTCGATGGCGAGGGAGCGGAAGAAGAGGCCGATATCGTTGTCGACCGGCACGCCTGCGGCCCATGCGGCGGCGACCACCGGGTTGGGCGCGGGGTAGAAATGCGGGATGCCGGGGCTAACGATCAGCGCGGCCACGTTGTCGAACGCGCCGGGTTTCGACAGGTCGACGGGTTCGAACCCCTCGGCCCGGGCGGCCTCCCGCGCGGCTTCATAGTCGTCCCAGGGCAGAACCTCGGCCCCGCCCGCGCGCAAGGCCCGCGCCGCCGACAGGCCCGACCGCCCCAAGCCCAGCACCGCCACCCGCGCCCCCGTCACACCCCGTACCGGAATCATGCCTCACCCCTTCATGGTCGCCGCGACGATGCCCGCGCCGGCGGGGCGGTGCAAGCGGTGGTCAGGGGGTGGGGCGGTTGGCGAGGAAGGTTTCGAGGTTGCCGCGCACCTGCTGCGTGCTCGGATGGTCTGGGCCAAGGGCGGCTTCCAGGACAGCCACCGCCTCGCGGTAAAGCGGCTCCGCCTCCTCATACCGCCCGGTCGCGCGGAGCAATTCGGCGAGGTTATTGAGCGAAGTCGCAGTGGCCGGATGCGCCTTGCCCAGCGCCCGCTCCCGAACCGCCAGCGCTTCGCGGAAAAGCGGCTCTGCCTCCTCATACCGCCCGGTCGCGTGGAGCAATCCGGCGAGGTTGTTGAGCGCGGTCGCCGTGTCCGGATGCGCCTTGCCAAGCGCCCGCTCCACCACCGCCACCGCCTCGCGGTAGAGCGGCTCCGCCTCCTCATACCGCCCGGTCGCGCGGAGCAATTCGGCGAGGTTGTTGAGCGAACCCGCCGTGTCCGGATGCGCCTTGCCAAGCACCCGCTCCCGAACCGCCAAAGCCTCGCGGTACAGCGGCTCTGCCTCCGCAGACCGCCCGGTCGCGTAGAGCAACGCGGCGAGGTTGTTGAGCGCGGTCGCCGTGTCCGGATGCACCTTGCCAAGCGCCCGCTCCCGAACCGCCAAAGCCTCGCGGAAAAGCGGCTCCGCCTCCTCATACCGCCCGGTCGCGTCGAGCAACAGGGCGAGACTGTTGAGCGCGACCGCCGTGTTCGTATGCGCCTTGCCAAGCGCCCGCTCCAAGACCTCCAAAGCCTCGCGGTAAAGCGGCTCCGCCTCCTCATACCGCCCGGTCGCGGAGAGCAACAGGGCGAGATTGTTGAGCGCGGCCGCCGTGTTCGTATGCGCCTTGCCAAGCGCCCGCTCCAAGACCTCCAAAGCCTCGCGGTAAAGCGGCTCCGCCTCCTCATACCGCCCGGTCGCGGAGAGCAACAGGGCGAGGTTGTTGAGAGAGGTGGCCGTGTCCGGATGCGCCTTGCCAAGCGCCTGCTCCGTGACCTCCAACGCCTCGCGGAAAAGCGGCTCTGCCTCCGCATACCGCCCGGTCGCGTAGAGCAATTCGGCGAGGTTGTTGAGCGAGGTGGCCGTGTCCGGATGCGCCTTGCCAAGTGCCTGCTCCCGAGCCGCCAGCGACGCGCGGTAAAGCGGCTCCGCCTCCTCATACCGCCCGGTCTCACCGAGCAACCCGGCGAGGTTGCTGAGGGAACCCGCCGTGTCCGGATGCGCCTTGCCAAGTGCCTGCTCCCGAACCGCCAGCGCCGCGCGGTAAAGCGGCTCCGCCCGCGCGAAATCGCCCGCATCGTGATAGCTCCCTGCAAGGTTATCTACGGCCTCCGCCGTGCGGGCATCCTCCGGGCCGAAAATGGCCCGGCAGAGCGCGACCGCCGCGTCCTGATGCCGGATGGCCTCCCGATACCGCCCCATGCGCCAGAGGAATTCACCTGCTTTCCCGAGCGTCTCATCGGTCGGATCCAGCCGCGCGGCCTTTTCGAAATGCGCGGCCGCCTCGGACCAGCGCACCTGTTCCTCGGCGATCAGCCCGCGGCCAAAGGCGGCCTCGGCCGCGCGTTTGACGGCCGCGGCCTCCTGCTCTTCCACCTCGGCGAAAATCTCGTCGGCCTTGCTGAAATCCCCCGCCGCCATCGCCGCCTGCGCATCGCGGATGCGGTTTTCCCCGATCTCGGCGGGGGAGTCTTCCAGCAGCTTTTCCAGTTCGGCAATCTTGGCCTTGTATTCCGCAAAGGATGCTTCGGCATCGCGCAGGCGGGCACGGTCCGTGTCGATCTGCTCGCGCAATATGGCGATCTGGCTGCGCTGTTCGGCCTGCACCGCTTCGCTCGCCGAAAGCTGGGCATCAAACAGCTCGCGAAGCTCCGCCTCCCGTTTCTCGACCCGGCGGGTGACATGCGCCTCATACGATGCAATATCATTGATCGCGACCGAGATATTCTCGGACCGGTTGATCTCGACCTTATGCGTCGGTTTCCCGGTCACCGCCGATCCGAACCTTCACGTCCTTGCTGCGCCCGATGCGGATATCCGTTTCGGATTTGTCCGTCGCGGCCACATCGACTCTGTCCGAGCGATGGATTTTCAACCCGAGCCGCCTGCGAACCGCAGGATACCGCAAACCTAAGACCGTCGCGATCAATGTCGCGGCGGCCAAAGCTATCATGATCACCGCTTGGTTCTGGTTCACCCAATCCAGCGCAGCCTGCATCGCACACCTCCCCACTCACCCTCCGGCAGTCTACCGGGGATTGCGAAAAAGGAAGACGTCCCTCAGAAGATCACCTTCCAGCCGAGGATCAGCGGCGGCAGCACCGTCACGGCCAGCGCGAAGGCGAGGCCGGTTGCGCGGTTGCCGCCCATCCGGCGCACCGCGCCGCCGATGGCCGGGGCCAGCACGATGCCGGCCAGCGCCACGGGGGCGATCTTTTCAAACAGCGGCGCGCAGTTTTGCGGGCGGGCAAAGTTTGCCTCGCAATAGGGGACGACCTGGCCAGAGAACAGCACCGCCAGCGCCAGCAGGTAGCCGAAGAACGCCCAGACCGCATAGGGCGGCACGCCGTCCCAGGCCTTGAGGTTGACGTTCGGCGTGACCGCGTGGAACGGCTTGTCGGCGGCCTTGGCCGGCTTGTCCGCGGAGAAGGATTCATCCACCAGTTTCATCTGCATTTCTTGCATGTCCCTCGACTCCTACCGGGTCCTTTAGCGGACCTTCAGCGTGGCCAGCCCGATCAGCGCAAGGATCAGGCTGATGATCCAGAACCGTATCACGATCTGGGGTTCGGCCCATCCCTTCTTCTCAAAGTGGTGGTGGATGGGTGCCATAAGGAACACACGTTTGCCGGTCGCCTTGAAGTAGGCCACCTGGATGATCACCGACAGCGCCTCAAGCACGAAAAGCCCGCCTACTATGGCCAAAACGATCTCATGCTTGGTCGCAACGGCGATCGCACCAAGGGCCCCGCCAAGGGCCAGAGAGCCCGTATCGCCCATGAAGACGGCCGCAGGTGGGGCATTATACCACAGGAAGCCAAGCCCCGCGCCGATCAACCCTGCGGTGAAAATCAGGATCTCGCCGGTGCCCGGCACGTAGTGCACGTCGAGATACTCGGTAAAGTCGACCCGGCCCACCGCATAGGCGATCACGCCCAGCGTGGCAGCCGCGATCATCACCGGCATGATCGCAAGGCCATCCAGCCCGTCGGTCAGGTTCACGGCATTGGCCGAGCCCACGATCACGATCATGGCGAAGGGCACGAAGAAGACCCCCAGATTGACAAGCGTGTCCTTGAAGATCGGGAAGGCCAGTTGAAAACTCAGCCCCTCGGGATGGACAAGGGCCGCCATCAGCCCGGCGAACGCCCCGATGGCAAGGCCAAGGCCGAACCGCACCCGTCCCGGCACCCCCTTGGTGTTGTTCTTCGACACCTTGGCATAGTCGTCGGCAAACCCGATGGCGCCGAAGGCCAGCGTCACGAAAAGCAGGATCCAGACATAGGGGTTGTCGAGCCGCGCAAACAGCAGTGTCGACACGATCAGCCCGCCAAGGATCAGAACGCCCCCCATCGTGGGCGTGCCCGCCTTGGTTTCCAGATGGCTTTGCGGGCCGTCCTCCCGGATCGGCTGGCCGTTCTTCTGGCGCCGCTTCAGCAGGTTGATCAGCGGCCGGCCGAACAGGAACCCGAACACAAGCGCGGTGAAGAAGGCCGCACCGGCGCGGAAGGTGATATAGCGGAACAGGTTGAAGACACCACCGCCGTCGGAAAGATCGGCCAACCAATACAGCATCAGGAACTCTCCTCGTCGTCGCGCGGCACGCCTTGTCCCAGTTTCTTCAGCGCGTCAACGACGATCGACACGCGGCTGCCCTTGGACCCCTTGACCAGCACGACATCGCCGGCATCGACAAGGTGGTGGACCTTCTGCGCCAGGGGCGCGGCCTCGTCGAACCACTGCCCGCGCTTTTTCAGCGGCAACCCGAAATAGAGCGCCCGCATGCGCGGACCCACGCAATGCACCAGATCGACCCGCCCCATGGCGGGCAGATCGGCCAGCGCGGCGTGCATGGCGGATTCCTCGGCCCCCAGTTCCAACATGTCGCCAAGGATCGCGATGCGCCGGCCACGGGCGACGCGGCCGACATCGTCCTTTGGCTCAGCGACCGCCAGAACCTCCAGCGCGGCGGCCATCGAGGCGGGGTTGGCGTTGAACGCGTCGTCGATCAGTTCAAACGCCATCCGGTCGTCGACGATATCAAGCGAAACGGTCAGCCGCGCGCCGCGCCCATCGGGCGGCACCCATGCGGCCAGATCGCAGGCGGCGACGGCCCGGTCGATGCCCAGCGCCTCTGCCACCGCAAGAACGCCCAGCGCATTGGTCGCGAAATGCCGCCCGGCCGACTGGATCTTGAACAGCAGATCCTCGCCGAAGGCCTGTGCCTCGACCACGGTCGAGCTTCGGTGGATGTCGATCCTCGACAGCCGGAAATCGCAGCCCTTCTGCGCGCCGAAGGTTATCGTCCGCGCGGCACGTTTGGCGGCCTGTTTCAGCAACAGGGGGCTGACCTCCAGATCGCCGGGACAGACCGCGGCCCCGTCGCTTTCAAGCCCCTCGAAAATCGCGGCCTTCTCGCGGGCGATGGCGTCCAGATCCTCGAACGCCTCAAGATGGGCCGCGGCAATCGTGGTGATCAGGGCGACATGCGGACGGGCCATCGCCGTCAGCGGGGCGATCTCACCCGGATGGTTCATGCCGATTTCGATCACCGCGAAATCCATATCCGCCGGCATCCGCGCCAGTGTCAGCGGCACGCCCCAATGGTTGTTGAAACTCGCCTCGGCCGCATGAACACGGCCCTGCCCCGCCAGCACCGCGCGCAGCATCTCCTTGGTGGAGGTCTTGCCGACCGACCCGGTGACCCCGACGACCCGCGCCCGGCTGCGCGCCCGCCCGGCCCGGCCCAGCGCGCCCAACGCCGCCAGCACATCCGGCACGATCAGCAGAGGAGCGTCCTGCGCCACGCCCTCGGGGATACGAGACACCAGCGCCGCGGCCGCGCCCTTGGCCAGCGCATCGGCGACGAAGTCGTGCCCGTCGCGCTGGTCCTTCAGTGCCACGAACAGATCGCCTGGTTGCAGGCTTCGGGTATCGATGGACACACCCCTTGCCGCCCAGTCGCCCGAGGTCTGCCCACCGGTCGCCGCCGCGGCCTCTGCCGCTGTCCACAGCACGCTCATGACACCCGCCCGTCCAGCGCGGCCACCGCAACGCTGGCCTGTTCCACGTCGTCGAAGGGATAGACCGTGTCGCCCACAACCTGCCCGGTCTCATGCCCCTTGCCGGCGATCAGCAGCGCATCGCCCGGCCCCAACGCGTCGACCCCGCGCAGGATCGCCTCGGCCCGGTCGCCAACCTCGATACCCTCGGGGCAGCCTTCCAGAACGGCGGCGCGAATATCGGCGGGCTCTTCCGAGCGCGGGTTGTCGTCGGTGACATAGGCCACATCGGCATGGGCGGCCGCGGCCTGCCCCATCAGCGGGCGCTTGCCCCGGTCGCGGTCGCCGCCCGCGCCGAAGACGACGACGATCCGGCCCATCACATGGGGGCGCAGCGCCCGTAGCGCGGTGGCCAGCGCGTCGGGGGTGTGGGCGTAATCGACGAACACCGCCGCACCGTTGTCACGGGTGGCGGCCAGTTGCATCCGGCCGCGCACGCCCTGCAGATCGCCAAGGCAGTCGAAGACCTGCGCAGGGTCCTCTCCGCAGGCGATTGCCAGCCCCGCAGCCAGCGCCACGTTCTGCGCCTGAAATCCGCCGATCAGGTCCAGCCGCACCTGCCGGGCTTGCCCCTTCCAGTCGAACCGAACCTCCTGCCCCGTCGCGTCGAAGCGCTGCCCGGCGATGCGCAGATCAGCCGCGTCATCGGTGCCGACGGTGATCACGGCCTGGCCCCGCGCCTCGGCCCGGGCCTGCAAGACCGCGCCCTTGGGATCATCGATATTCAGGACCGCGGTGCCATCGTCCGAAAGGACCCGGTCGAACAACCCGGCCTTGGCCGCGAAATAGGCGTCGAAATCGGCGTGGTAGTCGAGGTGGTCCTGCGTGAAATTCGTGAACCCCGCCGCGGTCAGCATCACGCCGTCCAGCCGCGCCTGCGCCAACCCGTGGCTGGAGGCTTCCATGATCGCGTGGGTCACGCCCTCCCCCGCCATGTCGGCCAGAAGCCGGTGAAGCGTCAGGGCATCAGGCGTGGTATGGGCCAACGGTGCCTCGAACGCGCCCTCGACCCCGGTGGTGCCAAGGCTGACGGCGCTGTGGTCCAGCAAGGCCCAGATCTGCCGGGTGAAATGCGCCACCGAGGTCTTGCCATTGGTCCCCGTGACCGCCGCCATGGTTTCAGGCTGCGCCCCGAACCAGAGCGCCGCGGCCCCGGCAAAGGCGGCGCGCGGGTCTTCGGACAGGATCACCGCCACGTCGCTTTCGGCCAGCACGTCCGCGGCAATGCGCGCGCCCTCGGCATCGGTCAGGATGGCCGCGGCATCCATGCGCAGCGCGAACTGGATGAACTCCGCCCCGTGCACCCGGCTGCCGGGAAAGGCCGCGAACAGGAAACCGGGCTTTACCTCGCGGCTGTCCAGCGCCAGCCCCGTGATCGACGCCTCGCGGCCGCCCTTGGCCCTGAGCCCCAAGTCCGCCAGCGATGCCCGTCTGCGCCCTGTCATCGATTCTTCTACCCCCGGTTGCCAGAGAGGGTTAGCGCGAGCGACGGGTCGGGTTCAATCTCCGGCCGCAACCCAAGAAGGGGGGCCACGCGGCGGATCACCTCGGCCGCGACGGGCACCGCCGTCCAGCCCGCGGTGCGCCGCGGCTTCGGCCCGGTCAGATCCTCCGGCTCATCCAGCGTGACGACCAGCACATATTCGGGGTCATCCGCGGGGAAGATGCTGGCAAAGGTCGCGATCACCTTGTCCTTGTAGTAGCCGCCCGTCGGCTTGGGCTTGTCGGCCGTCCCGGTCTTGCCGCCGACGCGATAGCCCGGAACCTCGCCCAGAGAGGCCGTGCCTTCCTCCACCACGGCGCGCAGCATCTCGCGCATGGCGCTGGCCGTCTGTTCCGACATCACGCGTTCGCCGCGCGCGCCGCGCCCGGCGATCAGCGTGGGCCGCACCCGGTAGCCGCCATTGGCGATCGCGGCATATCCCGCGGCCAGGTGCAGCGGACTGGCCGACAGCCCGTGCCCATAGGAAATCGTCATGGTCGAGATCTCGGACCAATTGGCCGGGACCAACGGCTTGCCGCCCGCGGCCTCCAGAATTTCAAGCGGTGTGGGTTCCAGAAAGCCGAGACTGTCCAGAAATTCCCGCTGCCGTGCCGCCCCGATCCGTTGGGCAATCCGCGCCGTCCCGATGTTGGAGCTTTTCACCAGAACCTTTCGCACGGACAACTGCGGGCCGTAGTTGTGGAAATCCCGGATGCGGTACTTGCCCCAGACCAGCGGGCCCTTGGTGTCGATCATCGTCTCGGGCCGCACCAACCCCTCCTCGATCGCCTGCGCAAGCGTGAAGGCCTTGAAGGTGGAGCCGAGTTCATAAACCCCCTGAACCGCCCGGTTGAACAGCGGGCTGTCGGAGGCGTCGCCTTCGGTCAGCGGTGCGGGCCGCTCGTTCGGATCGAAATCGGGCAGCGAGACGAGTGAGATCACCTCTCCGGTCTGCGCATCCATCAGGATCGCCGCGGCGCCCTTGGCGTTCATCAGCTTCATGCCGCCGGCCAGCACACGCTCCACCGCCGCCTGCACGGTCAAATCCAGCGACAGCCGCAGGGGCGCCCCGCCATTGGCCGGGTCGCGCAGATAGGCATCGAAGGTCTTTTCCACGCCCGCCACGCCGATCACCTCGGCCGAATTCACGGCCTCGCGCCCGAAACCCGACCCACCCAGAACGTGAGAGGCAAGCCGCCCGTTGGGATAAAGCCGCATCTCGCGCGGGCCGAACAGAAGCCCCGGATCGCCGATGTCGTGCACCTGCTGCATCTGCTCGGGGCTGATCCGGCGCTTGATCCAGA
The DNA here is from genome assembly GCF_002079305.1 of Rhodovulum sp. P5. Lineage (NCBI taxonomy): Bacteria > Pseudomonadati > Pseudomonadota > Alphaproteobacteria > Rhodobacterales > Paracoccaceae > Rhodovulum > Rhodovulum sp. P5. Next base: position 1,803,467 of record NZ_CP015039.1, read on the forward strand.
CGAATTTCCGCTTGCCGGTAAAGTCCTTCAGCAGCCGCGCCCCATCGAGATCGGGAAAGATCTCCGCCAGTTGCCGGGCCGCATGTTCGGGGTCCACCATCAACGGCGGTTGGGCATACAGGGAATGCGTCGCAAGGTTGGTGGCAAGGATATTGCCGTTGCGGTCCGTGATGTCGGCCCGCTGCGCCACGATGGATGGGCCGGAGCGGACCGACCGCGGCTCTGACGGGTGGGAGGCGGCCAGCGTGCCCATGCGCCCGCCAACGGCTGCGAAGGCCGCCAGGAACATCACGCCCAGCACCAGAAGACGCCCCTCGGCCCTCAGCCGCGCCTTGTCCCGCATCTGTTCGTGGCGCAAGCGCAGGTTTTCGCGTTCGATGGCGTCCGGGTTTTCGCCCCGTGCCCGCGCCTGCAGGATCCGGGCCAATGGACGAAGCGGTTTGCGGATCATGGCAACGTCTCTCCGGTGTCTTCCCCGACGAGGGCTTCTTCTGCCACCGGATAGGCGACCTGCTCGATATCCACGAACTGATCTGCCGTCAGCGGCAAAAGCTCCAGCCGGGCAAAGTTGATCTCGGCCAGCGCGCGCAGGCGGTCGGGACGGTTGAGATAGGCCCATTCGGCATTCAGGATGGCAAGGCTTTCGCGCAACTGGCCGATTTCGAGGTTCAGCGCCTCGACCTCGTCCAGTGCCTGCTGTGTCAGGTAGTTTTCCCGGTAAGCCCAGAAGGCCAGTGCCATCACACAAAGCGCGGTCAGAGCGTAGAAAAGGCTGCGCATCTATCCCGTCTCCATGATCTTGGGCAGGCCGAGTTTGCCACGGTCGGCCGGACCCGCCGGCGCCTCCGTCCGGCGGGCAACCCGAAGCTTGGCAGACCGCGCCCGGGGGTTCGTTGCCGTTTCATCCTGATCCGGGCCAACCGCACGGCGTGTCATCAGCGTGAAGCGCGGCGCATCCTGCCGGATTTCCGGCGCATGGCGGCTGCCGCCCGCGCTGGTGGCAGAGCGAAGTTGGAGGAAGCGTTTGACGATCCGGTCCTCCAGCGAGTGGAAGGTCACGACGGCCAGTTTGCCCCCCGGCGCCAACGCGCGTTCCGCGGCCTCCAGACCGGCGACAAGTTCGCCAAGTTCGTCGTTCACCGCGATGCGGATGGCCTGAAAACTGCGCGTTGCCGGATGGATTTGCCCCGGGCGGGGGCGCGGCAAGCAGCCGGCGACAATCTCCGCCAGGTGTATCGTCGTCGTGATCGGGGCAAGGGCACGGGCGGCGACAATGGCGCGGGCAATCCGCCGCGCGGCCCGTTCCTCGCCATAATAGTGCAGAATATCGGCCAGCGCGCTTTCGGGCAGATCGTTGACCAGATCGGCGGCCGTCGGGCCATCCGCCCCCATGCGCATGTCGAGCGGGCCGTCCTTGGCAAAGGAAAACCCCCGCTCCGCCTGATCGAGTTGCATCGATGACACGCCGAGGTCGAGCACCACGCCGTCAAGCGCGGTGTCGGTATAGGTATCCATCCCCGAGAACGTACCTTCGACCATGGTCAGCCGGTCGCCGAACCCCGCGGCCCAGCCCTGCGCCATGTCGAACACCATCGGGTCGCGATCGACCGCGATCACCCGGTCGGCCCCGGCCTCCAACAGGCCGCGGCTATAGCCCCCGGCGCCAAAGGTTCCATCCAGCCAGACCCCGCTGACCGGCGCCACGGCCTCCAGCAGCGGGCGCAGCAGGACGGGGATATGAGGCGGCGCGTCGGGGGTCGGGCGGTCCGCGGCGGGCATCGTCAGCCCCCTTCGGCCTGATCGAGAAGGGTCAGCGGATCGAAATCGTCGGGCTGGTCGTCAAGCCAGGCCTCGGTCTTGGCCAGTTCCTCGGACTCGAAGGTCTCTGGCTTCCAGATCTGGAAGGTCTCGCCGGCCCCCAGAAACAGCGCCTCGCCCTCCAGCCCGATCTTTTCCCGCAGCTTCTGCGGCAGGACAAGGCGGCCATCATTATCGACCTCGGTGGGATAGGACTGGGTCTGGAACAGGCGCTCCAGCAGGCGCCGTTCCTGCGACCCGCGGGGCATAGTGGAGATCTTGTCGTCAACCGCCTCGATCTCTTCCATGCTGTAGCATTCGAGGTATTTCCGGCGGTGGTCGCCATAGACGATGACGAGTTGCGGGCGCAGGCCGTCCGTCCAGTCGGGGTCGCGGGCTTCCAGCACGCGGCGAAACAGGGCGGGGATCGAGACCCGCCCCTTTGCATCCACCTTGTGGTGGCTTTCGCCTCTGAACCTGCGCGCCACCGGATCGACGCTCCTTTTGCCTCACCATCCGCCGGGTACGAAAACGGCGGATTGAGCTGCTGCCAGTGCCCAATCCGCCGCCCTCGTCCCGTTTCGGGATGTCCGACTGCGCGTGTCACCTTGGGGGGATCTGCTCGTCAGCGCGCCGGATCTTCTTTGGTCGAAAACGGCGGGGGCCTGTATGAAACCTGACTTACCGCGGGGTCTTGGTGCCCCTGTTGATCACTGCCCGTCGTCATCCGATGACTCAGGGATGCCACGGGAATTCATGGAAATCAACTGATTTTGCCTTAACAAAGCCGTTTTCAGGTCGGAATGCGACCGCTCCGCCCACCAAGAGCGGTCCGAACTTGCCAATCTAGCACAACCTGTGTGGCACCAATCGCCTGAATCGTCAAAATCTTGCGCAGATGACCATACACGCTTGGGTTCCATGAATTCCCAGATACTCATCGGATTCAACCCAACACTCTCCGGCCACCCGCATCAAACCATCCGCGGAGCGCGATTTTCGCGTGCCAGAGCGCACGAATCGGAACGGGGCAGCCTTTCAGCCACCCCGTGCCATGAATTCCCATGCCGGGTTCAGGCCATTCCGCCGCCGATCAGCCGATCCGCAATCTGGCCATAGGCATCCGCGACGGGGCCCTCGCCCAGCGCGACCGGCGTGCCGGAATCGCCCGCAAGCCGCACGTCCAGCGCAAGGGGCAGCGCGCCAAGGAACGGCACGTCCATCTTCTCTGCCTCGGCGGCGACCCCGCCATGGCCGAAGATATGCGCCTCATGCCCGCAATTGGGGCAGACATAGGTGGACATGTTCTCGATCAGCCCCAGGATCGGCGTCTTGAGCTTGCCGAACATGTCGATGGCCTTGCGCGCATCCAGAAGCGCCACGTCCTGCGGTGTGGATACCACGATGGCGCCGGTCATCTTCGTGCGCTGGCACAGCGTCAGTTGCACATCGCCGGTCCCCGGCGGCAGATCGACGATCAGCACATCAAGCTCGCCCCAGTTCACCTGCCCCAGAAGCTGTTGCAGCGCGCCCATCAGCATCGGCCCCCGCCAGATCAGCGCGGCGTCCTCTGGCAGCATCAGCCCGATGGACATCATCGTCACCCCGTGCAGCTTCAGCGGATCGATCCGCTTGCCATCGGGCGAGGACGCCGGACGCGTGGCGCCCATCATCCGCGGCTGGGACGGCCCGTAGATATCGGCATCCAGCAGACCGACCCGCCGGCCCTTGCGCGCCAGGGCCACGGCGAGGTTGCTGGCCACCGTCGATTTTCCGACGCCGCCCTTGCCGGAGGCAATCGCGAGGATGCGGTCGATCCCCGCCGGGTTCTCCGGCCCGGCCTCGGGCGTGGGGTGTTGCCCGATCTTCAGGTTCGGGGGATCCTTGGGCGGCGTCTGCCCGCCGCCATGGGCAGTCAGCACGACCGACGCCTTGGTGACACCCGCAAGCGCCTCTACCGCCGCCTGTGCCGCGGCCCGCACAGACCCCATCTGGGCCGCCACCCCCGCATCCGGCGCCTCGATCACGAACTTGACGACGTCGCCCTCGACCGAAAGCGCCCGGATCATGTCGCGCGCCACGGGATCCCCCCCGTCGGGCAGCGCGATTCGGGACAGGGCGGCCAGAACATCTTCGCGAGAAACGGGCATGGGGCTTCCTTTTCTTAACCAATCCGTCATGGGAATTACTTGGCCAGCCCCGGAAAAAGGGCAAGGGCGTTTCACGCCTGCACGATCTTGCAGCAGCGCCCCGCAAAGCGCCCACAGAAATGTCAGCAACACTTATGCATCTTCCGCATGGCGGCATTTACCCCGCAAGCCATTGTGCAAGCGCAGCATAAGCGTATCTTCAGATCAACGGCGGCGGGACGGGCTGCCAACGGGAAACGGTTGAAATCTACTGGTCTGACGCTGACGGGACAGAAGGTCCGGTCAAGACATCGGCCGCACGAACGATCGGGAAACCCCTCCTCCTCCCTGGGTTTCCTCATCTCGCGGCGACACCTACCTCCTCCCAGGTGTCGCCGCTTTTTTACGATACGGGGTGCAGACCTTGCATCCTATCCGAATACGGCGGGACGTCTCCTCCTCCCTGACTGTCCGCCGTTGACAAGACGGCGGCGCCTCCTCCTCCCTGGCGTCGCCGTTCCTTTTTTCCAAGGACATGCCGGTCAGGCCGCGCGCCCAATACGCCGCCAAGGCGCAGGTATCCAAGCGAAAAAACGCTTTCTGGGTTTTCTGTAACTTATTCTAAAGCACGTTCGTCAATACTCCTTCGCAAGCGGTCAGGACGACCGTTCGGGGAGGATCCGATGCACAAGCGCCTCAACACCGGAAAACCGGTCCATCTGAATCACCGCACTGTCGCCGCCTTGACGATCTTCTCGATCGTGGGGGCGGGTCTTCTGTGCAGTGTGACGAGGGCAGATAACGGCTGGGGCCCCTACCTGCACCCGATCTCGGCCGCGGGGTATTTCGTTCTCGGCCTCGGCCTTCTGTGCGACAACCGGCACACCGCGCGGACCTGTCTGGTCGCCGGACTGCATGCCGCGATTGCGCTGATCTCGCTCCAACGCCTTGCAGAGGCGTTGGTGCCGGGTTGGTTCGTGCTTCTGAAGGCCCCGGTCTTTCTGAACGTTCAGGACCAGATGGGGATCAATGGCAATTTCTCGGTCGAAGCCGCGATTTCCCTGATCCTTCTCAACCTCGCCTTTCTCTCAAGACGCATGGACCACCGGGTTTCGCTGACCCTGACCGTCGGCGCATGGGGCGCGGCGACCATGTTCCTGCTGCAGGCGGTGTTCGGCCTTGTCCTATGGCATACCGAATTCTCCGTCTTCTCGCTGTCCTGCACCGTGGTCGCGACGATGGCCCATACCTACACGCTGCGCGACATGCCGCTGCTGCGGCCGATCTTTTCCCACAGCAACCACGGCGCGATCATCCGCGGCCTGCTGGTGGGCGCGCTTGTCATCCCCTGGCTTGCCGGGTTCATCTACTTCAATCTCGCCGAGATCTCGCGCATCGACCACCACGCGCTGCAACTCGTCTTCGGCCTGATCGGCTGGTCGATGATGGGGCTGGTGCTGTTCACCGGCCAGCTTCTTGAAACGGCAAGCGAGGCGATGCGCTTTGCCGCCGACCATGACTTCCTGACCGGCATCATGAACCGAAGCGGTCTGACCCGTGCCGTTGCCGCAGGCCGGTCGGGGGTCGGGATCATCATGTTCGACCTCGACAACTTCAAGCGGCTGAACGACAGGTTCGGCCACGAATTCGGGGACCGGGCGCTGCGAACGGTCGCCGATACGGTCAAACCCCAGTTGCAGCAGGGCGACCTGTTCGCGCGCTGGGGGGGCGAGGAATATCTGATCGTTGCCGATTGCGACGACGAGACGACCCTGGTCGCTATTGCCGAGCGTCTGCGCAGCAGTATCGAGGAGGACGTTGGCCAGTCGCTCGACCAGCTGCGCTTCCCGATCACGGCGTCCTTTGGTGTCAGCGTCCTGCAGCCGGGCGAACCCGGCCTCGAACCCGCGATGGAGCGGGCGGACCAGGCACTTTATCTGGCCAAGCGCCTTGGGCGGAATCGCGTTTGCGCGTCGTCGGCCCTGATCACCCTGTCGGCCTTTCCGGGCCACGCCTCCGGGGCCGGCCTTCCGCGGCCGGTCGCCCAAGACAGTTGCATCGCGACAAGCATCATCGAAACCCCGACGTCACCGGCGCTGGCCCACAGTCGCTGAAACCGGCCCGCGGGCGTCAGAACGGCACGTCGTCGACGTTACCCGCGGCGACCACAAAGCGGGCGACCACCTTCTTCGGCCCTGACGTGTCAAAGTCGATGTCCAGCTTGTCCCCCTCGATCCCCGTGACGATGCCATAGCCGAATTTCTGGTGGAACACGCGCTCCCCCGTGGCGAAGGCGGCAATAGCCTCCGCGTCGATGACGACCGTACGGCTTTCGCGCGGTTGGGAGACGGGCCGCGACGCGCTTCGGCTTTGCAGCCGCCGCCAGCCCGGCGAATTGTAGACATCGGCCCGCGCCGCGGCCTCCTCCACCGTCGATTGCGCCGGCGCGGCGGCGCCGTAGCCGCCCCCGTAAAGGCCCGGGGGGGTGAGCACATCCACATGCGCAGACGGCAGTTCATCGATGAACCGCGAGGGCAGCGCCGACTGCCACTGGCCATAGACCCGGCGGTTCGCGGCAAAGGACACCGTGCAGACCTCCTCGGCCCGGGTCAGGCCGACATAGGCAAGGCGGCGCTCTTCCTCTAGCGCGGTCAGCCCGTTTTCGTCCATCGCACGCTGGCTGGGAAACAGCCCATCCTCCCAGCCCGGCAGGAACACGACGGGAAACTCCAGCCCCTTGGCGGCGTGCAGCGTCATGACCGAGATCTTCGCGCCGTGGTCTTCGGATTCATTGTCCATGATCAGCGCCACATGTTCGAGGAACCCTTGCAGGTTGTCGAACCCCTCCAGCGCCTTGACCAGTTCCTTGAGGTTTTCCAGCCGCCCCGGTGCCTCTGGCGTCTTGTCGTTCTGCCAATGGGCGGTATAGCCGGAGTCGTCGAGGATACGCTCGGCCAGTTCGATATGGCTTTCGGTGGCGTCCAGCGCCGCACCATGCCAGCGCCCGATCCCCTGCAACAGCGCCGCCAGTTCCTTCGCGCCCTTGCCCGTGATCCCCTTGGTTTCCAGCAGCAGCCGCGCGCCCTCCACCAGCGGCACGCCATTGGCCCGCGCCATGGTCTGGATCTTCTGCTGCGCCTTGTCGCCAAGGCCGCGCTTGGGCGTATTCACGATCCGCTCGAATGCCAGATCGTCATCGGGGCTGACGGCGAGGCGGAAATAGGCCATCGCGTCGCGGATCTCCATCCGCTCATAGAACCGGGGCCCGCCGATCACGCGATAGGGCAGGCCGATGGTCAGGAACCGGTCTTCGAACGCCCGCATCTGGTGCGACGCACGGACGAGGATCGCCATCTCGTCCAGCGAATAGGGGCGCAGCCCACGGGAGCCGCCCTGCATCGCCTCGGCCTCTTCGCCGATCCAGCGGGCCTCTTCCTCCCCATCCCAATGACCGATCAGGCGGACCTTCTCGCCCCCCTCGGCCTCGGTCCAGAGTGTCTTGCCCAACCGGCCCTTGTTGGCTGCGATCAGGCCGCTGGCCGCCGCAAGAATATGGGGTGTGGAGCGGTAGTTCTGCTCCAGCCGGATCACCTGCGCGCCGGGAAAGTCCTTCTCGAACCGCAGGATGTTGCCGACCTCTGCGCCCCGCCAGCCATAGATCGACTGGTCGTCGTCGCCCACGCAGCAGATGTTGTGATGACCGCCCGCCAGAAGCCGCAGCCACAGATACTGCGCGACGTTGGTGTCCTGGTATTCGTCCACAAGGATGTAGCGGAACCAGCGGCGATATTGCGCCAGCACATCCGGCTGGGCCTGAAAGATCGTGACCATGTGCAGAAGCAGATCACCGAAATCGACCGCGTTCAGCGTTTTCAGGCGGGCCTGATACTCCGCGTAAAGCTCCACCCCGCGGCTGTTGAAGGCCGAAGCTTCGGCCACCGGCACGGCATCTGGCACCCAGGCGCGGTTCTTCCACCGGTCGATGATCCCGGCCAGCTGCCGCGCGGGCCAGCGCTTTTCATCGATATTGGCCGCGACGATCAGCTGTTTCATCAGCCGGATCTGGTCGTCGGTATCTAGAATCGTGAAATTCGACTTCAGCCCCGCCAGTTCCGCATGGCGGCGCAAAAGCTTCACGCAGATCGCGTGGAAGGTGCCCATCCACTTTAGTGGCTCATACAAATGGAAAGGCGTCTTTGACAGCCGCTCCTTCATCTCGCGCGCCGCCTTGTTGGTGAAGGTCACTGCGAGGATCTCATTTGGCCTTGCCCGCCCTTGCATGATCAAATGAGCGATCCTAGCCATAAGCGCCTTGGTCTTTCCCGTACCGGCGCCCGCCAGCATTAGCACTGGCCCTTCCAGCGTCTCGACCGCGGCCCGCTGGGCGGCGTTGAGATCGTCAAGATAGGGCGCAGGCCGCGCGGCCATGGCTCGGGCGGAAAGCGGGACGGGATCGTCGGCCTCGAAGGCCTCTGCATCATCAATCGGCGACATGGGGCAGAGTGTAGCGCGGTGACCCGATGAAGAAAAGCGGTGTTCCCACTATGTTCGCATGCGCTGTGCGGAGGCCCGGCACGGGCGGCACCTCACTCCCCGATCTGGAAGACCATCGTCACCGATGCCGAGATCGTCACCTCTCCCGGCGCCACGGGAACCGCATCCGAGGCCGCGCGCATGCCTTCCAGCATCATCGGGCGCGGGGTCTGCACGCCCCCTTCCTCGATCAGCAGAATTGGGCCAAGGGCCACGCCGGCCGCATCGGCATAGAGCTTCGCCTTCGCCCTCGCATCTTGTACGGCCGCCCGGCGCGCGGCATCCAGAATCGGATCGCGATCCTGCACGCCAAAGCTCAGGCCGCGAAAGCCGTTCGCGCCATCGGCGATCACCTCGTCCAACAACACCCCCAGCCGGTCCAGTTCGCGCAGCCGGGCCGTTACCGTGCTTGAGGCGACGAAACCGGTTATTTCGCGCCGTTGCCCCGACCCGTAGCTCGACCAGACCGGCGACAGGTCCAGACCGCTTGTCTGAAGGTCGGTGTCTGCAATCCCGGCCGACCGCAACCCGTCCAGCACCGCCGACAGATCGTCGGAAACGGCGGCCATCGCGCGGTCGGCGGTTCTCGCTTCATGTGTCACGCCAAGCGTCACGGTCGCCATGTCGGGGATGACGTCGACCGCGCCGTAGCCCGAAACGGTCAACTGCCCCGCGCTTAGCGCAGGCAGCGGACTGGCTAGACCGGCACATACAAGAAGCAGCGAGATGAGGCGCATTGTCAGGCTCCGTTCCCAGGACGCGGGACCTCAGACTGGGGCGCGTGGGGCGGCATGGCAAGGAATTCCGCCCGGCCCCTTCTGCCCCGTGGCGATTTCCTGCTATATTCCACCCGCTATGCGTTGGGACCGGCGAAAAACCGGTGTAGAGGTCAGGAATGAAACCGAGTTTTGCGCTGACGCTGTCCGACGACGGGATCGGGCTCTTGCATCATGGCAAGGGGGGGTGGACGCGCCTTGGCGGGGCATCCCCGTCCGACCCCGACCTCGACACCACCCTCAGGGCGCTGCGGGACAAGACAGAGCCGCTGCGCGACGGGCCGCTGCTGACCAAGCTGGTCATTCCCGACAGCCTGATCCTTTACACCACGCTTCCCTGCACCGGCGCGAACCGGGCCGAGAAAGAGGAAGGGTTGCGGCGCGGTCTTGACGGGCTGACTCCCTATGCGCTGGAGGAGTTGGCCTTCGACTGGGTCGAGGCTGGCGACACCGCCCGCGTCGCCGCCGTTGCGTGCGAGACGCTGGAGGAGGCCGAGGCCTTTGCGCGTCAGCACGCGTTCAACCCCGTCTGTTTCGTCGCCGCCCCGCCGGAGGGCACCTTCCCGAGGGAGCCGCTTTTCGGCCCGACCTCGATCGCCGCGGACCTGTTGCCCGCCGATGTCGTGCCGGAGCGGGAGGCGAAGGCCGTGCCCCCGCTCGTCAAACCCGCGGGTGCAGCGGGGTCGCAACCGTCCAAGCGGGCCGCAACGCCGCCACCCGAAAAGCCGGTCGAACCGAAAAAACCGGCCGGTGCGGCCCCGACGCCAGAGTCAGCGTCCGCCGCCGCGACACCTGCGCCTGTCGCGGCGCGGCGCCCCACGGCCAAAGGGGCGGTCAAGCGCGGGCGGCGCATCCCCGTCGGCCTAGTGGCTGCGGCGGGGGCGGTGATGGCCATCGGCCTTGGCGCCATCATGATGACCGGCGGGGATGAGACGACCGAACCGCCCCGCGAGACCGAGCTTGCCGCCCTGCCCGAGCGACCGGCCCCAACTGTTCCAGCCCCCGTTGCCGACGAGGCCCCCGAGGCCGATACGCCGACCGCAGCCGCCGAACTCCCCCCGGCACCCGACGCACCGGCCCCGCCGGTGTCTGCCGAGATCGCCGCGGAAACACCCCCACCCGCCGCCAAGCCCGCAGAGCCGGAGGAACCCACGGCAGAGGAACCGGCCCCGGTCTTTCCCGCAACGCTCGACATCGCGTGGCAAACGGCCCCGGACCAGCCCAGCCCGCCCCGGCAGGACCGGATCGAGGACTTGTACGTCGCCGCACTCGGCCCCTCTATCCGTCCGCCCCAATCGGTCACGCTGCCCGCCCCGGCAGCGGTCATGGCCACGGACGCCCCCTTGCCCGTTCAGCGCCCGCCCGGCCTTCAGGCGCAACCTGTCCCGCCCGAACCCGTCGATCTTGTCCGGGCGACGCCGGAGGGCGTGCTGACACCGGACGGGATCACCGTCATCGCGGGCCGCCCGGATCTGTTGCCGCGCCCCCGCCCCTTTGAAATCGCGGTGGAGCCGGAACCAGCAGCGGAGCCAGAACCGCCCGAGGCCGTTCCCGAGCCGCCCGCGCGCGCCAACGAAGGCTCCGTCGTGGTCGCTGTGATCAGCGGCCAGCCCGAGCGAACCCCACCGGCCCGGCCGCAGGACGCCCCCGGGGCCGACCCCACCGCAGAGGAACAAGTCGAGATAACGGTCACGACCTCTCGGCCCCCCGCCGTTCCGCCGCCGCGCCCGGCGGGCCGCGCCGACGACCCGGCCGCGGTCGAGGGCACCGCCCCCGATCCCGACGACGAAGCCGCCGCCCCCCAGGCGGTGCCCCTGCCCGAGACCGCCGTTCTTGTCGCGAGCGCCGAGGCGGCGGCGCGGCTTGCCGGGTTTCGCCCCAAGTTCCGCCCGCCGGGCCGCGTACCCGCCGCCCTGAGCCCCGAGGCAGACCCGCCGGCGACCGACACCGCTGATTCAGCCGATGACACGGACGTGTCAGAGCAGATGCGCACCACCTCGCTCCGCCCCGCGGCGCGGCCGTCCGATTTCGCCGAAAAGGCCCAGGCGCGCACCGCCCCCGCCACGGCCGAGGCACGCGCGCCGAAGATCCCCACCAAGGCGTCGGTGGCCAAACAGGCGACCTTGCGGAACGCCATCAACCTGAACGCCGTGAACCTGATCGGCGTCTACGGGTCGTCCAGCGACCGTCGGGCCCTCGTCCGCCTGCCATCGGGGCGGTATCTCAAGGTCAAGGTCGGGGACCGGATCGACGGCGGCCGCGTCGCGGCCATCGGCGACGACCGTGTGCGCTATGTCAAGAATGGCCGGAATATCGTCCTCGATCTGCCGGGCGATTGATCAGCCGCATCACGACAGGCCCGGTGCGGCCTTGTTCAGCTTGGGCTTGCCCGCAAGGCCGCCTATGCTCGCTTCGGTTCCAACATTGAGCAAAGGACTGCCCCGCCATGGATGGGTTCTTCCTTCAGGCCCTGATCTACCTGACTGCGGCGGTCATCGCCGTACCGATCGCCACGCGGCTTGGGCTTGGCTCGGTCCTTGGCTACCTGTCCGCGGGCATCGTGATCGGCCCCGTTCTGGGGCTGGTCGGGTCCGAAACCGCCAACCTGCAACATTTCGCCGAGTTCGGCGTGGTCCTGATGCTGTTCCTGATCGGGCTGGAACTGGAACCGAAAAGCCTGTGGCAGATGCGCGGGCGGCTTCTGGGCCTCGGCGGGCTTCAGGTCGCGCTGACCACGGCGGCGATCATGGCCACGGCGCTGGCCTTCGGCCTTGTCTGGCAGCAGGCGCTGGCCATCGGCATGGTGCTGGCCCTGTCCTCGACCGCCATCGTCCTGCAAACCCTCAACGAAAAGGGCCTGATGCCGACGGTGGGCGGACGGGCGAGTTTCTCGGTCCTGCTGACGCAGGACATCGCGGTGATCCCGATGCTGGTCGTTCTGCCGCTGCTGGCCAATGGCCCAAAGGCGAGCTTTGCCCCCGACGGATCGGTGATCCGCCATTCGGTCGAGGCTGCCAAGGCGCATGGGCTGTCGCTGGTCGACGGCCTGCCCGGCTGGGGCGTGGCGCTGGTGACGCTGGGGGCGGTGGCCTTCGTCATCCTTCTGGGCCACTACCTGATCCGGCCGCTGTTCCGCTTCGTCCACATGGCCCATCTGCGCGAGATGTATACCGCCGTGGCGCTCTTGCTGATGATCGGCATCGCCGTTCTGATGAGCATGGTGGGCCTGTCGCCGGCGCTTGGCACCTTCCTTGCGGGCGTGGTTCTGGCCGACTCCGAATTCCGCCACGACCTTGAAAGCAATATCGAGCATTTCAAGGGCCTGCTCCTCGGTCTCTTCTTCATTACCGTGGGCGCAGGCATCGATTTCGAATTGCTGCTGGCCGATCCCGGTCTTCTGGTCACGCTCGCCCTGCTGGTGATGGCGATCAAGGCGGTGATCCTGTTGATCGTCGCGCGGATCTTCCGCCTGAAGGGGCAGGATCGGTGGCTCTTTACACTGGGCCTTGCGCAAGCGGGGGAGTTCGGCTTCGTCCTGGTGGGCGTCGCGTTGCAGCAGCGGATCTTCCCCGAAGATACCGGCCAGACGCTGCTTCTGGTGATCGCGCTGTCGATGCTGCTGACGCCGCTGGCCTTCATCGCGCACAAGCTGCTGTCCGAACGGCTGGCCCGGTCCGGGCAGTCGGCCCAGCACAGCCCCGACGAGATCGACGAACGCCACCCGATCATCATCGCCGGGATCGGGCGGTTCGGGCAGGTGGTCCAACGCATGCTGCAGATGTCGGGCTATCGTGCCACGGTGATCGACGACGACCTGCAGACGATCAACCTGATGCGGCGCTTTGGCGTCAAGTCGTTCTTCGGCGACCCGACCCGGCCCGAAACCCTGCGCGCCGCCGGGCTGGATACGGCGCGGGTCCTCGTAGTGGCGCTGGACGATCCGGAGCAGACGACAGAACTTGTCACCTATGCCCGCCGGGTGCGCCCCGATCTGCGGATCATCGCGCGGGCCCGCGACCGAGGGCATGTCTATCACCTCTACCGGGCGGGGGCGTCCAACATCGTGCGGGAACTCTTCGACAGTTCGCTGCGCGTCGGTCGCTACGTTCTGGAGGAAATGGGCCTGTCCGACTTCGAGGCACGCGAACTGGAAAGCGCCTTTTTCGATTTCGACCGCCACGCGGTGCGCGAACTGGCACAAGTCTGGAAACCCGGCGTACCGGCCCACAAGAACGAGGCTTATGTCAAACGCGCCCGGGAATTGAATGCCGGGCTGGAAACCGCGCTGCTTGGCCGCCTGCGCCGCGACGATGCCGCAAGCAGCGAGGAATAGAACGTAGCGGGCACGAAAAAACCGCGGCCCGAGGGCCGCGGCATAGACTTCTGGATCAAATTCAGACCGCTCAGGCCGCGCGGGAGACGAGAACCTCTCCAACCTTTTTCTGCGCGCCGGCCTCATCCACACCGGAGACGGCCGCCACTTCGCGGGTCAGACGCTCTAGCGCGGCTTCGTACAACTGACGTTCGGAATAGCTCTGCTCCCGCTGATCGTCGGCACGGTGCAGGTCACGCACCACCTCGGCAATCGAGATCAGGTCGCCCGAGTTGATCTTCTGTTCGTATTCCTGGGCCCGGCGGGACCACATCGCGCGCTTGACCTTGGCCTTGCCCTTCAGCACGGTCATCGCCTTCGACACGACGTCGGGCGTGGAGAGCGAGCGCATGCCCACCTCGGTCGCCTTGTTCGTCGGCACCCGCAACGTCATCTTGTCCTTCTCGAACGAGATCACGAAGAGCTCAAGCGGGATGCCCGCGATCTCCTGTTCCTCGATCGACATGATCTGACCCACACCATGGGCCGGGTACACAACATAGTCGTTGGGGCGGAATTCAGACTTCTTGGTTTTGGACATTCAGTGCTTCCTCACATGGACCCCTGTGAATTCGAGACAGCGCCGACGTCCGGAAAGAGTGATTCCGGCCACTAGGATCCCTCTGGCGCTGAAAAAACACACCGCAGAACGGAGCGCTGCGAGTGGATATCAGGAGTCGGTCAGCCATTTGTTCAAGCAATGTAACAGAAAAACGCAGCGAAGAAAAGCGCTGCGCTGCAGGATGGCAGCCAACTCATTGATACAAATTGTGATTTCCCGCCCAAACCATGGGCGGGAACTGCGAATCAATCCTTAACCGCCCTCGCCCGGCGTCTCGGAGAAGTATTTCTCCCGCTTGCCGGTCTCGCCATCCTTCGCCTCGGCCTCGGGCAGCGGGTCCTTGCGGGTGATGATGCAGGGCCACTGTTCGGCGTATTTCCGGTTGAACTCGACCCATTCGTCCATGTCGGGTTCGGTGTCGGGGCGGATCGCGTCGGCGGGGCATTCCGGCTCGCACACGCCGCAGTCGATGCACTCGTCGGGATGAATCACCAGCATGTTCTCACCCTCGTAGAAGCAGTCCACGGGACAGACTTCGACGCAGTCGGTGTACTTGCAGGCGATGCAGTTGTCGGTCACGACATATGTCATGTGCAGAACCTCGGTTTACAGATCGGGGGACGACGTAAACCACTGACGCGCATCATTCAAGCGGCCCTTTTCGGCTTTGCTCAAACATGCGGCGATCTTTCTTCGTGGGACGTCCGCGCCCTTCGTATCTAGGCGCCTTGGCCGGCATTTCCTTGATCGGGGTCAAGTCTTCGTAAAGCGCCTGCGCCTCGGGGGCCGGGCCGCGGCGCTCTCCGGGCGCGATGATGCGCACGACGCGGATGTCGTGCCCCTGTGGAAAGGTCAGCGTGTCGCCGGGCCCGACCTTGCGGGCGGGTTTGTCGGTCTTGGCGGCATTCACACGAACATGCCCGCCCGCAACGAGTTTCGCGGCCAGCGTGCGCGTCTTGAAGAAACGCGCATGCCAAAGCCACTTGTCCAACCGTATTTGCGGGCGCGGCGCGTCCGTCACGGGCTATTTCTTGTCCTTCAACCCCATCAGCGCGGCGGCGAACGGGTTATCGGGATCGATGGGCTTTTCCTTCCGCGGCGGGCGCGCCTCAAAGCTCTTGGGCTTGTCGCCGCGCGGGCCGCCGCCCTTGCCCTTGGGTTTGCCGCCCGGCTTGCCGCCGCCACGGGGCTTGCCCTTGCCCTGGGGCCGGTCGCCCCGCTCTCCGCGCGGGCCGCCACGCCGGCGGGGCGCCCATGCGAAGGTGTAGAACACCTCGATCTCGGGCACGCCATCGGCGGTCTCTTCGGCGGAGTCGGCTGCGTCCGCAGGCGCGGCGTCCGCGTCGACCTCGGTCGCGGGGGGCACCTCCTCGGGCGCTGTCTCGACAGGCGCCGCCTCGGGCGCAGCCGCTTCGACCGCTGCCGCCTCGGCCTCGGACGATGCAGCGGGCGTCTCTTCGGCTGTGGCCTCTGCCACATCGGCGGGCTGCTCCCCGGCAGGCTGTTCCGCCGGGGCCGGTTTGACCTTGGGCCGCTCGCCGCGTTCCGCCTTGTACCCAAGGCCCTGCATCAGGTCCGCGAACTGTTCCAGCGTCGTGCCGGTGATCGACAGCATGTCGGGCTTGGCCTCGAATCCGCCACGGGTGTCCTCGACCCGCAGCAAGTCGGCCAGACGCTCCAGCATGTCGATCCGAATCGCCCGGCTGCCCGCGGCGCGATAGCCCGCCAGGGTGTGATGCTCTGCCGGCGTGCCCTCGGCGACGGGAATGGTGACCAGACCCGGCGGCGGGCTTTCGGGAAACTCGTCCAGCCCCTTGTGCAGCGACCAAAGCACCAGCCGCAGCCGCGTCGGCGCGGGTTTCAGCAACAGCGGCATGAAGATCGTGAACTGACCAAAGCGCAGCCCGTGCTTGCGCAGCGCACCGCGCGCATCCTGATCCAACGCCTTGACGTCATCGGCAACCCGATCGCGCGGCAGGATGCCCAACGCCTCGACCATCTGGAACGCAAAGCCCCGGGGAAGCCCGGTCAGCGTTTCGTCCCGTTGCAGGTTCAGAAGCGGCTCGAACAGGGTGGCGATGCGGCGGTCGATGAAATGCTGCAACCGGCGGCGCACCTTTTCAACGATCTCGGCCCCGGCCTCTTCATCGACGAAGGCCTCGACCATGGGTTTCAGCGGATCGGCACCCGCAACCAGCTTGCCGACCGCATGTTCGCCCCACATCAGGCCGCCCTGCTCGGTGAAATCAAGCTCGGTATCGGGCGCGTTGTAGAACCGGTCGGCGCGCAGGTGGAATTCCGGAGCCAGCGCCGCCAGAGCGGCCTGGCGCAGCGTTCGGGCCTCATCCGGGCTCGACGTCGAATCCTGTCGGAAGCGGCACCCCTCCAGCCGGCCGACGAATTCTCCCTCGACCGTCACCTCACCCTTGTCGTTCACCTCGGCCACAAGGCCCTCCTTCTGCTTCAACCGGCGGAGCAGCACGCTGGTCCGCCGGTCAACAAATCTTTGCGTCAATGCGCCGTGCAGCGCGTCGGACAGGCGGTCTTCTACAGCGCGGGTAAGCTCACGCCAATGTGATTCATCACTCACCCAGCCGGAGCGCTGCGCGACAAACGTCCAGGTGCGGATATACGCCAGTCGTTTCGACAGTGTGTCAATGTCGCCATCTGTCCGGTCGATCCGCCTGATCTGACCGGCCAGCCAGTCGTCGGGCACCCGCCCGCCGCCCTGCAGAAACCCGAAGATGCTTTCCAGCATTCCGGTATGCTCTGCCGTTGAAATCCCGCGAAAATCCGGTATCCGGCAGACATCCCACAGCAGTTTCACATCGCGACCGTCACGCACGCGATCCCGGATTTCGGGCAATGCCGACAGGGTCTTCAGCGCATGCAGGTCGTCGACTTCCCGCGCACGGGAAAGCCAGTCATTGCTGGTCCGCGTCTCAAGCGCGGCAATCAGCCGCTCCGGGCTGCCGAAGTCCAGACGCGAACTGCGCCATTGCAGCTTGCGCACCGGATCGAACCGGTTCTCGACGATGGCCTCGACAACCTCCTCGTCCAGCGGGCGCGCCTCTCCGGTCACGCCGAAGGTGCCGCTCTGGGTGTGCCGCCCGGCGCGGCCCGCGATCTGCGCCAGTTCGTTCGGCCAGAGCGGGCGCATCCGCCGCCCGTCGAACTTGGCTAGCGCCGAGAACGCGACATGCTTGATGTCGAGGTTCAGCCCCATCCCGATGGCATCGGTCGCCACCAGGTAATCCACGTCGCCATTCTGATAGAGCGCGACCTGCGCGTTCCGTGTCCGCGGGCTGAGCGCCCCCATCACCACGGCGCAGCCGCCCTTTTGCCGACGGATCAGCTCCGCGATGGCATAGACGTTTTCAACCGAGAAGCCGACGATGGCCGCCCGGGGTGGCATCCGGCTGATCTTTTTCGACCCGGAATAGGACAGGTCGGAAAACCGCTCCCGCCGCATGAACTGCGCCCGCGGCACCAGCGCGGCAATCGCCCCGCGCATCGTCTCGGCCCCGAGAAACAGCGTCTCGTGCTGGCCGCGGGCGTTCAGCAGCCGGTCGGTGAAGACATGGCCACGCTCGGGGTCGGCGCAAAGCTGGATTTCATCGACGGCCAGGAAATCGGCGCCGGTGCCGGTCGGCATCGCCTCCACCGTGCAGACCCAGTATTGCGCCCGGTCGGGCACGATCCGCTCTTCCCCGGTGACCAGCGCCACGCAGGACGGGCCGCGCAGCGCGACGATCCGGTCATAGACCTCGCGCGCCAGCAGGCGCAGCGGCAGGCCGATAACCCCCGTCCGGTGGGCCAGCATCCGCTCGATCGCATAGTGGGTCTTACCGGTGTTCGTGGGCCCGAGGACCGCCGTGACCCTCGACTGCTCCGCCATGGCTTGCCTCTTTGGCCGCGTGTCTTACAGCGTCTGGCCCGAGGTGAGGCGTTCCAGCCGCGTCACGGCGTCTTCTAGGTCAGGATCATGGGGATGTATAGCGCGCGCAGCCTCGAACGCGCGCAGCGCGTCATCGTAGCGCCCCACTTCCTCAAGGATTGCACCAAGGCCGGACAGCGCCCCGAAATGCGACGGGTTCAGCGCCAGCGTGCGCTCCAGATCGGCCATCGCGGGGCCATAGCGCCCGGATCTGAAGAACGCGAGAGCACGGACATTGAACCCCTCGGCGAAATCGGGGGCATGGTCGGTCAGCGCCGTCAGATGCGCGATTGCGGTGTCGAAATCGCTTTCCTCCACCGCGTCGCGCCCCCGCTTCAGCAACAGATCGGCAGACGGAGAGCCGGACCTGGACCATTCCGACCAGATCGCGTTTTCGACATTCTTCCAGTTCGGCAGATCGGGGCGCTGCAATTCCTGCAACAACTCGGCCGCGCGGTCGTCCGCGGCCAGCGCAGGGCCCGACCACATCAGGCAAATTCCCGCAAGCCCAGCATTGAGAAGTGATCGGAATGTACCCATAACAAGGATCAGCATAGCACCGGCTGCGCAAAAGGCGACAGCCCCGCAATCACAATTCGGAGGACGAGGCATGAGCGAAACCATCGACAAGGTTGTCGAGATCATGGGCGGGAAAGTCGGCCCCGGCTTCGACGGCATCGCGAAATTCGTGATCGAGGACGAAGGCGCGGTGATCGTGGATTGCGACGGGGTCCGCGCCGGCGATGACGAGGCCGATGTGACACTGACCGCCACGCTCGACACCTTCCGCGACATGCTGGAGGGGGATTTGAACCCGACCGCCGCCTTCATGACCGGCAAGCTGAAGGTCGACGGCGACATGGGCAAGGCGATGGCACTGGCACAGGTCTTCACCTGACGCGATGAAGGCGGCCCCGCTTTACCACGACATCAGCGAAGGCCCCGACGACGGCGCCGCCTTCTGGATCACCACGGGCGACGATGTCCGCCTGCGGATCGCGGTCTGGGGCATGGGCGCTGCCAACGGTACCGTGCTGCTGTTCCCCGGCCGCACGGAATACGCCGAGAAATACGGCCGCGCGGCGCACCAGTTCCGGGATCGCGGCTTTGCCACCGTGGTCGTGGACTGGCGCGGGCAGGGTCTGGCGGACCGCCTGCACAGGGACCCGACGCTTGGCCATGTGGACCGCTTTACCGCCTATCAACGCGACGTCGCGGCGGTTGTGGCCGCGGCGGGGCGGCTGGGACTGCCGACGCCGCTTTACCTTGTGGCGCATTCCATGGGTGGGGCCATTGGTCTGCGGGCCTTGCATGAAGGGTTGGGCGTCAGCGCGGCGGTCTTCTCTGCCCCGATGTGGGGCATCGCGATCCCGCGCCTGATGCGGCCCGCGGCCTGGACGATCAGCGCGATCAGCCGCCCCTTGGGCCTTGGAACCCGCTTTACCCCCGGCACCGGGGGCAACACCTATCTGGTCGCCAACAATTTCGACGAAAACGACCTGACCGGCGATCCGGAGATGTTCGGATATATGCGCAATCAGGTCATCGCCCGGCCGGAACTGACGATCAGCGGGCCAAGCCTTGCATGGCTGCACGAGGCGCTGACCGAAATCCGCACCCTCACCCGGCGCAGACCGCCCGCATTGCCGACCCTGACCTATCTTGGGACGGATGAGCGGATCGTCTGCCCCAACGCGATCCACGGGCATATGCAGGACTGGCGGCACGGCGCGCTGCAGGTGATCGAGGGCGCCCGGCACGAGGTCCTGATGGAAGGCCCCGAGATCCGCGCCCGGGTCTTCGACGAGATCGCGGAACATTTCGCCCGACATCGGGAAACGCCCGAGAAAATAAGACTCCACGGTTGATGGGCATCCGAACGACATGGGGTCGTGCGGATAAACCGGAAGAACGGGCGCCTGCCCCAACGCGGGCCTATCCTTCGAATACACCACGGCAAAGATCGCTGGATCCGATGTAGGCTTGCGGTCTTGCCCCAGAGCATTTGCAGGCGAAAATGGCGGCACGCCTCCCTGAAGCTCGGCACAAACATTGGAGCAAATCTATATAAATGCTAAGTATCACCCATTCAGAAACACCGGGATGGATACCAGCGGCATGAAAATGCTCTTGAATGGAAGCGCGATTGCGGCGGTTGTGACACTTGCGGGTGCTGCCCATGCGGCCACCTATTCGGTCGATCACGACGGGCCCACCATCGATATTTTCGGCACCATCGAATTCACCGGAACGGGAACGTACACGCTTGACGCATTCGGCGCTGCGCTTGGCGGATATTCGTTCACCGCATCGAACAACGGCACCCTTGCCTATCTGTTCACCGACGCAAATAGCAGCATGGGCGGTGGCATCGGCTCCGAAATCACGGTCGAAGTCACGGCAAGCCAGATTCTCCTATGGACGACGAACACCGCACGTTACGAGCTTGATGGTTTTTTCGTGATGGCCGACGTGATAACCGACGGGTCGAGAGAGAACCTCCGCCTGTCGACGACCGAACTGGGGTATCGCACGCCCGACCGCGATACGATCGTCTTCGAAGCCGCAACCGTGCCTTTTGTCCTGGCCGAAATCGACACGCCCACGGTTCCCATTCCGGCAAGCTTGCCTATCCTCGCGTTCGGCCTGGGAATGCTGACAGTTGCAGGACGCCGCACAGCCTGAGGCCCGGCCCGGAAGCCAGCCTTCGGGTCTTCGGTGACATCGCGGACCATGTCGCCCGACACCGGAAAGCGCCCGCGTCGGACTGAACCGCCGGCGCGGACGCGGCCTAGCCCTGCGCCACCAGCCGATCCCGCGGCGGATGCCCGTTGAGCGTGTCGATCAGGTTCTGCGCGGCCATCATGCCCATCTGCCGGAAGGCCCGCGGGCTGAGCGCTGCGGCATGGGGCGAGAAAAGTGCGTTTTCCAGCCCGAAAAGCGGATGATCGGACGGGGGCGGCTCCGCCTCGAACACATCGAGGCCAATGCCGCCCAGCCGGGATGCCGCTTGGGTCAACGCGTTCTCATCCACCACGCCGCCCCGCCCGGTGTTCAGCACGATCGCCCCCGCTGGCAACAGCGCCAGTTCCGCCGCCCCGATCAGCCCCCGCGTCTCGGGCGTCAGCGGCAGATGCAGGCTCAGCACATCCGCCCGGGGCAAGGCCGCCCGCAGGTCCCGCACGACCTCAAATCCGAT
This sequence comes from Rhodovulum sp. P5, assembly GCF_002079305.1. Taxonomy (NCBI): domain Bacteria; kingdom Pseudomonadati; phylum Pseudomonadota; class Alphaproteobacteria; order Rhodobacterales; family Paracoccaceae; genus Rhodovulum; species Rhodovulum sp. P5. The sequence goes on from NZ_CP015039.1 coordinate 1,824,772, forward strand.
CTCCTCGGCCGTATGCCGACGGTGCCAGACGGTCACATTCATCCCGAACGCCTTGGCCAACTGCGCCACCCGGCGGCCAATGGCCCCGAAGCCCGCGATCAGCAACCGCCGCCCCTCCAGATCCTGCGGCACCAGGGCCCCGGCGCCTGCAAACCCGGTCCGCGCCGACCGGTCCATCGCCACGACGCGGCGCGACAGCGCCAGCATCATCATCAACGTATGCTCGGCCACCGCCCCGGCATTGGCGCCTGGCGTGTTCGTCACGACGATCCCGCGGGCCAGAGCCTCTGCTACCGGAATGTTGTCCACCCCGACCCCGTGCTTGGAGATCGTCTTGAGACCCGGCGCGGCGTCCAGCCACGCAACATCAAGCCGCGCGGTCCGCACCAGCCACGCCCGCGCCGCCATCAGGCCCGGCAATGGGTCCGCCATTTCCCAGCCCTTGCCGACATTCAGCCCCGCACCCTGCAACAGCGCCAGCGCGTCGTCATGGATCGGCTCTGTCAGATGCACATCGGTCATGGCGTGATCATGGGCATGGGGCAGGCCCGTTTGCAATGGCTGCCGCCGCAGGCCGGCCTATACTTCCCCGCATGGGCGTGCTGACCTTCACAGACCGGGGCATCTATTGCCCGGCGGGCGATTTCCATATCGACCCTTGGGCGCCGGTGGACCGGGCGCTGATTACCCACGGCCATGCCGACCATGCCCGCCCCGGTCATCGTGCCTATCTGGCCACAGCGGCGGCCGCCCCGGTGATGCGGCATCGGCTGGGCGATATATCGCTGGACACCGTCGCCTTTGGCGAAGCCCGGCAGATCGGCGATACGACGGTCTCGTTCCACCCCGCCGGCCATGTGCCCGGCTCTGCCCAGATCCGCGTGGAACATAGGGGCAAGGTCTGGGTGGTTTCCGGCGACTACAAGCTGACAGAGGACGGGCTGTCAGAGCCGTTCGAGCCTGTCGCCTGCCACGCCTTCATCAGCGAATGCACCTTTGGCCTGCCGATCTTCAAATGGGCCCCGCAGGGCGCGGTGATGGCCGAAATCAACGACTGGTGGGCCGGCAATGCGCACGCGGGCCGCTTTACCCTTCTGGGCGCCTATGCCCTTGGCAAGGCGCAGCGACTTCTGGCGGGCGTCGATGCCAGGATAGGCCCGATCCTGACCCATGGCGCGGTAGAGGCGACCTGCGCGGTGATGCGCGCACAGGGCATCGCGCTGCCCCCGACCGTTCCGGTCACGCCCGACACCGACCTACAGGCGCATCCCGGCGCGCTGGTCCTTGTCCCGCCTTCTGCCCTTGGCGCACCGTGGGCGCGGCGGTTCCGCCCGGCCGCGACCGGCGTGGCCTCGGGCTGGATGGCGCTCCGCGGGGTGCGGCGGCGGCGTGCGGTCGACCGGGGGTTCATCCTCTCCGACCACGCGGACTGGCCCGACCTGAATACCGCGATCCGGGAAACCGGGGCGGAGAAGGTCTTTGTCACCCATGGCTACACCGCCCCGTTCCGGCACTGGCTGGCCGAACAGGGATACGACGCGCACATCGTCGAGACGGCCTTTCAAGGCGAGAACCTAGAGACAGCCGAGGACGCGCCATGAAACGGTTCGCGGCCCTCTTCTCCGCACTCGACGGCACCACGAAAACCAACCCCAAGGTCGAGGCGCTGGCCGCCTATTTCGCCGAAGCGCCGGAGGACGACCGGTTGTGGACCGTCGCACTTCTGTCCGGCCGCCGCCCGAAACGCGCCGTCACCACCACCCGGCTGCGCGAATGGGCGGCGGAGCGGGCGGGCATACCCCTTTGGCTGTTCGAAGAATGCTATCCCGTGGTCGGCGACCTGGCAGAGACCATCGCGCTCTTGCTGCCGCCCGCCGCGGGGCAAAGCACCGCGCGGCTGTCGGACTGGATGCAGGCCATCCGCGATCTGGCCACGGTCGAGGAACCCGCGCGCAAGGCCCGTATCCTTGAGGCATGGGACAGCCTGAACGGCACGGAGAGGTTCCTGTTCAACAAGCTGATCACCGGCGGCTTTCGCGTGGGCGTCAGCCAGAAGCTGATGACCCGCGCGCTGGCCCGCGCGACCGGGATCGAAGAGACCGAACTCGCCCATCGCCTGATGGGCGACTGGACACCGGCCACGACCACATGGGGCCAGTTGATCGAGGCGCCCGACCCCGACGCCCGCAAGGCGACGCCCTATCCCTTCTACCTCGCCTATCAGCTTGAGGACGCGCCAGAGGCCCTTGGCCCGCCCTCCGACTGGTTCGCCGAATACAAGTGGGACGGCATCCGGGGGCAACTGGTGGTGCGGGGCGGCGCGCATTTCGTCTGGTCCCGCGGCGAGGAACTGATGACCGACCGCTTCCCCGACCTTGCGCCCGCCCGCGATTTCCTGCCCGAGGGCACGGTGCTGGATGGCGAGATCCTCGCCTGGGCCGACGACCGCCCCCTGCCCTTCGCCGCCCTGCAAAAGCGGATCACCCGCAAGACCGTGCCGAAGAAACTGCTGGCCGAGGCGCCTGTGGTATTCCGCGCCTATGACCTGCTGGAGGCCGACGGGCAGGACATCCGGCAAACGCCGCTGGCCGACAGGCGCGCGCGGATGGAGGCGATCCTTGGCGACGTGCCCGCCACCGCCCCCCTGTCCCCGTCGCCGCTGTTGCCCTTCGATGACTGGGCGCAGTTGGTGGCGTTACGCGGCGGCGCGCGAAAGATCGGGGCCGAGGGTGTCATGCTGAAACGCAAGGCCGCGCCCTATCTTTCAGGTCGGAAGAAAGGCGACTGGTGGAAATGGAAGCTCGCCCCCCTGACGGTGGACGCGGTGATGATCTATGCGCAGGCGGGGCACGGGCGGCGCGCGACGCTGTATACCGATTTCACCTTCGCGGTGTGGGACGGTGACGAACTGGTGCCCTTCACCAAGGCCTATTCCGGCCTGACCGATGCGGAGTTTCGCGAAATCACCGCCTGGGTGCGCAAAAACACGCTGCAACGCTTCGGCCCGGTGCGGCAGGTCAAACCGGAGCATGTGTTCGAGATCGCGTTTGAAGGCATCCAGGAAAGCCCCCGGCACAAATCCGGCATCGCGCTGCGGTTTCCCCGGATGGCCCGCTGGCGCCGCGACAAGCCGGTGGCAGAGGCGAACACGCTTGAGGATTTGAAGGCGCTGCTGGGGTGACCTCCCCCTGCGCCAAGGCGATGCCCGCGCCGGATTCTTGGGTCGGCCGCCCGGATACTCTATGCCCGCGCCCACCGGTGCATCACATCGCCACCGATGATCCGGGTCTCACACAACTGAAACCGCGGCGCCTCGGCCAAACGGTCGACGCCCATCGCGCCCAGCGACGGCCGCCCCTCTGCGCCCAAGGCCAGCCCGGCGGTGAAGCCGACCAGCTCGTCCACCAGCCCCGCCGACAGGAAGGACGCCGCCAAACTGCCGCCGCCTTCGCAGAAGACCCGGGTCAGGCCCGCCGCGCCAAGGGCCGACAGGATCGCGGCGGGATCAAGCTGCCCACCCGGCCCCACCGCAACCTCGATCAGCCGCGCCCCAAGGGCCTGCCACGCCGCGGCGATGTCGGGCGCCACCCCCGGACCGTGGCAGAGCCAGACCGGAACATCGCGCGCCGTGCGCCCCAACTGCCCGTCAAGCGGCAGATCCAGCCTGCGGGAACAGACCACCCGCACCGGCTGATGGGCCACACCCAACCCGCGCACGGTCAATGACGGGTCGTCATCGCGCGCGGTCCCGCCGCCGACCAGAACCGCATCATGGCGCGCGCGCAAGGCATGCACCATCCGCCGGGCCGCGGGGCCGGTGATCCATTGGCTTTCGCCGGTCGCAGTCGCGATCCGTCCATCGAAGGAACTGGCGAGCTTCAGCGTCAGCGTCGGCCGCCCCTCCATCCGGGCCAGCAGGAACCCGCGATGGTCGCGCCGGGCAACATCGGCCAGCACACCCGTCACGACCTCCACCCCGGCCGCGCGCAGCATCGCGTGCCCGCCGCCCGCAACCCGGGGGTCCGGGTCTTCAATCGCGGTCACAACGCGGGCGACCCGGGCCGCGATCAGCGCCTCGGCGCAGGGCGGGGTCTTGCCGTGATGGGCGCATGGTTCCAGGCTGACATAGGCGGTGGCCCCTTGTGCGGCCGCGCCCGCCTGCGCCAGGGCCTGCGGTTCGGCATGAGGCCGCCCCCCGGGCGCCGTCCAGCCCCGGCCGACCACCCGGCCATCCTTCACGATGACACAGCCCACGGCGGGGTTCGGCCAGACACGGCCCTGCCCCCGCGCGCCCAGCGACAAGGCCAGCGCCATGAAGCGCGCGTCGGTGTCGGGGCTCACTCCTCGCCCGGGGCGTTGGGGCGCAGTTCGCTGACGAACTTGTCGAAATCGCCCGCTTCCTGGAAGTTCTTGTAGACGCTGGCAAAGCGCACATAGGCGACGGTGTCGATCCGGGCCAAGGCCTCCATCACGATCTCACCGATGGTTTTCGACGGAATGTCGGTCTCGCCCATGCTTTCCAGCCGCCGCACGATGCCAGAGACCATCTGGTCCACCCGTTCCGGCTCTACCGGGCGTTTCTGCAACGCGATGCGGATGGAGCGTTCCAGCTTGTCGCGGTCGAAATCCTCGCGCCGGCCGTTCGACTTGATGACGACAAGGTCGCGCAACTGCACCCGTTCATAGGTGGTGAAGCGCCCGCCACAGGCCGGGCAGAACCGGCGCCGCCGGATCGCCACGTGATCCTCCGCAGGCCGGGAATCCTTCACCTGCGTGTCGATATTCCCACAAAACGGGCAGCGCATGGGCCTGACCTCGGTGCTGAAATAGACTTTTCCACAGCGACTATAGGGGCCCCTCCAGAATTTGGGTAGAGGCCATTTTGCGTTCTATATGTTGGGCTCAGTCCTGATGCAGATGGGCCGCAATCTCTCGCCGATGGGGCGCTATCCGGTGCTCGTACAGGTAAATCCCCTGCCATGTGCCCAGAACCGGGCGCCCCGCCTGCACCGGGATCGACAGCGACACCGGCAAGAGGGCTGCCTTGATATGGGCGGGCATGTCGTCGGGCCCTTCGGCCGTGTGGCGCAGATAGGCCATCGACGGATCGGTGGTCGGTGGGATCAGGCGGGACAGGAATGCCTCCATATCCGTGCGCACATCCGGATCGGCGTTTTCCTGGATCAGCAGAGAGCAGGAGGTATGGCGCACGAACAACGTCAACAGGCCGTCGCCATGACCCCGGGGCCAGTCCCGCACCTCGCCCGTGAATTCATAGAGTCCGGGGCCGCGGGTCTTGACGGAAAAGGTTGTCTGCATTGGGGTCACCTCCCACGAAAAGGGGCGCCGACCGCGCCCCTGTCCGATACCAGTCTCACGTCAGCCCGTCAGGCGGGCACCAGATCCTCGGCCACCCATTCGTGACCGGACTTGCCGTGGTAGAAGCCGTTGACGAAGGGCGCGTCGATGCCAAGTTCGCGCAAGCGCGCAGCCCCTTCCCCGGCCCCGATACGGCCTTGCAGCACATCGTCGTAGAGCCGCGTCACGGCGATCATGTCGCAGCTATGGGGCATCACGCGGAAATGGGTCACGCCGATCCGCTTCATGTCGTCCATGTCGGCCATCATGTCGAGATAGCCGTAGCTGAGCGTCTGGATCCCGTTGATGGCGAGGAACGGCTTGTCGTCCATCGTCTTCAGCACCATGCCGTCCGGGTCCTCGCCGCAGACGAACTGACAGTTGTCCTTGGTGCGGGCATGGGCCCGGGCATGATAACAGCGCGCCGACAGCGCCAGAGAGGCGCGGCCGAAGACCTGAAGCTCAAGCCCCACGCCCAGTTCCTGTGCCTTGGCGCCGAGTTTCTCGACGGCCGAGCGCGGCAGTTCCGGCAACAGCGCGAAATGCGTCGCCCCCTGCGCGGCCAGATAGGCCATCGTGTCCTCGTTATAGACGTTCAGCAGCGCGCCGATGCGGTGCGGCTTGTCCTTCAGATGCAACAACGCGGCGGTGTTGTTCACCTCCAGGTCGCGGCCTTCCTGCTGCGACCACTCCATCAGGATGTTGCGCTCGCGCTTGATCACGACCTCGGAGAAGGAGGCATAGACAACCGTCTTGCCCGCCTTCGTCAGGCGCTCGGCCACCTGATCCATGTGCTTGTCGTCGAAGAAGGGCGTCCGCTTGGAACAGATCACCTCGCCCAGATAGACGGTGCTGACCGGGCTTTCATCGGCGATGCGGTTGTAGAAGTCGATCTTCTGTTCGGCAGGCCAATGGAAGAGGTTCGGCCCCAGTGTAAGTTCGACAGCCATCGTTACCTCCACTTCTTGGTCTTCAGCGCACCCTCGGTGTGCTTCTGACCCTCGGTCAGCGCGACGAGGTCGGCCAGTTTCGGCTCTTGCCCCGCCATGATCGAGTCGACGGCCTCGCGGAAGGCGGCGACCACCTTCTTGACATAGGCCCGGCTCCGCTGCCGCCCCTCGATCTTGAAGGCGTGCACTCCCGCATTGATCAGTTCCGGCAGCATGGTGGAGGCGTTCAGGCTGATCGGTTCCTCGAATGCGTAATAGCCGTCATCCCGGCAATCGGCCTTGTAGCGGCCCTTGCAGATGGTCGGATAGCCCGCGGTTTCATCGGGCTTGAACCGGTCGATCATGTAGTCGCCAAGGATCGTCGACAGGCTGCCATCGGCGCCGCGTTCGTATTTCACGCAAGCGGCCGGAGAGCACGCCCCGTCCATGTTGGTCGACTGACCGGTGACATAGTTGGTCAGCGAGCAGCGCCCCTCGACCATCAGCCCGTGGTTACCGAAGATGAAGGTCTCCACCTCGCAGGGGATTTCCTCGACCAGCCCCTTGATCTCGGAAATCGTCATGATGCGGGGCAGGACTACCCGCTTCACGCCGAATTCGCGCACGTAATAGGTGATCGCCTCGGGCGAGGAGGCCGCCGCCTGCACCGACAGGTGGATGCGCATGTCGGGGTGGTTTTTCTGGATGTAGTCGGCCACCGCGATATCGGCGACGATGCAGGCATCCGCGCCAAGGCGGGCCGACAGGTCCACCGCCTCTTTCCACAGGTCGACATTCCCGGCGGGCGGGAAGGTGTTCAGCGTGATCAGCACCTTGGTGCCGCCGTCATGGGCGTACTGGATGGATTTCTCCATCTCTTCGGGGGTGAAGTTCAGCCCCGTGAAGTTCCGCGCATTGGTAGCGTTCTGATAGCCGCAATAGACGGCATCGGCGCCCGCGTCCACGGCGCTGCGAAGCGCCGCAGGGGTACCGGCCGGGCAGATCAGTTCGGGCTTGATCATGACGTGGCCTCTTTTCGTTTCTTGGAGTTCTCGGCGGCACGGCGCAGCACGTTCAGTGCAGCCCGCCCCGGCGGACCGAACATGTCGGCCACGCTTTCGGCGATCGGGTCTTCCACGTCGTCCAGCGCGTTACGCAGGCACACGATGGCCTCGGTATCCCCGGTCACGATCAGGTCGCGCGAGAAGAACAGCGCATCGCCGTCCTGTTCGGTGTCCATCAGCGTCAGCAGGTCGAGGAACTTGCCCGAGATGCGCGCCGCATGGGGCGGCGGGTTGCGGCGATTGACGGCGCGGAAATCCAGCGCGTCCGGATCGGGCCGCAGATACAGCATCAGCGGGATGTCCACCGGATCGATCAGGAAATAGGCGTGCCGATGCGGCCCCAACCGGTCGAACATGTCCGGGTTGTCGGCGGCGATCTTGTGCACGACGCGCTTCAGGATCGGGTTGAGAAGAAACAGCGGCAGCGGCGGCGCGAAGGGAAAGCCCCCCCGCCCGCCCGGAACGCTTTGCTTTTGCGGTTCGGTTATCATGTCAGGTCGATACCCGGCTTGGGACAAATCCGACTTGACCTACGTCAAACCGCCGCGGCTGTCGGCAGCACGAATTGTCACAGCGGGGACAGTGGCGCGGGACCGCCCCGCCACGCGAAAAGTTTCGCATGCGAAATCAAGGATTTGTTAAGGTCTCACATGGGCGTGAGGGGCGCGGGCTCAGCCGTCCCACGGCCATTGGAAGACCGGGCGGCAAGAGATGCGCCCATGGGCCATGCTGAAATTGCTGCCGACCCTGTCCACCTGCATCGACAGGTCATCGCCCCGCGGGGTCTGGGCGGCCTCTTGCAGGTCGGCATCCGGCTGGATGGTGAAGACAACGCTGGTTCGCCGCGGGTCCGCATCGCTGCGCCCGCGTGGTTTGACCACGTAAAGGCGCCGGTTGGGAAGCGCGCGCAGTTGGCGCTCCGCATACTCCGCTGCCGCGCACCAGAAATCGCCGGGCCCGTCGCCGGGGCCGGCAAAGACCTCGAACTGGCCGGGGATGGTGGCGTCGGGGACGACAAGGTTGCCGCGGGTGGGGGTATGGATCGCGCGGGGAGCGTCGGATTTCGGCGCCGGAACACAGGCGGTGAGGAGGAGCGCGGCGGCAAGCAGGGCGGCGGGATGGCGCATGGGACGGGCTTTCGGTTCAGACGTCCCCAAGGCTACGACGGATCGGCGCCCGGCAACAGACCATCACGCCGCGGGAACGTACACTTTGGCGAGACCGTTGGGGGTTATGCCGGCGTTTGGCCCGTGGGGGAGCGGGACAGGCGTTGGCCAATGCAGAGCATCGGGCACATCCCATTCTAGCCGTCATCCGCTCATATTCGCGAACGGTAAGCGGCCGTATTCAGAAACGAAACCTTTCAGCAAACACCTTTTGAGTGCATGAGGATCATCACTTGTCGTCCTGCAAAAGACCGGCAAGGATCGGGCGTTGGCAATCTGCCACATCATGCGCCCACCCCAATGCGCGGCTCGCTTACCGCAACCAAATCGCGCGAACGCTACAAGCCGGGTCCGTAGGTTAGATTTCTGTCCAGTCCCACCAGCTTTTCCAAAGTAGAGCACGGATGCGCCGGAGACCCAGTTCTCGTGCAACTCGGACACCGACACATTAGGGTTCTGTCCTTTGAAAAAGCCGCCCGTACCAATGCCCAAGAACTCCGGCTTCTCAGAAGGATCGAAACCTACCGCATAGACACCCTGCGCATCCGGCACACGGCTTGGATTTAGAAGGATATCTTCAAAAGACCCTGCCGCCGTAAATCCAGCAAGTTCCATTTCCACCCTTCAGAGCTGTAATTTCCGTCCAAAAGCGCTCCCTCACTGATCCAGGAAACTCCGCAACCTTCTTGACCGGCTCGGATGCTTCAGCTTCCGCAGCGCTTTCGCCTCGATCTGGCGGATGCGTTCACGGGTGACGCTGAACTGTTGCCCCACCTCTTCCAGCGTGTGGTCGGTGTTCATCCCGATGCCAAAGCGCATGCGCAGCACCCGTTCCTCACGCGGGGTGAGGGAGGCCAGAACACGGGTCGTGGTTTCCTTCAGGTTCTCCTGAATGGCACTGTCCAGCGGCAGCACGGCGTTCTTGTCCTCGATGAAATCGCCAAGCTGGCTGTCTTCCTCGTCGCCGATGGGGGTTTCCAGCGAAATTGGTTCCTTGGCGATCTTCATCACCTTGCGAACCTTTTCCAGCGGCATTTGCAGCTTCTCGGCCAGTTCCTCGGGCGTCGGTTCGCGGCCGATCTCGTGCAGCATCTGGCGGCCGGTGCGCACCAGCTTGTTGATCGTCTCGATCATGTGCACCGGAATACGGATCGTCCGGGCCTGATCGGCAATCGACCGGGTGATCGCCTGACGGATCCACCATGTCGCATAGGTAGAGAACTTGTAGCCGCGGCGGTATTCGAATTTGTCGACCGCCTTCATCAGGCCGATATTGCCTTCCTGAATCAGGTCGAGGAATTGCAGGCCGCGGTTGGTGTATTTCTTGGCGATGGAGATCACGAGCCGCAGATTCGCCTCGACCATTTCCTTCTTGGCTTGGCGCGCCTCTTTCTCGCCCTTTTGCACCTGGTTCACGATGCGGCGGAATTCGGAAATGTCGACGCCGACATATTGACCGACCTGCGCCATCTCGTCCCGAAGTTCCGACACCTGATGGCCGGAACGCTGGGTAAAGGCCTGCCAGCCGCGGCCGGCCTTCTGGCCCATCCGCTCCATCCAGTGCGGGTCCAGTTCGTGGCCGCGATATTCGTCGACGAATTCCCGACGGTTGATGCGGGCCTGATCGGCCAGTTTCACCATCTTGCCGTCGATCGACATGATCTTGCGGTTGATGCCGTAAAGCTGGTCGATCAGCGCCTCGATCCGGTTGTTGTGCAGGTGCAGTTCGTTGACCAGTTCGACGATCTCGGCGCGCAGTTTCTGATATTCCGCCTCGTCCTTGTCGGTGAACCGGTTGGTCTTGTTCAGCGTGGCGTGGATCCGCTTGTCCTGAATGTCAGAGAGGTTGGCATAGTCCTCGGCGATCCGGTCGAGCGTTTCCAGAACACGGGGTTTGAGCGCGGCTTCCATCGCCGCGAGGCTCATATTCGCCTGCTCGTCCTCGTCGTCGTCTTCCTCGCGCTTGATCGGGTTGCCATCGGCGTCAAGCTCCGGCTCGTCGCTCTTGGAGGCGGACGGCGCGGCCGCGGCTTCGACATTCAGGTTCTCGACAACGGGTTCCTCGGCATCGCCGTCCTCTTCCAGCGACCGGCCGAAGGTGGCATCAAGGTCGATGACATCGCGCAGCAGGATGTCTTCGTTCAGAAGTTCGTCGCGCCAGATGGTGATGGCCTGAAAGGTCAGCGGGCTTTCGCAAAGCCCCGCGATCATGGTGTTCCGGCCGGCCTCGATCCGCTTGGCAATCGCGATCTCGCCTTCGCGGGACAGAAGTTCGACCGAGCCCATCTCGCGCAGATACATCCGCACCGGGTCATCGGTACGGTCGAGAGTTTCCGACTGGGTCTGGGCAACCGCCACCTCGCGCGAGGTCGAGGCCTCGACCACCTCGGTCGAGCCCTTGTCCTCGCTGTCCTCGGCCTCTTCCTCCTCGATGATGTTGATGCCCATTTCGGACAGCATCGACATCACGTCCTCGATCTGCTCGGACGACACCTGATCGGGCGGCAAGACCTGGTTGAGCTGGTCATAGGTGATATAGCCGCGTTCCTTCGCAGCGGCGATCATCTTCTTGACCTGCGCCTGACTCATGTCGAGGGTGATTTCCTCGTCACCCTGCTCCTCGGTCTTGCGGTCGTCGGTGTCTTTTGCGGCCATTAAGCGCTCCTGCTCAGGGGAGTGTGATTCGCCCGAAAAACGTGATCCGAATCAATAGCGCGAATCGTTGGGAGTCACACCCATTTACCCCGGATTCTTTACCAAGTCTTATCCATACGCCCCCGGAATCGGACCTTTTTCAAAGCTATGGCCGATTCGCCAAGGGCACTTCATTGCGTGGGACAGTCCTTTACCTCTGGTCGTCGTCCGGGGACGGGGGCGTGCCCAGAAGACTGTCGAACAATTCCCGCGACCGACGCCGTTCATCCTTGGGCAGCGCCACGCCGTTCGGGGCAATCTCGAATTCCGGGGCGTCCTCCTGGGAAGCGGCCCCGGCCCGGTTACGTGCCTCGGCCGCCTGGCTCAACCGCCATGTCAGCCCCTCATGCGCCAGCCCCGCCAGATCGCGCATCGCTTCCTCGATTTCCTGTACCGCGCCGCGCTTGGCGGCAAGCTTGGCGATATCGTCCGCAAGACAGGCCGCCGCGTCGTCGTCACCGGGATATAGAACGGGCGGCGCAGTTCGCACATGGTTTTGCGAAAACAACTCGTCAAGGGTTTCGGGCCCCAGCCGGTTGTCCATCTCGGCCCGGAATGCCGCCGCGTCGTCGATCTGCGGGGCCATCAGAAGCGCCGACTGAATCCGGGCGTGCCGGTCCGACACGCAGTGCAACAGTTCAAGGTCCCCAGCGAAACGGGCGATCAGGCGGGGATGGGCGATCAGCGTGGCCAGAATGATCGATTCCAGCACCTCTTCCTCGAATTGCGGGGGGGCGACCACCATGGCCGAGGTCTTGGTGCTGGGCCGGGTTGCGGGCGTCGCGTTCCAGCGCGCCGCGCCCTTTCCCGGCTTCGTCCGCGCGGGCCGGAATAGCTGCCAGCTTAGGCGCTTGATCTCGTCCTCGTAGTGGCGGCGGATGGTCGGGTCCTTGATCCTGGACGTGGCTGCGTGCAGATCGCGGTCCAGCGCCGCCTTGCGTTCGGGGCTATCGAAACGCCGGCCCTCTGTCTCCCGCGCCCATAGCAGATCGACCATCGGGCAGGCCGCATCGAGAATACGCTGCATCGCCCCGGCCCCGCCCGCGCGGATCACGTCGTCTGGATCCTTGCCCGGCGGCATCAGCGCGAAACGCAGCGCGTGCCCGGCCTCCAGCAGCGGCAGCGCCAGATCGATCAGCCGCCGCGCCGCCGCGATCCCGGCCTTGTCGCCGTCCAGCGCCACCACGGGTTCGGGATGGATGCGCCACAGAAGGCGCAACTGGTCCTCGGTGATCGCGGTGCCCAGCGGCGCCACCGCCGCGGCGAACCCGGCCTCGGCCAGCGCGATCACGTCCATATACCCCTCGGCCACGATCAGGGGCTGGCCCTTGCCGGCCGCTTCTCGCGCGGGGGCGTGGTTGAAGAGGTTCCGCCCCTTGTCGAAAATCGCCGTCTCGGGCGAGTTGAGGTATTTCGCGCCATCCTGCGGGTCCATCGCGCGGCCGCCGAAGGCAATCGCCTGCCCCCGCCCATCGCGGATCGGGAACATGATCCGGTCGCGGAACACGTCATAGGGCGGGCGGCCGCGGTCGGATTCACGCGCCAGACCGGCGGCCAGGATCAGGTCGCGTTCCACGCCCTTGCCGGTCAGGTGATCCCACAGATTCTGCCAGCCCGGCGGCGCAAAGCCGATTTCCCACCGCTCCAGCACCTCTGCCCCAAGACCCCGCCGGTCCAGATAGGCCCGCGCTTCGGCCGCGGCGCCGGTCTGCAATTGCAGCCGGAAGAACCGCACGGCCTGTTCCATCACCTCGATCAGACGGCTGCGTCGGTCTGCCTTTTCCCGCGCCTGCGGGTCGCGCGCGGGCATCGGCAGGCCGACCTCCTGCGCGAGAATCTCCACCGCCTCCATGAAGTCGACATTCTCGGTTTCCCGCACGAAGGAAATCGCGTCGCCCTTCGCATGGCAGCCAAAGCAGTAATAGTACCCCTTGCGGTCATCCACATGGAAACTGGCGGTCTTTTCCTGGTGGAACGGGCACGGCGCCCACATGTCGCCCTTGCCCTGGTTCGACTTGCGCATGTCCCATGTCACCTTGCGCCCCACGACATGGGACAGCGACACGCGGCTGCGCAATTCATCCAGGAATCCGGGGGGCAAACTCATGTCATGCAATATCGGGCTGGGCACCGGTCTTGTCCAGATATCCGATGCCGCCCGGGCCGGTTGGGGCCTTGGTCGCCGACCGGTCCAACAGGGCCGCGACAGGCGCGGCTCGTGCCCCTATTGCCCCAGGTTCTGGGCGCTGTTCAGCGGCGCCAGACTGCCCGATACGATGGACAGCGCCTTCATCAGAGACACATAAGGTGCTTCGCTGACATAGACGGTATCGCCATCGCGGATCATGAATTCACGGGCCAAGAAGATGCCGGTCGGCTGGGTCAGATCAAGGACATAGACCACCCGCTGCGGGTTGGTCAGGTCATTGCTGCCGACCACGGCCCGTGCCGTCCCGGCCGGTTCGTTGCGCAGGATGAACACGCCCTTGGGATTGGCAAGGTTGGTGGCCAGCCCGCCGACCTGAGCGATCGCCTCCACCGCGGTCAGGGTCTGCTTTTCGAACGGGATGCGCCGTTGCGCGACCGTGGCCCCCAGCGCGGTAAAGCTGCGCGTATCCCGCTCTACCAGGATGCGGTCGCCGTTGCGCAGGGCGACATCGAATTCCGGATGTTCATAGACATCCTCGAACCAGACCTGCCCCCGCTGCCGTCCCCGCAGAATCGTGATGCGGGCCACTTCCGGCGGGACCGAAACCCCCCCGGCGGTCGCCAGCATGGCGGTCAGCGTGCGGTTCGGCCGTTCGATCGGATAGACACCCTGCTTGCCCACGCCGCCCGCAACCGAAACCGTGGCGCCGTCCCCCGCGGTGCGGTTCACCAGAACCTGCGGGTCGGGCGACACGTCGGCAAGCTTTTCGGTGATGATCCTGCGCAATTCCTCCGGCGTCTTGCCGGCGGCAAGGATCCGGCCCGCATAGGGGACGAAGATGAACCCGTCCCCGTCCACCTGAATCGCCTGCAGCGCCGCGGCGTTGGTATCGGCACCGGCCAGAAGCCCGATATCGACACTTTCAAAAACCGTCAGGGCAAGCGTATCGCCGACCCGGATCCGGTCGGGCGCGATGACCGGGGCATGCACGAATTGCGACGGAAAGGCCGGGGCCGGCACCGGCGCCGTGGCCTTCGCCACCCGGTTGTCGACCAGCACCACATAGGCGTCGCCGCTTTTCTGGATCGAGCTTTCGATCAGTTCCGACGGGCTTGGCCCCGAACGCGGCAGACCGCAGCCCGCCAAAGACGCCATGATGGCGACCAGCGCAAGACCCCTCGCCTGTGGAAAACGTGCCTGCCGCCGCGATAATTTCATTGATTTCCGAAACACAGAATGCCCAGCCCCTGACCGGTCTAGTGAATTGTATCGCAAAAGACCAGCGGCCGGAGGCGCGCAGTCCACCCATCGCACACACCGGGCAGATCCTGAGTCCAAGATATCACAGTCGACCCGTCACGACCGACTCCCGATGAGAACAAAGGGGGAATATAATGCCGAGTCGCCATGTTCGCCGAATTGTCCATCACCTCGAACTTCAGCTTCCTGACGGGCGCGTCGCACCCCGAGGAATACATGCACCGTGCCGCGCTTCTGGGGATCGGGGCGCTGGCCGTGGCCGATGAAAACGCCGTGGCCGGCATCGTGCGTGCCCATAGCGCGGCGCGAGAGATCGCCCGGGCCGTGCGGGACCGTCGCGCCGCCGATGCCGACCCCATCGGCCCGCCGCGGCCGGCGCATATCCCCGCCCCGCCATCGGCCCCGATCTACACCGTGCCGCGGCTGATCCCCGCCGCGCGGTTGGTGCTGGAGGACGGGTTTGCCGCCACCGCCCTGCCCCGCGACCGCGCGGCGTGGGGACGGCTCTGCCGGATGCTGTCCAAGGGGCGGCTGCGGGCGGCCAAGGGGGACTGCCGTCTCACCCTGGGCGATCTTCTGGACCGGGGCGCGGGGCTGGACTTCCTGCTCCACCCGCCACAGGCGGCCCCGCAACCGCGCGGCGCGGGCGCATGGGTGAAACAGGCACAGCGGCTGACGCGCCGCTTCCCCGGGCAGGTGTCGCTGCTGATGGCCCCGGTCTATGACGGGCAGGATGCCGCCCGCTTTGACCGGCTTGCGCAACTGGGGCAGCGGCTGGGCCTGCCAACGGTCACCTCGGCGCAGCCATTGATGCATCACGCCCGCCGCCGACAGCTTGCCGATGTGCTGACCGCGATCCGCACCGGCACCCGCGTCGACGCCCTGGGCCGGGCCGCGCTGGCCAATGCCGAGCGGCGCCTGCGGTCAGAGGCAGAGATGCTGCGCCTGTTCCGCGGGCACGAGGCCGCCGTGCATCGCAGCGGCGAGATCGCCGCCCGCTGCACCTTCTCGCTGGACGAACTGCACTATGAATACCCTTCGGAACTGACCGGGGAGGAGACGGCGGCCCAGCGCCTGACCCGCCTTGCCCGGGCCGGGCTGAACTGGCGCTATCCCGATGGCGCGCCGGACCGGGTGCGCGCCATGATGGATCACGAACTCGCCCTCATCGCGAAGCTGAATTACGAGCCCTATTTCCTGACCGTCCATGACATCGTCGCCTTTGCCCGGTCCCGCGGCATCCTGTGTCAGGGGCGCGGGTCGGCGGCCAATTCGGTGGTCTGCTACGCCCTTGGCGTCACCTCGGTCAGCCCCGAGATCGGCACCATGGTGTTCGAGCGTTTCGTGTCAGAGGCCCGCGACGAGCCCCCCGATATCGACGTCGATTTCGAACACGAACGGCGGGAGGAGGTGATCCAGCATATCTACGACCGCTACGGCCGCCACCGCGCCGGGCTTTGCGCCACCGTCATCCATTACCGCGGCAAGCGCGCCGTGCGCGAGGTCGGCCGGGCGATGGGCCTGTCCGAAGATACGCTCGCCGCGATGTCCAGCCAGATCTGGGGCTGGGGGTCGGGCGCGATCGAAGATCACCGGCTGGCCGAGATCGGCCTTGACCCAGCCGATCCACGCCTGCGCCGCACACTCGCCCTGATCCACGACATTCAGGGCTTCCCCCGGCACCTGTCCCAGCATGTCGGCGGCTTTGTCATCACCGAAGGCCGGCTTGACGAACTTGTGCCCATCGAGAACGCCACGATGGAGGGGCGCACGGTCATCTGCTGGGACAAGGACGATATCGACGCGCTCGGCATCCTCAAGGTCGACGTGCTGGCCCTGGGCATGCTGACCTGCCTGCGCAAGGCGTTCGACCTGATCGCGGTCCATCATGGTCAGCGGCTGGACCTCGCCACCCTGCCTGCCGAAGACCCCGCCACCTATGACATGCTCTGCCGGGCCGATTCCCTTGGCGTCTTTCAGGTGGAAAGCCGGGCGCAGATGAACTTCCTGCCGCGGATGCGCCCGCGGAAATTCTATGACCTCGTGATCCAGGTGGCGATCATCCGCCCCGGCCCCATTCAGGGCGACATGGTCCACCCCTATCTGCGCCGCCGGAACGGAGAGGAAGAGGTTCGTTTCCCCTCCGACGAACTGGGCCGGGTGCTGGGCAAGACGCTGGGCGTGCCGCTGTTTCAGGAACAGGCCATGCAGATCGCCATCACCGGCGCAGGGTTTTCACCGGAGGAGGCCGACCGCCTGCGCCGCTCGCTCGCCACCTTCAAGAAGCACGGCTCGGTCAGTGAATTCCGCGGCCGCTTTCTGAAAGGCATGGCCGCCAATGGCTATGATCGCGACTTCGCCGAACGCTGCTTTTCCCAGATCGAGGGGTTCGGGTCTTACGGCTTCCCCGAAAGCCATGCGGCCAGCTTCGCGCTGCTGGTCTATGCCTCGGCGTGGATCAAGCGGCACCACCCGGCCATCTTCGCCTGCGCGCTGCTGAACGCGCAACCGATGGGGTTTTACGCCCCCGCCCAGATCGTGCGCGATGCCCGTGAACACGGGGTCACGGTGCGCCCTGTCTGCATCAATGCCAGCCACTGGGACAACACCGTCGAACCCGACAGCCATGGCGGGCTGGCGTTGCGGCTGGGCTTTCGCCAGATCCGCGGCCTGCCCGAGGATGAGGTGCTCTGGATCACCAGCGCACGCGGCAACGGTTACCGGTCGGTCGAGGATGTCTGGCGCCGCGCCGGCCTGCCGCCCGCCCTGATCCGGACACTGGCCGAGGCCGATGCGTTTGCCGGGCTGGCGCTGTCCCGGCGCGAGGCCTCTTGGGCCGCCCGTGCGCTGACCAGCCCGACACCGCTGCCGCTGTTCCACGACGATCTGGACGGAGAGGGGATCGTGGAGCCCAAGGTCACGCTGCCGAAGATGGGCGAGGGTGAAGAGGTCGTCGAGGACTATCTTGCCCTGCGCCTGACGCTCCGCCGCCATCCCGTCGCGCTGCTCCGCCACCGGTTGACGCCACAGCGAAAACAGAAAGGGGGCCGCGAAGGCCCCCTCCCTTGACGATATGACAGGGGTCAGGCGCCGCGGCGGCGCAGCCCGACAACGCCAAAGCCCGCAAGCGCCGTCAAGACCAGCGGAAGCCCCGCGGGCAGCGGCACGACCGGACTGCCATCGCCGATCACGAAGGAGATCGACTCGCCGCTGAGCGCGTCGGTGACCGTGTAGGTGCCTTCGTACATGTTCAACGACGCAAAGGTCTGACCGGTCACCAGCCAGTTCTGGTCCGGCGTCCAGATGCCGTTCACGACATCGGCCGATTCCACGCCGAGCCCGGGATAAAGGTCGTTGCCGTCGAACATGTAGGTCGCAAAGCCCTTCTCGCCGGACGTGACGGTCCACGGGAAGTAATCGACGTCCCACGGGCCGACACCGTCTGCCCAGTCCCATGCCGAGAAATCCGTCCCGGCGTTGAAGCCATAGCTCGCATCCACCTGGCCGACGGACGTACCGCCCATGATGCTCGCCGCGGGTGCGGCGGAATAGTCATAGTATTGAATGCCGACATTGCCCCACGTATGGGCCGTGCCCAGATCGACAAGTCCGGTAAGGTCGATCGAGCCGGAAGACTCCATCACCACGTCGCCGCTGACCTCACTGAACGTAAAGACCAGCGCCGCCTCGGACATGTCCGGAACCGCCGTCATCGCGACACAGGCCAGACCGCCCGCGGCAAGTGTACTCTTGATAAACGCCATGATACCCCCATTGACGAAACGCAGGCCCCAAACCAATTTCGCGGCCTGTCATCGCAACATAACATCGACGGTCCGCGCGATCTACAAGAACGCGTGGCGGGTCACTCACCTCATGCGGTTCAGCAGATCGAGGCTTGCATAGCCGTCCGGCGCCATGCCGACCGATTTCTGATAGGCCCTGACCGCGGCAATCGTATTGGGGCCGATCCGGCCATCGATGCCCTGGGTATCGAACCCGGCCTGCGTCAGACGTTCCTGCAACTCCTTGCGCTCGGCCAGCCGCAGCGCACGGTCGCCACGGGGCCAGGACGCCTGTATTGCCGGGCCGCCCGCGATCCGGTCCGACAGATGCCCCACCCCGATCACATAGGCATCGGCGGTGTTGTAGCGTTCGATCACCGCGAAATTGTCGAAGATCATGAAGGCCGCCCCCTCGGCCCCCGCGGGCAGCAGGATCGAGGCGCGGCCGTAATCGGGCACGGCCTTTCCGCGGATGTCGCGCACGCCCAGCGCGGTCCAGTCCGACGGCATCCGCATATCGGCGCGGTCCGCAAGTTCCACATCGAAGTCCCGCGGCAGGCGCACCTCCACCCCCCAGGGCTGGCCCTTGGTCCAGCCAAAGCGCGCCAGATACGCCGCGGTGGAGGCCAGCGCATCCGCCGGATCGTCGGCCCAGATATCGCGCCGCCCGTCGCCGGTGAAATCCACCGCATGTTCGAGATAGGAGGTCGGAATGAACTGGGTATGGCCCATCGCCCCCGCCCATGACCCGGTCATGTGCCGCGCGTCGGTATCGCCCGCCTGCAGGATCTTCAGCGCCGCGATCAACTGCCCCTCGAAGAAGGTTCCCCGCCGCCCGTCAAAGGCCAGCGTCGCCAGCGCCTCGATAATCGGGGTCGATCCGCGATAGCTGCCATAGGCGCTTTCCAGCCCCCAGATCGCGACGACGACCTCTTTCTCGACACCGTATCTGGCCTCGATCCGATCCAGCATCTGCCGATTGTCGGCCAGCGCCGCCTGGCCATTGCGCACCCGCGTCTCGGACACCGCGGAATCGAGATAGTCCCAGATCGTCTTGGTGAATTCCGACTGGTTGCGGTCCCGCTGGATCACATCGGTGTTGTAGCGTATCCCGCTGAACGCGGTATCGAAGACATCTGCCGAAATGCCTTGGCCCAGCGCCCGGTCGCGAAAACCCGCGATCCAGCGCTGAAAGGCGCGATTGGCGGTGGAAATCTGCATCGTCGTCACCCCTGCCCCGGCAACCTGCCCGACGGTCAGGGCAATCGTGCCCGGCCGTGGCACCGGAAACGGGGAGCGCTGCAACTCCATCGCGCTACTCGCCACGGCCCCAAGGCCCATGGCGGCGGCCACACAGGCGGCCGTGTACGTCCTGATCGACATCTGCTCGGTCCTTCCCGAAGAGGGGCGCCCGGTTTCGGGCCGTTATTCTTGGGGCGGAGTGTACCGCGAACGGCCGAAATCTCAAAGCAGCGAAAAAGACCGGGCCTCGCGCCGGCCGGCCCCTGGCCCTTAGCGGCGTTTCCGGGTGACCTTGCGGCGGGTCTTCGCCGCCTTTGCCTTGGCCTGCCCGACCTTGCGCCGGGCCGGGCGCCCCCGAACACGGGTCGGCCCGGTGCGCACCGCCTTGTCCTCGATCGACAAAAGCTCCAGCGTCAGGCCGCCGGTCACCGGCACCGCTTCGGACAGGCGCACGGTCACGCGCTGACCGATGCCGATTTCCAGCCCCGTATCCGCCCCCATCAGGGTCTGCGCCTCGCGGTCATAGTGGAAATACTCGTTGCCCAATTCCCGGATCGGGATCAGCCCGTCGGCACCGCTTTCATCAAGCGTCACGAACACGCCGAACCGCGCGATGCCAGAGACACGCCCCGAAAACTCGTTACCCACCCGTTCAGACAGATAGGCGGCAAGATACCGGTCGGTGGTGTCGCGTTCGGCCGTCATCGACCGGCGCTCGGTTTCCGAGATATGCTGCGCGGTCGCTTCCAGCGTGTCGATATCCTCGGGGCTTAGGCCGTCCTTGCCCCAGCCATGGGCCGTGATCAGCGCGCGGTGCACGATCAGATCCGCATAGCGCCGGATGGGGGAGGTGAAATGCGCGTAGGACCGAAGCGCCAGCCCGAAATGCCCGAAGTTTTCGGGGTTGTAGTAAGCCTGCGTCATCGACCGCAGCGTCGAGAGGTTGATCAATTCGGAGAACTCGCTGCCCACCGCCTGATCCAGCAGGTCGTTCAACTGGCGCGTATGCAAGACCTGCCCCTTGGCCAGCGTAAAGCCCGAGGCCGCGGCGACGTCGCGCAACGCGTCCAGCTTCTCCGGAGAGGGTTCCTCATGCACGCGGAACAAAAGGGGCCGGTGCAGACGGGTCAGTTCCTCGGCCGCCGCGACATTGGCAAGAACCATGAACTCCTCGATCAGCCGGTGCGCATCCAGACGGTCGCGGAACCGGACCGAGGTGACATGGCCGTCCTCGCTCAGTTCGATCTTCCGCTCCGGCAGGTCCAGATCCAGCGGTTGCCTTGCCTCGCGCGCGCGGGTCAGCGCCCCATAGGCGCCGTAAAGCGGGCGGATCACATCCTCCAGCAGGGGCGCGGTCCGCTCGCTCGGATGGCCGTCCTGCGCCGCCTGCACCTCTTCATAGGCCAGCGCGCCGGCAGACTGCATCAGCCCACGGGTGAACCGGTGGGACAGCTTGTTGCCGTTGGCGTCGATCTTCATCCGCACCGCGATACAGGCCCGCGGGACGCCCTCATGCAAGCTGCACAGGTCCCCCGACAACCGGTCGGGCAGCATCGGCACCACGCGGTCGGGGAAGTAGGTGGAATTGCCGCGCTTGCGCGCCTCCCGGTCCAGCGCCGACCCGGGTGTCACGTAATGGGCGACATCGGCGATGGCGACCCACAGCAGATACCCGCCCTCGTTCCTGGGGTCATCGTCGGGCATGGCCAGCACCGCATCGTCGCGGTCGCGGGCATCGGCGGGGTCGATGGTAACCAGCGGCAGGGCGCGCAGATCCTCGCGCTCCCCCAGCCCGGCGGGTCTGGCGCGGTCGGCCTCCTCAATCACACGGTCGGGAAACGCGTCGGGTATGCCATGCTGGTGGATCGCGATCAGGCTGACGGCCTTGGGCGCGGCCGGGTCGCCCAAGCGTTCCACGACCCGCGCCCGCTGAAGCCCCATGCGTCCGCGGGGGCCGGCCTGTTCGGCCTCCACCAACTCACCGTCCTTCGCGCCGTGGGTGGCACTCGCCGCGACCTGCCATTCCTTGTCGGCGCCCTTGTCGATGGGCACGATCCGCCCGCCCTCGGCCCCCTTGCGGAAGATGCCAAGAATGCGCCGCGGATTGGTGCCGATCTTTCGGATCAGCCGCGCCTCGTACTGATGGTCGTCGCCGCGGACCTCTTGCAGGCGCGCGAGGATCCGGTCGCCCTCGCCCAGCGCCCCGTCGGTCTGGCGCGCAATAAACAGCACCCGCGGCTCCGGCCCCTCGCCATGCCATTCCAGCGGCTTGGCGAACAGGTCACCATCGGGCGTCGGGGCCAGCATCTGCAGGACCGACACCGGCGGCAACCGTTCGGGGTCGCGATAGGTCTTGCGGCGCTTTTCCAGATGCCCCTCGTCCTCCAGCTCCTTCAGCACGCGTTTCAGGTCGATCCGGTCGGCGCCCTTTATCCCGAACGCCTTGGCGATATCGCGCTTGGAGGTCTGGCCGGGATTGGCGGCAATCCAGTCGAGGATCTGGGTCTTGGAGGGGATTTGGCTCATGCGCTCAGAGGTAGCACGGCCCCCCTGCCCCGTCAGCCGGAATCGCGGGCCGCTCAGGCGAAATAGCCCGACAGGATGCGGCTGTAGATCCGCGTCAGGGTCTCGATCTGCGCGATCTCCACCCGCTCATCGACCTGGTGCATGGTCTTGCCCACAAGGCCGAATTCCACCACCGGGCAGAAATCCTTGACGAAACGGGCATCCGACGTGCCACCCGAGGTCGACAACTCCGGCCGCCGCCCGGTTTCAGCCTCCACCGCGCTGGCCACCAGATCGGACAGCGGCCCCGGCGGGGTCAGGAAGCTTTCGCCCGACACCTTGATCTCCATGTCAAAGCGGATGCCGGTTTCTTCGGTAATCTTGTCGGCCTCCGCCCGAAGCCAGTCGGTCAGACTGTCGGAGGAATGCACCTCGTTGAAGCGGATGTTGACGGTGGCATGGCAGACACCCGGAATCACGTTGGTCGCCGGATTGCCGGTGTCGAAGGTCGTCACCGCAAGCGTCGAGGGGTCGAAATGCGGTGTGCCCTCGTCCAGCGGATAGGCGGCCAGCCGCTCCACCAGCCGGGCCATCGCCGGGATCGGGTTTTGCGCCCGGTGCGGATAGGCGGCATGGCCCTGCCGCCCATGCGCCGTGAAATAGGCAGTCATCGAGCCGCGCCGCCCGATCTTCATCATGTCGCCCATGTCTTCGCGGCTGGTCGGCTCTCCCACAAGGCAGGCCGACATATGCTCCCCTTGCGTCGCCATCCAGTCGAGTATCGCGGTCGTGCCGTCGACGGCGTCGCCTTCCTCGTCCCCGGTCAGCGTGATGACGATGGCGCCCTCTGGCGGTGTCTCGGTCACGAAGTCGATGGCCGCCGCCACGAAGGCCGCAACGCCCGATTTCATGTCGGTCGCACCCCGCCCCCATAGCCAACCATCGCGCCGGTCCGCCCCGAACGGGTCGGCCGTCCATGCGGCGGTGTCGCCCGCCGGCACGACATCGGTGTGACCGTTGAACCCGAAGGTCTTCGGGTGCCCCTTGCCCCCCCAGCGCGCGAAAAGGTTCGCCACGCCACCGCGGTCGGCCCGGTGGCATTCGAACCCCGCGGCGGCAAGCCGGGCCTCGACCAGCCGCAGCGCGCCGCCTTCCGTGGGGGTCACCGACCGGCAGCGGATCAACTCGGCGGTCAGGGCAATCGGGTCGGCTGGGTCGGTCATGGCGCGTCTCTTCTGGCTGGCGGACCAGCGATATCCTGCCCGATGCCGCACCGCAATAGCACGCCCCTCATCGCCCCAGCCCCAGCACCCGGCCAAAGGGCGCACCCTCGCGCGGCGGGTCGCCCGGCACCGCCCAGACCACCGGCAGCCCCGTGGGCGGGGGCGGGCCGAACGGCCCCTGCAGATCGGTCAGGATCACGATGGCCGAGGGGTTCAGCGCCAGCGCTTCCTCCATCACGCCGATGAACGACGTACCGCCGTCGCGGCTGAACAGGATGTCGGTGATCTGCCGCTCCCACAGCCCGCCGCCCATCTTGGCGCGGTTGCGCACGGCCACGTCGAAGACCAGCACATGGGTCTCTGCCCCGGTGCGTTTCGCGATGCCCGCCACCTGGGCTGCGAACATCGCCAGCAGCGTGCCGTCGACAGAGCCGGAGCTGTCGACACCGACAACGATCCGCGGAATGTCCTTCTCCCGCACCCAGCCGGGTTCATAGGCCGGGTCGGGCCCACCGTTTTCGCGCGCATCGCTGTCGCGCGCCAGCCAGCGCCGTGCGGGCCGGGTGCCGCGGGGCTGGGGGTGGTGCATCACCGCGCGGGTGACAAGGCCGCGCAAGACGACCTCCCACGGCGTATGGACGGTCGGCAGATCGGCCAGCCGGTGCCCGATCATGCCGATGCCGTGGCCCGCCAGCCGCCCGGCCTCCATCGCGCGGGTCACACGCTGGCGCCACTCCGCGTCTTCCTCGCGCCCCGCGCCGTCGTCGTTCTCGGTCCCTGCGTCGATATCGGGGCGGAACCCTTGGCCGTCGGCATAGGCGCGGGCGGCCTCGGCCAGTGCGCCGCCGGGCCGGGGGCGTTCGCCGCCTTCGCTGCCGCTGCCGCCACTCTCGCCCTTGGCGCCGCCGCTGCGATCGCCGCGCGGCCCCCTTTTGCCCCCTGCCGCGCGCCGCCGTCCTGCATCAGCAAGATGTAAAGGCGTTCGGCATCGTATTTCGTCACCGCCTCCTCGCCCTTCATCTCCTCCCGCGTGGTGGCCTTCAAAAGCCCCGTCAGCCGCACCAGCGGCCGCGGCAGGATGTGCCCCGACAGAAGCAGCGTCTCATTCACGATGGCGTCGGTGGCGAGGTTGAAGATGTCCTGATCGAACCGGTTCCCGAAGCGGACGAACATCGCCCGCGACCGCGGCGCATGGCGGAACGCGATATGCAGGATGTGGTGGGCGGCCAGCCCCATCTGTTCAGGCAGGCTCAACCCCTCATAGGTGGGACCGTAGTAGATCGCCTTGCCGTCGGTCCAGGCGGGACCATCCTGCACGTCGCTGTCCAGATGGGTGCACCACAGCGCCAGCCCGGCAAAGGCCGGGTCCTGCTCGGCCAGCTTCTGCAATGCGCGGGTGGCGCGGGCGGAATGGCGTTGAAGCATCACGCCAGCCCCGCCGCCTCCCGCTCCTTCGCATAGGCCTTGTAGGCGTCATGGGCCAGGAACCGCTGCCCGATCCCAAGCTCCAGCCCCTTGCGGATCAGCCCTTCAAATCCGTAGGTGCACAACTCCCCCAACGGCATCCGCTTGAAGTCGTCTTCCTCCCGCAGGCGGGCAAGCTGCCGGATATCGGCCATGATATCGATGGCACCATTGACGTTGCGCGCATCGAGGATTCCGATCAGCCCGTAGATCAGCGCGTTCAGCCCATGCATCGACGCGGGGTAAAGCGCGATCCGCGCCTTGCGGTCGGCCTCCAGCATGTCCTGCACCTGCACCGTGGCGGCGATGTCGTCGGCGATCAGCGCAAATTCCGCGGCCACCGCATCGCCCACCGTGCCCGCCACCAGAATATTGCGCATCCGCCGGTCGGGCACCGCCTGCATGATCTGGCTGACCCGTTCCCAACTGCGCGGCGTGGTGGCGATCAGGTGGCCCTGTTCCAAAGCCTGCTCGGTCGTGTCCAGCAGATCCGCCCGCGTCTTGATAAAGGCGACCACGGTCGGGTGAAGCCCCTTCGGCACCGCGTAATTGTCCAGCCAGTCGGCCGCCGCAGCCTGCACATGCAGATGGATCAGGCGGTCAGACAGCGCGGTGTTCATCTGATAGGCAATCGCGCCGTCCTCCACCGTATTGCCCGCGGCCACGATGAACACGCTGTCCGGCAACCGGTGCCGCCCCACGCGTCGTTCCTGCAACAACCCATAGACCGTGGGCTGCAACATGGGCGAGGCCGCGGTCAGTTCATCGAGGAACAGGATCGCGGGATGCGCCGGATCATCGGGCAGATCCTCGGGCCGGTACCACTTGGTCTTCTGGCTCTGATGGTCATAGTAGGGCAGGCCGCGCAGATCCTGCGGCTCGATGGTCGTCAGGCGCAAATCGAACAGCAGGCCGCCCATGTCGCGGGCCAACTGCTCCACCACCTGCGTCTTGCCCACGCCGGGCCGCCCATGCAGCATGTAGGAGGCCAGCATGTGCCCGTCCTTCTGCACCTGCCAGGCGGTGCGCAGCGCGTCCAGCGCCTCCCCCGCCGACACGATCATCGCGTTTACGCTCATCGGTCCTCCTGTCCTGCCGGTACGACCCCGCTATCTAGGGCGGTCTTGGCGCGGATCACGGGACGCGCGCGTCATCAGTCGGCGACCCGCCCTGATCGGGCATGAAAGGAGTGGCTTTACATATCCGACCGTTTCAGTCAGACTTTAACGCATGCTCCCAGCCACACCCAAGGTCAGCCCGGAGTCCGTCGATCCAGATCGGAGGTGAGAATGCGACAGAATCCGTCAGACCAAATCCCCGCCGGGGACTCTTTCCAGACGCCGCTGCGCGATCTCTGGCACGAAGTCCTCTCGACGGGGCTGTTCGAGGTGTCCTCGGGCGAACGCTTCGTCGAGCAGATGATCGACCGGATCGAACGACGGCCCTGATCGACCGTGGCCATGCAAGACCAGACCCCGACACATGACGCCCGCATCCTGACAGGCGGGGGCACCTGCGCGGTCATCGTGCTGGACGGTATCCCCTATACCTTGCGCATCACGCGCGCGGGCAAGCTGATCCTGACCAAATAGGCCGGCCGCGCCACGGGCGTTTCAGCCGCAGGCCGCCTCAGGCGGCTTGCGTATGAAAGCCGCCATTGTCCCCGCGCAGCCGGAAGAGCGATACAAGATCGCGCAGTTCCTGAACCTCGTTCTGCATCGCCGTGGTCGCGGCGGTCGCCTCTTCCACCATGGCCGCGTTCTGCTGAGTCACGCGGTCAAGTTCGCCCACGCCGATATTGATCTCGCCCAGACCGACCGATTGTTCCTGCGCGCCAGAGGCAATTTCGTCGACCATGCCCGCGATGGCGCCGACACGTTCCGCGATGTCCTTCAACGCTTCGCCCGCGCGGGCAACCAGCCCCACGCCGGATTCGACTTGCGCGGAACTGCCGCCGATCAGGTCCTTGATGTCCCGCGCCGCCTCTGCCGAACGCTGCGCCAAGGCCCGCACTTCCGACGCGACGACGGCAAATCCGCGCCCGGCCTCGCCGGCCCGCGCAGCCTCAACACCCGCGTTCAGGGCCAGAAGGTTGGTCTGGAACGCGATGTCGTCGATCACCCCGATGATCTGGCCGATCTCGTCCGAGGAGCGCTTGATCTCGGACATTGCGCCGGTCGCATTCTGCACGACCCGTCCGCTTTCCTCTGCCCGGCCACGCGCCTCGGCCACGACTCTCGACACATTGGCCGCGCTGTCGGCGGCCGACCGTACCCCGTTGGTCAGTTCGTCCATCGCCGCCGCGGTCTCTTCCAGCGTCGCGGCCTGGTTCTCGGTCCGTCGGGACAGTTCGTCCGACGCGGCCGTCAGGGCCCCGGCCCGCGCGCCGATCTCGTCCGCGTTCTTGACCACCGATCCCAGCATGTCGTTCATCCGGTCGAGCGTGGTGTTGAAATCGGAACGAAGCTGTTCGTACTCTTCGGGGAACGGCGCGTGGAGCGATTGCGACAGGTCCCCGTCCGACAGCTTTTGCAGGGCCGTGCCAAGGTCGGCCACCACGCGGGCCTGATCCTGCCGGTCTTGTTCCCGCCGTTTGGCAAGCCTTTCCGATTCCGCCAGACGGCCGCAGAATTCCGACAGCATGCGGCCAAGTTCGCCGATCTCGTCGCGCCGCGTGGCGGCATCGACGGTCACGTCGTAATGCCCGTGGGAGACCTTCTCCATCGTGCCGACGAAGGCGGCCAGCGGGCGTGTCACGGTCCGCACCAGCACCGTCGAGGCGATGGCCAGAACGACAAGGCCAAACCCCAGAAACGCCAATGACACGTTCCGAAGGGCCGCCATATCGGCGTGGATGTCCGACACATAGGCACCGGTCCCCACGAACCAGCCCCAGGGCTTGAACGCGACGACATAGCCCATCTTCATCTCGGGCACGTTCGCGCCCGGCTTCTGGAACGCGTAGTTGACCTCACCCGCGCCTTCGGCCATCCCGACCCGGCGCATCTCCTGAAACACCGGCAGCCCGTTGATGTCTGAGTAATCTGCCTGTTGGGTGCCCACCCACTCCGGTTTGAACGGGTGCACCGTCACCCTGATGTCCTTGTCGAAGGCAAAGAAGTACCCCGATTCGCCGAAGCGCATCGTCGCCAGAAGGGTGCTTCCCATCTGTTTCGCCGTTTCCTCGTCGAACTCGCCCGCCTGCGCCCTCTGGTCGAGATCGGCAAGCAGGCTGACGGCGCTTTCCAGGATGGATTCGAGTTCCTGTTCGCGCATCTGGAAGGCGTTGTCGATCGCCCGGGACAGCATCAGGAAAGACAGCAGCGCCGAAAAGACCATCGCCAGGGCGGCGATCGCATAGACGCGAACGGGAATGCGATAGAAAACTGCAGGCATGGAGCGACCTCGGGTCTGGAATTAGAGTAGAAGTTCTAAAAAACCGGGTCTTAACGACCGCTTACAGACCGCTTTCGCGACAAATTTGAACGGCCCGCACAGGGCCCGTGCCCGGTCCGCCGACCGGGCCGTTTGCTGCCGTGTGACAGCCGCCATACAGCCAATTGTTCGCCAAACTGTCTTGAAAAGGCCGGGAAATTTCGTTGATTTACCCATCAACCCTCGGCACGGCCCCGGTCACGCAACCCGCGTGGTATACACCCAATAATTGTAAACCTCTTCGCATTTCCCCGGTCCGGGCGGGCGATGTTCGCGCGATCCGCCCCGATCCGACCCACGGCCCCACAATTGAGACGGAGGGATTTGTGCCTATGTCACAGCGAAAGCCGCATCGGAAACGTATGTTCGCGGCAAAGAATCCTCATAGGTCGAATTCATGTCTGACAGCAAATCCGAGTCCCGCGCCCTTGCCGTGCCCAGCGGACGGTTATCCCGTCTTGCCCGCTTCGGCGCGCTGACCTCCAACATCGCGGGCAATGTGGCGCTGCACGGCGCGCGGCAGGTGGCGCAGGGCAAGCGCCCGCAGGCCCGCGACCTGCTGCTGACCCCCGCCAACGCCCGCAAGGTGGCCGACCAGTTGGCGCATATGCGCGGCGCGGCGATGAAGGTGGGGCAGCTGATCTCGATGGATGCGGGCGACATGCTGCCGCCGGAACTGTCCGACATCATGGCGCGCCTGCGCGCGGACGCCCATTACATGCCGGGCGGACAGTTGAAGAAGGTGCTGATCGACAACTGGGGCGCCGACTGGCAGAAGCGCTTCGACAAGTTTCAGGTCCGGCCCATCGCGGCGGCCTCCATCGGGCAGGTGCACCGGGCGCATACCAAAGACGGCCGCGATCTGGCGATCAAGGTGCAGTATCCCGGCGTTCGCCGCTCCATCGACAGTGACGTCAACAACGTGGCGGGCCTGATGCGGATCTCGGGCGTGATGCCGAAGGAACTGGATATCGCACCGATGCTGGCCGAGGCCAAGCGCCAGTTGCACGAAGAAGCGGATTACGAGCGCGAGGGCCGCTATCTGCGCCGCTTCTCCGAATTGCTGGCCGATGCGCCCGATTTCGTGGTGCCGCAACTGCACCAGGACCTGACCACCGAGAACGTTCTGGCGATGGACTATGTCGCGGGCGTGGGCATCGAAACCCTGATCGACGCCCCGCAGGAGGAACGCGACCGGGTCATGACCCTGCTGATCAGCCTGCTGTTCCGGGAGTTGTTCGAATTCCGCCTGATGCAGACCGACCCGAATTTCGCCAACTACCGCTACGACCCCGAAACCCGCAAGGTGATCCTGCTCGACTTCGGCGCCTCGCGCGAATTCCCCGCCGCGATGACCGAGCAGTTCCGCCGCCTGATGCGCGCGGGGCTGGACGGCGACCGGGCGGGCGTGCGGCAGGCGATCCTGGATATCGGCTTCTTCGCCGAGGATACGGCGGCCCACCACAAGGACACCATGCTGAACATGTTCGAGATGTCGCTGGAACCGATCAAGCGCCCGGGCGCCTTCGACTTCGCCGACAACGACGTGGCGATGCGGATGCGCGATGCGGGCATGGAACTGGGCAAGGATCGCGACTTCTGGCACATCCCGCCGATGGACACGCTGTTCATGCAGCGCAAGTTCGGCGGAATCTACCTGCTGGCCAGCCGCATGAAAGCCCGCGTCGACCTGCGCGGAATCCTCGAACGCTATATGTAAGTCACGCGCCCCGGACCTGATCCGGGGCCGCGCCGAAAACGCCAAAGGCCCCGGCACATCAGCCGGGGCCAGCGCTTGCCGACCAGCGCCTCAGCCCCGGACCGCGGCGAACTGGCCCGGGGCCAGCCCCAGCGCCTGCATCGCGGTATCGGCCACGTCGCGCGCGGTCAGTCCCGCCTCGGCATACATCGCCGCGGGGCTGTCCTGCTCGATGAACTTGTCGGGCAGGGTCATGGTGCGCACCGCCAGTTTGCCGTCCAGCCGCCCGGTCCGGGCCAGCCAGTGCAGGACCAGCGCGCCAAAGCCGCCCTCGGCCCCATGCTCGATGGTGACCAGCGCCTCGTGCTCGGCCGTCAGGCGCGCGATCAGGTCGGTATCCAAGGGCTTGGCGAACCGCGCATCGGCAACGGTGCAGGAAATCCCCCGCGCCTCCAGCTCCTCGGCGGCGGTCAGACAATCGGCAAGGCACGGGCCCAGCGACAGGAAGGCCAGCTTGGTCCCCTCCTTCACGATGCGGCCCTTGCCGATTTCCAGAAACTGGCCGCGCTCGGGCATTTCCGCGCCCACGCCCTCGCCGCGGGGATAGCGGAACGCGATGGGCCCTTCGTCGAAGGCCGCTGCGGTGGCGACCATGTTCTTCAACTCTGCCTCATCGGCGGCGGCCATCACCGTCATCCCCGGCAGGTTCGACAGGAAGGCCACGTCGAACGCGCCGGCATGGGTCGACCCGTCAGCCCCGACAAGCCCCGCCCGGTCGATGGCAAAGCGCACCGGCAGCTTTTGCAGGACCACGTCATGCACCACCTGGTCATAGCCGCGCTGCAGGAAGGTCGAATAGATCGTGCAGAACGGCTTCAGCCCCGAGGCCGCCATGCCCCCGGCAAAGGTCACCGCATGCTGTTCGGCGATACCCACGTCGAACACCCGCGACGGGAAGCGGTCCTGCATGATATTCAGCCCCGTGCCCGAGGGCATGGCCGCCGTGATCGCCACGACCTTGGGGTCGCGGGCCGCTTCCTCGGTCAGGGTCTGACCAAAGACAGAGGTATAGGAGGGCGCGTTGCCCTTGCTTTTCTTCTGGGTGCCCGAGACGACGTCGAATTTGGACACGCCGTGATACTTGTCCTTCGCGGTCTCGGCCGGGACGTAGCCCTTGCCCTTGACCGTGCAGACATGGATCAGCGTCGGCCCCGAGGCCCGCGCACGCGCCGCGCGCAGCACGGTCAGAAGCTGGCTCATGTCATGGCCATCGATCGGACCGACATAGTCGAAGCCCAGTTCCTCGAACAGCGTGCCCCCGCCCGGGAAACCGGTGACCAGTTGCCGGGCCCGGCGCGCCCCTTCGCGGATCGGCCCCGGAAGCGTGGCTTCGAAATCTTCCGCCATGTCCTTGAGCTTGCCCAGCGGCGTTTCGCTGTAAAGCCCCGAGAGATATTTCGACATCGCACCCACGGGCGGGGCGATGGACATCTCGTTATCGTTCAGCACCACGAACATCCGGCGCTTTTCGTGGCCGGCATTGTTCAGCGCCTCATAGGCCATGCCGGCGGAAATCGACCCGTCGCCGATCACCGCCACGGCGTCGCCGGTCGGCTGGCCCATGTCGCGGCCGACCGTAAAGCCAAGAGCCGCGGAAATCGAGGTTGACGAATGGCCCGCGCCGAACGCGTCATAGTCGCTTTCGGACCGTTTGCAGAACCCGGCCAGCCCGCCGCCCTGGCGCAGCGTGTGCATCCGGTCGCGCCGACCCGTCAGAATCTTGTGGGGATAGCATTGATGGCTGACATCCCAGATCAGCTTGTCGAAGGGCGTATTGAAGACCGCATGCAGCGCCACCGTCAGTTCGACGACACCCAGCGAAGAACCCAGATGCCCGCCGGTCTGCGCCACGACGGAGATCACCTCCTCGCGCAATTCCCGGGCAAGCTGCGTCAACTCCGGCTGGCTCATCCCCTTGAGGTCCGAGGGACCGGCGACACGATCGAGGGTCGGGGTCTGGGGCTTTGTCATTGGTCTTCTCCCGCGCGTTTCTCATGAAAAAAGCGCCATGTGGATCAGTCTCCACATGGCGCCAGTGTCCTGTGTCTGACAGGAAGGGAACCGGGGTGTGGAGGCCCCGAATACCGGGCCCCGTGAAGAGCCCGATGGGAGGAATGCCGCGGCCCTTGTTCGCGAAGGCCGCGGCATCCGTGTTCAGATCACTGACCGGAGGCCAGTTCCGGCCATTCGGCGACCATGTCCTTGCCGTTCAGCGGGCTCACGACGCCCATGTGGCAGGTCATGCAGTTCACCTTGGCCGACTCTTCGCCCAGGATCTCCGAGCGGGGCTCGTAGAAGGTCTGGTTGATGTCGATCGACATCTGCTGGGCCAGCGTGGTGATGGACCATTGCGGCGTCACCTGGGTCGCATCGTAGAAGGCGCGGGTGTTGTGGCAGTAGACACAGCCCACATCCAGCGCGTTCGCCTGATGGTTCATCAGGTTGAAGGTCCGCTCGGCATCTTGCCAGACGGGATCGCCCGGCTGCTGGTCGACGCGGCTTTCAAGATCGCTGACCTTGATGCTGTTGCCGTCCAGCAGGAACTTCTCGACACCGTCCACCGGCAGCGAGGAGTACTCGCTCTGGGTGTACTTGTGCACGAAGTCCGTCGCCGTGTGGGCGCCTTCGAACGTCAGCAGGCGGTTCTGGATCGCTGCCCAGCCTTCGGCTGCCGAGTTCACCGCACCCGCCTTGAGCCACGAGCCCGGAGGCGTCGGCTGGCCACGGTGGCAGGTGTAGCAGTTCACGCCGCGACCGTCGGACGCCAGGTTATGGGTATCCCAGTCGTCGTTCAGGTACTGCGTGGCCTCGATGCAGTTCTTGGTGATCGCCAGCTTGGTCTGGTCGGCTTCCTCGCTGTTGACCAGCGAGATTTCCGTTCCGGTCCAGGCGGACATGGCCTTGGTCAACTGATCGAAGTTGGCCTGATCCATGTCGCCAAAGGCGATCACGTCCCCGTAGGCTTCGGCAGCCGTCGGCGTGCCTTCCGCCACCTCGACCCGTTCGAAGACCGGATACTCGGCCGCGTAGGGATCGTTCTGGGGATCGTCCTTCACGAACTTGGAGACAGCCATGCCGATGCCGCGCGGGCCCGTCTGGAAGTCGGTCGTCTTGTAGGGGTTGTCGAGGGCCACGATCAGAGCTGCGGCTGCGGCTGCGGTCGTCACCGTCCCCACGAGGATTGCCGGACCCATAAGGTCATTCGGGTTTTCCTCGTTCCATTTGAAGAACCACTTGGGAAGTCTCAGCATGGTTCAGCCTCCTTGACCTTGATAGGCTTCAAAGCCGTAGGGTTGGTCATACGAGGGCGCGAAGTGGTGCTCTTGTGCCCAGATGAACCAGTTGTCGACAACCGTACCGGAGAGGAGGATGCCGATCCCGCCCGTGATCGGGGTGAGGACAGCGAACCACCAGGCCCAACGGTGGATACCTTCCATCGTCGCGTTGAAGCCCATCGTCCAGCGCCAGAACAGCGCCGCACGTTCCGCGGCGGTCCCGCGATCGTAGATTTGCTCCAGCTCGCGGTCGCCGCCGAAGCGGGTCACGGCGAGGATGGTGCCGCCGTGCATAGCGAACAGCAGGGCAGAGCCATAGAGGAACGCAATCGAGAGCGCGTGGAACGGGTTGTAGTAGAGGTTGCCGTAGCGGATCGAGAACGCGGTCGTCCAGTCGAGGTGGGCGAAGATGCCGTAGGGCACCATTTCCGACCAGGACCCCATCAGGATCGGGCGGAAGAAGCCCAGCACCATCCACAGCCACATGGCGGCGAGGAAGGCATAGGCGATGTGCTTGCCCATCTTGTGCTCGACGGCCAGCATGTAGGTACGCACCCACCAGAGCCAGACCGAGACGAGCAGGAAGAAGCTCGCGATCATGTACCAGCCACCGTCATGCAGCGGCGGGAACTGGAGGCCGTATTCCGGGCTGGGCGGTTCCAGCGCCAGCCAGAAGCCCTGACGCAGGAACTGGACGATCGACCAGTCCACTTGGCTCAGCATGTTGAGCCCGACGATCACGAACCAGGTCAGACCGGCGAAGAGCGAGGCCACACCAGCATAGCCGAGGTAGATCGGACCAAGCTGGGCGTTGCCCATCCAGCCGAGGATCGGGAAGTTGCCGATACCGCCGACGCGCTCTTCCATCATGTTGTTGTCGTTGTCCATGCCCCAGTCGCCGGGGCCCTGAACTTGGACCTGATTGAAGATGTTCTGATACTCAGCCATGATTACAGTCCCCCTTGGCCAGCACCAGCCGGTGCAACGTCCGGCCAGATCGGCATGTTGCTCCACCAGGTCCACCATTCAGGCCAACCTTCGGTCCAGAGCGGGCCGGAGATGATGATACAGACCGCCGAGAAGAAGACCGCGTTGATGGCCAGAAGCCAGCCGAGGCGGTGAATCCCGAGCGTCCCGATCGAGTAGCCGATGAAGTCGCGGAAGAAGGTGTCTTCGTGATCCGGCGTCTTGGCCTCTTCACCCTTTTCGGGGTTACAGGCCGACAGGACCAGGCCACCATGCATCGCAAGCGCAAGACAGGTGGTGAAGAACAGCGTCACACCGAGCATGTGGAACGGGTTGTAGTGGAAGTGCAGGTACGCATAGCCCGTGTTCGACACCCAATCGAGGTGGCTGAAGATGCCGTACGGGAAAGCGTGACCCCAAGCGCCCAGCAGCAGCGGGCGGAAGACTTCCAGGCAGAGGTAGGCGAAAATAGCCATGCTGAACGCGATCGGGACGTGGTACCCGATGCCCAGCTTGCGGCTGATTTCGACCTCGCGCAGGGCCCAGCTCACGAATGCGCCGATAGCGCAGACGGTGATCCATTGCCAAAGGCCGCCTTCGGCCAGCGGCGCAAGGCCAAGGCCGTAGCTAAGATCCGGCGGGGCCACATGGATGACCCACGGATTGAATGTCCCCTGCAGCGAAGCGCTGTAGAAGATCAGAATTGTGCCGAGGGTGGCGAAAAAGGCTGTCGTAACTCCGAAGAAGCCTACAAAAAAAGGCCCCACCCAAAAGTCGAACAGATCGCCACCGATGAGCGTCCCTCCACGGACGCGATACTTTCTCTCAAAACTGAGCAGTGCCATCGTCTGTCTCCGCAAATGGCGGCCGCGTCCGTCTGGGCCTCAGCCGTCCTTTTTTCTTCGCGATAGCTGCGGGCGGAAGATCGGGGCTCCCGCCCGCAGCGATGGTGTCACTTCCAGGTGCTGTCCACCGGAAGGCAGCGCCTATTAGGACGCGGCCTCGGCGGCGACGGTCAGCCAGTTGAAGTAGGGGTTGCTGAGCACGAAGAGGTGAATCATCACAGCCAGCAGGAAGAGGAAGACGCCCTGTGCAACGAGAACACGACGGGGGTCGAAGATCATCCAGATCTTGTAGAATTTTGCCATTTTTCAGGTCCTCCTCAGAGCCACGGACGCCAGATGTAAACTGCCAGGTGAGCCAGAACGGCCACAGCAGAGAACAGCCAAAGCCCGCTCATGTAGACAGCGTGCACTTCTTGCGCCTGCTCGTCGGTAAGACCCGAGAACGACAGATCAGATTCAGCCATTAACTTTCCTCCGGATCGTCAGACTGATGCCGCGCACCCCGGCGGCCGGGTTCCAGCAAGACACCATGCCTTGCCAGTATTCGCCCAACCGGGGGGATGGGCGAATTCGATGAGCTGCCTGATGTCTCAGGCAGCGAATATCATGGGCGTGATGATCCGCGCCTGGCTCCAGGCGCGGGCGATCGGGCCCTTGGTTTTCAGATCACCCCGTTTCACCACGGCCAGTACGGTCGCGATGACAGCCAGCGGCAACGCGGCAAGGAAGATGATCGTGAAATAGACCATGAATTCCGCTTTCGGCGGGCGGTGCGAGCGCACCAGATGGACATCGGAAGTCTGGTCGGTCATTTCGCGTCTCCTTTTGAAACACTTTCAAAACCGGCGGGCGCAAGCGCCTCGACGGTCTCACGCACCACGCGTTCCGCGCCCTGCTCCAACGCGGCTTTTTCCGCCGCGTCGCGCAACGACTTGGCGGCAGAAATGCGGGTGAGAACCGGATGTTCGGCCACGATGCGGTCCAGAAGCGCCTGTGCGTCCTGATCCCACGGGAAATCGCGGCGAAGCCGGGTGGGTGTCGCTGCGGCCGAGTCCATCTCGGTGCCCAGCGGCAGAATGTGGAAGAGCGCGTCGAAGAGAGAATTGCACACTTCCTGAACGAGGTAGGTCGCCCCGGCATAGCCCATGAAGGGCGTGCCCGTGGCGCGCCGGATGGCGGCACCGGGGAAGCCTGCGGGGATGAAGGCCGGCTTGGGCCCATGCCCCGCGCCCAGTTCGGCGAGGTAGATCTTTTCGTTGATCGAGCCGAAGACCACCAGCGGGCGCTTCTGCGCCATCATGGTCCGGACTTCCTCGTTATCGGTCTTGGCGCCGCGCTTGCGGGCGACGGCAAAGGCACAGGGCAGACCCAGATCGCTTTCCAGGAAATGCCGCACGCCGCGGGCATAGGTTTCGTTCGCGACGATGGCGAAGGTCGCCGTCGCGAAGAAATCCTGCGTCACCGACCGCCACAGATCCCAGACCGGCTTGATCGTCGAATGCTTCTCGCGCTCGATGAACGGTTCGGGGTCAAGGTCCAGCATCTCGCCCAGCTTGCGCAGGAACTTGGTGGTCGAGTCGATCCCGATCGGCGCCTGCAGGTAGGGCTTGCCCAGAACCTCGGCCAGACCGCGGCCGAATTCGCGATACATCACGATATTCGCATCCGCGTTCACCAGGTCCCGCATCTCGGCCACATGGGCGCCCAGCGGCATCACCATGTTGACCTCGGCCCCGATGCCTTCGACCAGACGCCGGATCTCGGCCAGGTCAGAGGGCATGTTGAACACGCCATACATCGGCCCGAGGATGTTGACCCGCGGCTTGGCGCCCTCTTCCCGCTTCTTCTCCGGCGGCATCCGACCCTTGGTCATGCCGAATTCGGTGAAGATCCACGTCATCGCGCGGTCAGCGGCTTCCCACTGATCCTCGTCGATGGTGCGCGGCAGAAAGCGCTGGATGTTGGTGCCCATCGGGGTGACGCCGCCGCCGATCATCTCGGCGATGGAGCCGGTGACGACCACCGCCGGAAGCGCGGGGTCGAGCGTTTGCCAGGCGCGTTTCATCGCGCCCTCGGTGCCGTCGCGACCCAGTTCTTCCTCACCCAGACCGGTGACGACGATGGGCAGTTCATGCGGCGGCAGCGCATCGGTGTAGTGAAGAACGGAGGTGACCGGCAGATTCTCGCAGCCGACAGGGCCGTCAATCACCACCTGCAGGCCCTTGGCAGCACAGAACGCATAGACTGCGCCCCAGTACCCTCCTGCCCTGTCGTGATCCAGCACCAGCATCAGATCATCTCCTGCGCCTTCTCGGCGCGTCTCTTCTTCTCAAGTTTCTTTTCCTGGAGAGCGCGGAATTCCGGGTGGAGATTCGGATCACCTTCCCAGACACCGGCTGTGTCTCCCTCGCCCACACCTTCGAAGAATTCCTTCATCGACGCCATGCGTCGCTTGTTCGCAATGGCCGCATTTACCACTTGCGCGAGCGATCCTGCCCCGGCCGGACCCATCAGCGGGCGGGCCGAAATCAGATTCGTGAAGTAGAGAGATGGGATTCCCATCTCTTTCGCGGCCTGTACGACGGGCGTCGTTCCGATGGCCAGATCGGGTTTGATCGCCTCGACGGCGGCCTTGTCGTCTTCCAGGGACGCGCGGTAATTCACCTTCACGCCCTTGGCTTCCAGCCATTGCCGATCTGCCGCTGATTGCGGCGTCTTCGGGCAAGCCGTTCCAACATAAGGGATATTTGCGCCCGACTCGATCAGAAGACGGGCTACCAGAAGCTCTGATCCCTCATAGCCCGAGAGGGTGATCGTGCCGTTGACCGGGGCACCGGCCAGCGCGCCCTTGATCGCGGGCAGGAAGATGTTTTGCGCCTGGGCGACCTTTTCGGCGGGCAGCCCGAAGGCGTCGCCGATATTCGCCAGCCACTCGGCTGTGCCATCATGTCCCACCGGGGCAGAGCCCACGATCGGGCGCCCCGCCGCGTCGAATTCACGCATCGCAGAGGTGTAGAACGGATGGATCGCCGCCACCGCGCCGCAGTCGAGTGCGGCATAAAGTTCACGCCACTCCCGCGCGGGCACAACCGGCCCGCAGGCCAGCCCCAACGGCTCCAGCATCTGGCCGATCACGATGGGATCTGCCGGGAACATTTCGCCCAGAAGCGTGACGGTCGGACGGTCGGAAACCCCGCCTTCGGGCGCGGCCACGGGGCCGGCCTCGATCTCTTGCCGGGCATAGTTCAGCATGGCCCCGGCGAGGACGTCTTTCGCCTCCGCATGGGTCGGCACACCGAATCCCGGCACGTCGATTCCGACGATTCGCACCCCGTTGATCTCGTCCGGCAGCAGGCGCAGCGGCACGCCCGACGCGGTCGGCACACACAGATTCGTCACCACGATGGCGTCGTAACGCTCCGGGTCGGCAAGCTTGTGCACCGCGTCGCGGATATCCTCGAACAACTTGCCGGTGACCAGCGTCTCCGAGCTGAACGGCACATACCCCACCGAGCGCCGCGCGCCGTAGAAGTGGGAAATGAAGCTGAGCCCGTAGACACAGCAGGCCGAGCCCGACAGAACCGTCGCCACCCGCCGCATCCGCAGGCCGACGCGAAGGGAACCGAAGGCCGGGCACATGCTTTGCGGGCGGTCGTGCGGGCCCATCGGATAGTCTTTTCTGAATTGGTCGAGGAGGTCGGACGCGCCCGCCTCGCGGGCTGCCTTTTCCATCTCGTCCCCGGCATGGCACCCCATGCCGTCGCCCGGCGCCATGGCGGCGCTGCCGCAAGACCGTTCTTCGGCCTCCCGCGGCGCGCCCTCGATCACCTCGGCGGTGTGGGCATCGTCGTATTTGACCTCTTCGGTCATGTTGCCTCCAGTTCGCGCAGAGAGGCCACGGCCATCCGGCGGGCACCCTCTTGGAGTTCATTGCTCACGGTGTTCGATTCAGGGCGCACAGGGCGCCCGCGCGCCCCGACCCAACGGTCGAGAGCGCGGCGATCAGGCATCGTCGTACACCACTTCCAGCGATTTCTTGGGCTTGGCGTTCTTGCCGCGCATGTCGGCATCGGTCGCCGGGGTCAGTTCGAAATCGGCACCGACATCTTCCGGTGCGAACAGACCCAACAGCCCGTCATTGTCCAGCGGCGCCGGCCGGATCGGCGGCGCTTCGGCCACGGCCTCGGCCAGGGCGGCGAACATCGGACCCCATTGGCTCGCCTGCGTGCCGACGATCTGGTAATTGGCCGACTTGCGCCGCAGATCTTCGTCCGCCGGGATCGCGGACAGAACCGGGATACCGACCGCATCGGCAAAGGCCTGCGCCTCGCCCGTGCCGTCATCCTTGTTGATGACCAGCCCCGCGACGCCGACATTGCCGCCAAGCTTGCGGAAATACTCCACCGCCGAGCAGACATTGTTGACCACGTACAGCGATTGCAGGTCGTTCGACCCGACCAGGATCACCTTTTGCGCCATGTCGCGGGCAATCGGCAGGCCGAAGCCGCCGCAGACCACGTCGCCCAGGAAGTCGAGCAGCACATAGTCGAAATCCCAGTCATGGAAGCCCAGCTTTTCCAGCAGTTCGAACCCGTGGATGATGCCACGCCCACCGCAGCCGCGGCCAACCTCGGGCCCGCCAAGCTCCATCGCGAAAACGCCGTTCCGCTTGAAGCAGACATCGCCGATCTGCACTTCTTCGCCGGCGAGCTTCTTCTTGGTGGAGGTTTCGATGATCGTCGGGCAGGCCTTGCCGCCGAACAGCAGCGAGGTCGTGTCCGATTTCGGGTCGCAGCCGATCAGCAGAACGCGCTTGCCCTGTTCGGCCATCATGTTGCTGAGGTTGGCCAGCGTGAAGGACTTGCCGATACCGCCCTTGCCATAGATCGCGATGATCTGCGTCTTCTTGGTGGGCTCGGTTACGGGAATGTCGTCCAGCGGTTCGTTCGCTTCGTCACGCAACCGTTGGTCGATGTCTTTGATATTCGGGACGTCAAGCGTCATGCACGGCTCCCCAGTTCAGGATCATTTTCAGACAGGCAGGATCGTTAAAGGCGGTTTCATAGGCTTCTGCGGCCTTTTCCGCCGGTTCGCTGTGGGTAATCAGCCCCCCCAGCGACAACGCCCCCGCTTCCACAAGCTGACGCGTTGCAATCAGGTCATCGCGTTCCCATTCGGCAGCGATGCGCAGCCGGGCCTCCTTCATGAAGGCGGGCGGGAAAGCGAATGACAACGGGTCCGTGTAGAACCCCGCAAGCACCACCTCGCCGCCCTTGGCGATGCGGGTGATGAGCGTATCGAGCAGCGACCCGACGCCCGAGGCATCGTAGATCGTGCGGTAATCCATTTTCGGATCGTCGTCGGGGTGGAGCACTTCATAGCCCTCTGCCCCGGACTGCCGGTCGGGATTGATCTCCCACACCGTCGGGGCGGGCGCACCGGCGGCAATGGTCAGACGCGCCAGCAGGCGGCCAAGCACACCATGGCCCACGATCAGTTCGGGCATCTTCTTGTCGACGCCCGCCAGCGAATGCCGCGCGGTCGCGGCCAGCGCCAGCAGCGCGCCTTCGGCCCCCAGCCCCGGGTCGATCCGGGTCACGCGGCTGCAATCGGTCACCAGGCGGCGGGCAGAGCCGCCGAACAGGCCGAACGCCCCGTCATAGCAGTTGGCCCCGGGCACGAAGACCCGTTCACCGACCTTGAAGTTCGTCTCCGACCCGGCCTCGACCACCTCGCCCGCAGCCTCATAGCCCGGGACCAGCGGATAGCCCATGCCGGGGAACGGGGGCATGTTGCCGGTATAAAACAGCTTTTCGGTGCCAGTGGAGATGCCGGAATGGGAGATCTCGACCACAAGGTCTTTCGACCCAGGCTCCGTCAGCCCCAGCTTGCCAAGGCCGATATCCCGCGGCCCCTTGAGGATGACAGCAGTGGTTTGCATGGGCGTCTCCCATCCCTTCTTATCCGACAGCGTCGGGACTCACTCTTCGGTGAATTCGTGCGTGACAGTGTACTTGGATGGGCCGAAGTGTCAACTTTCTTAGACAGATCGGCCCGGCCATTATGTCGCCCCAGGCTTACACCCCGTCACGACCGAGGTGACATAGGGCCGGTGGGTCCGGGGCATCTTGATATCCGCGAACCCGGCCTCGGTCATCAGCGCCGCGATTTCGGCCTGAGAGCGAACCTTCCCGGTCTGCATGGCCATGCAGTAGAAGGCGAAATAGTTGTCCCCAAACCGCTCTGGCCGGTCGCCGCCCGACATCGGTTCGGACACGATGAACCGCCCACCCGGCGGCAACGTGGCATGGATCTTTGCCATCAGCGCGCGCACGGTGTCGTCCGCATGGTCGTAACAGACGCGGATCAGCGAAATCGCATCCGCCCCCTGCGGCAACGGGTCGTCCCGGAAACTGCCCGCGGTGACGGTCGTCCGGCCCGACATCCCCGCCGCGGCAAACCGCGCCTCGGCCGAGGGCACGACGGCCGGCAGGTCGAACAGCGTCATGGTCAGGTCGGGGCAGGCCTTGCCCACCGCTGCCAGAAAAGCGCCGGTGCCGCCGCCCACGTCCAACAGATGCGTGATCCCGTCGAAAGAGATCGTGCGCAGCGTCTCTTCCGCAACCAGCGTCTGGCTTTCGGACATCAGCAGGGAATAGCGTTCGGCCACCTCGGGGTTTTCCGCCGCGCCCGCGCCGAAGACATAGGGCCAGAAATGCGCAAGCTCGGTGTCCTTCTCGCCGCGCAGCATGGCAATCGGGTCGGCCATGTCGCGGTAAAGTACATCATGGTGGCGCACCATGCCAATCACCCCCGGCACGCCCATCAGCGCCGCGCCAAGCGAGCCAAGCTGATAGCCGTTCCCCACCCGGTCGAACAGGCCCAGCGCCGTGGCCGCGCGCATCAGCGCCTCCATCCGCACTTCGGGCACGCCACAGCGGTTCGCCAGCACGGCCACGGTCTGCGGCGCGTCGCAGGTGGCCTCCAGCAAATCCAGTTCCACCACGGCCCACAGCACCTGGCTGTGCACGAAGCCCGCGATCAGATCGAAAAGTTTCTCCCCTTCTTTCCGGGACTTGGCCCGGGTCAGGGGAAACTTGCTCGCCCAGCTTTGGAAGGCGGGAGAGGCGATCTTGTGGTTACGCCAGCGACGCCAGTTGAACCCGCGCTTGGCCTGCGCGGGGGCGGGGGTCGAAACGGTATCGGTCATTACTC
The DNA here is from genome assembly GCF_002079305.1 of Rhodovulum sp. P5. Lineage (NCBI taxonomy): Bacteria > Pseudomonadati > Pseudomonadota > Alphaproteobacteria > Rhodobacterales > Paracoccaceae > Rhodovulum > Rhodovulum sp. P5. Next base: position 1,867,106 of record NZ_CP015039.1, read on the forward strand.
TGCGGCCTGAAACGCCTTGGCCGGCACCAGCCGCTCGGCCATCTTCTGCACCAGTTGCGCAAGCTGCGCCTCGCCCGGACAGGAGGGGATGGAGGCAATAGCCCCCGACAGGATATCCTGAAACCGCTGAACCGCGCCCTCGACCCCCAGTTCGGTGACCGCGCTGGGGCGGCTGTTGGCCTCGTCCTGACCGGCGGGCTTGCCCATCTCGTCGGCATCCAGCAGCGCGTCCTTCAGGTCGTCGGCCACCTGGAACGCCTCGCCAATGCGGTCGCCCAGTTCTTCCCAAAGCTCGGCATCCTGCCCCGCGGCCACCGCGCCCATCTGGGTCGCGGCGATGAACAGCGCCCCGGTCTTGGCCTTGTGATAGGCGGAAAGATTGATCTCTTCCTCGCTCTCCCAGCCTTGCCCCGCGCAGATGCCATAGGGCATGCCGGTGCGCTTGCCGATGATGCGGATCATCTCCATCGCGCGCTCACAATCATGGTGCGCGGCCCGCGCGATCACCTCGAACCCGGCGACGATCAGGCTGTCCCCGGTCAAAAGCGCCAGCGGTTCGCCGTAAGCCTTGTGCAGCGCGGGCTTGCCACGGCGAATATCGGCATCGTCGAAACATGGCATGTCGTCATGGACGAGGCTGGCACAGTGGATCAGCTCGACCGAGGCCGCCGCCGCATCCGCCAGTTCCGGCTTGTCGTCGCCGCAGGCCAGCGCCACGTTCAGGCAGATCGTGGGCCGGATGCGTGCGCCCCCGGGCGTCAACGCATATTCGAGGGCCGAGGCCAGTTTTGCCGGGGGCGTGCCTGCCTGCCCCTCTGCAATCGCCCGGGTGATCGCCGCTTCCACGCGCGCCGAGATGTCCATGGACAACTCCCATTTTCTGCTGTTCAGTCCCGCGCCCCTCGCATGTGTCAGGCAAACGAGACATTCAAAGTTGTAAATCAGGATGGACAGTCTATGGTCCCGAGTCAACATTCCTTGAGGTGGATCAAAATGACCTCGACATCGCAAAAAGTCGTCGTCATCGGCGCCGGAATGGGCGGGCTTTCAACCGCGATCCGGCTGGCAAATGCGGGCCTAGACGTTCAGGTTGTGGACCGCGCGCCCGTTCCCGGCGGCAAGATGCGCACCTTCGCCACCGATGCCGGCCCGTCCGATGCGGGCCCCACCGTGATGACCATGCGCCCGGTCTTCGAAGAACTGTTCGACAGCGTCGGCGCAACCCTTACCGACTATGTCACCCTCCATCGGGAGGAGGTCCTGGCCCGCCACTGGTGGCCGGACGGATCGTCGCTCGACCTGTTCGCCAGTCGCGAGGACAGCGCCGCCGCCGTGGGCACGTTCGCGGGCGCAAAGGCCGAAAAGGAATTCCGCGCCTTCTGTCGCCGGGCCGAACGTCTGTTCCGGGCGTTCGACGCGCCGATGATGCAGGCCGCCGAACCCTCGCAAGGCGCGCTGACGCGCGAGGTGATGACCCATCCGTGGCTGATCTTCGACATGGCGCCGCTGAAAAGCCTGTGGTCCAGCCTGAACGCGCAATTCTCCGACCCGCGGCTGGCGCAGTTGTTCGGGCGTTATGCCACCTATGTCGGTGGCTCCCCCTTCAAATCCCCCGCCCTTCTGGGCCTGATCTGGCATGCCGAGGAACAGGGCGTCTGGCGGGTCGACGGCGGCATGCACAAGCTCGCCCGCGGCCTGCACAAGCTGGCAGAGGACAAGGGCGTCACCTTCACCTTCAAGACCCGCGCGACCCGGATCGAGACCCAGGGCGGGAAAGCCGCCGCCGTGCATCTGGAGGACGGCACCCGCCTGCCCGCCGATATCGTGGTCTTCAACGGCGACCCCGCGGCGCTGCACTCGGGCCTGCTGGGCGGTGACGTTCGCAAGACCGTGAAGACGGGCGCCACCCATCCGCGCAGCCTGTCGGCCTATGTCTGGTCCTACGCCGCAAAGCCCCACGGGCCGGAAATGGTGCACCACAACGTCTTCTTCTGCGCCGACCCGCATACCGAATTCGACCCCATCGCCCGCGGCCATATGCCCGAGGACGGAACGCTCTATATCTGCGCGCAGGACCGCGGCAGCGGGAAAACGCCGCAGGGTCTGGAACGGTTCGAAATTATAATGAATGGACCGCCCATGGCCGACGGGGCCGACCCGACCGACGAGGAGAAAGAGACGTGCCGGACACGCACCTTCGAGACGCTGGCCAAGTTCGGCCTGACCTTCGATCCGACACCGGAGGCGACATGGCTGACGACGCCGCGACAGTTCGCGAAGCTGTTCCCGGCGTCGGAAGGTTCCATCTACGGGCGGAGCCCGCACGGCCTGACAGCCTCTCTGAAACGGCCCACGGCGCGGACGAAGCTGCCGGGCCTCTATCTGGCGGGCGGGGGGGCGCATCCGGGGGCGGGCATCCCCATGGCAACCCTCTCCGGCAGGCACGCGGCCGCGGCGATCTTGACGGACCTTGCTTCAACCTAGAGGTCCCCTCCGACGGCTATGCCTGGTGGTATGTCGACGGGATCAGCCATGACGGCGACCAGCAGATCTCGATCATCTCGTTCATCGGTTCGGTCTTTTCGCCGTGGTATCGCTGGTCGGGCCGAGTGAACCCCGAAAATCACTGCTGCATCAACGTGGCCACCTATGGCAAGGGCGGCCGCTGGACGATGACCGACCGGGGCCAGGCCGCCCTGCGGCAGACCGCGAACACGTTCGAGGTGGGGCCATCGAAGCTGACCTGGAAAGGCGGCAAGCTGTACATCGATATCGACGAGATGTCGTGGCCGCACATGACCCGGCTGAAGGGGCGGGTGACGGTGACGCCGTCCGCGGTGACCGATGTCGAACTGCCGCTGAAGGCGGACGGATCCCATGTCTGGCGGCCCTTCGCGCCCTCGTCAGAGATCGAGGTCGACCTGAACCAGCCCGGCTGGCAATGGACGGGGCATGGCTATTTCGACTCCAATTTCGGGATCCACGCGCTGGAGGATGACTTCAGCTACTGGACTTGGGGCCGCTTCCCGACAAAGGACAACGGCGCCTATTGCTTCTACGATGCCTCGGTGCGGGACGGGTCGGAACTGGCCGTGGGGCTGCATTTCGGCGCCGAAGGCTCGGTCGAGGTGATCGACGCCCCGCCGCGCACGCGGTTCTCCCGCTCGAAATGGCTGGTGAAACGCGAAACCCGTGCCGACCCGGGATACAAGCCTCGGCAGGTGCACGACATGCTGGATGCACCATTCTACTGCCGCTCCACCGTCAAGACGCAGATCTTCGGCGAGGAAACCGTGGGCGTGCACGAGGCGCTGGACCTGAACCGGTTCGCCAGCCCGCTGTTGAAGCCGATGCTGGCGGTCAAGGTGCCGCGCAAGACGGGCTGGTCGTTCGAGGGGTGAGGGGCCTGCCCGTACAGCCCACACCAAGCGATTTCCTTCGGACTGTTACGGAGCATCATTCCGATGTGGGCCCGGACGACCAGTCCGGGCCGCGCCCGACCCTCCCCTAGGAGGCCGCTTTGGCGATGCCTCAAACCGGACACACGCCATTCGGGCTTATTAGATAAATCGCTGCCGACAAGACTTGGGCGGCGCCCTCCAGGGTCGGGCGCGGCCCTCCGCACGCGGCTCAGTCCGGCGTGGCAAAGTTCAAGAACAGACCGCCACTAACACACGCCATCCTTTCGCGTGCCTCTCAGTCGTAGCACACGCATCTTAACCCGCCATCAACCTGTTTCGCATGCGAAACTTTTGCCGTCAGGCGCCGGCCAGTTGCTCTGCATCGGGGTTGCGGCGCCAGATGGAGAAGTTCAGCGCAAAGGCATAGCTGCCCCAGACCACGTAAGGCGCGATCAGCAGACCGGCGACCATGTCGACCCGGTAGAACGCCACCGCCATCGCCACGACCGACAGCCACAGGCCCATCAGCGCCACCAGCGCCGCGCCCAGCTTGTGCAGCCCGAAGAAGATCGGCGACCAGAGCGTGTTGAACGCCACCTGCAGCGCCCAGATGCCCAGCGCGTACATGACCTCGGGGTGGCCAGAAATCGCGACCCGCATCGCGGCATATGACATCATGATATACAGCACCAGCCATGCCAGCGGGAACAGCCAGTTGGGCGGGGTCCATGAGGGCTTGTCGATCCGGCGGTACCATTCGCCGGGGCCGAAGAACTGCCCTGTCGACCCCGCGGTCAGACAGGTGAAAAAGAACAGCGCGAAGAGGGGCCAGTCGATCATCACGACCTCCGATTGTGCGTCCTGCCCCTAGATAGCCCGTCGTCCGCTTTGTTCCAATGCGGCAGCGCGTCGTGCCTGTTCCTGCGCCTTCAACTGGGCGAGAGCGGCGATGACGGTGCCCGCACGCCCCTCTCCCCACGGATTGTCGGACGGAAGGCGTTCGGCCGCGGCCTCCACCAGATAGGCGCATTCGGGCAGCGGCTTGGCATAGAGCACGGCCGAGCGCGGCATCACCGCCACCAGCACCGATTCAAACGCCGACAGGATCAGCCAGCCGATCTTTTGCCCTTTGTTCGTATAGGCGCGGCGGGTGATGTTGTCGTAATCGGCCCGCGCAACCTCTCGCGAGATACCGGCATAGATGTGCCGCGCAGCGAAAATGCCGGGGCGGCAGCACCACGGCAGTTCGGCGATGCCCGGCTCGGCGCGAAAATACAGACGGTTGGCATCGGCCACCAGACGCTTGGTGATCCGGCGGATCTGCCGGGTCGGCTGCGGATTGGCGAGGAACTCCTCGACATCGACGCCGGCCTCTTCCATCCAGTCGAGCGGCAGGTAGAACCGGCCCTCCCGCGCGTCTTCGCCGACGTCGCGGGAGATGTTGCTCAGCTGCATGGCCACGCCCAGGTCGCAGGCCCGCGCCAGCGCATGGGGGTCGCGCACGCGCATCAGCACGGTCATCATCGCCCCCACCGCCGCGGCGACGCGGGCGGAATAGGCGTAGACGCCAGAGAGGTCTTCGTATCGCTTGTGCACCGCGTCCCAGGCCATGCCTTCCAGCAGGGCCTCGGGCAGGGTGCGCGGCATCTCGAATTCCTCGACCACGGCGGCAAAGGCCCGGTCGGCGGGGGCGTTTCGGGGCGTGCCGCGATAGATCAGCTCCAGCCGCTCGCCCAGCGCCAGGACAGCGGCGCTTTTGTCCTGCACCAGATCGACGGCGTCGTCGGTCATCCGGCAAAAGGCATAAAGCGCAAGGGCAGGATCCCGCACGCGGCCCGGCATCAGGCGCGAGGCCGCGTGGAAGGAGTACGACCCGGTGCGGATCGAGTCTTCGCAGTGCTTCAGATCCGCCGGGTTGATCATCGCCTCAGTCCGCCGATGCCGGTGCCGCGTCGGGCACGAGTTTCGCCATCACCTCGGCCGAGGTGATCACGCTGGGCAGGCCCGCCCCGGGATGGGTGCCGGCGCCGACCATATACAGGCCCTCGACCTCTTCGCTGATATTGTGCGGGCGGAAATTCGCGCTTTGGAAAATCCGCGGCTCCAGCGAGAAGCCCGCACCGAAGGGCGACAGATACCGCATCTGGAACGTCTCCGGCGTGAAGTAGAGGCTTGTCGACACCTTGTCGCCCAGACCCGGCATCAGCTTTTCTTCCATGAAGTCCTGCACCATCTGACGATAGCGTTCGCCATTGGCCTTCCAGTCGATGGGATTGTCGCTGTGCAGGTTCGGCACCGGCGACAGCGCATAGAAGGTATCGTCGCCCTCGGGCGCGGCACTGGGGTCGGTGACGCTGGGCCGGTGGATATAAAGGCTCATATCGTCGGCGAGGTTTTCCTGATCGAAGAAGATCTCGCGCACCAGGCCCTTGTAACGCGGGCCGTTCAGCACCGTGTGGTGGCCCACGTCCTTCCACATGTCGCGCGTGCCCTTGGTGCCGAAATACCAGACGAACAGGCCCATCGACCACCGCTTCTTGTTCAGCGTCTCGTCGGTCCAGCGCCAGCGGGGCACGTTGCGCATCAGGTGGCTGTAGGTGAAGCCCGAGTCGGCATTGGATACGACCAGATCGGCATCGATCACCTCGCCCGAGGCGAGTTTCACACCCGTCACCTTGCCGAAACGTTTGGGGCTGGTCTTCTTCACGAGGATCTCGTCGACCTCGGTTTCCAGCCGCATCAGGCCGCCCTGCCATTCCACGACATCGGCCATGGCCTTCGCGATGGCCGCCACCCCGCCCATCGCGTAGTGGACGCCGAATTCCTTCTCAAGGTAACTGACGAGGATATACATCGAGGTCACGTTGAACGGATCGCCCCCGATGAAAAGCGGGTGGAACGACAGCGCCATGCGCAGGCGTTCGTCCTTCACCCGGCTGGCGGCATGGGCATAGACCGACTTGTCCGCGCGCAGCATGCCGAAGATGTGCAGCACCTTGCCCAGTTCCCACCACTCATGCATCGGGCGGCGGCCAAGGTTTTCGAACCCGAACCAGTAACGCTTTTCGCTGTCCTTCAGGAACTTGTCATAGCCTTCAAGGTCAGAGGGCGAGAGCCGGGCAACCTCGGCCCGCATGCGGTCGGTGTCCTGACAGGCCCGGAAGCGTTCGCCATCGTCGAACACGATTTCATAGAACGGGTCCATCGGGGCAAGCTCGACGTCCTGCTTGAATTCGCGCCCGCAGGCCTTCCACAGCTCTTCGAACACCCAGGGCACGGTCACGATGGTCGGGCCAAGGTCGAAGCGGTGCCCGTCCTGCCAGATCGCCGATCCGCGCCCGCCGGGCACGTCGAGCTTGTCGACCACGGTCACGCGATAGCCCTTGGCCCCAAGGCGCATGGCAGCCGCAAGACCGCCCAGCCCGGCGCCGATCACAACAGCATGGGGACGGTCTGCGCGGACGGCCTCGTCCGCCAGGGCGGGATCAACTCGTGTCATCATGTCGCTAGGTTAAACCTGTCTAGTTTAGTTTACAATGCTTCTACCGGATACGCACCGGGGACGGCAGGCACCTTGCCGTCGCACCCCCGATGCCACAGAAGATCGACAGTTGCGAAGGAGAATCGCACATGCAAGTCACCACCGTCAGCTTTTTCCGTTACAACAACTGGGCGTCCCGCCTGGAAGCGTTCAGCCAGATGGCGCGCGGCCGGTATGCCCTGAAGAATGTTGCGGGGCTGGAGTTTTTCAAGCTGCTGGGCACGGGGTCGGATGCGGGCTTCAACCCCCGGCCGAATATCAACGTCAACGCCATCTTCTGCGTGTGGAAAGACATGGATGCCGCCAAGGCGGGGCTGGCCAGTTCGATCACCCACCGCGTGCTGCGCGCCCACTCGGTCGAGACCTACACGATCTACCTGACCCCCACCTCGGCCCGCGGCATGTGGTCGGGCGTGGAGCCGCTGACGGTGACCGAGTCCCCCGACGATAGCGGCAACGTCGCCGTTCTGACCCGCGCCACCGTGAAACTGCCCGTCGCGCTGAAATTCTGGGCCGAGGTGCCCGAAGTGCAGGAACGCGTCGCCAAGCACCCCAACTGCGCCTTCCACATCGGCATGGCCGAGGTGCCGTGGGTGCAGCAGGTGACCTTCTCGCTGTGGAACAACATGACGGAAATGGGCGGCTTCGCCTATGGCAACTGCCCCCATGGCAACGCGGTCAAACATGTCCGCGAAGGCGACTGGTTCAAAGAAGAGATGTATGCCCGCTTCAACATCCTTGAAGAAGAGGGTACTTGGGAGGGCGGAAGCCCGATGAGTCTGCTCAAGACCGGTCGGACATTCGACGAGCCCAAGAAAGCGCCGAAGAAGAAAAAGGCGCCCAAGAAAACGGAAGAGCCTGCATGACACAACCCTTTCCCTTCTCCGCCATCGTCGGTCAGGAGGAGATGAAACAGGCGATGATCCTCACGGCAATCGACCCGGGGATCGGTGGCGTTCTGGTGTTCGGCGACCGCGGAACCGGCAAATCGACGGCCGTGCGCGCGCTGGCCGCCCTGTTGCCGCCGATCCACGCCGTCGCAAGCTGCCCGGTCAACTCGCCCTCGCTCGACAAGTGCCCGGACTGGGCGCATCTGACCACGACCGAGATCGTCACGCGGCCCACCCCGGTGGTGGACCTGCCGCTGGGCGTGACCGAGGACCGGGTGGTCGGGGCGCTGGATATCGAAAAGGCGCTGTCGTCGGGTGAAAAGGCGTTCGAACCGGGGCTCTTGGCCCGGGCCAACCGCGGGTACCTCTATATCGATGAGGTCAACCTGCTGGAGGATCATATCGTCGATCTCCTGCTTGACGTCGCCCAGTCGGGCGAAAACGTGGTGGAGAGGGAAGGGCTTTCGATCCGGCACCCGGCGCGCTTCGTGCTCGTCGGGTCCGGCAACCCCGAAGAGGGTGAGCTTCGGCCGCAGCTGCTGGACCGGTTCGGCCTGTCGGTCGAGGTCGCCTCGCCCAAGGATATCGATACCCGGATCGAGGTGATCCGCCGCCGCGACACCTACGAGATGGACTATGACGGCTTCATGGACAAATGGCGCCCCGAGGACGACGTGCTGCGCGACAAGATCCTCGCCGCCCGCGATCACCTCAAGACCATGGCAAGCGAAGATGCGGTGCTGCGCGACTGTGCGGAACTGTGCGTGGCGCTGGGGTCCGACGGTCTGCGCGGGGAGCTGACCCTGCTGAAAGCCGCGCGGGCGCTGGCCGCGTTCGAAGGCGCCGACAGCGTCAGCCGGTCCCATGTGAAAAAGGTTGCGCCGTCGGCGCTGCGCCACCGGCTGCGCCGCGATCCGCTGGACGAAGCCGGCTCTACCACCCGTGTCGGCCGCGTCGTCGAGGAGGTGTTGGGTGAGCCTGCCTGACAATTCGGTCTGGACCCGGGCAGAGGTTGGCCTGAACGCGCTGGCCGTCGACCCGGCGGGGCTGGGCGGCATGTGGCTGCGCGCCCGGTCCGGCCCGGTCCGCGATCGTGTGACGGCGGCCCTGTCGGGGCTGCCGCTGCCGCAAAAACGCCTGCACCCGTCGATCGGCGATGACCAGCTTTTCGGCGGGATCGACCTGACCGCGACGCTGTCAAGCGGCCGGCTGGTGCAGCGCAAAGGCCTTTTGGCCGATCCTGCAACGCTTGTCCTGCCGATGGCGGAACGGACCCAGCCGGGGCTGGCCGCACGTCTGGCCGGGGCGATGGATCAGGGCGCGGGCCATTGCCTGATCGCGCTGGATGAAGGGGCAGAGCCGGAAGAGGCGCTGCCCACCGCGCTGACCGACCGCCTGGCGCTGCATGTGGACCTTGACGCCCTGCCCTATGGCGAGACCGAGGACATCGTGCTGGACCAGGACGCGCTGGCCGAGGCCCGGGCGCGCCTGCCCAAAATCCGCGCCGCCGACAAGGTGCTGGAGGATCTGACGCTGTTGGCGATCCGGCTAGGCGTGGATTCCCTGCGCGCGCCGATGCTGGCGCTGCGCTGTGCCCGTGCGCTGGCCGCCATCGCCGGGAATGACGAGGTCGAGGCCGACGACCTGACCGCCGCGGTGCAACTGGTGCTGGGCCCCGCGCCACCCAGTTTCCCGAAGATGAGCCGGAGGATCAGCCGCCCCCCGACCAACCGCCCCCACCGGAAGAGGAACCCGACAAGGGCGAGAACGAGGATCAGGGCGAAACCCAGTCGCTGGAAGACCTGCCGCTTCAGGACATCCTGCTGGAGGCCGCCAAAGCCACCCTGCCCGCCGATCTTCTGGCCTCTCTCGCCACGAAACGCGCCAACCGGGGTGCGGCGGGCAGTGCCGGGGCCGGGGCCAAGATCAAGGGCAACCGCCGGGGCCGCCCGATCCCGTCCCGTCAGGGCCGGCTGGAGACCGGCTCTCGCCTTGACGTCATTGCCACGCTGCGCGCAGCGGCGCCCTGGCAGACGATCCGCAAGCGCGAATCCCGGTTCGAGCGGAACCTGCATATCCGCACGGACGATTTCCGCATCAAGCGGTTCGAGGAAAAATCCGACCGGCTGCTGATCTTCGTCGTCGATGCCTCCGGCTCTGCCGCGATGACCCGGCTGGCAGAGGCCAAGGGCGCGGTGGAACTGCTGCTGGCCGAGGCCTATGCGCGGCGCGACCATGTGGCGCTGGTGTCCTTCCGCGGGGAGGAGGCGGAACTGTTGCTGCCCCCCACCCGGTCGCTGGTGCAGACCAAGCGGCGGCTGGCCGCCCTGCCCGGCGGTGGCGGCACGCCGATGGCCGCGGGTCTGAAGACCGCGCTTGAGGTCGCCATTCAGGCCAAGGGCCGGGGCATGACGCCTACGGTGGCGCTGTTGACCGACGGGCGGGCGAATATCGCGCTGGACGGCACCCCGAACCGGGCGCTGGCGGCCGAGGACGCGCAGAAGATGGCGACGGCCATCCGCTTCAACGGGTTCCCGTCGATGGTCATCGATATGGGCAACCGGCCGGAACGCTCGCTCAAGGCGCTGGCCGACACGCTGGGCGGGCCCTATATCCCGTTGCCGAGGGCCGATTCAAACCGGCTCTCTTCCGCTGTATCGGCTGCGCTCGACGCCTAGAGGTGCCCCATGGACTGGACCCGGGACGGAACCGATTGGCCGAACCGGGACCAGTCCCGCTTCGTCCGCCACCGCCCCCATTACTGGCATATCCAGCAGGCCGGCGCCGGCCCTGTGGTGCTGCTGCTGCACGGCACCGGGGCGGCCACCCACAGTTGGCGTGACGTCTTTCCCCTGCTTGCGCGTGATTTCACGGTGGTCGCGCTCGACCTGCCCGGGCAGGGCTTTACCAAGCTGGGCGCCCGCCAGAGGTGCAGCCTTGATGCGATGAGCAAGGACATCTCGGGCCTGTTGCTGGCCGAGGATCTGTTGCCCGATGCCATCGTCGGCCATTCGGCCGGCGCGGCGCTGGGGCTGCGGATGGTGCGCGATCTGGCCAGACCGCCCAGGGCGATTGTCGGAATCAACGCCGCGCTTGAAAACTTCAAGGGGGCGGCGGGGTTCCTGTTTCCAATGATGGCCCGCCTGATGGCGCTGAACCCGTTCTCGGCCCCCGAAATCTCCCGCTGGCTGGGCAATGCGACGGGGGTGGAAACGATGATCGCCGGCATCGGCAGCCGCTTGTCGCCAGAGGGTCTGGCGCTGTACCGGCGGCTGGTGGCGGACCGGCACCATACCGATGCCACGCTTGCCATGGTGTCCCAGTGGTCGCTGGAGGGGTTGCAGCACGACCTGCCCGGAATCGAGGTGCCGACGCTTCTGATGGTGGGAGAAAAGGACCGGGCGGTGCCGCCGTCCAGTTCGGCCGATGCCGCGAAACGGTTGCCGCAGGCAGAGTTGCTGTGCTTTCCCGGTCTCGGGCATCTGGCCCATGAAGAGGCGCCAGAGGATGTGACCCGCGAAATCGGGGCTTTCCTTTCACGACACTTTTGAACGGCAAAGGCCGCCGGCATCTGCCAGCGGCCCTGCAAACCTGAGATCGAACAGGCGCCTTAGTCGGAGGAGCCGAGGCTGTTCAGATAGGCGTAGACGTCAATCGATTCCTGCTCCTTGCGGACCTTGTGGGTCATCGCGCCGCGGGCCTTGGGGTCGCCCAGGTAATCGCGGAGGAACGCGGTCGGGTCCTGCGTGTAGGTCACGAAATGCGCCTCATCCCAGACAAGGCCCTTCTCGCCCGCTTCTTCCATCGACTTGGAATATTTGAAGTCTTCCACGGCACCGGCATGGCGGCCGGGCACCTTGTAGAGGTTCGGACCGACCTTGGCGTTGCGGCCGGCCAGCGTTTCGCCGGCGTCGTTCACGACCACATGGCAGGTGATGCACTGCTTGAACGCCTTTTCACCGGCGGCCACGTCGCCCGATGCGTCAGCGGCCAGCGACGGGCCGGCGATCATGAGGGCGGCAGCAGCAACAGCGAGTTTCGAAGTCATAAAGTCTCTCCCTGACTCGATTTATCCGGTGCATACCATGGGGTGCTGCGGCGGTAACGTCAAACGCAAATAGTCAAGCCTTGCAACCGAAAGCGGCTAATTTGCATGGATTCCAAGTCTCTGCCCCCACGACAATGCCGCCGCTTACCGAGACGGCACACCAACGGCGCGATCAGATGCCGCGCAGGTCCTTGCGCCGGATCTCGGCTTTCTCGGCCACCGGCTTTTCCGGCAGCATCCAGCGCCAAAGCTTCTGATCCGGCAGGGGCAGGACCATCAGCCAGTGTTCCAGAAGCGCCAGCGCCGTGATCGCGGACAAGAGCGCAAAGCCGACCGTATCCGCCGTTGTCTGCGCGGAATAGAGGCGTTCGAGCCAGCAGAACACCGCGAAACTGAGAAACGACACCGATAGCGGGAAAAGCCAGTTCAGCTTGGCAATCCGGAAATGGCTGGGCAGATGGGCCAGCGGGGCCGGCAGAAACTCTACATTGATCTTGGGCACGCCCAGAAACAGGTTCAGCTTCGCCGAGATGCGCGCGAAGAACAGAACGATGAACGTCCATAGCCCGACGGTGTTCGGGGCATCCTGGCTGGTCAGCAGCATCGCCAGCAGAATCGCGACCAGAAGCGTTTCGTGATAGGCGATCGTGCCATAGGCGCGCAGGAATCTTTCCCACCCTTTCGCCCTGTCATGGCAATGGGTGGTGTTGGGGCCGGTGACGATGCCGGTCAGAAAGGCCAGTTCGACCCAGCCCCAGATCAGGATCGCGGCAAGAAAGGCAAGGTAGGACGTCGCCACATGTTCGACATGGCGGGTCAGTTCGAACAGCCACACGCCACCGCCAAGGGCCGGAAGCCCCATGATGGTGGCGCGCAGATGGGCCAGGTGGCCCCTGTGTTCGGCGTGGCGCACGACAATCAGGATCGCCCCGGTGGAAAACCACCAGATGAACAGGGCCGCAAGCGCCGCGAACCACGCCGTCGAAATCAATACACAGGCTCCAATCGTGTGGAGGCGGGCACGTCATGGTGCACCGCCGGGATGGTAAAGAGCATCGCAAAGGCCCAGACCGCGCGGGCCGACCCCGCCCATTCGCGCAGTTTGCCGGACAGCCCGCCGGACTGCTTGCCATCATCCACCTGAAGCGAGGCCGCCTGCAGCGCGCGCAGACCCTTGGCCCAGCGGGGATGGTCGATGTCCAGCGTGATCGGGAAGATCTGCTTGGACATCTCGGATGTCTTGCGGAAGACCTCATGCCCGAACGCGTCGGGGTCGATGCCGACCGCCTTGTGAAAGGCCGGGCGCTGGTGGTCGCGGACATGCATCGTGGCATACACGGCGGTCAGGAAGAACTTGATCCACCACACATTGCCGCCAGAGGTCAGTTTGGGGTCGGTCTTCATCAGCAGCGCGAATGCCTCCCCATGGCGGAACTCATCCCCGCACCATTCCTCGAACCACTTGAAGATCGGGTGGAACCGCTTGTCGGGATGCGCCTGAAGATGGCGGAAGATGGTGATATAGCGGGCATAGCCGATCTTTTCCGACAGGTAGGTGGCGTAGTAGATGAACTTGGGCCTGAAATACGTATACTTTTTCTTCTGAGTTAGAAACCCCAGGTTGACGGCAATGCCGGCCTCGCGCAGGGCGTCGTTGATGAACCCCGCATGCCGGGCCTCGTCCCGCGCCATCAGCTGAAACAACTCGGTGACGTCCTTGTTGCTGCCGCGGCGTTTCATTTCCTTGTAAAGGACACAGCCAGAGAATTCGGCGGTGCAGGAACTGATCAGGAAATCGATGAATTCCTTTTTCAGCTCGGGCTCCATCCCATCCCAGTCGACATGGTCCCAGTTCTCGTCCTTGCGGAAATGGCCCTTGTTGGGGTCGGCCTGCATCTCGGCGATCAGCGCGTCCCAGTCGGTGCGAACCGGGGTGACGTCGATGGCGTCCAGCGCCTCGAAATCGGTGGTGTAGAAGCGCGGGGTCAGCAGGGTGTCCTGCATGGCCACGGCGGTCGCGCTTTCGCTGTCAAGGACGGCCTGCGCCTCTTGAATCGCAAGACCTTCTTCGACGGTGGTCGCGTCGGCGGTATGGACATTCATAGCGTGGCCTCCCCGGAGAAGGAGAATTCGCACAGTTCCATGAATTCCAGATCGCCGGTCATCCGCGTCCACAGGCGCTGCAGGGCGTTGGCGCGGGTAATGGTGGCGACGCGGTCCTCGATCACGACCTCGCCATAGGGGGCCATGATCTCGGGGCCATGAACCAAAACTTCGTCGCCCGGATGGACGACGGCCCCGTTATTGAAGCGCAGATGCGCGTGAAGACTTTCGAACTTATGGGAAACTTCAACCGTGCACGGTGCAGTCTCCCTCTCCCGGGTGAATAGTCCCATCTTCTGGTTCCCTGTTTTTTGTGATGAGGGGCATGTTCCCGATCCCCTCGGTCAGTCCAGCAGCCGCGCGAAAGCTGCCTTGTTGTCGGCGCCGAAACCGACAAGCTCTGCCCGCCAACCGGTCAGGTCGTCGAACATAGAAATGCGCCCGCTTTCATAGCGGACAAGCCGTACGGGGGCATCCATCGGGGCGTCGATCTTGCCACGCTCCCGCTGAAGAACCCGCCAGATACCGGCGACAAACCCGCCCTTGTCGGCAGGGAACTCGTGAATCACATTTCCTTCGGTGTCATACACCGTGGCCGCCCCCGTCATGCTGCCCACAAGCACGACCTGCCGCTCTGCGGCGATCGGTTCGGCCAGATCCGGCATCGCCTCCAGCGGGCGGTCGGTGAACCGCGCATAGCCGGCAATCAGCAGCGCGACCAAGCAAAGGGCCAACATGCCCTTCAGCAGAAACGGGGGGATTTTCTCGTCATCCGGATGGACGGGAGGCTTGTTCGATTTTCTTGCGGCCATGTTCTACTCCGCAGCCACCGTGTCGTCGTCGGTGATGCGCGTCAGCTTGGGTTCGGCAACCCGCGTTTCCGCCGCTTCGGCAATCAGCCGCGCGACCTTGGCCGCGTCAGGGATGCAGCGGAACGCGGGTTCCGTACGGGCCATCCGCCACGGGCGGACATGCGGCCACGTCATGAGATAGGAGAACCGGGTGGTTCCCATCAGTTCGAATGCAATGGTGCCCGTCCCGGATTTGCGCAGGTCAAGCCCTGCATTGCCGATCCAGGTGTAGGGCAGGTTCAGCGTCATCGACAGCGCCGCACCGATGCGCAGCGCAACACGCCGGTTGGTGACGGTATATACCGTCGCCTTGGCCTGGACGAGGGCCGTGAGCATGAGAAGCCCACACACCACGGCCCCCAGGACCAGGAAGAACGAAGACGCGACCGCCGCCTGAGACAAGGACATCGTCTCGGTGGCGACGATCATGCGCCAGAGAAACAGCACGACGAAATATCCGGCCACCCAGTAAAGCGCGAGCGCCTCGCGGGCCAGTGCCCACCAGTCGGGTGCCCCCTGCCAGAGGATTTCCTCCCCCTCTGGCAGGTTTTCGGGCAGACCCTTGATAGGCTCAAAGTCGAAATCGTCGTGGGACATGCGTCCGGTCCGTTTCCTCAGAGTTGGAACTGCGCGTCAAGCCGCTCGTCGATGTCGGCGTAAAGCTTGCCGCCGGCGTAGTAGGCGCTGACCTTTTCCTCTTCCAGCTTGGTGACCTGGGTCGAGGATTTGATGGTCGGCACATTGGCGAAGTGCTTGCCGTAGATCGAGTGCACCATCACCTTTTTCTGGAAGAAGCCGATACGGGCCAGCGGCATCGGCAGCAGGCGGCGGCCGCCACCATGGGCGCCGTCGAGTTCCAGTTCCAGATAGCGCACGACGGCTTCCGGTTCGTCCACCCACATGTCGACGATCTTGCCGACGATTTCGCCATCGGCGGCCTCGACGGGCATGCCGCGCGGATCGCGACCGGCGCTGACCTTGAACGATTTCAGCGAGGCCAGCGGCACGATTTTCGGATGGCCCTGACCGGTCAGTTCCGGCTCATCCTCACGGGCACACCACGCGGCCGGGCCGACGCCGTCGATCATCGGATCGCCGGTGGGAACCAGCGGGTAGCCGTTGTTCGGGTTGGTTTTCTTGAGCGGCAGATTCGCGTTGCGCGGATCGGTCTTGCCGTTCGGCACGGTCAGTTCACCCTTGCCGTGGGGCAGGATGAAGGTTTTTTCCGCGGGAAGCGGGAACATGCCCTGGTTCGGCGCGGGATTGCCCGCCTCGTCTTCCAGGGGATAGCCTTCATGCATGTTCATGCGCTGGAGGTGGAATACCAGCCCAGCGAAGAACAGCCAGAACGACCAGATCGCCAAGGCGGCCAGATCGAAGTTTCCAAAGAATGCGTTGACCATTGGTTCGGTCCTCCAGGTCAGGTTGGGAAGTCGGCCAGCCCGATCTTGGCCGAGGAATCCCTGTTGGGATGGTTGCTGTCCTGTGGCCGCACGAGCGGCCCCAAGGCAATGAGTGTCACGAAGAGCAAGACGATCTCAATGTGGTAGACCGCCGCGTATCCGGTTGTCGCCGTTTCAAGCCCCTTGCCAAGCTGGCCCGACAGTGCGTAGTGATTCACCACGTCGCGCACGGACCCTCCGATCGCCACCGACAGGCCCGCCGCAGTGGCCTGCGCCGCGCCCCAGGCGCCCAGCGCCAGACCCCGGCCCGCCTTGCCCTCCGCTGGAAGCGACATCGCCGCGGTCAGGGTCGCAACGGCAAAAAGCCCGCCGCCAAACCCGATCAGCATCGCGCCCAGATAGAACATCGACGCGAACCCGAATGGCCCGGCCATGATCACCATGGAAAACGCCGCGATGCCCGACATCAGGCCCACCGCGCCCATGCGGTAGATGTTCATGCCCTGCCGCAGCCAGCGCGCCGCCATGGCGAAGCCGGCCAGCGAGCCGACCGCCCATGTTCCGGTCAAGAGCGTGGTGGCCGCCACGGACAGGCCCAGCACCTCGCCCCCGTAGGGTTCCAGCAGCACGTCCTGCATGTTGAAGGCCAGCGTGCCCAGCGCCACCACGGCCAGCAGCCGCCCGGCCCGGCCGCCCGCGGCGAAATCGTGCCACGCGTCGCCAAAGCTCGGCGGGCGGGTCGACCGCTCCTGCTTGGACATGGGGTTCATCGGTTCCTGCTTCCACAGCGCGATGAGGTTCAGCACAAGCGTCATCGCCGCCGCCCCCTGCACCACGCGGATCAGGGTCATTTGCGAGAAATCCCGCAGCAGGAACCCGATCACCAGCGCCGAAATGCCCATGCCCAGCAAGAACATCGCATATAGCAGCGCAACAACCCGCGGGCGGGATTCATCCGTCGCCCGGTCAGAGGCCAGCGCCAGCCCGACCGTCTGGGTCATGTGGATGCCAAGGCCGGTCATCAGGAAGGCCAGGGCCGCCAGGACCTCGCCCGCCCAGGCCGGGCCCAGCGTCTGGTCGCCCGACAGCACGATCAGCGCAAAGGGCATGACGGCAAGCCCGCCCATCTGCCAGAGCGAGCCGAACCACATATAGGGAATCCGCTTCCACCCGATGGCAGAACGGTAGTTGTCGGATTTGAAGCCCATCAGCGCGCGGAACGGGGCGGTCAGCACCGGCAGGGCGATCATCACCGCGACCATCGTTGCGGGAATGCCCATCTCGACGATCATCACCCGGTTCAGCGTGCCCAGCAACAGGACCGTGGCCATGCCCACCGAAATCTGGAACAGCGACAGCCGCAGCACCTGCCGAAGCGGGAAGTCCTGCGTCGCGGCATCCGCGAAGGGCATGTAGCGCATGCCAAGCTGGGCCAGTTTCCGGCTGCTCAGGATCATGGCTCAAGCTCCATCGCCTGGCTGATGTAAAAGCCCTTCGCCACCCGGTCGAGCGGGCGGAACGCCCCTTGACGCCCGCCTTGCGCAGGGCCTTGGCGATCCGCGCCTCCGAATGAGGGATGATCCGGGGGGAGCGGTCGGAGCGGGGGAAGATCTTGCCCACGACATGCATCGCCGACAAAAGCGGCGTCTTCGGCGCCACGGTGAAGACGATCTTGCCACGGGTCCGCGCCGCCAGCTTGGCCAGCGCGTCGGCGATATCCTTGGCCTTGTAGTGGATCAGGCTGTCCATCGCCATGACGTAGTCGAAGGACCCAAGGTTGTTGCCCAGCATGTCACCCGCCACGAAGGTGATCTGGCGGTGATACTTGTCGGGGATCCGCTGTTTCGCGACCTCCAGCAGGCTTGCAGAGATATCGACGGCCGTGACCTCCGCCCCCCGCTGCACCAGTTCCAGCGTCATTGGCCCGGCCCCGCAGCCGGCATCCAGCACCCGCTTGCCGGTCAGGTCGTCGGGCAGGCGGCTCAGCATCTGGGCGCGCATCTGGTCGCGGCCTTCGCGCACGGTCTGGCGGATACGGGACACCGGCGCATCAGAAGTCAGCCGCTCCCACGTCTTGGAAGCGGTGCTGCCGAAATAATGTTCCAGCCGTTCCCGGGTCTTGGCGTAGCTGCTGCTCATCAATCGAACCCAAGCAATTCAAAGATTTCGCGGTCGGGCAGCGGCGCGGGGGCCAGCGGGTCGGTCCCGTTCCACAGCGTCTCGGCCAGACGGACATATTCGGCGCGGCACTCGACGATGTCCTGATCGTCGGGCATCTCGAACAGCGTCTTCTTCATCAGGCGAGAGCGGCGGATCGCGTCGACCAGCGGCATATGCGCCAGCCGCTTGAAGCCCACCCGGTCGCAATACTTGTCCACCTGATCGGTGTCCTCGGACCGGTTGGCGATGCAGCCGGCAAGCCGCACGTTGTAGTTTTTCGACTTCGCCTGCACCGCGGCGATGATCCGGTTCATCGCGTAGATCGAGTCGAAATCGTTGGCGGTGACGATCACCGCGCGGTCGGCATGCTGCAGGGGCGCGGCGAACCCGCCGCAGACGACGTCACCAAGGACGTCGAAGATCACCACATCGGTGTCTTCCAGCATGTGATGCTGCTTCAACAGCTTCACGGTCTGGCCAACCACATAGCCGCCGCAGCCGGTGCCCGCGGGCGGGCCGCCGGCCTCGACACATTGCACGCCGTTGAAGCCGGGCGTCACGAAATCCTCGGGGCGCAGTTCCTCGGGGTGGAAATCCACCTCTTTCAGAACGTCGATGACCGTGGGTTGCAGGTGGCCCGTCAGCGTGAAGGTCGAGTCGTGTTTGGGGTCACAGCCGATTTGCAGCACGCGCTTGCCCAGCATGGAAAACGCGACGCTGAGGTTCGACGAGGTGGTCGACTTGCCGATCCCGCCCTTGCCGTAGACAGAGAAGACCTTGGCCCCCTCGATCTTCATGCTTTCGTCCTGATGGACCTGGACGGAGCCTTCGCCGTCCTCGCCCTTCAGCACGGGAATTTCATCTCTGGGGCTCATTGGTTCCCTCCGTTTGCGGCTCTATTCGGCCGCGATTCCTTCAAGCCGGTCTTCCAGCTCGTCGGCCGCCGCCTGCAGCGCGGCCAGTGTCTCGGCGTCGGGTTGCCAGTAGTTGCGGTCATGCGCCTCCAGCAGGCGGTTGGCCATTTTGGCGCTGGCCGCCGGGTTCAGGCTGGCCAGCCGTTTGCGCATTTCCTCGTCCAGGACGAAGGTTTCCGACAGCCGTTGATACACCCAGGGCTCCACTTGGCCAGTCGTTGCCGACCATCCCAGGGTGTTCGTCACTTGCGCCTCGATCTGGCGCACGCCTTCATGCCCGTGTTTCAGCATGCCCTCGAACCACTTGGGGTTCAGGCTGCGGGACCGGGTTTCCAGATCGACCTGCTCTTTCAGGGTGCGCACCTTGCCCTCGCCGCGGGTGGTGTCGCCAATATAAACGGCCGCATCCTTGCCGCCACGGGCGCGCTTCACCGCACGGGAAATCCCGCCGAGCGTGTCGAAATAGTGGTCGACGGTGGTGACACCCAGTTCCACGCTTTCGAGGTTCTGATAGGCGACATCCACGTCTTTCAGGGTTTGCTGCAACAGCGCCGCATTGGCCTTGGACTTGCCATCGCGACCATAGGCAAAGCTTTTCCG
Organism: Rhodovulum sp. P5; assembly: GCF_002079305.1. Lineage (NCBI taxonomy): Bacteria > Pseudomonadati > Pseudomonadota > Alphaproteobacteria > Rhodobacterales > Paracoccaceae > Rhodovulum > Rhodovulum sp. P5. The sequence continues at coordinate 1,887,017 of NZ_CP015039.1, forward strand.
CGCCTCGTAGGCATCGGCCAGTTCATCCTCATCGCCCCAGGCGCCGCTGTCGACCAGCCCGTTGACATTCGACCCATAGGCCCCTTCGGCGTTGGAAAAGACGCGGAGCGCGGCACATTCCATGTCGACGCCCATCTTCTCGGCATGGGCCAGCGAATGGGCGCGGATGAAGTTCATCTCCAGCGGCTCATCCTCGGCCATCGCGGCCTTCCACGCCGCTTCGGCCAGCATCCGGGTCTGCAGCGGCAGAAGGTCGCGGAAGATACCCGAGAGCGTCATCACCACGTCGATGCGCGGGCGTCCCAGGTCCTCCAGCGGCACCAGATCGGCCCCGGACAGGCGGCCATAGCTGTCGAACCGCGGCTTCGCCCCCATCAGGGCCATTGCCTGCGCGATCGGGCCACCGTCGGACTTGATGTTGTCGGACCCCCACAGGACCATCGCGACGGACCGCGGCAGGCTGTCATGGGCGTCCAGCAGTTTCTGGGCCTGTTTCGCGCCCTCGTTCATCGCGAATTGCGTGGGCATGCGGAACGGGTCGAACGCATGGATATTGCGGCCCGTCGGCAGAACCTCGGCCGACCGGATCAGGTCACCGCCGGGCACGGGCTGGATGTACCGCCCGCCCAGCGCGCGCAGGATCGCCGGCAGTTCGGTATCCTGCTGCAACCAGTGATCGACGCGGTCGCGGGTTTCGTCATCCACGTCGCACATGACGCGCAGATGTTCCTTGCGCTCGTCATCCGTAACCGGGCGGCCCACCACGTGCAGACCGTCGGGGATCAGCGCGTCTTCGGTTTCCAGCAGTTTCAGCCACAGCTTCTCGGGCGGGGTGCCGCCCATGTCCACGGCCTCCGCCTGCATCTTGATCAGTTCTTCCAGATCGGCCTGTTCGGGGGAGCCGGGTTCGGTCTTCCGCCACCGGGTCAGGCTGTCTTTCAGTTCCTGCAACCCCTTGTAGAGGCCGGAGGACGCCAAGGGCGGGGTCAGGTGCGTGATGGTCACCGCGTTCGACCGGCGCTTGGCCAGCGTCGCCTCGGACGGGTTGTTAGAGGCGTAGAGATAGACGTTCGGCATGTCGCCGATCAGCCGGTCGGGCCAGTCGCGCGCGCCCATGCCCGCCTGCTTGCCCGGCATGAATTCCAGCGCGCCGTGCATCCCGAAATGCAGCAACACATCGGCGCGGAACATGTTCTTCAGCCACAGGTAGAAGGTGCTGAACGCATGGGTCGGCGCAAAGCCCCGTTCGAACAGAAGGCGCATCGGGTCGCCCTCATACCCGAAGGTCGGCTGCACGCCAACGAAGACATTGCCGAATTCGACACCGAGGACGAACACCCCGCGCCCGTCGGACCGGACCTTGCCGGGGGCCGGGCCCCAGACCTCCTCGATCTCGGACAGCCACGGCGTGCCACGCACGATGTCATCGGCAGAGACATGGGCGCAGACATTGGCCTCTTGCCCATATTGCTTGGCGTTGCCTTCAAGGATCGCGGTGCGAAGCTCTTCGACCGAGGCGGGCAAGTCGCCGGTCTGGTAGCCCTCGGCCTTCATCCGGTGCAGCGTGTTGAAGAGGCTTTCAAAGACCGACAGATAGGCGGCGGTGCCCACGGCGCCCGCATTCGGCGGGAAGCCGAACAGGATCACGCCGACCTTGCGGTCCGCCACCTGGCTGCGGCGCAGGCGGGCCAGACGGTCGACCTTGGCCGACAACGCGTCGACACGTTCGGAACAGGCGTCCATCTGCTTGGATTCGCCCTTGTTGCTGCAATCCCGGCCACAGCCGGTGCAGCCCTGCGGCCCGTGGCGCCCGCCAAAGACCGTCGGCGAAATCGCCCCGTCCAGTTCGGGCAGCGCAATCAGCATGGTGGTTTCCACCGGGCCCAGACCGCCGGAGGAGTCGCTCCACTGGCCCAGCGTCTGGAATTCCAGCGGGTGCGCGGCGATGTAGGGCACATCGAGTTCGCTCAGCACCTCGACCGCGGCCTCGCTGTCGTTATAGGCCGGGCCGCCGATCAGGCTGAACCCGGTCAGCGAGACCAGCGTGTCGATATGCACGCTGTCCTCACCCTTGAAATAGGCGTCGATCGCCGGGCGCGCATCCAGACCGCCGGCGAAGGCGGCGATGACGCGAATGCCGCGCTCCTCAAGCGCCCGGATCACCGCGTCGTAATGCGCGGTGTCAGAGGCGAGGATGTAGGAGCGCATCATCACGATTCCGACCGTCGCCACCGGGTTTTCGGGGCGCGGCAGGACCTCGATATCGGTGGTGATGCCGTGGGGAATATCGGGGTGGTACAGACCGACCTCGGGGTATTCGACCGGGGCCTCGGACTTGGTGCCGCGCCATGCCTCTTCATGGGCATAGCGGGAGACGAGGAAGCGGACCATCTGCTCCACGTTGTCGTCGGACCCGCCCAGCCAGTACTGCATCGTCATGAACCAGGCGCGCAGATCCTGCGCCTTGCCGGGGACGTATTTCAGCATCTTCGGCAGGCGGCGCAGCATCGCCATCTGCTTTTCGCCGCCGGTCTTTTTCGGGCCCTTGTCGTCGCTCGACCCGCGCAGCTTCTTCAGCAGCTTCATCGGGCCCGAGGCGGGCTTCATCATGTCCAGATCGCCCATCCTGGTCAGGGTCACGATCTGCTTGTCGGCGATAATGCCGATCATCGCGTCGCAATGGTCGCGGCGCTGCTGCAACTCCGGCAGGATGGCGTTGATATGTTCCTCGATGAACAACAGGTTCACCAGGATGATATCGCCGTTCAGCACGTCATCCTTGGCCAGGGCCAGGGCATCGGGGTTTTCAGACCATGTGGCCGCGGCGTGAACCGAGACCATCAGCCCCGGAAAGTCGTTCTTCAGACGTTCGGTGACGCGCTCTGCGGGACCGGCGGAATGGGAGTCCAGCGTGACAATGACGACTCGGTAACCGGGGATATGGCGATCATCGCGCATAGTGGGCCTTTGCCTCGTACAGTGTTTCGACGCTGATTTCGGACACGCCCTTTTCGAGCGCGAATTTCTCGGTGTTCCGCTTGGCCTTGCCACGGACGAAGAAGGGGATCTTCTTCAGCTCTTTCTCAGCGGAGGAGAGCCAGACGATTTCACCCTCCTGCGGGGCGGCGGCGGGCGTTTCCGCCTCGGGTTCGGGCGCGGCATCCAGATCGCGCAGCTTGGCTGCGCCGCCGTGGTGCGAGGCGCCGGCCTCGTCGTGGAACTCGAAATCTTCGCGGAACATGTGCAGAAGGTGCTCTTCCAGCCCCATGACCAGCGGGTGCACCAGCGTGTCGAAGATCACGTTCGCGCCCTCCCAGCCCATCTGCGGGCTGTAGCGGGCGGGAAAGTCCTGCACATGGACGGGGGCAGAGATCACGGCGCAGGGGATGCCAAGCCGCTTGCCGATATGGCGTTCCATCTGCGTGCCGAGGATCATCTCGGGCGCCAGATCCTCGATCGCCTTCTCGACCTCAAGGTAGTCGTCGGTGATCAGCGCTTCGACACCGTATTCCTTGGCGAGCGCACGGATATCGCGGGCGAATTCGCGGTTGTAGCAGCCAAGGCCGACCACCTCGAACCCCATCTCGTCGCGCGCGACGCGGGCCATGCATTTGACATGGGTCGCATCGCCGAACAGGAAGACCCGCTTGCCCGTCAGGTAGGTGGAGTCGACCGAACGCGAATACCACGGCATCCGCAGGCGCGAGTCGTCGGCCTTGGGCGCGACCCCGGCGATCTTGGCGACCTCGGCGATGAAATCGCGGGTCGCGCCGATGCCGATGGGCACGGTTTTCGTATAGGGCTGGCCGAGGTTCTTTTCGGCCCAGCGCGCCGCGGTCTCGGCATGTTCGGGATACATCAGCACGTTGAAATGGGCCGCGCCCATCCGGGCGATGTCCGCCGGCGTCGCGCCCATCGGGGCGACCACGTTCACGCTGATCCCCATGTCTTCCAAAAGCGCCGTCACCTCGACGATATCGTCACGATGACGGAAACCGAGGCCGGTCGGGCCGATCAGGTTGGCAGAGACATGCGCAGTGCGGTCCATCGGCCTGGCCAGACGCTTGACGATCTGGAAGAACGTCTCATCCGTGCCGAAATTCTCTTTCCGCTGATAGCTGGGCAGTTCAAGCGGGATCACCGGGATGCCCAGATCCATGGTCGCCGCCATGCCCTCTGGGTCGTCCTGGATCAGTTCTGCGGTGCAGGAGGACCCCACGATCATCGCCTGCGGCTGGAACCGCTCATGGGCATCGTGCAGCGCGGTCTTGAACAGGTTCGCGGTGTCCGAGCCCAGATCGCGCGCCTGAAAGGTGGTATAGCTGACCGGCGGGCGATGGTTGCGACGCTCGATCATCGTGAACAGCAGATCCGCATAGGTATCGCCCTGCGGCGCATGCAGGACGTAGTGCAGCCCCTTCATGCCGGTGGCGACGCGCATCGCGCCGACATGGGGCGGCCCCTCATAGGTCCAGACGGTCAGCTTCATGCTGCGCCCTCCATGTCAGCGAGGATTTCCCGGCGGCGCAGCGGGCGCGCGAAGAGCCCAGCAAGGTCCCCCGCCTGCTCGTACAGATGCACCGGCGTGAAGACCAGTTCGATTGCCCATTTGGTCGACAGCCCCTCGGCCTCCAGCGGGTTGGCAAGGCCCAGCCCGCAGACCGTCAGATCGGGCCGGGCGGCCTTGCAGCGATCAAGTTGCAGATCGACATCCTGCCCTTCGGCAATCGTCGGACCCTCGGCCAGCAGATCCAGATCGGGGCCGACGATCTGCTTGTTGATGAAGGGCGCCCCGACCTCGACCGCCGTCATCCCGCATTCACGGGTCAGGAAGCGGGCCAGCGGTATTTCCAACTGGCTGTCGGGGAAGAAGAAGATCGACTTGCCGTTCAGCGTCTCGGCCGCCGCGGCGATCGCCTTGCGGGCCCGGGCGCGGGGGGCGTCGGTCACCTTGGCGAAGGTTTCGGGCGAGACCCCGAATTCCTGCGCAATGGTCCAGAGCCACGCGGTGGTGCCCTCTTCGCCGAACGGGAAGGGGGCGGACAGGATTTTCGCCCCGCGACGCTCCAAAAGCGCGGCGGTTTCGTTCAGGAAGGGCTGGGTCAGCGCAACAAGCGTGTTCGACCCCACGCCCGGCGCCTCGGCCGCGCGGTGGGCGGGCAGGCAGTGGATCGGCTTCACGCCCATGTCGGACAGCAGGCTGACCGCCTGATCCTCGACGACATCAGGCAGCGCACCCACCAGCAGCAACTGCCGCTCGTCGGTGTCGGCCAGCGTCGGCACCATGGTGGCAAGGCAGGCGTCCTCGCCCTCGGTAAAGGTCGTCTCGATGCCGGAGCCGGTGTAGTTCATCACCCGGACGCTGGGCGCGTATTTCTCGGTCAACCGTTCCGCCGCGCGATGCAGGTCGAGCTTGATCACCTCGGACGGGCAGGAGCCCACGAGGAACAGCTGCTTGATGTCGGGGCGGCGGGACAGCAGCCGGTCGACCTCGCGGTCAAGTTCGGCATTGGCATCGGCAAGACCGGCCAGATCCTTTTCCTCAAGGATCGCGGTGCCAAAGCGCGGCTCGGCAAAGATCATCACGCCGGCAGCCGATTGCAGAAGATGGGCACAGGTGCGCGACCCAACCACAAGGAAGAACGCATCCTGCATCTTGCGGTGCAGCCAGATGATCCCGGTCAGGCCGCAAAAAACCTCGCGCTGGCCGCGCTCTTTCAACACGGGCGCGTTGCGGCACCCATGGGCCGGCGGCTGGGGCGTGAAATCGTTCATGCGGGCACCTCGGCGGCGTCGGCCTGCCCCTGCAGGCGCGCCATGCGCAGTTTCCAGAGGAATTGACCGGCGTTCACGACATAGGTCGCGTAAGCCGCCAGCGCGATCAGCATCTGGCCCGTCGGCCCGATATTGCCCGTCAACAGCGCCCACATGTAAAGCGTGTGCAGGAAGATCACCGCCATCGAAAAGACATCTTCCCAGAAGAAGGCGGGGGCAAACAGGTACTTGCCGAAGACGACCTTTTCCCAGATCGCGCCGGTGACCATGATCGTGTAGAGCACGAAGGTCTTCAGCACGATCGAGATCGTGGCCGCGGTGTACCCCTGGTCGGTCACCAGATAGCGGATGACAAGACCGAGCGAGACCAGGAAAACCAGAAATTGCAGCGGCGCAAGAACGCCCTGAACGGTTGTCCAGACGGTTTCGTCGCGGCGGCGACGTTCTTCCGGGGTATAGAGCTGCACCGCCTTTGCGGCGGCTTTCTTGTGCTCTGACATCCTCCGACTCCCTGACAGGCGGTGGCTTCGTTAAACTAGACACCAGTCCCGGAAAGTGTCAATTGTAATTTACACTCTTTGCGTCTACACTTCCCGCGGAACGAGGGTCATGTCGAGCCTTGACACACCAACAAAAGCCCATTGTTTTCAGGTGGCTGGGGCGTCAAGACTTGATTCCTCCGAGCACGGGGAAGCCAGAGTGTCAATCGGGTTTGACAATGATGGACAGGACGCAGGCAGGGCAACGCGGTCCGTATCGCGAATCCGCCCCGTCCCGACCGTGACGGAGATTCAGGATGCCTGACACCCACAAGCATCTGGAGCAGGAACCGGTGCGCCATGGCGAGGTAGAGTCGCTGGCCACGCAGGTTCTGTCGGCACTTGCGCAACGCGCAGGGCATTCCGGCAAGACCGTCGACGAAGGGGTGCTTGCGCATTTCTGCGCGGATATTCTGAAGACAAACAGCGCGGGCAAGCCCGACGCGGTTGCCGACCTGCGCCGGCAGGGCATCGACCCCGGTGCGATCCTCGACGGCTATATTCCCGCCGCGGCCCGGGAACTGGGCGATCGCTGGTGCCGGGACGAGTTGAGTTTTGCCGATGTCACCATCGGCACCGCCCGCCTGCAGGCAATCCTGCGTGAGTTGAGCACCCCGCACGCCACCGACGCGATGACCGCCCCCGACGCGCCCAGCGTTATGCTGATCGTGCCGGCGGACGAATTCCACACGCTGGGCGGCATGGCCGCGGCCAGCCAGATGCGGCGCATGGGCCTGTCGGTCTGCCTGTGCCTTGGCCAGTCCGAGGACGACATCCTGCACAAGGCATCAAGCCGGCAATTCGACATGATTTCGATCTCTGTGTCCTGCCGCAGCCGGCTGGAGACGGTCCGACAGCTGATCAATCGTCTGCGGGCCGCCGCCCCCAAGGGAACGCCGGTCGTCATCGGCGGCATGATCCTGGGCAACAGCGAAGACGTTCCGGCCCTGACGGGCGCGGATTTCGCCACGTCGGACGTGCGGGAAGCCTTGCGCCTGTGCGGCGTGACAGCACCCGCCGAGCGGGCGGTGAAGCCATGAGCACGGGCATCAACATCGGGGGGCGGCCGGGCGGGCCGGGCACAAGACGGTGACCTCACGCGGCGCGAAATACTGGAGCAATGGCGCGATCCCGCTGATCGCCCCCGAGATGCTGGGCGAAATCATCGCGACGGCGTCCGACATCGCGCTTGTGATCAATCTGGACGGCAAGATCCTTTCGGTTCTGGTGAACCGTCAGCACCGGGCCTTCAACCAGCTTGACCACTGGGAAGGTCGCGACATTCGCGACGTTCTGACCGAGGACAGCCGCCCCAAGCTGGAAGCCCGCCTGAGGATCTTTGCCGAGGGCGGTGAAAGCTCCAAACAGGTGGAACTGAACCACTATGACGGCGAGAACTGGGATTTCCCGGTGCGCTACTCGTTCCACCGGATCGGGGCAGATGCCAGCATCCTGCTGATGCTGGGCCGTGACCTGCGCCCGATTGCCGAGATGCAGATGCAACTCATCGAGGTGCAGATGGCGCTGGAGCGGGACTATGAGACCCAGCGCGAATACGACACCCGCTATCGCGTATTGACCGAAGCCACCCGGGACGCCTTCGTCTTCGTCGGCACGAAATCGGGCCGCGTCGTCGATGCCAACGAGGTCGCCTGCGACCTGCTGGGCCTGGAGCGGGACGCCCTGGTCGGCAACGCGTTGGCACAGGAATTCGACAGCCGCCGCCGGGCGGAATTCATGGAAGCGTTGACGCAAAAGGCGATGGATGCCGACGCCCCGCCGCTTGAGGTGGAAACGCGCCGGACCAAGACCCGAGCCGTGCTGACCCCCACCGCCTTCCGCGCCGCGGGGGAGCCGCTGATTCTGTGCCGCATCGACCCGATAGAGGCGGCCGGGGCTGGCAGCGGCGAGTTGGGCGAAAACCTTCTGGCGCTTTACCACAAGGGCGTGGATGCCATCGTCTTTACCGACAAGGACGGCGTGATCCTTGCCGCCAATGAAAGCTTCCTCGGCCTGTCGGACGCCCCCCATATCGGGTCGGTCAAGGGGCGGTCGCTGGGGGAATACCTTGTCCGGGGCAGCGTCGATTTGCGGGTGCTGATAGAGAACGCCACGCGCGCGGGCCAGATGCGGATGTTCGCCACGAAACTGGCCGGCGAATACGGGGCGCAGGTCTCGGTCGAACTGTCGGCCACCTATCTCAGCGACCAGTCCGTGCCGTGCATCGTCTTCGTGATCCGCGATGCCAGCCGGATGGAAGGCGTTCGCAAGCCCGGCGTTGCGGTATCGGACGACGCGATGCGCAGCGTGATGGAACTGGTAGGATCGGCGAACCTGAAAGACATCGTGGCAGAGACCACCGACGTCGTCGAAAAGATGTGCATCGAAACAGCCGTGGAACTGACGCGGAACAACCGCGTGGCCGCGGCCGAGATGCTGGGGCTCTCACGGCAGAGCCTGTATGTGAAATTACGCAAATACGGGCTGCTCAGCCGCGACGGAGGCGACGGCTGAGCGACCCGATCAGGAAGGAAGGCCCCGCCCGGGGCAAGGAGATCGTGCGGAAGACATGACCGATATTTCTGTTCAGACCCGGCGCCTGCCGGAACCGGCCGCGATGCTGTCGGTACTGCACCCTGTGACCTGGTTCCCGCCGATGTGGGCCTATCTGTGCGGCACCGTGTCCTCGGGCGTGTCGCCGCTGGAAAAGCCGGGCCTCGTGCTTTTGGGCATCGTGCTGGCCGGCCCCGTCGTCTGCGGGATGAGCCAGGCGGCGAATGACTGGTGCGACCGCCATGTGGACGCGATCAACGAACCCGACCGCCCGATCCCGTCGGGGCGAATCCCCGGGCGATGGGGGCTTTACCAGGCCATCGTCATGTCGCTGCTGGCGCTGGTCATCGGCTGGCAACTCGGCCCGTGGGGCTTTGTCGCCACGATCCTTGGCGTGGCCGCGGCCTGGGCCTATTCGGCCGAACCCGTCCGGTTGAAGAAATCCGGCATCTGGGGGCCGGGGCTGGTGGGCCTGTCCTATGAATCCCTGCCCTGGTTCACCGGGGCGGCCGTTCTGTCGGCCGGTGCGCCGTCGATCTATGTCGTGGTCATCGCGCTGCTTTACGGCATCGGTGCGCATGGCATCATGACGCTGAACGATTTCAAGGCGCTGGAGGGCGACAAGGCGACCGGCGTGAACTCGCTGCCGGTGACGCTTGGGCCGGAAAAGGCGGCTTGGGTGGCCTCCATCGTGATGGCGATCCCGCAGATGGTGGTGATCGCGCTTCTGTGGCTGTGGGACCGGCCGTGGCATGCAGGCGGCGTGACCGTCGTGCTGCTGGTGCAGTTCTGGGCGATGTCGGTGATGATGCGCGACCCCAAGGGCAAGGCGCCCTGGTACAACGGCGTGGGCGTGGTTCTGTACGTGTCGGGCATGATGATGTCGGCCTTCGCGATCCGCTCGCTCGGGGGCGCATGAGATGACGCTCACCTGGCTTCAGATCGTCCGGCTGGGGATGGTCCAGATGTGCCTTGGGGCCATCGTGGTGCTGACCTCGTCGACGCTGAACCGGCTGATGGTGGTCGAACTGGCGTTGCCCGCGATCCTGCCGGGCTTTCTGGTGGCGCTGCACTACGCGATCCAGATCACCCGGCCAAGCTGGGGCTTTCTGTCGGACACGCGCGGCCAGCGGACGCGATTCATCATCGGCGGCATGGCCGTTCTTGCGCTTGGCGGCTATGCGGCGGCGACCGGTGTCGTGGTTCTGGAAAACAGCTATTGGGCCGGGCTTGGGATTTCGATCCTCGCCTACGCGCTGATCGGCGTGGGGGTTGCGGCCTCTGGCACATCGTTACTGGCGCTTCTGGCCACGGCCACCGCGCCCGACCGGCGGGCCGCGGCGGCGACCATCACCTGGCTGATGATGATCGCGGGGATCGCGGTCACCGCCGGCACGGTGGGCCAGTTCCTTGACCCCTACACCCCTGCGCTGTTGATGAAGATCGTCACCATCGTGACCGTGGGCGCGGTGGCCGTGACCACGCTGGCCGTCTGGGGGATCGAGCGTCGCGTCATCGCCCAGCGCGAACCGGACGAGATGCCGTTCTGGCAGGGGTTCAAGGAGGTGTGGAGCGAGCGCCGCGCGCGGATCTTCACCCTGTTCGTGTTCCTGTCGATGTCGGCCTATTTCATGCAGGAACTGATCCTCGAACCCTTCTCGGGCCTCGTCTTCGATTTCACGCCGGGGCAGTCGACCTCTCTGTCCGGCGCGCAGCATGGCGGCGTGTTCCTCGGCATGATCGTGGTTGGCGTCGGGTCGTCGGTGCTGCGCATCGGTGCCCTCCGCACTTGGGTGATCGCGGGCTGCCTCGGCTCCGCCGCGGCGCTGGTCACCATCTCAAGCCTCGGCAATTTCGGCAGCCACCTGCCGCTGACACCGGCGGTGATCGCCATGGGCTTTTTCAACGGCATGTTCACCGTCGCCGCGATCAGCGCGATGATGGCACTGGCCGGCGAAGGACGCGATGCACGCGAAGGCACGCGCATGGGCCTTTGGGGCGCGGCGCAGGCCATCGCCGCCGGATTTGGCGGCCTTCTTGGTGCCGCCGCCGCCGACAGTTTGCGCCAGATCATGGAAGACGCCCCCGCGTTCGGGTTTGTCTTCCTGACAGAAGCGGTTCTCTTCGTGCTGTCCGCATGGATGGCACTGAGGATCATGGATTCCAATAAACCCTCAACGGAAAACGCGGGCCTCGTGCCAGGGGAGTGAAGAAAAATGATCTATGACGTCGTCGTCGTTGGAGGAGGCCCTGCCGGGGCCACGGCAGCCGAAGACCTCGCCCGGTCGGGCAAGAAGGTCGCCCTTCTGGACCGGGAAGGCCGGATCAAGCCCTGCGGTGGCGCGATCCCGCCGCGGCTGATGCGCGATTTCGATATCGGGGACGATCAGCTTGTGGCGAAGATCGACACCGCCCGGATGATCTCGCCCACCGGGCGCTTCGTCGATATCCCGATCGAGGACGGCTTCGTCGGCATGGTCGACCGCAAGGATTTCGACCCGTTCCTGCGCGACCGCGCAGCCAAGGCCGGGGCCGAGCGGCACACAGGTACCTTCCTGCGGGTGGAGCGGGAAGAGGAAAAGACCTTCCTCGTCTACCGCAACAAGGAAACCAAGGAAGAGGTCAAGCTGCAGACCAAGTTCATCATCGGCGCTGACGGGGCCCGGTCGGACGTGGCCCGGGCCGAGGTGCCGGGCGGCGACAAGATCCCCTACGTGATCGCGTATCACGAAATCATCGACGCGCCGATGGCCGTGGGCAACTACATGCCCAACCGCTGCGACGTAATCTATGACGGCCGGATCAGCCCCGATTTCTACGGCTGGGTTTTCCCGCACGGCAAGACATGCTCGGTCGGCATGGGCACCGGCGTCGACGGGTTCGACCTGAAACAGGCCACCGCCGATCTGCGCAAGATGGCCGGGCTCGACCAGGCCGAAACCATCCGCAAGGAAGGCGCGCCGATCCCGCTGAAGCCGATGAAGAAATGGGACAACGGCCGCGACGTGGTTGTGGTTGGCGATGCGGCGGGCACCGTGGCCCCGTCCTCGGGCGAAGGCATCTATTACGCCATGTATGGCGGGCGGATCGGCGCGATGGCCGTGTCGGCGGCGCTGGCCTCTGGCCGGGCGTCCGATCTGAAACTGGCCCGCGCGCAGTTCATGAAGGATCACAAGATGACCTTCAACGCGCTGCAAAGCATGCAGGATGCGTATTACCACAGCGACGAGCGGCGCGAACGCTTCGTCTCGCTCTGCCATGACGTGGACGTGCAGAAGCTGACGTTCGAATCCTACATGAACAAGAAGCTGACGAAGAAGCGTCCGCTGGCCCATATCAAGATCGGTGTGAAGAACGTCGCCCACCTGACCGGCCTCGTGTCGCCGCAATACACATGAGCGAGATGATCCCGGCCTGGGTAAACGGTGAACTGACGCCCGTGGAGAAGCTGGAGGCCCACCAGAAGGGCCTCCGCCACAAGGCGATCTCGGTATTCGTGATGGATGGCGACCGGGTGCTGATCCAGCGCCGGGCCTTGGGCAAGTATCACACGCCCGGATACTGGGCGAATACCTGCTGCACCCATCCCCGCTTTGACGAGGCGTCGGAGGATTGCGCCCGCCGCCGGCTGGAGGAGGAGCTCGGCATCACCGGCCTGACCCTCGATTTCCGGGAAACGGTGGAATACCGCGCCGATGTCGGCAACGGGTTGATCGAGCACGAGGTGGTCGACATCTACGTTGCCCCCGCGGGCCCGGACCTGAAGATGGACCTCAACCCCGACGAGGTGATGGACGCGAAATGGATCGCGATGGACGATCTGGCGCGCGAAACCCGCGAGAACCCGGATGCCTATACCCCGTGGTTGCAGATCTATCTGGAAAAGCACAGCGACGCGATCTTCGGGACGTTGTCGCCGGCATGAGGTCAAGCCCTACGGGGCCTTGACCTTGTACAGCGGACGGATTTCGGGGCGCTTGTGCGCCTCGTTTTCCAGATGGCGCAGCAATTCGGCAAGTTCGGGTTCCATCACCCGCTTGGCCGCCTGATGCGGCGTGAACCAGTGGCGCTTGCGCTCCCGGCGTTCCTTCCACCGGGGGAGCAGTTTCTCGACCAGCATCGGATACACCCTGACCCGGCACCAGACAGAGCCGCCGTCATCCAGCCGCTTGTCATAGTGATACTGCCCGATTTCTTTCCGCCCGATGCGGCCCACGGCGCCGGCCTCTTCCAGCGCCTCGATCCCGGCCGCCTTCCAAGGCTTCTTGCCATCGATGCGCCACCCCTTGGGCATCACCCAGCGCCCGGTATCGCGCGAGGTCACCATCAGAACCCAGAGCTTGCCCTTGTTGTCCCAACGCATGGGCAACGCGGCGATCTGATCGCCGATGACCTGTCCGTCGCCATCTGCCATGCAGACGTCGCCTCCCCCCAGACAATTTCACACCGCGCGGCCCCAGCCTGCGCGGCAGTTGCGGAACACTCCTTGCGATGAAGTCGAGACCTCCCCCTAACAGGTCATCGAAACAGTTTTGTTACAGGGACACAAGGCCCGGGTCTTCCCGGCCCCCAGGTCATCCCCCCCGGTTGAAAAGACGGGCGAGCGGCGTGATGCCGTAGACCACCACCGGGATCAGGACAAACCCCAGCAGCAGACCGATCACGCCGTCAAGGGCGGCGGTCACGACCCACCCCACGCTGCCCGACAGGGTGGCCGGCGCCGCGTGCGCGGCCCCTTCGGCGACGTGGTGAATGCTGTCATAGGGCCAGTGCCAGCCCAGATCGTGCAGCCCGTGCACGATGATCGAGCCGCCGACCCAGATCATCGCGGCCGTCCCCACCAGAACCAGAAGCGTCATGAAGCCCGGCATGTTGCGCACGATGGCCCTGCCCAGCGCCCGCGTCGCCGCAAGCCGCCCCCGCTGCGCCATGGCCAGCCCCGCATCGTCGGCCTTCACGATCAGGCCCACCGCTCCGTAGACGCCGACCGTGATCAGCACCCCCGCCGCCGCCAGAACCACGGCCGTCGTCCAGAGCGAAAGCTCGCCCGGGATGGCCGACAGGATGATCGTCATGATCTCGGCCGACAGGATGAAATCGGTCTTGATGGCGCCCTTGACCTTTTTCTGCTCCAGATGCGTGGCCGAAAGCTTTTCCTTGTAGAGTTCTTCGGCGGAATGATCGGCGGGGTTCAGCGCGTGCCAGACCTTCTCTGCCCCCTCGAAACACAGATAGGCGCCCCCCAGCATCAGAAGCGGTGAGATCGCCCAAGGCGCAAACACCGACAGCAGCAAGGCCACCGGCAACAGCAGCACCAGCTTGTTGAAAAGCGACCCGCGCGCGATCTTCCAGACGATGGGCAGTTCCCGGTTGGCCGAAAAGCCGTGGACGTATTTCGGCGTGACGGCCGCATCGTCGATCACCGCGCCCGCCGCCTTGGACGAGGCCTTGACCGCCTGCCCCATCACATCGTCGACCGAGGCCGCCGCGACCTTCGCAATCGCCGCGACATCGTCCAGCAGCGCCAACAGACCGCTCATGCCATGCCTTTCCCTGAAAATCTCTTGTGCGGACCATAGCGGGCCGGAGTCCGGCGTCCAATGACGATTGGGCCAGAGCTGCAGGCAGAGGGCCATGCCTATTTCGGGCTTTCGTGAAATAGGGATTGCGCCAAGCGGCATGTTTCGGTAGTTTGTGAAATATGGAAAAAGAATACATCGCCTCGCTCGCCACGCTCGGGCATGCCGGCCGGATGGCCGTGTTCCGGCTGTTGATGCGCCGCTATCCGCAGGCGGTGCGGGCCGGCGATCTTGCCGCCGCGCTGTCGCTGAAACCCAGCACGCTGTCGATGTACCTGTCGGCGCTGCAAAATGCCGGGCTCGTCGCGCAGCAGCGGGAGGGCACGGCACGGCTTTACCGCGCGCGCATGGACCGGGCCGAGGCGTTGATCGACTTTCTGTTTGCCGATTGTTGCCGCGCACGGCCGCAACTCTGTGCGCCGCCCCTGCCCCTTTCCGAAAAGGAGACCCAAGAAATGCCGATCGAAAAGTACAATGTGCTGTTCATCTGCACCGGAAACTCCGCCCGCTCGATCTTTGCGGAGTCGATCCTGCGCGGCATCGCCGGCGACAGGTTCACCGTATATTCCGCGGGCACGAAGCCCTATTCGGAGTTGAACCCGATCGCCATCGAAACGCTGAAGGACAAGGGCTATGACGTCTCGGGCCTGCGCGCCAAGAACGTGAACGCGTTCCGCGGGCCCGATGCGCCCCGGCTCGATTTCGTGTTCACGGTCTGCGATCAGGCCGCGAACGAGGAATGCCCGCCCTGGGAAGGCCAGCCGATCACCGGCCACTGGGGCGTGCCCGACCCGGTCAAAGCCGAAGGGACAGAGGCCGAAAAACGCCTCGCCTTTCAACACGCCTATGGCCAGTTGAAGAACCGCATCACCGCCTTTGCCGCCCTGCCCCTTGCAACGCTGGATCGCGTCGGCCTGCAATCGGCCGTGGATCACATCGCCGACGACATGGAGACCGCATGACCCGCTATGCCCTGAACGGCCTTGGCCGGATCGGAAAACTCGCGCTGCGCCCCCTCTTGGAGCGGGGCGCCGACATCGCCTTTGTCAACGACAAGACGGGCGATCCGGAGATGCATGCGCATCTGCTGGAATTCGATACCGTGCATGGGCGCTGGCCCGCCAGTTTTGGCCATGACGACACGTCGATCACCATCAACGGCACGCGCCTGCCGGTGACAAGTCATGCGAGGGTCGAAGACCTGCCGCTTGACGATGTCGATGTGGTCATCGACTGCACCGGCGTCTTCAAGACCGAGGCCAAGATCGCCCCCTATTTCGAGGCCGGTGTGAAAAAGGTCGTCGTCTCTGCCCCGGTCAAGGACGGGGACGCGGCGAATATCGTCTATGGCGTCAATCACGGCATCTATGACGCGGACCGCCACCGGATCGTCACCGCCGCAAGCTGCACCACCAACTGCCTTGCCCCGGTGGTCAAGGTGATCCACGAAAGCCTTGGCATCCGCCACGGGGTCATCACCACGATCCATGACGTCACCAACACGCAAACCATCGTGGACCGCCCCACGAAAGACCTGCGCCGGGCGCGGTCGGCGCTCAATTCCCTGATCCCGACGACCACCGGGTCGGCCACGGCAATCACGCTGATCTACCCCGACCTGAAGGGTAAGCTGAACGGCCACGCGGTTCGGGTGCCGCTGCTGAATGCTTCGCTCACCGACTGCGTGTTCGAGGTGGAACGGGAGACGACGGCGGCCGAAGTGAACAGCCTGCTCAAGACCGCCTCCGAGACCGAGTTGCAGGGCATCCTCGGCTTCGAGGAGCGGCCGCTGGTGTCGTCGGACTATGTCAACGATGCGCGGTCTTCCATCGTCGACGGGCCGTCCACCATGGTCGTGGACGGCACGCAGGTGAAAATCTATGCGTGGTATGACAATGAATGGGGCTATGCCAACCGGCTGGTCGACGTGGCCTTCATGGTGGGGGAGAGCCTGTGAACCGGTCCGACGGACTGTCCGCCTATATCGCGGTCACGGCGGCCTATTGGGCGTTCATGCTGACCGACGGCGCCCTGCGCATGCTGGTGCTCTTGCATTTCCACACGCTGGGCTTCAGCCCGGTGCAACTGGCCTATCTGTTCGTCCTGTATGAAATCGCCGGAATGGTGACGAACCTGTCCGCGGGCTGGATCGCGGCGCGGTTCGGGCTGACCTCCACCCTGTTTGCCGGGTTGGGCCTGCAAGTCGCGGCCTTGATCGCACTGGCCTTCCTTGACCCCGGCTGGGCCATCGGGGCGTCTGTTGCCTATGTCATGGCGGTTCAGGGGGCGTCCGGCGTGGCCAAGGATCTGGCCAAGATGAGTTCGAAAAGCGCGGTGAAGCTCTTGGCGCCGAAATCCTCGGACGGGCTGTTCCGCTGGGTCGCGGTGCTGACGGGGTCGAAAAACGCGGTCAAGGGCGTGGGCTTCCTGCTGGGCGCGGCTTTGTTGGCGCTGTTCGGTTTCGTGCCGGCGGTGCTGGGCATGGCCACGGTGCTGGCGGTCATTCTGGCCACGGTGCTGTGGCGGATGCCGCCGGGCCTGCCTGCGGGCCGAAAGGACGCCAAGTTCCGGGAGGTCTTTTCGAAGAACCCCGATATCAACTGGCTGTCGGCCGCGCGGGTGTTCCTGTTCGGGGCGCGCGACGTGTGGTTCGTGGTCGGCATCCCGATCTACTTTTACGCTGTGCTGTCGGACGGCAGCGAGGCGGGCAACCGCGCGGCGTTCTTCATGATCGGCACCTTCATGGCGGTATGGATCATCCTTTATGGTGCGGTGCAGGCCAGCGCCCCCCGCCTGCTGGGCGCGGCGCGCAAGACCCAAGGGGAGTTGGTGGCGGGCGCCCGTGTCTGGGCCGGCGCTCTGGCCGCGGTGCCTGCGGTCCTTGCCCTGCTGGTCTGGGCGGCCGGCGCCCCGGCAATGTGGCTGACCGCCGCGTTGGTCGTCGGGCTTCTGGTTTTCGGCGGGCTCTTCGCGGTCAACTCCGCGCTCCATTCCTACCTGATCCTTGCCTTCACCAGGGATGAGCGGGTGACGATGGATGTGGGTTTTTACTACATGGCCAATGCCGGTGGGCGGCTGCTGGGCACGGTGCTGTCTGGCCTGACCTATCAGTTGGGCGGCGTGGCGCTTTGCCTTGGCACCGCTGCGGCGATGCTGGCCATCAGCAGCCTGATTGCCGGCCGGTTGCGCACGACCGGGGCCGACCCGGTGGCGACCTAGGCTTTTTCACCTCCTGCCCTTGCGCTAGGAAGGGGCAGGAGGACACCCAATGCCCGCCATTGCATGTCCGGTATCGGACGAACGGAAAGGCCCCTGATGCCCCGTTTCCTGACAGTCGGCGCGGCGCAAATCCACTCCGCCACCGGTGACATCGACGCCAATCTCGACAAGCATCGCGAGATGATCGCCCGCGCGCGCAGCGCGGGTGTCGATGTGCTGATCTTCCCCGAACTGTCCCTTGTCGGCCATTACGGGGCAGAGCGTCTGCTGGACGTCTGCATGCCGCGCGGCGATGACCGCCTGACAGCCCTCAGCCAAGAGGCCGGCGAGATGGAGATCGTCGTGGGCTTCGTCGAGGAAGCGACGGGCGCGCAGTTCTACAATGCGGCGGCCGTGCTGCGGGCCGGGCGGCTTTGCTATATCCATCGCAAGATCAACCTGCCGTCCTATGGCCGTCTGATCGAAACCAAGTACTATGCCCATGGCCGTTTCGTCGACACGCACCGCCGCGACGATGACTGGATCATGGGCCTGTTGATCTGCGCCGATCTTTACAACCCGGCGCTGGCGCATCTCTCCTTTCTGCACGGGGCAACCTATCTGTGCGCACCGATTTCCAGCGGGCGAGAGGCGGTGGGCGACGATTTCGACAATCCGCGGTCATGGGCCACGACAATCCAGTTCTACGCGATGATGTATGGGGCACCCGTGATCATGGTGAACCGCGTGGGGCGAGAGGGGGACCTGACCTTCTGGGGCGGGTCGCGCATCCTTGATGCCTATGGCCGTGTGCTGGCCCAGGCGGGCGGACATGAGGAGTTGATCACCGCCCGGCTGGACTATGCCGACACCCGCAAGGCGCGCGCGATGCTGCCCACGGTACGCGACAGCAATCTCGCGCTGGTCCAGCGAGAAACCAACCGCCTGATCGAGCGTCTTGGCGTTCCCGATATGGTCCGCGACGAGTCCTGAGGCATGGCGCCTGCCGATTGGGCATTACAGGCGAAAGGGTGCCAACGCGCCATCACCCGACGGTTGCATTGACATGGATCAAGGCCGATAATCGACATATCGGAAATGAGTTCCGCAAACGCCGCCCGAACAGAGAAGCGGCAACAACGGGAACCTAGGGGAGGGTGGCAATGCCATCTGAACAATCGCGTCTGCCGGGCGACGCATCGGGCGCGCATGCGTCCTTGCCATGCCGTCCGCTGCCAGAATCGACGCTCCGCCGCGTCGCAAGCGAAGCGCTCTTGCGGGTGGCAACGACACCCTCGACCCGCGCCGGAAGGATACCACGCCCAGCCCCGAAAGAGGTCGCGCGCCTGTGCGCGGCCCTGCTGGAACCGGGCGCCATGGCCGGGCAGACGGCGATCGAGGATCTGCTGGCCGCCGGCATCGGCCGGTCGACCCTGATGCTGGGCCACCTGCCCGAAGCCGCGCGACGACTGGGCGAGATGTGGGAACGCGACGAGGTGTCGTTCATCCAGGTCGGTCAAGCGGTCGGTCGCCTGCAACGACTGATGCGGGTGTTGCGCGCGCCCGGCGAAGGACGCACGCCCCATGCCGGCCGTCGCGCCCTGTTCGCGACGATGCCTGGAGAGACCCACACCCTGGGCGTAATCATCGCGGCCGATGCCTGCCGCGAACGGGGCTGGGCCGTCGATCTGTCCCTTGGCGAGGACCGGCAGGTGCTGCTGGACGAGATTGCCAACAATGCCTACCCGCTGCTGGGGCTTTCGGTCGGCAGCGCGCGAACCTGCGCCGCCCTTGCCGATCTGCTGCCGGACCTGCGGGCCGCGGCACCGCAAACACCGTTTCTTCTGGCGGGGTCTTTCGTGGCCACCTCCCCCTGGCGGGTGCGCAGCCTTCCGGTCGACGGCTGGGCCAAGGACGCGACAGAGGCCCTGTCCGAAATGGCCCGCCTGGTCGAGGTGAACCGCGCCGGATAGGCACCGGCCCTGCCCCTTTTAGTGCGCCCCCACGGCACGCCCCGAACGGCGCGCCGTGGCGCAGTGATTTCTAGTCGAAGTAGTCCTCGTCCGAGACATAGCGCACGAACATCGACGCAAGGATCAGCACAAGCCCCGTCACCACAAGCTCGATCGACAGCAGGACGCCAAGCACCACCTCGATAGAGTTGGGGAAGGCGAAAAGGATCATCCCCGCCAGCACGACCGACACGCCCCCCGACATAACGATGGGCCAGAACACGCGCTTGCCCCAAGCCGACAGGCCCAGCCACATCTTGGCCGCACCGCTTGCCAAGAGCAGCACAGCCAGCACCAGCGTCAGCGAAACGATGCCCTCAAGCGGGTTGAGCAGGAGCGCGATGCCCAGCAGCACGAACGCGACAGAGAGCAAAAGCTCCCACACATAGGCCGCCATGCTCTTCTCACGGGTCGAGCCGAAAAGCTGCAGGGTACCGCCAAGGATGAAGACCCAGGCGATGAGTTGTTCGACGGTCAGGGACGCCGCAAAGGGGTTGAAAAAGGCGGCCACCCCGCCCGCCAGAATGAGTAGGCCGATGATCAGCCAAAGAAACCAGTTCGTCATCATGTCGCTCCTTGCTTGCGCCGGGTATCTGCGTCTTGTGCGGCCCCGGCACCTTGTCTGCTGACCCAAGTAAGCCAGACTGCACCGGCACTGGCAAAGGCTTTCCCAACCCTTTCGCACATTCCCGGCCCCAATCCATCGCAACGCTTCTGTGCGCTTCGGGGTCGGCACTGCCAAAAGATGCAGCGCTTGATGCTGCAGTGCAGCGATGTAATAAAAGTGACTTGGTCCCGCTCTATTCAGGCGGTGAAGATTGAAACCTGCGCTTTGGGGCTCCGGCCGCCCTCTCCAACGGGTGCCCGCAACCACGGGGCAGAGGTCATTGCAAGGAGTAGACTTGATGTTCTCGCTTGAAGGGAAAAAGGCGCTTGTCGTTGGGGTGGCCAACGACCAGTCGATTGCGTGGGGCATCGCCCGCGCGCTCAAGGCGCAGGGGGCCGAGCTTGCGATCACCTATCTCAACGACAAGGCCGAGAAATACGTGCGCCCGCTGGCCGAAGAACTCGACGCCGCACTCATCGAACCGCTCGACGTGACCGAGGACGCGCAGCTTGATGCGCTGTTCGACAAGATCAAGGCCGAGTGGGGCCGGCTTGATACTCTGGTCCACTCCATCGCCTTCTGCCCGCGGGACGACCTGCATGGCCGCGTCGTCGACACCTCGCGCGAGGGGTTCAAGCTGGCGATGGACATCTCCGTTCATTCCTTCGTGCGCATGATCAACCGGGCGGAGGCGCTGATGCCCCATGGCGGCACCTGCATGACCGTCAGCTTCTACGGCGCCGAGAAGGTGGTCGAGAACTACAACGTCATGGGCCCGGTGAAGGCGGCCCTTGAATCGGTCACGAAATACATGGCCGCCGAACTGGGGCCCAAGGGCATTTCCGTGCACGCCCTGTCGCCCGGGCCACTGAAGACGCGCGCGGCCTCTGGCATCGGTCATTTCGATGACCTCTTGAATGCCGCGGCCGAACGCGCGCCGACCCATCACCTTGCCACCATCGACGATGTCGGGGCCTATGCCGCCTTCCTTGCCAGCCAGGAAGCCTGGAACGTCACCGGCAGCGTGCACCATATCGACGGCGGTTATCACATCGTCGGCTGACAAGAGGAAGGACTACAGCAATGGCCAATTCCACGACCATTCCCGACCCGACCGAAACGCTCGACTCGTTGAACAAGAATTCCGAGATCTTCCGTACCGCCGCGACGCGCCACGTCGAACGCGCACAAGCGACGATGAAAGAGCGCAGCGATGCGATGACCGATCGCGCGACGGGACTGGCCGAAAGCTTCGGCTCGCTCAGTTCGCCGCAGGCGGTCGCACAGGCGTGGAGCGACTACGCCAAGGACGCCAGCCAGCGCGCGGTTCTGTTCGCCGATGCCCTGCGCGCGCGGGCCGACATGCTGGTCGACCACAACAAGGATTATGGCGCCAAGCCGGTGCTGGTCTATGACAGCGAACTGGTGATGGACGGCGCCGACCTGCCCCGGCCGTGCAACTATTTCCTGCTGCGCATTCTGCCGCCCGAAGGCGTGACGGTGGACGAGAGCAAACGTCCCTATGTCATCATCGACCCGCGGGCCGGTCACGGCGCCGGGATTGGCGGCTTCAAGCGTGAAAGCCAGGTGGGGGTCGCGCTGGCCGGCGGGCATCCGGTCTATTTCGTGGCCTTCCACCAGATGCCGGAGCCGCACCAGACGCTGGCCATGGTGACCGAGGCCGAGGCCGCCTTCCTGCGTGAAATCGAACGCCTGCATCCCGATGCGCCCAAACCCGTCGTGATCGGCAACTGCCAGGGCGGCTGGGCGACGGCGATCCTTGCGGCCACCAACCCCGATCTGACGGGGCCCATCGTGCTGAACGGCGCGCCGATGTCCTACTGGTCGGGCAAGGTCGGGCAGGACCCGATGCGCTATTCCGGTGGCCTGTCCGGCGGCGTCGTGCCCGCGATGATCGCGGGCGATCTGGGCGGCGGCATTTTCGACGGCGCGAACCTCGTGATGAATTTCGAGGGGCTGAACCCCGGCCGCACATGGTTCAAGAACTACTTCGACCTCTACCAGAACATCGACCGGGGCGTGCCCCGCTTCCTCGACTTCGAGAAATGGTGGGGCGGCTTCTACCTGATGACGACCGAGGAAATCACCTGGATCGTCGAGAACCTGTTCGTCGGCAACAAGCTGTCCAAGAACATGGCGCAGATCGAACCGGGCCGCCCGATCGACCTGAAACGCATCAAGGCGCCGGTGATCTGTTTTGCCTCTCACGGCGACAACATCACGCCGCCGGGCCAAGCCCTGAACTGGATCGTCGACACCTATGCCAGCGAGCAGGAGATCGAGATCCGCGGCCAGCGGATTCTCTACATGCTGCATGAAGAGGTCGGGCATCTGGGCATCTTCGTGTCGTCCTCCATCGCCAACCGCGAGCACAGCCAGATGGCCGAGACGCTGGCCAATATCGAGGCGCTGGCGCCGGGCCTGTACGAAATCATGATCGAGGACACCAAGGGCGAGGGCGACCAGAAGCACTTCAAGCTGTCCATCGCCCGGCGCAAGTTCAGCGACATTGTCGAGGCCACCGGCGGTCGGGCCGAGGAAGCCGCCTTTGCGGCCGTCGCGCGTGGCTCCGAAGCGCTGGCAGAGGTCTATGACGCCACGCTGCGTCCCTTCCTCGTCAAGTCGGCGACGCGCGAACTGGGCGAGATGCAGCGCAAGACCAACCCGATGCGGGTGACGCGCGAGATCTTTGCCAGCTCCAACCCGGCGATGAAGCCCGTCGCCCTGGCCGCCGAACAGGCGCGTGAGAACCGGACCCCGGCCGACAAGTCGAACCCGTTCCGCCAGGCGGAACTGCTGTGGGGCGAGGTGATTGAAACCGCCTGGAACAACATGCGCGACATGCGCGAGGCGATGATGGAACTGGGCTTCCTGGGCTTCTACCTGTCGCCCTTGCCGATGCTTTATGGCGCCAAGCGCAACCATGAACGCACGCGCAAGGATCCTGGGCTTCTGTCCCAGTCGCCCGAGGTGAAGATGCACCTCAACCGCATGGGCGAAGGCGGATTGGCCGAGGGCCTGATCCGGATGCTGATCCTGCTGGCCGGCACGCGCGGCGATGTCCGCGCCGACCGGCTGGCCCGGTCGCTGGAGACGCTGCATGAAAAGGCCCCGCTGAAAGACCTGACCGTGGATCAGCGGGTCGCGATGATCCATTCGCAGACGGTCATCGCCCATTTCGCCCCGGACGAGGCCTTTGACACGCTCTCCATGCTTCTGCGCACGCCGACCGACCGCAAGAAGGCGCTGGACATGGTGATCTATGTCGTGGGCGCCGAGGACGAGATGGCCCCCGAAACCAAGGCGATGATGCAGCGGTTCCGGGATGTTCTGGGGCAGCCTGAAACAAAGCCCGTCGCCGAAACATCGGCCGCAGAGTAGACGACCGACCGACAACGACAGCACACGCCCCGGGCTTGTCCCGGGGCGTTTCCTTTCGGCCCCGCGCCCATCAGGCGGCGGTGCGGCGACGTTCGTAAGAGGCAGGAATCCCGAGGATATCGCGATACTTGGCGACCGTGCGCCGGGCCAGCGGCGTGCCCTTTTCCTTGGCCAGCTTCGCAATCGCAGAGTCGCTGAGCGGACGAGAAGCGTCTTCACCAGCCACAATATCGCCGACAAGGGCGATCAACGCATCCTGCGACGGCCCCGCATCGCCGGTGCCGGGTGTGAAGGCCCGGCTGAAAAAGGCGCGCAAGGGCACGGTGCCCCGCGGCGTTTCGATCATCCGGTGCGCGACCGTGCGGCTGATGGTGGAGGGATGCAGGCTGAGTTCTTCGGCCAGATCCTCGGTGGTCAGGGGTCTAAGATGCCGTGTGCCCTGTTCCAGATAAGCCACCTGCCGCCGCACGAGACAGCCCGCCGCCGCCAGCAGCGTGGATTGTCGCTTTTCCACCGCGCGGGACAGCCAGCGCGCCTTGGACCGGGCGCGGTTGATATAGGCCCGCGCCGCGGCGTCGTTGCCGGTATCGGGCGCCTCGGTGATCCGGATCTCGGGCAGGTTGGAGCGGTTCAACTCCACCACCCAGTCATCGCCACGGCGGAACACGCGCAAATCGGGCGGCATGATCGGCGTCTCGGACGCGGAAAAGGCAATGCCCGGCTTGGGGTCGAACCCACGGATCGCGACCAGCGCGTTGCGCACATCCTGGGGCGTGCCATCACACAGATCGGCCAGTTCCGCGATGCGCCCCTCCGCAACCATCGACAGGTTGTCGAGGATCACCGACAATTCCCATGTCAGCAGGTCCTTTTCCTGCGCCTGCAACTTCAGGCATTCGGCCAGGTTGCGCGCGAACAGACCGGCGGGCTCGAACCCTTGCAGGCGGGCCAGAACGGCCTCTGCCACGGAAACCGGAACCCGCGCGGTCGCCGCGACGGTTTCCAGCGGGGTGATCATCCAGCCGGTCGGCTCCAGCACCTCGGCAAAGGCAAGGGCGGTGCGTTGCAGCGTGGGCGACTTGAAGGCGATGTCGATCTGGTCGGCGACATGGACGTAAAGGCTGGGCTTGTCGGCGGCCAGTGCCGCGACGGCGTCGAAATCGCTTTCCCGTGCGCCGCCGGCAACGCCGGTGGGCAGCGGCGGCGCATCGTCGGGCAGCTTGACGTCCAGGCAGGGGTTTTCCTGCGCCTCGGTCGCAAGATAGGCGGTCAGGTCGAGATTGTTCATCTGCAGGATGCGCAAGGCCGCCTGCATCTTCGCCGTCATGGCCAGACCTTGGGTCTGGCGTGGCGCGAGCATCATCTCCATCGTGCTACCCTACCACAGGTTGAGGCCGTTGTCGCAGCCCGGATCGGTTTCGGTGAACGCTGGCAACGGCACCGAAATGCCGGCCCCTGCCCCCAAGGTCCTAACCGACCCGGAAAAGCAGGCCATAGCCCCCCGGCGTTGGCCGCCGGTCGCGAAGGCCAGAGGCCGGACAGGCCCCGCATTGCATGCAGCCGGCGGTATCGACGTCGACACTGCCATCCGCACGCAGGGTATAGCACCCCGCGGGGCATATCCTCGCCAATGTCTTCAAGTCGTCACCATCGCCCGTTTCCAGGTCGTCTGTTCGCACGTCGTCCCACCTTTCCCGGATCGGTCATTCGATCACTTGGGGATAGGTTGGATTCCCGCCATTGGCACCATGTTTCCGCGCGATTGCGTATAGATTTTCAGCGCCTTCTGCTCGCGCGGGGAGGAGTTTTCGAAATCCGCATGGGCCTGGGCCAGCGCTTTGCGCGCCTCGGCGAACACCGCGTCCTCGTCCAGCCCGTCAAGATCGGCCTTATCGAGGTAGTCTCCCATCCGCTTCATCATGTGCAGGCGGGACCGGTTCAGCACCGCCTCGTCGAACGGCAGGTCGAGAAAGACGAACATGTCCTCGGCCGAGGAGAGGGACTGCAACCGGTCAAGGACGTCGGACTTCGTGTCGGGGCTGGTCATGTCAGGCTCCGTTCTTTGGTTTCGGAGGTCTCGGCGCCTTGCGACAGCGCCTCGGCCCGGGCGGTGATGAGAACAAGATCGGCGGCGGTTGCCGCGCGTTTTTCCTGCGTGGCCCACTCGCGCAACAGCGGAAGGACGTTACGCGCGGTTTCGATATCGGAGGGCAGGCCGGCCTCGGCCAGCGCCCGGGTCAGGCCGGCAAGGCCGGAATGCTTGCCGACCACGATCTCGCGCGCCCGGCCAAAGCGGGCGGGGCTCAGCGCCTGCGCCTCATAGGTGCCGGGGTCTTTCATCAGACCGTCGACATGGATGCCGGATTCATGGCTGAAGGCATGGGCGCCGACGATGGGCCGCGTGGCGGACACCGGGCGGCCCGCCGCCGTGGCGACAAGCCGGGACAGGTCGCACAACCGGTCGAGCGCGACCGAGGTCGGCCGCCCCTGCACCGCAAGGGCCGCCACGACCTGTTCCAGCGCCGCATTGCCGGCGCGTTCGCCCAGACCGTTCACGGTGACCGACAGATGCGTCGCGCCCCCGCGCACCGCCGCCAGCGTGTTCGCCGTGGCGAGGCCCAGATCGTCATGGGCGTGGAATTCCAGCGGCAAGGGCCCCTGCCCGACCAGCGATACCAGCGTATGGGCATCGAACGGGTCCATCAGGCCCAGGGTGTCGGCAAGGCGCAGGCGTTGAGCCCCCGCCTCTGCCGCGGTTTCGCCGATCTGCATCAGGAACGCCAGATCGGCGCGGGAGGCATCCTCGGCCCCGACGGACACGTCGAACCCGGCCTTGGTGGCCAGCCCCGCAAGGCGCGAAAGTTCCGCAAGCGCCCAGTCGCGGGTCTGGCCCAGCTTGCCCGCCAGTTGCCTGTCGGAGGCCGGAACGGTCAAGTGCAGCCGGGTCAGCCCCGTCAGGGCAGCCATCTCCAGATCGCTTTCCCGAAGGCGGCACCAGGCCACCCCGCGCGCCCGGGTCAGGCGCGACCCCGCCTCGCGGATCGCGGCGACCTCCACCATGCCCATGGCGGGCACACCCAGTTCGATTTCGGCCACCCCCGCCGCATCCAGCGCCTGCGCGATCCCCGCCTTTTCCTCGGCCGAGAAGGCGACACCCGCCGCCTGCTCGCCGTCACGAAGGGTGGTGTCGCAGATCAGCGGCGCATCGGGGGTCTGGAACTCGTCATGGGATACGGGGGCAGTCATTGTGGCAGTCCTTATGATCGGGCGGGGGCGGGGACGACAAGCACGGTACGGCCAAGAACCTCGGCCAGACGTTTTTGCAGGCCGCCGAGCGTCAGCCCGGCAAGCTGGCACCCCGAACAGGCGCCTTTCAGATCAACGCGCACCCGGGGGCCGACGATGTCGACCAGATGCACGTCCCCGCCATCGGCACGGAAGCGCGGGCGCATCTCGGCCAGAACGTCCTCCACCGCGGCGGTTTCCTCTTCCGGCGACAAGGCCTTGGCCGGCCCCTTGACCGGGGTGGAGGGCTGAAGCGGCGCAATCGACAGCGGTTGCTCGACCCGCGGGCCCTTGGCCGCGCGGAAGGCGGGCGGCTGGGCGTGGTCCTTCAGCGCCGCGGCCAGTGCTGCCAATCCGTTCTCGGCAGAGCTGCGGTCTTCCTCGGGCAGGCCGCCAAGGGCAGCCACGACATCGTCATAACTCAGCGCACGCGCCTCTGCCGTGCTTTTGCCGATCAACAGTTCCGTCAGGGCCGAGGCCGCGGCGATATCGGGGCCGCTGCCGGTGCTTTCGAACCGGGCGGCAGCGATCACGCCCCGTTCGATCTTCAGCATCAGGCGCAACGCGTCGCCGGTGCGCACCGATCCCGCCTCGCCCAGCGCATTGACATCGTCCAGGACGCCGCGGTTGCGGGGGTTCAGGAAATGGTCGGTCAGGACGTCGGAATAATCGAGCATCTTGCCCTCCTCAGCAGAAGGACTTGCCACAGCCACAGCCCCCTTGGGCATTGGGGTTGTCGAACACGAAGCCCGACCCTTCCAGCCCGTTCACGAAGTCGATGGTGGTGCCCAGAAGATAGCCCTGGCTGTCGGGGTCGATCAGGACGGTCACGCCCTCGGCCTCGACGATGGCATCGTCGTCCTCGCGGCTGAGTTCCAGCGCCATGGCGTATTGCAGGCCGGCGCAGCCGCCCGCCTGAACCATCAGGCGCAATCCGGCGATGGGTTGTCCGGCCCCCTCGATCGCGGTGGCCATGGCGTCACGTGCAGCTTCGGTGATCTGGATCATGCGGGCTCTCCTGTCGGTCGCGTTTCCCTTTGGCATGGAGTCAAAGCATGAAGCGTGCCAAGTCTGTCGGACCAGCGTTTTCAAATGCTTAACAAAGTTGGCACGAAGTTTGTCGGGTTTGTCTGGCGCCTGATTGGCGGATTTCCGACAGGTGACAGGGCGACAAAATCCGCGACATTCCGACACACACGATACCACCGGGGCCGCAAACCGACGGGAATTGGAACGGCGGCACCGTCATTTGCCCGCCGTCGCCAATGCCGTCCCTAGGCGGGCATCCACGGAATCAGCAACGCCGGGGACGGGTCCCCGGCGCGGCATGTACTGGTCAGATCCGGTCGTCGGTGTCAGGCCGCCTCGGCCGGCGCGTGGGTCTGGCAGTTCGACGGGCAGACGCGGGCGCAGGCGCCGCAGCCGATGCAGTCATCGGCATCGGAGACGACCATGATCTTGCGCTCGATGTCGTCCTCGTATTCCTCGTCATCGACATCGACGATCTCGTCCTCGTCGGTGACGCCCTTCAGGTCCAGCACGTCGCGGGCGCAGACCTTGTAGCAGCGGCCGCAGCCGATGCATTTCTCCATGTCGATCTCGACAAGGAATTCGGGGACATATTCGGTGCCGCCGCGGGTCGTAGCAGTGATAGGCATGTTCGGTCTCCTAGGGGTCAGGCCTCTGCCGCGGCTTTCTTGGCGGCTTTCAGTTCCTTGCGGGCGGCGGTCAATTCCTTGAACACCTCGAAGGTTTCGGCGGCGACTTCGGGGATCTTCTCCCAATCGGTCGGCAGTTCCTCGGCAAGGTCGTGCAGGTTCATCTTGGCATTGGTGGAGCGCATCGACAGTTTCTTCACGCGCGTCTCAAGCTCTTCAAGGCTCATGGTTTCTTCCTCGGTTCGTTATGGTCAGGCCGGATCAGGCGTTGGCGGCGTCGGGGAAACGGGCCACCATGTCGGCGGCGTCCTGCGTGGCGGTCTCTCCCGCTTCGGCCAGCTTGGCGTAGGTCTCGAACCCGTAGCGGTGGATGTCGCGCACATGTTTCGACAACACGACAAGACGACCCGACAACAGCACGATGCGGCCAAAGCCTTCATGGTGGATCTTCGACATCTGCGCGGCCCGCGCGCCGGTGCGCTTTTCGAGAAGCAGGGCGACGGCCTCGTAGAACTTCTCCACCCGCCACAGGATGTCGGGATCGGGGTCGCCGATGATCGGCATGTCCCGGCGCTCTTCCTTGGTGACGATGAACTCTTCCAGAAGCTCGGCGTCGGACTTGCCGTCCCAGCTGCCATAGCTGTCTTCGGCGCGGATCACGGCGACAAGCTGCTTGATGAAGTCGCTGGTCGGCATCTCGCCGCCGCGGGGCAGGGTTTCGGCTTGTTCGCTCATTCGCTCATATCCTCGGCATAGTCATCGGCGAAATCGGACTTCGGACGCCCCAGCACCTTGCGCAGGAACGGCGGCGGGGAACCGGAAAGCATGGTCTGGGTCTGCTCCAGCACCGCGCTGATCGGCTCGGGGTCCTTGCGCTTGATCGGGTGGATGCCCGCGCGCACGACCTTGGCCGCCGACGGGCCGCCGATGGCGAGCACGAAGAGCAGCGCGCAACCGGTCAGCGCCTCGACCTTGGGGGTGATGCGGTCGTCCTGCGAGTTATGCTCGCCGCTTTGCGCGGTCACATCGCCGAATTCCAGCACCTCGATCATCCGGGTGGTGGTGGTGGTCACCTCGTAGACGACGAATTTCTTAGCCGAACCGAAATGGGCGTCGAGATGCTCCATATCGTTGGTGGCGATGGCGATTTTCAGCGGGGTTTCGCTGTCGGTCATATCGTTCTCCGGCTCAATGAGGCGTAGTCTGCGGGCGGTCATGGTCGAACTCCGGGTCAATGGGCGCGGCGCCGAAATCTTCCGGCCGGGCCACATGCGGGCGGGACAGCACGGCGTTGGCCACCTCGAACAGGAAGGCCCGCGTGCCGCGATAGCCGGTGCGGCAGATATCCTGCGCGCCCAGCCGGTCGTTGATGGGAAAGCCTGCGCGGATCAGCGGCAGGTCAAGGGCCTGTGCCGCGTGCCGCGCATGGGCATGGCTGATCAGGATCGTGGCACCGTTGGCGCGCGCGCCGTCCTCCAGATCGCCCAGATCGCCGAGGATGATCTCTTCGCACGGGATCAGGTCGAGGATCGGATTCGCGGCAGAGGTGGTCACGGCGCAAACCGCCTC
This sequence comes from Rhodovulum sp. P5, assembly GCF_002079305.1. Taxonomy (NCBI): domain Bacteria; kingdom Pseudomonadati; phylum Pseudomonadota; class Alphaproteobacteria; order Rhodobacterales; family Paracoccaceae; genus Rhodovulum; species Rhodovulum sp. P5. The sequence continues at coordinate 1,917,194 of NZ_CP015039.1, forward strand.
GGCGCCGATGCCGGCCAGCGCGGACGACAGCGCGTAGACCAGATCGGGATCGGCGGCGATGGCGTATTGCAGCCCACCGATCTGGAAATGGGCATCCAGCATGGCATCCTGCAGGCGCGCGCGGTCACGCTTGATCGCGGGGGGCGCGTCGTCCACGCCGGCCACATTCATCAGGGCGCTGACGAAATTGTCGACCGCCTGCAGCCCGGTAAGCGACGGGAAGACCTGCATCGGCATATGCGCGCGGTCGGCCAGAAGATGCGCAGACCCCGCCATGCTTTCGCCGATGGCGAAGGTCACGGCGGATTTCGCCATCGCCGGGATATCGTCGATTTTCGTGCCGCCCAGCGAATGGCCCGACCAGTCCTCGGCCAGGTGCCCGTCGAGCGAGGACGAGAGATCGGGCAGGACGATGGGCTTCAGCCCGAAGGCGCGCACCATGCGCACGATTTCCTCAACCTCGGCCGGGGTCAGATAGTTGGCGGGCAGGATGTTCACCTGCCGCAGATCCGCATCGCGGTGCAGCGGGTCGATCTCTGGCACCAGCGTGTCGATGATCGCGGTCACCGCCTTGGCCCAGCCGTCTTCCATCGCACCCTCGAAATCGGGGGTGGAGGCATAGACGACCTTCAGATCACCCAGATCGCCGCGGCGCGACATGATGTCATTCAACTCGCCCGGGATATCCTCGCCCCGGGTTTCGGTCAGCGCGGTCGAGGCGATGCCGATGAGACGCGGATTGGCCTTTTTCTTGAGGTTGGCGATTGCCTCCTCGATCTGCTCGGCCCCGCCAAGGATCGTCGAAACCTCGGTCATTGCCGTGGTCTGCAGCGGGATCGCTTCCTTGAAGTGGCGGACAAGATGGACCATCGCGAAGGCGGTGCAGCCCTGCGCGCCGTGGAACAACGGCACGGTCTTCTCGACCCCAAGATAGGCCATCGCGGCACCAAGGGGCGCGCTCGACTTCAAGGGGTTGGTGGACAGTGCGCGGCGGGGGCGGGTCAGACGGGCCATGGATCAGTCATCCTCGAAATCGGTGGGATCGTTGGCGAAGCCCGAGACCGGGCAACGGTCCTTCACGCGCGGGCGATAGCCTGCGAAGGGACGTTCCTCTTCCCACGGGGCGGGGCGGCGGACGTCTTCCCACATCGGGTTGTTCACCGACCGGTCGATGGCGCGGACAAGGTCCACCATCCCCATGTAACCGGCATAGGGTTCGTGCTTTTCCTGATTGACGTCGATCCAGGGCGTCCGGGCCTTCAACCCGACGAACTGGCTGCGGGCACCCGACATCAGGATATCGGCGCCGGATTCCTTCAACGTCTTGTACATGTCGCGGGGCGCCATGTTTTCATACATGTGGTTGGCGTTGCCCATGACCTCGATCACCTTGGCCTTGTCGTTGTCGGTGGCCTTGCGCACCGATGTCCCGACGACCTCGATCCCCAGTTCCTGCAGGGCAGAGACGACCGACCAGCTTTTGTGCCCGCCGGTGTAAAGCAGCACGCGACGGCCCTGAACCTTGGGGCGATAGGGTTCCAGATCGGCCCAGACCTTGGCCTCTTCCTCGGCGATCAGCGCCTCGCAGCGGTCCATCAGCTCCGGGTCGGCGCCACGCTCGATCAGCATCGAACATATCTTGCGCAAGGAGTCGGAGGTATCGGAGATGCCGTAGAACGACCCCTCGAAATAGGGGATGCCGTATTTCTCCTCCATCTTCCGGGCAAGACCCTGAAGCGCGTGGGAGCAGACCAGCATGTTGATCTTGGCCCGGTGCATCATCGCGACCTGCTTGTAGCGCGCATCGGCGGCGAGGCTGCCAAGGATGCGGATGCCAAGCTTGTCGAGCAGCGGCTTCACCTGCCACAGTTCGCCCGACAGGTTGTAGTCGCCCATGATGTTGATGTCGTAATCGGTGGTATAGCTGGGCTCCACCGTGCCGATCACGTGGCGGAACATCATCTCGCCACCCAGCTTGCAGCCAAGGTTCTTCGACCCGGCATAGCCCGGCACGTCCACCGGGATTGCGGGGGTTCCGAACGCCTCGGTCGCGGCCTTGCAGACGGCGTTGATGTCATCCCCGATCATCGAGGTCACGCAGGTCGAATAGACGAAGACGGCGGGCGGCTGGTGTTTCTCGACGATCTCCTTGATCGCGCGGTAGAGCTTTTTCTCCCCTTGGCCCATGACGATATCAAGTTCGGTCATGTCCGTGGTGAAACCGGTCTTGTAGATCATCGGCCCCGAAGACGCGGATCCGCGGTTGTCCCAGGCGTTGCCCTCGCAGGCGAGTGGGGCGTGGACGAGGTGGGCAACATCGACGATGGGTTGCAGCGTGATCTTTGCCCCATCGAAGGCGCAGCCACCTGCCGCCGCACCCGGGGTCAGCGGCTTGGCACAGCCTTTCTTGCGCTCGCTCGCGGATTTGGCACGATTGGTCGCGCAGGCCGGTTCGTTGAAGGCGTCCGCGACGGTCTGCTTCAGGGCGTCTGACATGGAACACTCCGGTTGCTCAGACAATTGAAAGCAAACTTCGTGCCAAAACCGGCCGAACGACCAGCCAACGCCAGCCGAACAGCACGGGGAAACACCGGTATCGCGTTCAAACTCAAGAGGTTGAGCCCGAATGACCCGGCCTGTCCGGCAGCCTGTCATTTTTCGACACCGGGCCCGTTTGTGACGCCAGGAGTGCTCGGAGGGCCCGATTGTCCCATCTGCGACAAAAAATGGCGGCACCGCCCCACCTCTCGCGCCCTCGCCGCGCCGGCCGTATCTCCCTATATGCCCGGTATGACCGATCTGACCCGTTTCCTTGACGCCCAAGCCGACAGTTACGACACGGCGCTTGCCGAACTCCGCGCGGGGCGAAAGGCCACGCACTGGATGTGGTATATCTTCCCGCAACTGGCCGCGCTTGGCCGGTCGGCGACGGCGAAGTTCTATGGCATCGCGGACATGGCGGAGGCGCGCGCCTATCTGGCCGATCCCGCGCTTGGCCCGCGCCTTGTGGAATGTGCTGAAGCGGTCATCGCCCACGGGGACAAACCCGCCGAGGAGATCATGGGGCCCGTCGATGCGCTGAAACTGCGGTCCTCGGCGACATTGTTCGACCGGGCGGGCGGGAACGGCGTGTTCAAAGGGGTGCTAAACACCTTCTACGGCGGTGCGCCCTGCCCGCTGACGCTGCAAGAGCTAGATCGGGGTCCGTGACCCGTGAACGGGCCGCGCCGCATAGGCCCGGTTGCTGATCCAGCGGCATTGATAGGGCGCAAAGGGGATGTCGGTGCCGGTCGGTGAAATCGTCTCTCCCGACAACAGGTCGACCCATGCCTCGCCCCCGATCAGGTTGATCGACAGGGGGGATACGGCCAGTTCTTCGCCGCTGACATTGTGCAGTGCGAAGATCGACTGGTCGCGATCAAGGCTTTGACGCCAGAGCCCGAACAGACGTTCATCCAGATGCAGGGTGAATTGCGTCGCATTGGGGTGGAAGGCGGGTTGGCGACAGCGGATCGCAATGCGCCGTTTCATGTGGCGCAGAACCTGCGCCTGCACGCTGGCCGGATCGTCCAGCCGGCCCAGAAGCGTGGGATAATCCCAGCGGTGTCGGTTGATCGCCCGCTTCACGCCGGTTTTTTCGACCCCGGCATGATCGTTGGGCGTCCCCAGCAGCGAATGGACATAAAAGGCCGGCACACCTTCCAGCGCCATCACGATGCTTTGCGAACAGAGAAACCGTTCAAGCTGCCACTGGTCTTCGCCCGCAAAGGTGCCCTTCATCGCGTCGAAATAGGTGATGTTCAGTTCATAGGGCGCCTCGCCCCCGCCGTTCAGCGTGCGCATCGACACCTCGCCCCCGAAGGAGCGGACCGCGGCGATGATCTCGCTGATCTGGTCGTCGGGCAGCAGCCCCTCGACCGGGCGCATCCCGATCCCGTCATGGGAGGCGGTGAAGTTGAGATAGGCACAGCCCAGTTGCGCGGGCGGCATGGTGGCCTGCCAGCGGTGCAGGTATTGCGCGGTGCCCGACAGAAGGGCGTGCAGGATCAGCGGCGGCAGTGAGAAGTTGTAGACCGCATGCGCCTCGTTCCGGTTGCCGAAATAGGACAGGTTCTCGACATTCGGGACGTTGGTTTCGGTCAGCAGGATGATCGGTTCCACCGCGAAGTCGCACAACACGCGCATCAGCTGCACGATGGCATGGGTCTGGGGCATGTGGATCGACCGCGTGCCGATTTCCTTCCAGATGAAGGCCACCGCATCCAGCCGGACGATCCGCACGCCGTTTTCGACATGCAGGCGCATGATCCGCAGGAATTCCAGCAGCACCTCGGGGTTGCGGAAATCCAGGTCCACCTGATCGTGGCTGAAGGTGCACCAGACATGGCGGGGGCCGTTGACCGTTTCGACCTCTCGCAACAGCGGGTTGGTACGCGGGCGGACCACGGCGGACAGGTCGTCGTCGGGCGAGGCCTCGAAAAAGAACCGGTCATAGGGTTCGTGCCCCTGCCGGTATTCATTGAACCAGGTCGACTGGCTGGACACATGGTTCAGCACCAGATCCGACATCACGCGGAATTCCTCGGAAATCCGGTTGATGTCGGGCCAGTCCCCGAGATTGGAGTTGACGGCCCGATAGTCCGTCACCGCGAACCCGTCATCGGAGGTGAACGGAAAGAAGGGCAGGATATGCACCGACGACACAGTGCCCTTGAGAAAGCGTTGCAGGAAGTCGTTCAGAAGGTCGAGCGGCTTGTGCTGCCCATCGATGAAGGTGTTGCCATAGGTGATGACCATGGCGTCTCGGGGCGACCACAACCGGTTCGAGGGCGTGCGGGCGCGCTTTCGCGGATGGGAACCTTCAGGCCAGAAAGCGCCGATGATTTCGCCGACCAGATGATCGCGGTCACGGTCCGGATAGATGCGGCCTACCAGCTCGGCCAATTTCATACGCAGGTTCTGGGAGGTCTCGGCCATCGGAACTAACTGAACAGTTTCACGCATCATTCACGCGGGTCGGGCCCGGGTTCAAGGCACAACTGGGCAGGAAACGCACTATTCAAAGCATGCGCACAAGAATCGGGCGGAATTCAGGGCGCATATGCGGTCAGGCCCGGGGGAAAACCAGGATCGCGCGGAAATCGTTGACATTGGTCAGGGTCGGGCCCGGCACGACCTGATCACCGAGGGCTGCGAAAAAGCTGTGGCTGTCGTTGCGATCAAGCGCGCGCCCGGGATCGACCTCAAGCGCCGCGGCGCGGGCGAGCGTGTCGGGCCCGACAACCGCGCCGGCGACTTCCGCGGCGCCGTCCACGCCATCGGTATCGCAGGCAATCGCGTGGATGCCGGGGACCCCTTGCAGCGCACAGGCCATCGCAAGCGCGTATTCCGCGTTGGGCCCGCCCACCCCGCCATTGCCGTGGGTAACCGTGCATTCGCCACCGGACAACAGCACCAGCGGGGCCTCGCCCGCGCCCAGCGCCGCCTGCCGGTCAAGCGCCAGCCGGGCATGGGCCACCGCCAGTTCGCGCGCCTCGCCTTCCAGTGCGTCCCCCAACATCTCGACCTGACAGCCATTCGACAGCGCCTGCTCGGCCGCGGCCTCCAGCGACTGCGCGGGGGCGGCAATCACCCGGTTCTCGACACGGCTCAGTCTTTCGGAGTCGGGTGGCAAGACACCTGTCGGGCCCGACAGGACCCGGTCAACCGAGGCCGGTGCCGAAATCCCCCAGCGTTTCAGAATGTCGCGCGCATCCGCGGGCGAAGACATGTCGCCGACCGTCGGGCCAGAGGCGATGAAGGCCGGGTCGTCCCCCGGCACGTCGGAGATCATCAGGGTCAGCATCCGGGCCGGCCATGCGGCACCGGCAAGCTGGCCGCCCTTGACCCGGCTGAGATGCTTGCGCAGCATGTTCATCCGGGTGATCGGCGCCCCCGAGGCCAGCAATTCCGACGTGACCGCCTGTTTTTCAGCAAGGGTGATGTCGCCCGCGGGCTGAATCAGAAGGGCAGAGCCGCCACCGGAGATCAACGCCAGAACGAAATCGTCTTCGCCAAGGCTGTCCAGCAATTCAAGCATCCGCCGGGTCGCTCGGGCGCCCGCCGCATCCGGCACCGGATGTGCCGCCTGAACGATTTCGATGCCTTGGGTCGGCCGGGCATAGCCGTAGCGGGTGATGACCAGCCCCTCAACAGGGCCCCACGACGCCTCGACCGCTTCGGCCATGCGCGCAGAGGCCTTTCCCGCCCCGACAACGACAATGCGACCGGCGGGCTTTTCGGGCAAGGCGTCGGGCACTGCCCGCATCGGGTCCGCTGCCCGCACGGCAAGATCGAAGAGACTTCTGAGAAATCCGTCTGGGTCGTCCACGGGGCTGGGTCCAGTCAAGCGCACCCTCCGACATTCAATGTCCGGTCTCGGTCAGTGCAGACGGTACCCTAGGCCGTTATTGTGGCACAAGCGAAAGCGCCTCTTCCAGCGACTGGTTTCCGACCACGAGATCGGCCAGCGTGATCGCGTCAAGTGTCGCGTAGAACTGATCGAGCGCCTTGTGAATCGCTTCCTTCAGAAGGCAACAGCAGGAAATCGGACAGGTATTGGTTTCCGGGTCAAAACATTCCGCGAAGGGAACGCCCGATTCCAGATGCCGGAAGACCTCGCCCACGGTGATCTCCTCGGGCTTGCGGTTCAGCGTCAGCCCGCCATTGCGCCCGCGCGTCGTTTGGACGAAACCGTGATGCGACAGCGTGTTGATCACCTGCGCCATGTGGTTTTCGGACGTGTTGCAGGCCGACGCGATATCCGCCTTGCGGACCATCCGATCACCATTGACAGCACAGTACATGAGCGCGCGCATCGCAATGTTGGTGCGTGTGGTCAGGCGCATTCGGTGGTTCTCTTTTCCAACCGTCGCGGATAATGATCTATGCCACATACGGGTTCTAAACAGCATAGAGCCTGTTATTGATCAGGCAAGCCCCCATCACTGCGGCGAAGAGGGGCGGCATCGGACAGGGAAGACGGGGCGAGGTGTGACTCGGAAACGCGCGAAGACGAAGGATCCCGCCGCCGGGCGGCTGGCCCTGATGACAGCCCCGGTCATGAGCACGCTGGAACGTGCGGGCGCAATTGCCGCCGCATCCTCCCTTTTATGGCTGATTCAGGCCGGTGCGGTGGCGCTTGCCATCGGCGACATGCTGGCCCCCGAGACGCATCCGGGACATTTCGCGATCTACGCGGTCATCTTCATCATCATCGGGGCCAGCCGGGCCGCATTGGACAGCCTTGCCGGCGGCATGGCGTTTCGCGCCGCCGACACCGTGCTGGCGATGGAACGGGCAAAGCTTCTGACCCGCGAATCCCGCCGTGCCACCGATGACCCCTCGCGCCCGCCAGCCGCCAAGACCGCGACGCTTGCGGCGGAAAAGCTGGCGGCGCTGACCCCGTTTCTGACACGCTATGCCCCGGCGCGCCGCCGCTCTCAGGTCGTGCCGCTCGTATTCCTCGCGGTGGCCTTTTACTTCTCGTGGGCCGTGGGGCTTGTGTTGCTGGTTGCGGGACCGCTGATCCCCGTCTTCATGGCCCTGGTCGGCATCGCCGCGAAGAAGGCCAGCGAACGGCAGATGGAAGAGCTGTCGAACATGAATGTGCTGCTGCTGGAACGGCTGACGGCGCTGGTCGATATCCGCCTTCTCGATGCCTCCGACCGCACGACGGCAACCTTCCGCGACGCCGCCGACCGTCTGCGCGCCCGCACGATGGAGGTTCTGCGCGTCGCCTTCCTGTCCTCCACCGTGCTGGAGCTTTTCGCGGCCATCGGCGTGGCCATGGTGGCTGTCTATGTCGGTTTCTCGCTGCTCGGAGAGCTGAGCTTCGGGGCATGGGCCACGCCGCTGACCGTGGCCGAGGGGGTATTCCTGCTGCTGCTCGCGCCCGACTATTTTCAGCCGCTGCGCGATCTGGCCGCCGCCTGGCATGACAAGGCCGACGCCACGGCCGTGGCCCGCGAGATCGCGGAGCTGGAGGCCAAGCCCGAGACGGGATTCCTTGGCCTCGGCGCAAGCGCGCAACCCATCGACACGACGGCCAGCCTGTCGGTGCGCGGGCTGGCCTATCGGCCTCCGGGCGGGCGGTTGATCCGGTTTCCGGACTTCGACCTCAACCCCGGCGAAACGCTGGCGATCACCGGGCCAAGCGGCATCGGCAAATCGTCTCTTTTGCGCCTGATCGCGGGTATGGCGGTGCCCGCCGAAGGCGAAATCCGGTTGGGTGACACGGTTCTGGATGCAAGCAATGCCGATGCGTGGCGGGCCCGCCTTGGCTGGCTGCCGCAGCAGCCGCGCTTCGTCTCGGGCAGTCTGCGCAAGAACCTGACCCTGGCGGTGCGGCCCGGCCATTCGCTGCCGCTGGATGCCGCGCTGGAACTGGCCGCGGCCGATGGGGTGGTCGCCACCCTGCCCCGAGGACTGAACACAAGGCTGGGCGAGACCGGCATGGGGGTTTCAGGCGGAGAGGCCCGGCGCCTGATCGTGGCGCGTGCCGCCCATGCCCATCCCGACCTGCTGCTCGCCGACGAACCGACCGCCGATCTGGACGAGGAGACCGCCGCGATGGTGACCGAGGGTCTGCTTGGCCTTGTCGCCGGCGGGGTCGCGCTGATCGTGGCCACCCATGACCCCAAGCTTGCCAGCACGATGGACCGGCAGATCAGCATGGAAGCCGACAGTGCCGAGGAGGACACCGCATGAGGGACATCCTTCGGGTTCTTCGCCTGATCTGGCGGGCACAGCGGGCTTCCCTGCTCCGGGGCACGATCCTTGCCGTTACGGTGGTTGCGGCCGGCGTCGCCCTTCTGGGCCTGTCGGGCTGGTTCATCACAGCGGCCGGTGCCGCAGGCCTGATGGGGCTGGGCAAGGCCTTCAACGTCTTCCAGCCCTCGGCCGCGGTGCGGTTTCTGGCACTTGGCCGGACGGCGGCACGGTATGGCGAACGGCTTCTGACCCATGATGCGACGCTGAAAAGCCTGACCGACATCCGTATCAGCCTTCTGCGCGGCGTGCTGGGGCTTCCGTTCCAGACGCTGGCCCGGCTGCGCGGGGCCGAGACGATGAACCGGCTTGTGGCCGATGTCGATGCGCTCGATGGCATTGCGCTGCGCCTGTTCATCCCTGCGGTGTCGGCAGCGGTGGTCTATGTCGGCACCTTCGCCCTGCTCTGGTGGCTGACCGATCTGATCCTCGCGCTCTGGATCGTGCTGAGTTTCACCTTCGGCGTCAGTGTGGTTCTGGCCTGGACCGGGCGCCATGCGCTTTCCCCCTCGCGCCGCGCGGAAAAGGCGCTGCAGGCCTTCCGCATCCGGATCATCGACATGCTGCGTGCGCGCGACGACCTTGTGGTCTATGGCCGTCTGCCCGACCAGACCGAGACCGTGCAAAGCGCAGAAATGCGCATGCGGGACAATCTGGATGCCGTCGACCGGCTGGAACGGCGCGCGGGGCTGGCCCTGTCGCTGACCACGACGCTGTCGGCGGGAACCGCGCTCTGGCTCGGCGGGGCGCTGGCGGCCCGGGGCGACATCACGCCCGCGCAGGCCGCGCTTGGGTTCTTCGTCACGCTCGCCCTTGCGGAAACGGTGCAGCCGCTGCGGCGCGGTCTGGCTGACCTTGGCCGGATGCTGGACGCTGCGCGCCGGGTGCAACGCCTTTTGCCGGAGGACGGTCCCGCACCTGCCTCACCGGCTGGCCCGGCCCCACAACCGCACCTGCCCGCCCTAGACATGGACGGGATCCGGTATCGCCACCCCGGCGCCGAAAACCCCGTCGTTGATGGTTTCGCGCTCAGCGTCGCCGCGGGGGAGACCGTCGCGCTCGCTGGGGCGTCGGGGCGCGGAAAGTCGACGATCCTCGCGCTTGCCGCCGGGCTGATCCGTCCCGAGGCCGGCACCATCCGGATCGCAGGGCGCCCGATCGGAACGCTCAGCGACACCCAGCTTCGGAGCGAGATGACCTATCTGCCCCAGCGCAGCGTGCTTCTGGGCCAGAGCTTTTTCGACATGCTGGCCCTGGCCGATCCCGATCTTGACGAGGCCGCCGCGCTTGAGGCGCTGGAAGCCGTGGCCCTGACCGCAACGGTCGCCGGGCGCGGTGGGCTTCATGCCCGCCTGTCCGAAAACGGCGCGGGCCTGTCGGGCGGCGAACAGCGCCGGCTTGCGGTTGCCCGGGCGCTTATGCGCCGCCCCAGGCTCTTGTTGCTGGACGAACCGACCGAGGGGCTGGACCGGGACACGGCAGACAGGGTCCTGAAGGGGATTCGCGACATACTGCCCGATGCGGCAATCCTGACCGCATCCCACCGCCGCGCCGAGCAGGACTGGTCGGACCGAATGATTCGGATGACATGAAGATGTATTTTGAATACATCATTTGACATAGGTCAAAGTCCGCCCCAAAAGGTGTAACTAGAACTAATCTAATATGCTGCGCCCGCCATTAACCACCCTGGCGGCGCTTCGGTGCATATTAGGGATGTATACGGGGTAACGGCCACAAGGAGGCCTCGCCAAATGGAACTCGACATTGTCGAGCTGTCCCGGCTCCAGTTTGCCATGACAGCAATGTATCACTTCCTCTTCGTGCCGCTCACGCTTGGTCTGTCGATCATCGTGGCGATCATGGAGACGGTCTATGTGATGACCAACCGCCCGATCTGGCGCCAGATGACGAAATTCTGGGCTACGCTTTTCGGGATCAACTTCGTCCTCGGGGTCGCCACGGGGATCACGATGGAATTCCAGTTCGGGATGAACTGGTCCTATTACAGCCACTATGTCGGTGACATCTTCGGCGCGCCGCTCGCGATCGAGGGGCTGATGGCCTTCTTCCTGGAGGCGACCTTTGTCGGGCTCATGTTCTTCGGCTGGGACAAGATGTCGAAGCCGATGCACGCGATCGTCACATGGCTTGTCGCCATCGGTTCGAACTTCTCGGCACTGTGGATCCTGATCGCCAATGGCTGGATGCAGCACCCCGTGGGGGCCGAATTCAACCCCGTCTCGATGCGTATGGAGATGACCTCTTTCTTCGACGTGATGTTCAACGAAGTGGCGCAGGCCAAGTTCGTGCATACCGTCTCTGCGGGCTATGTCACCGCCTCGGTCTTCGTGCTGGGCGTGTCGGCGTGGTATCTGCTGCAGGGCCGTCACACGGAACTCGCCCGCCGCTCCATCGCGGTGGCCGCCAGTTTCGGTCTGGCCGCGGCGTTTTCGGTGGTCATTCTGGGCGACGAATCCGGCTACTCGGCCACCCATACCCAGAAGATGAAGCTCGCCGCGATCGAGGGCATGTGGGAAACCCATGAGGCCCCGGCCCCCTTCAACCTGTTCGGCGTGCCCGACCGGGAAGAGCGTGAAACCAAGTACGCGGTGCAGATTCCCATTGCCATGGGCCTGATCGGCACACGGTCGCTGACCGAGGAAATGTCGGGCATCAACGATCTGGTGGACGAAGCCGAAGACCGCGTGCGCAATGGCCTGATCGCCTATGACGCCCTGATGGACATCCGCGCGGCCAAGGGCGATGCCTCGCCCGAAACCATGGCGCAGTTTGAAGACCACAGCGAAGATCTGGGCTTCGCCTTCCTTCTGAAACGCTATGTCGACGACCCGCGCACCGCGACGGAAGCGCAGATCGAACAGGCGGCCAGCGACACGATCCCCGGTGTGTTCCCGCTGTTCTGGGCGTTCCGCATCATGGTGGGCCTTGGCTTTGCCTTCATCGGCGTGATGATCTTCTTCTTCGTCCGCGCCAACTTCTACCGTATGCAGTTCCCGCGCTGGTCGCTGTGGCTGGCGGTGGTGGCCATCCCGACGCCGTGGATCGCGGCCGAAATGGGCTGGTTCGTGGCCGAGTTCGGACGGCAACCCTGGACGGTGGATGGTGTCCTGCCGACGGCGCTGTCGGTCAGCCATCTAAGCGTGACACAGGTCGGGCTGACGCTGGCGGGCTTCGTCACCTTCTACTCGATCCTCTTCATCATCGAGATGGGGCTGATGCTGAAATACATCCGCAAGGGGCCGTTCATGGACGTCTCCGAAACCGATGCCTGGACCAAGCGGCATAGCGACCGCCTGTCGGGCCGCGGCAGCAGCATCCAACCGGCGGAGTAAGACACATGATCCTGCATGAACTTATCGACTTCGAACTGCTGCGCGTGATCTGGTGGCTGCTGCTTGGCGTCCTTCTGATCGGCTTTGCCCTGACCGACGGGTTCGACCTTGGCGTGGGCGCCCTTCTGCCCTTCGTCGCCAAGACCGACCTGGAACGGCGCGTCGCGATCAACACCGTGGGTCCCGTCTGGGAGGGCAACCAAGTATGGTTCATCCTTGGCGGCGGCGCCATCTTCGCGGCTTGGCCCCCGCTTTACGCGGTCAGCTTCTCGGGCTTCTACCTTGCGATGTTCCTGATCCTCGCGGCGCTGATCCTGCGGCCCGTGGGCTTCAAGTACCGCTCCAAGCGTGAAGACGAACGCTGGCGCGCCGCGTGGGACTGGGGCCTTTTCATCGGCGGGTTCGTCCCGGCGCTGGTCTTCGGCGTGGCGGTCGGCAATGTCCTTCAGGGTGTGCCCTTCCGCCTGACAGAAGACTTGCACTCGATCTACGAGGGCAGCTTCTTCGGCCTTCTGAACCCCTACGCCATCCTTGCCGGTCTGGTGTCGGTATCGATGCTGGTGATGCACGGCGCGGCCTGGCTGGTGCTGAAGACCGAGGGCATCGTCAACGACCGCGCCCGCGTGTTCGGTGGCTATGCGGCACTGGCCACGATCGTGACCTTCGCACTGGCGGGTTTCTGGCTGGCCGTGGGCATCGACGGCTATCACTTCGTGGGCGAGGTCGCGACCGACGGTCCGTCCAACCCGCTGCTGAGCGAGGTCGTCAAGGGCGGGCAGAACGGCGGGTCGTGGATGACGGCCTATGCCGACCGTCCGTGGATCGTGATCGCCCCGGCGCTGGCCTTTGGCGGCGCGGCGCTGGCATGGCTCGGCTTCCGGTCGGGGGCCGAGGGCTGGACCATGATCGCCTCGAAACTGTCGATCACCGGCATCATCTCGGCCGTGGGTCTGACGATGTTCCCGTTCATCCTGCCCTCCAGCATCGATCCGAATTCGTCGCTGACGGTCTGGGACAGTTCGTCCTCGCACCTGACGCTGTTCGTGATGCTGGTCTCGGCGGTGATCTTCGTGCCACTGATCCTTGCCTACACCGCCTGGGTCTACAAGGTGCTGTGGGGCAAGGTCACGGCCGAGGATGTCCTCGACAACTCCGACAGCGTCTACTGAGAAAGGACCTGAGACATGTGGTATTTCGCCTGGATCCTCGGGCTTCCCCTCGCCGCCCTTCTGGCCGTGGTCAACGCGATGTGGCTTGAGATGCATTGCGACAACGAGATCATCGAAGACGGGCCGATGTCGCGCAAGTAGGCCCATCGGGGCGGGCTGCTCCCGCCCTCCGGATACACGAAGGCCCGCATTGCGATGCGGGCCTTTTTCGTTGCAGGGGGCCCCTGCCCTACCCCTCGGGATAGCGGGCCCGGCAAACCTCCAGCTTGCGCAGCGCCGTCCGACCCAGATCGTGCCGGGACGCCTTCAACTGGCGCAGCCTGGCCCGCTCTGCCGTCAGGTCCACGGCGACGGGGCGGTCGCGCCAGGCGGTTTCGGGTGCCGTGCAGAACGACAGGCCCACCCGGTTGCGGTCGCCCCATTGTCCACCATAGCAGAAATTGACCCGCATCCGCCGATAGGGTTCGCGCTCGACCCCATAGCCCCGCGCCAGCGTGCGCTCGGTCTCGGCGATCAGATCGTCCAGCACGCGCACATCGCGCGTGGCGTCCCGCTCGCACGCCGCCCGCGGGGAAGCGCAGGCCGCAAGCAGCAGAAGCGTCAGCAGGGCGGCGGTTCGCATGGCGGGTCTCCCAACGCGCGCGGTGTCCTGTTCCCTTTGGGGCATGGCCGCATGGTGGCAGAGGCCGTCGAAAGCTGCTAGGCCGGTGTTGGGACATGGGAGATGCGCGATGACCGAAATGTTCGATGATCGCAAGGCACAGGCTTCGGCCTGGTTTCAGACCTTGCGTGACGAAATCGTGGCCGCCTTCGAGGCGCTTGAAGACAGTCAGACAACCGGCCCCTTCGCCGATCAGCCCGCCGGCCGGTTCGAGGTGACCGAGACCCGCCGCAAGAGCGAGGACGGTTCTGACGCCGGCGGCGGCGTGATGAGCGTGATGCGCGGCGGCCGGGTGTTCGAAAAGGTGGGCGTCAACATCTCGACCGTACACGGGCGGCTGAACCCTCAGGCGCAATCGGCGATGATGGCGCGCAAGGACATGCCCGGCCTGGCCGAAGACCCGCGCTTCTGGGCCTCGGGCGTCAGCCTTGTGGCGCATATGCAAAACCCCCACACGCCCGCAGTGCATCTGAACACGCGGATGTTCTGGACACCCCATGGCTGGTGGTTCGGGGGCGGCACCGATCTTAACCCCTGCCTGCCGCGGGACGAGGACACCGCCGATTTCCATGCGGTGCTGAAGACCCATTGCGACCGGCACGACACCAGCTATTACCCCCGCTTCAAGGCCTGGGCGGACGAGTATTTCTTTGTTCCCCATCGCGGCCGGGCGCGGGGCGTCGGCGGCATCTTTTTCGACGACCACAATACCGGCGACTGGGACACGGATTTCGCCTTTGTCCGGGACGTCGGCCGTGCCTTCCTGCCGGCCTTCCTGCCGATCACCGAACGCCGCCGGGACGAGGCATGGACCGACGACGACCGCGCAACGCTTTTCGCCCAGCGCGGCCTCTATGCCGAGTTCAACCTGCTCTACGACCGCGGCATCAAGTTCGGTCTGGCAACGGGCCACGACCCCGACGCCATCCTGATGAGCATGCCGCCGCTGGCAAGCTGGCCGTAACCCGCGCGTGGGGACTATCGAACAGCTTTTCAAGGCAAGCATTTGAAAAAATTTACCAATCCACCCCGGAACCTTGGGGTGGGTGGTTCGGTTGTGGACATGAAGCGAACAACAAAGGAGGAAATCGCTCATGAAACTGATGACAGCAACCGTGACTGCCCTGACGCTTGCCGCGACCGGCGCACTGGCCGAAAACACTGGCGCGGGCATGAAGACCGGCTCGTCGATGGAGGTCGGCCAGACCTCTGGTGCGATGCAGCAGGCCGACGGCCTGATCCGCACGCGCGACATCACCGGCGGCAAGATCTACACGACGGCTGACACGACCGAAGGCGGCTGGAACCCGGCGGGCATGTTCGACAAGGTCCACGATGACTGGAAGGTCATCGGCGAGATCGAGGACGTGGTCCTGTCGCATGACGGCCAGATGATCGGCGTTGTCGGCGAGGTCGGCGGCTTTCTCGACATCGCGGACAAGCACGTGATGATCTCGGTCAGCGACCTGAACCTCGTCGCAGTGGACGACATGAAATACGCGTTGGTGACGCGGCTGACCGAAGAGCAGCTGGAGCAGAAGCAGAATGTCGACGAAGGCTTCTGGAACTGATCTGCCATCATCGGATGCACGAAGGGCGCCGGAACCATTCCGGCGCCCTTTTCTTTTCTGAACGATGTGCGTCGCGGCGCCTTGCGGCTGGCTGCCTTAGCCCCGCAGCGCCTCCAGCATGATCGTCACATTCTCGGGGTCGGCCTCGGGCGTGATGCCGTGGCCGAGGTTGAAAATATGGGGGCCTTTCGAGAAGGCTTCCTTGATCCGCTTGGTCTCATCGATCAACTCTTGCCCGCCGGTGACCATCAGGCCGGGCGCCATGTTGCCCTGCACGCAGCCATCGACCTGCACATTGGCCGCCGCCCAGTCCGCATCGACGGAGTTGTCGAGCGCGACGCAATCGGCGCCGGTGGCCTTGGCGAAGCCGATATATTTCTCGCCCGCTTCGCGCGGGAAGGCGATGCAGGGCAGGCCCGGATGGCGGGATTTCAGCTCGTCGATGATCCGCTTGGCCGGGGCCATCGCGTATTTGTCGAAATCCTCACCCTTCAGCGACCCGGCCCAGCTGTCGAAGATCTTGATGACCTCGGCCCCGGCCTCGACCTGCTTGGACAGGTATTCGATGGTGGCGTCGGTCAACAGGTCGATCAGCGCCTCAAACGTGGCGGTGTCCTCGGCCTTCAGCGCGTGCGCCGGGGCCTGATCCTTGGTGCCGCGGCCGGCGATCATGTAGGTCGCCACCGTCCAGGGCGCGCCAGCAAAGCCGATCAGCGTGGTCTCGGACGGCAGTTCGCGGGACAGGATGCGCACGGTTTCATAGACCGGCGCCATGTGGTCGTGGATGTCGTCCTTGCCCTTCAGCGCCTTCAGCCCGTCGGGCCCGGTGATGGTGGACATGCGCGGACCTTCGCCCGTCTCGAACCACAACTCTGCCCCAAGCGCCTGCGGCAGAAGAAGGATGTCGGCAAAAAGAATCGCGGCGTCGAACCCGTAGCGGCGGATCGGCTGAAGCGTCACCTCGGCGGCCAGGTCCGAATTATAGCACAGCGACAGGAAGTCGCCCGCCTCGGCCCGCGTCGCCCGGTATTCGGGCAGGTAACGGCCTGCTTGCCGCATCAGCCAGACCGGGGGCACATCCAGAGTTTCACCCGCAAGCGCCCTCAGCAGTTTTTTGGTTTCCGCCATCGTCATCCCCGTTTATTGGTGCGGCCTGTCGTCCCCTGCTTGCGTCAGCATGTCAAGACGGGCCGAGTTGTCAGGACGACGTGACGCGATTAGAGGTTTGGCGCATGGCTATCACACTTCCTTCCCCCGCTTCACCCCTCAAGATCGGCACCCGCGGGTCACCGCTGGCGCTGGCGCAGGCCCATCAGACGCGCGAATTGCTGATGAAAGCCTTCGATCTGCCCGAGGATGCGTTCGAAATCGTGGTCATCCAGACCATCGCTGACCGCGTGCTGGACCGCGCCTTGAAAGAGATCGGCGGCAAGGGCCTGTTCACGAAGGAAATCGAGGAGGCCATGATCGAGGGCCGGATCGATATCGCCGTGCACTCGACCAAGGACATGGCGGTGGAACAGCCAGAGGGGCTGATTCTGGACACCTTCCTGCCGCGCGAAGATTATCGCGACGCGTTCATCTCGCCCAAGTTCAAGGGGATCAAGGAGCTTGCCGAGGGGGCGGTTGTCGGCACATCCTCCCTGCGCCGCCGGGCGCAACTGTTGAACTATCGCCCCGACCTGAAGGTCGTGGAATTCCGGGGCAACGTACAGACCCGCCTGAAAAAGCTGGAAGACGGCGTGGCCGAGGCAACATTCCTTGCCATGGCGGGCCTCAACCGCCTGGGGATGCAGGAAATCGCGCAATCGGCCATCGAACCCGAAGAAATGCTGCCCGCGGTTGCCCAGGGCGCGATCGGGATCGAGCGGCGCAAGGACGACCCGCTGGCCGTCCACCTGCTGGAAGCCCTGCACCACAAGGAAACCGGCGAGCAGATGGCGGCGGAACGTGCTTTCCTCGGCGCGCTGGATGGATCTTGCGAAACGCCCATCGGGGGCCTTGCCCAGCATGAGGGTGGCAATATCTGGCTGCGCGGCGAGATTCTGCGCCCCGACGGCAGCGAAAGCATCAAGGGCGAAGATCGCGCGCCGATCGAGGATGCCGCCGAAATGGGCTGGGCCCTTGGCAAGAAACTGCGCGAACAGGCCGGCGAAGGTTTCTTCGACTGGGTCGGGCAGTAACCCCCTGACGTTTGGCGCCGGGCCGAAAGGTCCGGCGCGCTACAGGATCAGCAGGCTGACCATCACGAAATAGATGATCAGGCTGGCGGCGTCCTGAATGACCGTGCAGACCGGGCCGCTGCCCATCGCCGGATCTGATCCCAGCCGGTCGAACAGCCACGGCAACGCAAAACCCACCACCGACGACACGGCACCACCAGCCAGCACGGCCAGCCCGACGGCCAGCGCCAGCAGCCCATCGCCGAACACGACCAACACGCCCAGGCCTGCGATTCCGCCCAGCGCCAACCCGATCGCGCCGCCGATCACCATTTCGTCGCGCAACAGGTCGCGGATCGAGACATCGCTTGTGGACAGCCCGCGGACCGACACAGAAACCGCCTGCGTCCCGATGGCCCCGGCAATGTAGACCAGCGCCGGGACGAAGAACGCGACCGAGACATTGGCCGCCAGCGCCTCCTCAAAGCCGACCATGACCAGCGTGACGACCGTGGAGGCCGCGAGCCCGAATATGAGCCATGGAAGACGCCGCGTGATCCGCTCTCGCACCGGGGCATCCAGCGCGGCACCGGGGCCGTCGTCATGGGCGGCGATCCCGGCAAGGCGCTGCAAATCCTCCATATGCTCATCGCGCAGGATGCGGAACAGCGCCTCGGGCGGGACCGCGCCGATCAGGCGGCCATCGCCATCGACCACGGGCACGGCGATCATGTTCAGCCGGATCGCCAATGTGGCGATCTCCTCTTGGTCAGCCTCGGGCGTCACCGCCTCGTGCTCCGGCTCCATCATCTCGCCGATGGTGCGTCCGCCGCTGCCGAACAGATCGTTGATGCGGACGATCCCGATCAGGCGCTCGTCGTCGTCCGTGACAAAGACCGTATCGGCACAGAGGAAGCTTTGCCCGCTCAGATCCGCGATCACCCAGGCCGCCGGCAGGTCGGGCCGCGCAGTGGGGATCGAGGTCACCATATGTTCGGCCGCGGTATCGCGGTGCGCGTCTTGCTGATCGGTCATGACCTGTTCCCTGTCCTGTCGGGGCGAGGGTAGACCGGTCAACCCGTTCGAACCAGACACCTTTCAACCCTGCGGCGATCAGGGGCCCTTTGCGCGTTCGACAAGCTGCAGAACGGTGGGGCCCATCCCGTCGACGATCACCTCTACCCCGGCTGCGGAGGGGTGAATGCCATCGTCCTGCATATAGGTGCGCATCGCCGAAGGCCGGTCGGAGATATCCGTCAGCCCCTGGAAAAAGCTTTCGAGGTAGAGTGTATCGTAGGTCGCGGCCAGCTCTGGGTACATCGCATCGAATGCCGCCTTGTAATCGGGCCCGTAATTGCCCGGCGCCTGCATGCCGATCAACAGCACCGCAACATCCGCGGCCTGCGCGGCCTGCAGGATCCCGTCGAGATTCGCGCGGGAGGCCGCGGGGTCGATCCCCCGCAGCAGGTCATTGCCGCCCAGCGCCACGATCAGCGCATCGACCTCGGGCGTCAGGGTCCAGCCGACACGCGACAGGCCCCCCGCCGTCGTATCACCCGACACGCCCGCGTTCAGCACGCGCACATCCGCGCCATTCGCCTGCAACCAGCGTTCCAGTTGCGGCACGAACCCGTCCTCCTGCGGCAGGCCGTAGCCTTGGGTCAGGCTGTCGCCCAGCGCCGCGATTGTGACCGGGTCGGCCAGGGCCGCGCCCGCGCCAAGGAGCAGTGCACAGGCAATCGTGAACTTGCGGGCCGTGGCCCGTGCACCATATGCAAGCCCAACGACCAGACCGGAAAGGCCCCCCATGACTGACCCGATCCTTTCGCTGTCCGACGTGACGCTGACACTTGCCGGCAATGCCGGACCGGTGGAAATCCTGCACGGCATCAGCCTGTCGGTGTCCAGGGGCGAAACACTCGGGTTGATCGGTCCATCGGGGTCGGGCAAGTCGTCTCTCCTCATGCTGATGGGCGGGCTGGAACGTGCCAGCGCCGGTCAGGTCACGGCCCTTGGGCAGGATCTGACCGCGATGAACGAGGACCAGCTTGCCCGGTTCCGCAGGGAGCATATGGGCGTGGTCTTCCAGTCTTTCCACCTGATCCCGACGATGACGGCGCTTGAAAATGTCGCAACGCCGCTGGAGTTGGCGGGGCACAAGGACGCCTTCGACCAGGCAGAGGAAGAGTTGCGCGCCGTGGGCCTTGGGGCGCGGATCGGCCACTATCCCAGCCAGATGTCGGGGGGTGAACAGCAGCGGGTCGCCCTGGCCCGGGCTGCTGCCCCGCGCCCGCATATCCTGCTGGCCGATGAGCCCACGGGGAACCTCGACGGGGCCAACGGCGCCGCGATCATGGACTTGCTGTTCGGACTGCGCGACCGGCACGGGGCGACTCTGGTGCTGGTCACCCACGCCCCCGACCTGGCCGCCCGATGCGACCGGGTGGTGCGCCTGTCGGACGGTCGCATTTCAGGGGAAGACGTGCGGAGGGCCGCGGAATGAGCCTGACCGTCGCCGCCCGCATCGCACGGCGGGAACTGCGCGGGGGGCTGCGGGGCTTCTACGTCTTCCTGTCCTGTCTGGCGCTTGGCGTGGCCGCGATTGCCGCGGTGGGGTCGGTCCGCGAAAGTATTCAGGACGGGCTGAAGCGTGAGGGCGCAGTGCTCCTGGGCGGCGACGCGGAGATGTCCTTTACCTACCGCTACGCCGAACCGGACGAACGCGCATGGATGGAGCTGATCGCGACCGAGGTGTCAGAGATCGTGGATTTCCGTTCCATGTTGGTGGTGGAGCGGGACGGGGAAACCGAACGCGGCCTGACACAGGTCAAGGGCGTGGACAGCGCCTATCCGCTCTACGGTCAGGTGGCGCTTGCCCCCGACATCCCGCTGGATGAGGCGCTGGCGGGCAACGGCGCGGTGATGGAGCGCGTGCTGGCCGACCGTTTGGGCCTGAAACCGGGCGATGCTTTCCGCCTTGGCACCGGAGATTACACCCTGTCGGCCGTCCTGACGCGCGAACCGGACGGCGCGGGCGATGGCTTTGGACTGGGCCCGCGGCTGATCCTGCGGACAGAAGCGCTGGACGGGTCGGGCCTGTTGCAGCCCGGCACGCTGTTCGACACGAAATACCGGCTGGCCCTGCCACCCGGCGCCGACATGGCCGCGCTGGAACGGGAGGCCGACCGCCGCTTTGCCGATCACGGCATGCGCTGGCGCGATGCCCGCAACGGGGCGCCGGGGCTGACCCGTTTCGTGGACCGGATGGCGTCGTTCCTGGTGCTCGTTGGCCTCGCGGGGCTTGCGGTTGGCGGGGTGGGCGTGTCGGCCGCCGTGCGCGCCTATATCGACGGCAAGACAGAGGTCATCGCGATCCTGAAAACGCTGGGGGCCGAGGGGCGCACGATCCTCTGGGCCTACCTGCTCCAGATCGGGGCGCTCGCGGTCCTTGGGATTGCGTTGGGCCTGACCCTCGGCGCCGTGGCGCCACTGGCCTTCGCGCCGCTGATCCAAGCGAAACTGCCCGTGCAGGCCGAGATCGCGGTCTATGGCCGGCCTCTGGCCGAGGCGGCGCTTTACGGCGCGCTGACGGCCTTTCTGTTCACGCTCTGGCCGCTGGCCCGGACGGAAGAGGTACGCGCCGCGGCACTGTTCCGCGATGCCTCGGGCCGCACCCGCGCCTGGCCCCATCGCCGCTATGTCATCGCGACGGCAATGCTCGCGGCCGTGCTGATCGGGGTGGCGGCGTGGTTTTCCGGCGTCGCCAAATTGGCACTCTGGATGGCCGTCGGGATCGTGGCGGCGCTTGGGCTGCTGCTGCTGGCCGCGGCGGGCTTGCGGCTCGTCTCCCGCCGGCTGGCCCGGGCCCGGGTGGTCCGGGGGCGCACGGCGCTGCGTCTGGCCCTGGGCGCGGTCGGGGGCCCGGGGGCAGAGACCGGATCGGTCGTCCTTTCACTGGGGCTGGGCCTGTCGATCCTCGCCGCGGTGGGGCAGATCGACTACAATCTGCGCGACTCCATCCGGCAGGAATTGCCCGAGGTCGCGCCGTCCTATTTCATCGTGGACATTCAGGGCCACCAGCTTGACGGCGTGATGGACCGGCTGACATCCGACCCCGGTGTCAGCCGGGTCGAAACCGCCCCGATGCTGCGTGGCGTGATCACCCGGATCAACGGCCAACCGGCAAAGGAGGTCGCGGGCGATCATTGGGTGATCCGCGGCGACCGGGGTCTGACCTACGCCGCCGAACCGCCCGCCGGCACCATCATCAATGGCGGCGCATGGTGGCCAAAGGACTATGACGGCCCACCGCAAATGAGCTTTTCCGACGAAGAGGCCGAGGAGATCGGGCTGAAACTGGGCGACACGGTCACCGTCAACATCCTTGGCCGCGACATCACCGCCACGGTCACAAGCTTTCGGGACGTCGATTTTTCCACCGCCGGGATCGGTTTCGTGATGTCGATGAATCCCGGTGCGCTGCAGGGGGCCCCCCATACCCACATCGCCACGATCTATGCCGAACCGGAGGCCGAGGCCGCGATCCTGCGCGATCTGGCCAGCAGCTATCCCAATATCACGGCGATCCGTATACGCGACGCCATCGACCGGGTGTCGGAGGTCCTGTCCTCGCTAGCCGCGGCGATCACCTATGGCGCCTCTGCCACGCTGGTCACGGGGCTGATCGTGCTGATCGGGGCCGCCGCCGCGGGGGAACGGGCGCGGGTGTATGAGGCTGCCGTTCTGAAAACCGTTGGCGCCGTCCGTGGGCAGGTGCTGGCGTATTTCGCGCTGCGATCCGCCCTTTTGGGGGCCGCGGCCGGGGCGGTGGCGATCGTTGCGGGCGGGGTGGCCGGCTGGGCGGTGATGGAGTTCGTGATGATGGGCGGGTATGAGTTCGAACCCGTATCGGCCCTGGCCATCGTTACCGGCGGCGCGCTGGCCACCCTGCTGTCCGGGCTGGCCTTTGCTTGGCGGCCACTGGCAGCGCGGCCCGCACGGGTTCTGCGGGCCCGGGAATGAGGCCCGCGGCACAGCAGCATGACCGCCGTGCGTTTCTTACCTGCCGTCGCAACAGAACCGGGCGCGGGTTCGCGGCGCGTCAACCCCGCCGCGGCACCGCCAGGCTGACCGCGAACAGCACCGCTGCCGCCACCACGATACTGGGCCCCGCCGGCGTATCCTGAAGAAGGGACAGGCCCAGCCCGCCCAGAACCGCCGCACTGGCCAACAGGCTGGCCAGCAGGGCCATTGCCTCCGGTGAGCGGGCCAGCGGGCGGGCGGCGGCGGCCGGGATGATCAGCATGGCGACAATCAACAGCGCACCGACGACCTGAATCGCGACGGCGACGACCAGCGCCAACGCCACGGTCAGCACCAACCGCTCCCGCGCGGGGTCAAGCCCCGAGGCCGTCGCCAGTTCCTCGCTGACCGTGACCGTCACCAGCGCGTTCCAACGCCAAAGCAAAAGCCCAACGACACCCAGCGCGCCCAAGGCGATGGCGGCAAGGTCAGCGCGACTGACCGCAAGGATGTCGCCGAACAGATAGGCCGACAGGTCCACCCGGACCCCGTGCAGGAAGGACACCGCGACAAGACCGAAGGCCAGCGCCCCATGGGCCAGAACGCCCAGCGCGGTGTCCATCGCCATGCCCCGGCCCGACAGTTGCGTGACCAGCAGCGCCATCGCCAAGGCCGCCACCAGCGTCCCAGCGAAGATCGACAGCGAAAACCCCAGCGCCAGCGCCACGCCAAGGATCGCCGCGTGCGAGGTCGCCTCTCCGAAATAGGCCATGCGCCGCCAGACGACAAAGGCGCCAAGGGGCCCGGCGGCAAGTGCCACGGCCAGCCCCGCCAGCGCGGCGCGGACAAGGAAATCATCCAGCATCGGCCACCTCCGCTTCGCCGTGATCGTGGTCGCATCCGTCATGCCCATGGTCGTGTTCATGCCGGTACAGCGCCATGGTCCCGTGGGTGCCATGGCCGAACAGCGCCCGGTATTCGGGCGCCGCGGTCACCACATGGGGCTGGCCTTCGCAGCAGACATGCCCGTTGAGGCAGACCACGCGGTCCGACGCGCTCATCACCACATGCAGGTCGTGGCTGACCATCAGGATGGCGGCCCCGGTTTCCTGCCGCACATCCGCGATCAACTGGTAAAACGCAGCGGTGCCGGGCTGGTCCAGCCCTTGTGTCGCCTCGTCAAGGATCAGAAGATCCGGGTCCGACAGCAGCGCGCGGGCCAGAAGCACACGCTGGAACTGCCCGCCGGACAGCGCCGTCATCTGCCGGTCTTCCAGCCCATCTGCACCGACATGGGCCAGCATCGCCCTGACATCCGCGAATGACCGCCGGTCGGGCAAAGACAGGAACCGCCGCACCGTCAGCGGCATGCGGTCATCCACGGCCAGTTTCTGCGGGACATAGCCGATGCGCAGCCCGGCGCGGCGCGTGATCTGCCCCGCCGCGGGCCGAACAACCCCCAAAAGCGCCCGGACGAGCGAGGATTTCCCCGACCCGTTCGGCCCGATCACCGTCACGATTTCCCCGCTGTCGATGGTGAAATCCAGTTTGCGCAGGGCCACCACACCGCCATAGCGGATCTCCAGCCCGCGCGCCGCGACCAGCGTCATAGCCCGGCCTCGCGGCAGATCGGGCAAAGGCCGACGGCCTCCACATTCATGCGGTCTACCCGGAAATCCATGCCCGCTGCGGCCTGCTCCAGCGCGCTTGCCACGTCGGCCCCGGGGGCTTCGGCCACGGCCCCGCAGCTATCGCAGATCAGGAAGATCGGCACATGCGCCTTGCCCGGATACATGCAGGCAGTAAAAGCGTTCAGGCGCCGTACCCGATGGGCCAACCCGTGGTCGACCAGGAAATCGAGCGCGCGATAGGCCACGGGTGGCTGCCGCGCGAACCCGTCCTCGGCCAGACGGTCCAGCACGTCATAGGCGCCAAGCGCCCGATGCGCCTCCAGCAAGATCTCAAGCGTGCGGCGGCGAACCGGCGTCAGCCGCAGGCCGCGTTCGCGGGCCAGTTCCTCGGCCCGGGCAAGCGATGCCGCGCGGCAGCGGGCGTGGTCATGGGCCGAAAAGGCGGGGGCGGGTTCGGAAGTCATCGTCTTCCCCTTGACTTGTTATCTTATAACATATTCATTCCCGGCATCCCGATGCAACCGCCTTTTGACGGAGAACCCCATGACAATCCTGCGCGCCTTCGCCCTCTCCCTGCTGGCCTCGCCTGCCCTAGCCGCCCCGCCCGCCGTGATGACCGACATTCCGCCGGTGCATGCGCTGGCCGCGGCGGTCATGGGCGATCTGGCCACGCCGGGCATTCTTCTGGACCAGGGCGCCGACCCGCATCATTTCCAGTTGAAACCCTCGCAAGCCCGCGCCCTGTCGGAGGCCGATCTGGTGTTCTGGATCGGCCCGGAACTGACGCCGTGGCTGGAACGCGCGATCCAGGGCGTCGGTCTGTCCGGCGAAAGCGTCGAACTGATCGAGACGGCGGGCACCCATCGGCGCATGTTCGACGAAGAGGATGCCCACACCCACGAAACCCACGACGATGCCCCTGCCGACATGGCCAAAGACGGCGACGATCACGACCACATGCATGAAGGGATCGATCCCCATGCCTGGCTCGATCCCGCAAACGCGCGGCACTGGGTCGACCGGATCGCCGGGGCGCTGGAGGTTGCCGACCCGGAAAACGCCGAAACCTATCGCGCCAACGCCGCCGCCGCCGCCGAAAGCATCGCCGCGACGGAAACCGAGGTTCGGCATATCCTCGACGGCGTCGGCGATGCGCCTATTGTCGTGTTCCATAACGCCTATGCCTATTTCGCCGATCATTTCGGCCTGAACGTCGCGGGGGCCATCGCGCTGGGCGATGCTGCGGATCCGGGGGCCGCGCGGATGAAAGCGTTGCGCGCCGAGTTGAAGCACGACCACGCGGTCTGCCTGTTTCCCGAGGCTCAGCACGACCCCGCGCTTGTCGCCTCCATCGTCGAGGGCACGGGCGTGCGCGTCGGGCGGGAACTCGACCCGTCTGGGTCAACGCTGACCTACGGGCCCGATCTTTATGACGCCCTGCTGACCGGCCTTGCGCAAACGATTGCCGACTGCGTCAGCGCCGCCCGCAGCTAGGGCCTCACTCACCAACGGCCGGGCCGGGCAAGGGCCCCGACCCGGCCTCGACCGCGGCCTGCCCATTGGCGACGAGGTGATCCATGAACGCCTCTGCCACCACGGACAGGTGCTTGCCGCGGGGATAGGCCACCTGCCACTGGCGCAGAAGCGGGAAGCCCGCAACATCCAGCGTCTTCAGCACGCCCAACTGCCCCTCCAGTGCAAGCGTATCGCGGGACAGCGCCGCAAGCCCCAACCCGCCGATCACCGCCTGTTTGATCGCCTCGTTCGACCCCAGTTCCATCCGCATCGGAAGGGACAGCCCGCGCGCCTTGAAAAAGCGTTCCGCCGCCAGCCGCGTGCCCGACCCCGGCTCTCGCAGGATGAAGGGTTCGCGGGCGACGCGTTCGGGGGGAATGTTGCGCTCGCCCACCAGCGGATGGTCATGGCGGGCCAGGATCACCAGCGGATTGTCGGCAATGACCGTCGCCACGACATCCAGCCCACCGGGCACGGTGCCCAGGATACAAAGGTCATCCTCGTTCTGTGAAAGCCGTTCCAGAACGGTCTGGCGGTTGGTGACCATCAGCGCCACCTCGATCCCCGGATTGGCGTCGCAGAAGCTTCCCAGCAGCCGGGGCAGGAAATACTGCGCGGTCGACACGATGGCGATTCGCAGCTTGCCCTGCCTCAGCCCCTTCATGTCGGCCAGGCGCATATGCATCCGCTCCACCGCGTCCAGCGCCTCTCGCGCGCCGTCCACCGTGACCTTGCCCGCCTCGGTCAGGAACATCCGCTTGCCGATCCGTTCGAACAGGGGATGACCCAGCCGTTCCTCCAGCTGCTTGACCTGCGAAAACACCGCGGGTTGCGTCAGGTGCAATTCCTCGGCCGCACGGGTGTAGCTTTCGTGGCGCGCCACGGAAAGGAAGACGCGAAGCTGGCGGAGACTGGCCGGCATGAATAACCTATTACCTATTCTTCCGATAAAAACTATTCAGTTTTGTATATGACATCAAGCGGCCATAGTCCTCCCGACTCGAGTGATCGAGGCAACGACAGCATCAACCGCGGAGGAGGACAGATGTCTGCCAAGAAATATGATGCCGGTGTGAAGGAATACCGGTCCACCTACTGGGAACCCGAATACTCCATCAAGGAGAGCGACGTTCTAGCCGTGTTCAAGGTGATCCCGCAGCCGGGCGTGTCGCGCGAAGAAGCCGCTGCCGCCGTGGCCGCCGAAAGCTCCACCGGGACGTGGACGACGGTGTGGACCGACCTTCTGACCGATCTGGACTACTACAAGGGCCGGGCCTACGCGATCGAGGACGTGCCGGGGTCTGACGATGCCTTCTACGCCTTCATCGCCTACCCGATGGACCTGTTCGAGGAAGGCTCGGTCGTCAACGTCTTCACCTCGATCGTTGGCAACGTGTTCGGCTTCAAGGCCGTCCGCTCGCTGCGTCTGGAAGATGTCCGCTTCCCGCTGTGGTTCGTGACCTCGTGCTTTGGCCCGCCGCACGGCATCAATGTCGAACGCGACAAGATGGACAAGTACGGCCGTCCGCTTTTGGGCTGCACCATCAAGCCGAAGCTGGGCCTGTCGGCAAAGAACTACGGCCGGGCAGTGTACGAGGTGCTGCGCGGCGGTCTCGACTTCTCGAAAGACGACGAGAACGTCAACTCGCAGCCCTTCATGCGCTGGCGCGACCGCTTCCTGTTCTGCCAGGAGGCCATCGAGAAATCCGAGGCCGAAACTGGCGAGCGCAAGGGTCACTACATGAACGTGACCGCGCCCACCATGGAAGAGGTCTACAAGCGCGCCGAATTCGCGAAAGAGATCGGCACCCCGATCATCATGTCGGACTACCTGACGCTGGGCTGGGCGGCGCATAACTCGCTGTCGAAATGGTGCCGCGACAATGGCCTGCTGCTGCACGTTCACCGCGCCATGCACGCCGTGATGGACCGCAACCCCAACCACGGCATCAACTTCCGCGTTCTGGCGAAACTGCTGCGCCTGCTGGGCGGCGACCACCTGCATTCGGGCACGGTTGTCGGCAAGCTGGAAGGCGACCGCGCCGCGACGCTGGGCTGGATCGACCTGCTGCGCGACCGCTATGTCAAGGAAGACCGCGACCGCGGGATCTTCTTCGACCAGGACTGGGGCGCGATGCCGGGCGTCTTCCCGGTGGCCTCGGGCGGCATCCATGTCTGGCACATGCCGGCGCTGGTCTCGATCTTCGGCAACGACTCGGTGCTGCAATTCGGCGGCGGTACGCTGGGCCACCCGTGGGGCAACGCGGCGGGCGCCGCTGCCAACCGTGTGGCGCTGGAGGCCTGCGTGCAGGCCCGCAACGAGGGCCGCGAACTGGAAAAGGAAGGCAAGGAAATCCTCACCGCTGCCGCCCAGCACTCCCCCGAACTCAAGATCGCCATGGAGACCTGGAAAGAGATCAAGTTCGAGTTCGACACCGTGGACAAGCTGGACACCCAGCACCGCTAAGCCGCGCCACGATCAAAGGAAAGGAAGAACACGATGAGCGTTCAGGACTACAAGTCGCGGCTTTCGGATCCGGCCAGCCGCAAGATGGAGACCTTCTCCTACCTGCCCGAAATGACGGACGAGCAGATCCGCAAGCAGGTGGAGTGGATCGTCAAGCATGGCTGGAACCCGGCCATCGAACACACCGAACCGCAATTCGCCCGGTCCAACTACTGGTACATGTGGAAGCTGCCGATGTTCGGGGAAACCGATGTCGACGCGATCCTGGCCGAGCTGAAGGCCTGCCACGAGGCGAACCCCGACAACCATGTCCGCCTGATCGGGTACAACAACTACACCCAGAGCCAGGGCGCCAACATGGTCGTCTATCGCGGCACGCCCGTGTGATGAACCTTTCCCGCCGGCCTCGCGTTGGGCCGGCGGGCACCATCGTTCAGGGAGGGAACCGATGAAAGACATGATCGAGCAATACCGTGTGACGGACGAACCCTATTACCGGTCGGTGTCCGACGAGGTTGACCTGTTCGAAGCCGCCTATGCCGCGAAGATGCCGGTGATGCTGAAGGGCCCCACCGGATGCGGCAAGACCCGTTTCGTCGAACACATGGCGTGGAAGCTGGGCAAGCCGCTGGTCACCGTGGCCTGTAACGAGGACATGACCGCCAGCGATATCGTGGGCCGGTTCCTTCTGGATGCGGACGGCACGCGCTGGCAGGACGGGCCGCTGACCTTTGCCGCGCGCAATGGCGCGATCTGTTACCTGGATGAAATTGTCGAGGCCCGGCAGGACACGACCGTCGTGATCCACCCGCTGACCGACAATCGCCGCGTTCTGCCCCTTGAGAAGAAGGGCGAATTGCTCCGCGCGCACGAGGATTTTCACCTCGTGATCTCGTACAACCCCGGCTACCAGAGCCTGATGAAGGACCTGAAACAGTCCACCAAGCAACGCTTTGGCGCACTGGATTTCAACTATCCCGAACATGGGGTCGAGGTCGAAATCGTATCGCACGAATCCGGTATCGATGCGAAGGATGCCGACAAGCTGGTCTCGATCGCCGAACGCGCCCGGAACCTGAAGGGCCACGGGCTGGACGAAGGGATTTCCACGCGGATGCTGATCCATGCAGGATCACTGATGGCGGGCGGGATCGAACCCGTCGCTGCCTGCCACATGGCCCTTGTCCGCCCGATCACCGACGACCCGGATATGCGCGACGCGCTTGACGCTGCCGTCGCCACCTATTTCTGAGGGGGGTCGCATGGCCCTCGCCCTTGAAGACCACGCCGAGTTGACCGACGAGTTGGACGAGGCGCAGCGTGCCATTCTGGAACAATGCTGGCCCGATGCGATCCGGGTGCTCAGCCCCCGCGGCATCGACAACTGGCTGAAGGGCGCCGTCGCGCTGGCGCATATGGGCCGGGGCGACCACATCGTGCGGACATGGATCGAGGTGGTGCCGACACTTGCCCGCGATCTGGGCGAAGACATCATTCCCGATCTGGCGCAGGCCTGTCTTGGCTTTGCCTCCCGCACCTCGGGCGCCGTTATCGAACGCGTGATCGCGACCGCGCCGGTCGCCTCGCGCCGCCTGTCCGACCCCGACCTTTTCCGCGCCTATATCCAGCTTTTGAACCAGATGCTGGCCCAAGCGCCGCGGGGCCTGCGCCCCATGCTGGAACATCTGGAAGAGTTGCTGGACGTTCTGACGCTTGGCGGGCTGCGCCGCTGGGCCAACTGGGGCGCGCAGGCCCATCGCACGAATTACGAGGAACTGACCCGCTATTTCAGTCTTGAGAGCGCGGAGTCGAAGGCAATCCTGCAGAATGAGCGCAAGGGCACGCTGTTCGTCGATATCCACCGGCGGATCGGTATGTATCTGCGCGCGCTCTGGGGCCGGGATTTCCTGATGCGCCCCACGGCGGGCGATTTCGAAAGTCGGGAGGGCGCCCGCCCCTTCATCGCCGAATTCTTCCTGCACCTGCCCGATGCCTATGACGACTGGAACGGCCTGCCGGGGCTCGATCTCTACCGCGCCGCCGCCGCCCATGCCGCGGCCCATGTGGCCGAAACCACCGCGGCCATTCCGGGTGACGAGTTGAACGCCCTGCAACAGTCCTGCGTCGGCCTGATCGAGGATGCGCGGGTCGAGGCGCTGGCTATTGCCCAGTTCCCCCGCCTGCGCGATCTGTGGCGGAAGTTCCACGCCCCCGCCAGCGATGGCGGCATGGGCGCGCAATTCGACCGCATCGCCCTTGGGTTGCTGGACCCGGAGGCCGAGATCGACGACCCCATCGTCGATTGGGCACGCACCGAATTCGCCAAGGCCGATCTGTCTGATGCCGCCATGTCGCGCGACCTAGGTCTGCAACTGGCCCATCAGTTACGGGCCAAGCCATTCTCGGCCTATCGCGACGGGCAAGGCGCGCCCTATCGCGACGACAACCGCTATATCTGGGAGTTCGAGGAGATCGACTGGGAGAAGGGCTTCGCCCCCGAACCGCAGGTCCGCAAATACGTCTCCGTCTCGGAAATGGTGAACGAGGTCGAGGTCGAGACGGCCGGGGACGACGCGCAGGAAATCTGGGTGTCAGAGCACGAGTTGTTCGACGATGACGGCCTGTCCTTCAACGAGAAAGAGGGCAAGGAACCGACCTCGCCCCCTGTTCCCTATGACGAGTTCGACTACAAGATCCAGATGCACCGCCCGGCCTGGGCCACGGTGATGGAAAAGCGCCCGAAGCTGGGCGACCCGACCGAGATCGACGCGATCCTGACCGAGAACCGCAAACTGACCCAGCGGATGCGCCACCTGCTGGACGCGATGCAGCCGCAGGGCGTCCAGCGCATCCGAAAGCTGGAAGATGGCGACGAGATCGACATCAACGCCGCGCTACAGGCGATGGTGGATATCCGCATGGGCTATCAGCCCGACCCGCGGATCATGATGCGATCCGTGCGCAAGGTGCGCGATATCGCGGTGATGACCCTTCTCGACCTGTCGGAGTCGACCAATGATCAGGTCGCGGGGCGCGATGAAACCGTGCTGGACCTGACCAAGGCCGCCACGGTTCTGCTGGCCGAGGCGATCCACAAGGTCGGCGACAGCTTTGCGCTGCACGGCTTCTGTTCCGACGGGCGGCACAACGTGTTCTATCAGCGCTACAAGGATTTCGACCAGCGCTGGGACGAAATGCCGAAAGCGCGCCTTGCGGCCATGCAGGGGCAGTTGTCCACCCGGATGGGCGCGGCGATCCGTCATGCGGGCGCGCATCTGGCCAAGGTGACCGCCAACAAGAAGCTGATGCTGGTCCTGACCGACGGGGCACCATCCGATATTGACGAGCGCGACCCGCAATACCTGCGCCAGGACGCCCGCGCGGCCGTGGTGGAGGTTCAGAAACAGGGCGTGATCCCGTTCTGCCTGACGCTCGACCCGCGGGCCGACCAGTATGTGGCGCAGATCTTCGGGCAGCGGAACTACCTGATCCTCGACCATGTGGAACGTCTGCCAGAACGCCTGCCGCAGCTTTACGCGGGCCTGACGCGGTAGCGGAGAAGCCGGGGCGACACCCGCCCCGGCCTGAGCGTTATACCTCGACCTCGACGGCAATGCCCTTTTCGCGCGCCAGATCGACGGCCCTGGCCGCAACGGCAAGATCCTGAAGGCCGACGCCGGTCCCGTCGAACAGGGTCACGTCCTCGTCCGACGACCGCCCCGGATGGGTTCCGTTGATGACCTCCCCGATCTGGGTGATGTCGCCTTCGGCTTTCAGCCCCGCGCCAACCGCGTGCTGCGCCTCACCGATGCTGATCGACTGCGCGATCTCGTCGGTGAAAACGGTCGCGCGGGCCACCAGTGCGGCCTCGACCTCCTGCTTGCCTTTGGTGTCGGTGCCCATGCAGGCGATATGGGTGCCGGGTTTCACATGCGCGTCCATCAACGAGGGCGAGAAGGCCGAGGTGATGGTGATGATCACATCCGCCTGCGCGCCCAACTGTTCCAGCGAGACGGTCTCGAACGGCAAACCAAGTTCTGCCGCCGTTTCCCCCAGCTTTGGCAGCATCTCTGGGTGATAGTTCCAGGCCACGACCTTTTCGAAATCGCGTTGGCGCACGGCCGCGCGCAACTGGAAATGCGACTGGTGCCCGGCACCCACCATGCCCAGCACCTTGGCATCGGGGCGCGCCAGATGCTTGATCGACACGGACGAGGCCGCCGCCGTCCGCAGCGCGGTCAGAAGGTTGCCGCCCACCATGGCCTCCACCCGGCCGGTATCGGGGTCGAACAGGAACACCGTCGACTGGTGGTTGATGATGCCCCGGCGTTCAAGGTTGTTCGGCCAGTAACCCCCGGCCTTGACGCCCAAGACCAGCCCCGACCGGTCGAACCCGCCCTTGAAGCCGTAAAGCGCGTCTTCGTGCCCGATCGCCTCGCGCACAACGGGGAAGTTGTAGGCATCACCCGCCGCCATCGCTGCGAACACCGCCTCGACCGCGTCGAAACTTTCTTCTGCCGAGATCAGCCCGGCAATCTCCTTCTCGGGAACGATGAACATCCCTGCCCCTCCTCACAGTTCATGGAAAAGGGCGCCGGGATCGCGCCCGCGCGCCCTGTGTTCTTGTTGGCGTCATGTCACGCAGAAGGCCGCCGCCCATTGGGCGGCCCCGCTCAATACGCCTTGCCGCGGGCCGAAACGGGCCAGACGGATTCGACCTTGCCGTTCCGCACACCGACATACCAGTCGTGCACGTTGCAGGTCGGGTCGCAATGGCCGGGCACCAGTTTCAGCTTTTCGCCAACCTTCAGATGACCGTCGGGGTCTTCGATCACCCCGTGCTCGTCCGAGCATTTGATGTATTTCACGTCATCGCGGCCAAAGATGAAGGGCAGACCGCTATCGACCGACTGCGCCTTCAGCCCGGCATCGCAGATCGCCTTGTCGGCCTTGGCGTGGCTCATCACGCTGGTCAGCAGGAACAGCGCGTTTTCCCACTCGCCATGGTCGATCCGGTTGCCGTCCTTGTCGAGGATACGGCCGTAATCGGCATCCATGAACGCGTAGGAGCCACACTGAAGCTCGTTATAAACGCCCGAGGTACCCTCGAAGTAATAGCTGCCCGTGCCGCCACCACCGACGATGTCGCATTCCAGACCCTCGGCCTTCAGCCCCTCGACCGCGTCTTTCACCATCGCGACCGCGATGTCGATCTTGGCCTTGCGGTCCTCGTACTTGTCCATGTGCTGCATCGCGCCCTGATAGGCCTGGATGCCGGCGAATTTCAGCCCCGGCGCGGCGTCGATGGCCTTGGCGATCTTCACCACGTCCTCGGTCGTGGTCACGCCGCAGCGTCCCGCGCCGCAGTCGATCTCGACCAGGCATTCGATCTCGGTCCCGTGTTTCTCAGCCGCCGCCGAAAGGTCCGACACATTGGCGATGTCATCGACACAACACAGCGCGCGTGCCCCCAGCTTCGGCAGGCGGGCCAGCCGGTCGATCTTGGCCGGGTCGCGCACCTGGTTGGAGACCAGCACGTCCTTGATGCCGCCGCGAGCGAACACCTCGGCCTCGCTGACCTTCTGGCAGCAGACACCGCAGGCCCCGCCAAGGCTTTCCTGCAGTTTCGCCACGTCCACCGACTTGTGCATCTTGCCATGCACCCGGTGGCGCATGCCGTGTTCCTTGCACCAGTCGCCCATCTTCTTGATGTTGCGCTCCAGCGCGTCGAGGTCCAGCACAAGGCACGGGGTCTGAATGTCGGCCTCGTCCATGCCGGGCACGGCGGGGATGTCATAGCCCACCTCGAACCCGTCGAAATCGGTCACGTCCTTCATAGGAACTCTCCCTTGATCTCTTGTCCCAATGGCGCGCGCCGTGGCGCGCTGCCGTCGCTTTCAGGTCTTGTGCGGTTCGGGCGTGGCGGCCCTTACCCCTTGATCCATGGCAGGTTGTCGAGATCGACATTGCCGCCGGTGATCACGACACCGACCCGCTTGCCCGCAAAGATCTCCTTGTTTTTCAGGATGGTGGCCAGCGGCACCGCGCTGCTCGGTTCCATCACGATCTTCATCCGCTTCCAGATCAGCTTCATCGCGTCGACGATTTCGTCCTCGCTCGCCGTCAGGATGTCGGTCACGTGGTTGGACACGAAATGCCAGGTCAGGTCCTTCAGCGGCACCTTCAGGCCGTCGGCCACCGTTTCGGGCGCATCATCGGCGATGATGTGCCCCGCCTTGAAACTGCGATAGGCATCGTCCGCCTGTTCGGGTTCGGCGGCATAGATCTTCGTCTCCGGCGCGATGTTGGAGAGGGTCAGACAGGTTCCAGAGACCATGCCGCCGCCGCCGATGGGCGCGATCACCGCGTCCAACCCCGGCACCTGCTCGTTCAACTCACGCGAACAGGTTCCCTGCCCCGCGATCACCCGCGGGTCGTTATAGGGATGGACGAACTCTGCGCCGGTTTCGGCCTGCACCTCGGCGAACACCGACTCTCGCGAACTGGTCGAGGGCTCACATTCCGTGATGATCCCGCCATAGCCGCGCACGGCATCCTTCTTGGCCTGTGGCGCGGTGCGCGGCATCACCACATGACAGGGAATGCCCCGGCGTCCCGCCGCGTAGGACAACGACAGCGCATGGTTGCCGGACGAATGGGTCGCCACGCCCTTCTTCGCGGTCTCGTCATCCAGACCGAAGACCGCGTTGCACGCGCCACGTACCTTGAATGCCCCGGCCTTCTGGAAGTTCTCGCATTTGAAGAACAACTCTGCCCCGGTCAGGTCGTTCAGGAAGGTCGAGGTCAGGACCGGCGTGCGGTGAATATAAGGTGCCGCCCGCTGGTGCGCTGCCACGACATCGTCATAGGTCGGAATAAACATTGCCACTTCGTCTCTCATGGCCGTCCTCCCTTCAGGCCGCCGCCCGGACATGGGCGGGCTTGTTCTTGCGATAATAATCCTGCGCCGCGGCAACCCCGCTGCCGAGCGTCACATCGACGCCCATATCGGCCATCGCCATTTCCGCCGTGGCGATCCCGGCAAGCGCCATTACGTCGGTCATCATTCCCAGATGGCCGATGCGGAACACCTTGCCCGCAACCGCGCCAAGCCCCGCGCCGTAGGCGACGCCATAGGCATCGGCGGCATGCTGGCAAAGGGCGTTTCCGTCGATGCCCTCGGGCAACATGATCGCCGTCACCGTATCAGAGTAGAGCGCGGGCGAGACCGCGCAAGGGGAGAGCCCCCATGCGGCCACCGCCTGGCGCACGCCCTCGGCGATGCGGTGATGGCGTGCGCGCACGTTGTCCATGCCCTCGTCCAGCAGCATGTCGACCGATTTCGCCAATCCGTTCAACAGACCGACCGCGGGCGTATAGGGATAGATGCCCGTCAGCATGTCGCGGAAATCGAAGAAGCAGCGCGGCAGGCCCCCGGTCTCCATCGCCGCCAGCGCCTTGGGGCTGATCCCGACGATCGCCAAGCCGGCCGGCAGCATGAACCCCTTCTGCGAGCCTGCAACGGCCAGGTCGACGCCCCACTCGTCCATCCGGAAATCGAGCGAGCCGATGGAACTGACCCCGTCCACCATCAGAAGCGCCGGGTGCTTCGCCGCGTTCATCGCGGCGCGAACTGCCCCCACATCCGAGGTCACACCCGTGGCGGTTTCGTTATGGGTGACCAGAACCGCCTTGATCGCGTGGCCCGTATCCGCGGCCAGCGTCTGCGCGAACACCTCCACCGGCACACCTGATCCCCAAGGGGCTTCTATCACCTGCACGTCCAGTCCATGGCGCTGGCACAGGTCGATCCATTTCTGCGAAAACATGCCATGACGCGCCGCAAGCACCTTGTCGCCGGGGCTGAGCGTGTTGGTGACAGAGGCTTCCCAACCGCCGGTTCCGGAGGCCGGAAAGATCACCACCTCCCCCTCGGTCATGCCGATCACCTGTTTCACGCCCGACTTGGCGGCCTCGAAAATCGGCGGGAAGGCCGCGGACCGGTGGTCCATCGTGGGGATGTCGCAGGCTTTTCGGATCGCCTCGGGAATGTTGGTCGGGCCCGGGATGAACACGGGATTCTGGTCGGACATGGGCTTGCTCCTCCTCCGTTGGCCGACACCTCTATCGCGAGAGGCCGCCGCCACGCAATTTTTTTGAAAAATACTTCCGTCCAGCGAAAAATCGGTGCAGGAGCTTGTTTTTCAAAGGGAAAGATTATTTCATATGGTGAAATTGGCTTTCACGGATTGCCGATGACAGGAAAAGAGGCCCCCGGATGCCCCCAGCCCGACCCCGCGGACGCCCGCGCGCCTTCCACGACAAGACCGACCAGAACACCGTCCGCTCACTCGACCGGGCGATGGGCCTTCTGGCGGCGCTGAGCGAAACCACCGGCCTGACCCTGACCGAACTGGCAGAGCGGACCGACCAAAGCACGGCGACGGTCTACCGGGTTCTGGTGACGCTGCAGGGCCACGGGATTGTCGAGTTCGAGGACGGCACGCAGCGCTGGCAGGTCGGGCCCGGCGCGTTCCGGATCGGCTCCGGCTTCCTGCGCCGCACGAATGTGACCGAACGTTCGCGCGAAGCGATGCAGGACTTGATGCGCGCCACCGGAGAGACCGCCAATCTGGGGATCGAGAACCGTGACGAGGTTCTGTTCCTGACGCAGGTCGAAACGCATGAGGCGATCCGCGCCTTCTTTCCCCCTGGTACGCGCAGCCCGATGCATGTCTCCGGCATCGGCAAGGCACTTCTGGCCCATTACCCGGAGCCGCGGATTTCCGCCATCGTGGCGGACAAGGGCTTGCCCGGCTTCACCGACTGCTCGATCACAAGCGAGGGCGATCTGAGGGAGGACCTGGCCCGCACCCGGGACCGCGGCTTTGCCATCGACGATCAGGAACGCGCCGACGGCATGCGCTGCATTGCTGCGCCGATCTTCAACGCCCATGGGGAACCGATTGCCGGTCTGTCAGTTTCCGGCCCGGCCTTCCGCGTCTCGTTGCAGCAAGCCGACGGCATCGGCGCAAAGGTGCGACATGCCGCCGACCGCGTGACCACCGCCATAGGCGGCGCGACGCCCATTTGAAGGATTTCCTGAGCTCGATCTTGTTTTAAAAATGGGCTGCGGCAAAACTGACTTGAGCGAGACATTTTTTCGCTTGCGCTGCCCCCACCCGATCTGGAATATAAGCAGAAAGGCATTTCAAAGACGAGAGCAAAGGACATGCTTATGCCCCGCAACGATGCCGGACCGCGCCTTGATGCGCTGGACCGGCGTATCTTGGCCGAGCTTCAGGCGGATGCGAGCCAGTCTCTGGACGAGATCGCAAAGAAGGTGGGCTCGTCCAAGACCCCGGTCTGGAACCGTATCCGAAAGATGCGCGAGGCCGGCGTGATCCGGCGGCAGACGGTCATCGTCGACCCCAAGGCTCTGAACCGGTCCACCTGTTTCTTTGTCCTGATCCGCACCTCCGAACATGACACGGAATGGCAGGAACGTTTCCTGCACGCGGTGCGCGAACGGCCAGAGGTGATGGAAGCGCACCGACTGGCCGGAGAGATCGACTATATCCTGAAGATCTGCGTGCCGGATGCCGAAGCCTATGACAGCTTCTATCAATCGCTGATCGGGGATGTTCGCATCTTCAATGTCAGCGCCCTGCTGTCGATGGAAGCGATCAAGTCAACCACGATCCTGCCCGTCTGACACCTGACCCCAGGGCGCGCCGGGGCCGGACATGCGGGTGCTACTCCCCGCAGGACGGCGCCGGCACCCCGGCCGGCAAGGGCACGACCTCGACGGGGGCTGGAAACGCATCGCCAACGGGTTCCAGCCGCTGCATCATCTGGGGCGTCGCCAGAAGGGCACCGGAGTCGGTGATCATCAGAACCCCCTGCACCCCCATTGCCACCGCGACCTCGGCCCAGCCTTGCGTGCCCGCCACGCTGAGCGCCGTAGCCGCGGCATCCGCCCGGGCCCCGTTCGTATCGAGCACCGAGACCGACACGATTTCGCGAACGGGATAGCCTGTTCGCGGGTCGATGATATGGGCAAAGCGCTCGCCCTCATGCTCGAAATAGCGCTCATAATTGCCCGAGGTATACAGAACCTCGCCCGGCCGCAGCGCTATCGCGGCGACGGCCCCCCAGACAAACGGGTCGCGAATGGCAACGCGCCAGGGGCGGTCCCCATGGGTACCCAGCACATTGACATCGCCACCGGCGTTCAGAACCGCGTTTTCGATACCCATGGCCTGCAACTCGGCGGCCGCAAGGTCCAGCGCCGCCCCCTTGGCAAAGCCGCCAAGGTCAAGTTGCACCGCCGGGTTGGTGGAAGATATCCGGGCGCCATCGATGCGCAGATCGGTCATCCGCGGCCGCGCGGCGACCAGCGCGGCGACCCGGTCGGCGGACGGCGGCGCGCCCGTAGGCGGGGTGTCGGCATGGAACCCCCATAGCCCGATCAGCCCGCCAATCGCCGGATCGAAAAGCCCCCCGCTTTCGCAGGACAGCCGGCGCCCGTCGCGCAGCACCCCGGCCAACCGGTCGTCGACGGTCAGCCCACGGCCTTCGGCAATCGCGGTGTTGAGATCGCCAAGCAGCCCGGGCCGCCACGCGTGCCAGTCTTCGTGCAGGGATTGCAGCAGGCGACCGACTGCGGCGGTTGCTGCCTGTGCGCGGTCGGTGTCCTCACCGCGGATTTCGACCTCGACGAGGGTTCCGAACACGTAAAGCGTTTCGCGATGAACCCGGTCCTGCCGGGATGCGCGCGCGGCCCAAAGCACCGCCAGAACGCAAACCAGAACAAGGCCGAGGGCAACAAGCTTCGGCCGTCGTTCTGTCATGCACCGCCCCGGGGATGCGCCGGGACCACCTCTTCGATGCGCATGGCAGCCGCGATGCGCCCACGGCGATCCGCAAGGCGAAGGGGAAGGAAGGAAAGCGCCAGAACCGGGATACAAGACAGGGCGACGACCAGATCGGACAGGCCGAGGGCCGAGAACAGTCCCGCCGCCAGAACCAGCGCCGCAGGCGGCAAAAGATAGGCAAGCCCCGCCGCGCCGAGGAAGGCATTGCCCGAGAACGATACGATGACCTCATCGCCGGGCGCGACGGCACCGGTTCGCGGCAGCGCGATTTCAAGCAGGCCGCCTCCGGCCATCTCGGCCAGCGCCCCGGTTCCACAGCCGGCACGGGCCGCGCAATGCGCGCAGCCCGCCATTCGGTTCGCTTCCAGCCGAACGACCGCCTCGTCGACATCCGCCACGCGCAGCTTCTGGCGAAGCGCGCGCCCCTCGCCAGGATCGGCCGGGGACAGGCAGGTATCGCGTTCGTCCGACATCGGCTATCCGGTCACTCGGCCGGAACGATGCAGCCGTCTTCCATGCAGGAATTCAGGCATTGCGGCATGTCGTGGTCCGGCTCGCATTCGGTGCATTTGTCCGCAACGATCGTGAAGACGCCCTTGCTGGGAATGATCGCCCCGGTGGGGCAAACGGATTCGCAATCGCCGCAGGCGGTGCACATGTCGGCATTGATCATCATGGCCATGGGTCTTGGTCCTTTCTTTCGGGTATTTGGTGTTCGAATTCAGTTCACGCCGGTCATCTGTCTCAGCCCGGGCGGACCTTCACGGTGCCGCCGAGCACCTGACACTGGCAGGCCAGCCGGTCGTCATGGCCGGCCATGTTGTCCTTGAGCACACGCTCTTCCAACGCAGAGGGTTGCGAGAGGTTTTCCATTCCCTCGACGATCCGTGTGATGCAGGTGCCGCATTCGCCTTCGCGGCAGCCATAGGTGATGCCGGAGCCGATCTTTTCGGATATTTCGATGATCCGCGTGCCAGAGGGCACGTTCACCGTCAATGCGACATCGGCGAAGGTCAGTTTTGCCGTGGCCATTGGGTCTCCTTTCTGCTCAGCCCCCAAGCAGGGCGCTCATGTCGATTTCCCGCTCCATCGGGCGGCCGGCCAGATGGGCGGCCAGTCGTCGGCCGAAGTCGCGGCATTCTTCCAGTTCGTCCGTCGTGGGATGCATCTTGATGCGCAGGCCCTTTTCCGGCACCCGCATCTTCAGCCCCTGCATCCGTCCCTCGACCATGTTCACCGCCTCACCGGTCCAGCCATAGGACCCGAACGCGGCGCCAAGCTTACCCTTGGTCTCGATGTCGACAAGGCTCGACAACATGTCCCAAATGACACGCACCGCGTCGCCGTTGATCGTGGGCGTTCCAAGGACCAACCCGTCGGCCTCTTCGATCAGGTCGATGAAGGGGGTGACATCGCCGCCCTGGATATCGAACAGCGAAACGCGCACATCGTCGCTTTCGGCCGCGCCCTCGGTGATCGCCTCGGCCATCTGGGCCGTCGCACCATAGGCGGAGACGTAGAAGATCAGCAGCGTCTTCAGATCGCCGGTTTCGCTGGCCAACCGCTTGGTGATGAGCCGGCGATACTGGGTGATGTAGTCGCGGGGATGGGCGCGCAGAACGGGGCCGTGCCCCGGGGCGATCATGTCGATATTCAGCGGTTCGATCAGGTCCAGCGCCTCCCCCACATAGCGTTTGAAGGGGCGCATGATGTGGTCGAAATAGTAGTCGAACGAGAACCGGAAATCACCCACCTTGTCGTTGAAGAGCCGCCCGTCGCAATAGTGACAGCCCAGCAGATCGCAGGTGAACAGCAGGTTCTGCTCTTCCAGATAGGTGCATTGCGTGTCGGGCCAGTGCACATAGGGCGTGGTCAGGAACCGCAGCGTCCGGTCACCCAATGACACCGTATCGCCGGTGCGCACGACGGTTACCTTGTAGTCGTCGAACCTGTCCTTCAACAGCGCCTTGAGCACCTGAAGCCCGCGGGGCGAGACGCAGATTTCGACATGCGGCGCACGGCGCAGAAATTCCGGCACCGCGCCGGTGTGGTCAGGCTCCAGATGGTTCAGAACCAGCGTGGTAATCTCGTCATAGCCGGCGACAGCCTCAACCTTCGCCAGGAAATCCACGGTGAATTCCTGCTTGACGGTGTCGATGATCGCCACGCCCTCGCTGCCGCGCACGGCATAGGAGTTGTAGGTCGTGCCATTTGCCGTTTTCAGAATGATGTCGAAAGTGCGCAAATCCGGATCGAGGGCACCAACCCATGTGACACGGTCCGCAACCGCTTCGGGTCCATGAGACCCGGGGCGAGCACGTCCTGCCTGGGGCATGGCGGGGGCTTCTGACGACACTTCCGGCGCTCCTTCTTACTTCGCGTACACGCTACACGAAGCAATCACCATGCCAACCGCCGCCGCCGCACCGCAGCAAAGGGGCGGCAGGTCGGGCAACGGTTTTCACGCCATCAAGAAAGCGGCGATGTCGCAGCCCACGCGACGTTGCGACGGGGCTGTCTGACAAATGTCGGTTTTCCAACATAGCAAACCGAGCGTTACCCGCGGCGACAGGGCACGCGATGACGGGAACGACACAACGCAGACAAACCGTGCAGGCGCAGCAGACTAGACAGGCGCCCCTAAGGCTGCGCCGGCTGTCCGACCGCCTTGCACCGCAGCATGGCACAGTTCTTGCTTCGACAATGGCAAACATCTCTCCCTCCCGCCGGGCGGCGCTGAACGCGCCCCGTTCTGTTCCGGCGGACGCGCAAAGGCGAAGGAGCCCGCACATGTCAGAGTTCTTCATGATCCTGCTTGGCACGGCGCTGGTGAACAACGTGGTTCTGGTCAAGTTTCTCGGCCTCTGCCCGTTCATGGGCGTCTCCCGCAAGATCGACGCGGCCATCGGCATGGGGCTGGCCACGACCTTCGTCCTGACCCTTGCGGCCGCGGCAAGCTGGGTGATCGAGACGCTGATCCTCGTTCCGCTCGACCTGGGCTTCCTGCGCATCCTCAGCTTCATCTTGGTGATCGCGGCCATCGTGCAGTTCACCGAAACCGTGATGCGCAAGGTGTCGCCGGGCCTTTACCGCGCGCTGGGCATCTACCTGCCGCTGATCACCACCAACTGTGCCGTTCTGGGCGTGGCCCTGCTGAACATCCAGGAAGAACACAATTTCGCGGAAAGCCTGCTTTACGGCTTCGGTTCCGCGCTTGGCTTTACCCTCGTGCTCGCGATGTTCGCCGGCATGCGGGAGAAACTCGCGCAGCTTTCCGTTCCGGCGCCGTTTGCCGGGCCGCCCATCGCCTTCCTCTCCGCCGGGCTTCTGTCCATGGCCTTCATGGGCTTCGCCGGCCTCGTGCCCAACTGACCCAAGGGAGAACGCAAGAATGCTCTATGCCGTCGTGTCGATGACTGTCCTTGGAGTGGGGCTTGGGCTCTTGCTGGGGCTCGCCGCCCGCAAGTTCCACGTCGAAACGCCCCCCATCGTGGACGAGATCGAGAGCCTGCTGCCCGGCACCAATTGCGGCAGTTGCGGCTATCCCGGCTGCCGTGGCGCGGCCGAGGCCGTGGCCGGGGGCGAGGCGCCGATCACGATGTGCCCGCCGGGTGGCGCAGAGCTTGTGCTGCAACTTGCCGAGATTACCGGCGCCGATCCCAACGCTGGCGACGCGGGCGGACTGGCAGAGGCCGAGCCGATGGTCGCCTTCATCTTCGAAGATCACTGCACCGGCTGCACCAAGTGCCTGAAGCGCTGCCCGACCGACGCCATCGTCGGCGCGAACAAACAGATCCATACCGTGATCGTCGACGCCTGCATCGGTTGCGATGCCTGCATTGAGGTCTGCCCGACCGAGGCGATCATTCGGCGCAGCAAGCCCAGAACCCTGCGCAACTGGTACTGGGACAAGCCCGA
Organism: Rhodovulum sp. P5; assembly: GCF_002079305.1. Taxonomy (NCBI): domain Bacteria; kingdom Pseudomonadati; phylum Pseudomonadota; class Alphaproteobacteria; order Rhodobacterales; family Paracoccaceae; genus Rhodovulum; species Rhodovulum sp. P5. Next base: position 1,960,351 of record NZ_CP015039.1, read on the forward strand.
CCTCGAACCGGGGGCCGAAGACATGAGGCTGTCAGCATGAGCATCCAATCCCTCGCCGGGCGGATTAATCCGGCACAGCTTTTCTCCTTCAAGGGCGGGGTTCACCCCGAGACGCGCAAGTTCCTGACCGCGGACTGCGAAATCGAGGACATGCCGATCCCCGCGCTGATCCGCGTGCCGCTGCAACAGCATATCGGGGTCGAAGCCGAGGCCATCGTCGAACGTGACGATCACGTGCTGAAAGGCCAACTGATCGGCAAGGCCCGCGGCCCGGTATCGGCCAACATCCATGCGCCGACCTCTGGCCGGGTGATCGCGGTCGGACATTTCACGGCCCCGCACCCATCCGGCCTGCCGGTGCCCACGATCACCATCCGCCCCGACGGCAAGGACACATGGGGCCCACGTCTGGCCCGCCTGCGCCCGGAAAATGCCGAACCGGAAGAGATCGCCGCCAAGGTGGCCGAGGCCGGGATCGTCGGCATGGGCGGCGCGACCTTCCCCTCCGCCGTCAAGCTGAACCTGCGCGCGAAATACGACCTGCACACCCTGGTCATCAACGGCGCGGAATGCGAACCCTACCTGACCTGCGACGACCGCCTGATGCGCGAACGCGCCGAGGAAATCGCCGACGGTATCGGGATCATGGCCAAGGCGCTTGGCGTGGGAAAGGTCATCATCGCGATCGAGGCGAACAAGCCGCAAGCGATCGAGGTGATGTCGCGCCACAACCGCGCGCTTGGCTATACGTTCCAGGTCAAGGCCGTGCCCACCCAGTACCCGATGGGCTCGGAAAAACACCTGGTCAAGTCGCTGACCGGCAAGGAAACCCCGGCACGCGCGCTGACCGCCGAACTTGGCATTGTGGTGCACAACGCCGCCACCGCCCATGCCGTGCACCTTGCCGTGCGCTATGGCGAGCCGTCGATTTCGCGCGTCGTCACCGTTTCGGGGCGCGGCATCAAACGCCCCGCCAATGTGCGCGCGCTGGTCGGCACGCCGGTTACCGAACTGATCGCCCATTGCGGCGGGCTGACGGAAGAACCCGAGCGGTTGCTCTTGGGCGGCCCGATGATGGGCCAGCCGATCCAGAACCCGCGCGTGCCCATCGTGAAGGGCACCAACGGAATCCTCGCGCTGACCCATGGCGAAAGCCGGGACCGGGACGTCATGCCTTGCATCCGCTGCGGGCTGTGCGTGCAGGTCTGCCCGATGGGGCTGACCCCGTTCGAGTTGAACGGCCGCATCGATGCGGGCGATCTGGACGGCGCCGCGAAGGTCGGATTGCTCGACTGCATCAATTGCGGCTGTTGTTCGTTCACCTGTCCGTCGAACCGGCCGCTGGTACAGACCATCCAGTTCGCCAAGGGCAAGCTGGCCGAACAGGACAGCCGGAAGCACCAACAGGAACAGACCAAACGCCTGGCCGAGGCACGCACCGCCCGACTGGAAGCCATCGCCGAGGCCAAGCGCGCGGCCATGGCCAAGCGCAAGGCCGAAATGGAAGCCAAGAAGAAACGCGAGGCCGAAGCGGCGCAGGCCGCCGAGGCATCGCAGACCGGTGAGGCAGTGAAATGACGGCGCCCCTTCTGGCCAGCGGGCCGCACACCCATTCAAAGTTCAACGTCTCGCGCACCATGATCGCGGTGATGGCCTGCCTGAGCCCAGCCACGGCCTTCGGCATGTACCATTTCGGCTGGCCCTCGGTCTTCCTGTTCCTGACGACCGTCGCGGCCGCCCTTGTGTTCGAGGTCCTGTGCCTTGCCATCGCGGGCAAACCGATCTGGCGCTTTGCCACGGACGGGTCGGCCATCCTGACCGGTTGGATCGTGGCGATGTCGCTGCCGCCGCTGGCGCCCTGGTGGATCGGGGTGATCGGCTCTGGCATCGCCATCGTCATCGGCAAGCATGTCTTCGGCGGGCTGGGGCAGAACCTGTTCAACCCCGCCATGGTGGCCCGCGCCATGCTTCTGGTCGCATTGCCGGTGCAAATGACAATGTGGGTCCCGCCGCTTCGGGGCGATACCGGCCCGACCTTCATGCAATCGCTGGGTATCACCTTCGGTGGCAGCCCCGAATTCGACTTCGTCAGCAGCGCCTCTATCCTGAGCCATGTCAAAAGCCAGCTCGACGCCGGGCTGCCCATGGACCGCATCCTGGCCGAGGCCGGCAGCATCCATGACCAGTTCTTCGGCTTCGTCTCCGGCAGTCTTGGGGAGACCAGCGCGGTGCTCCTGCTGGCCGGCGGGGTCTGCCTGATCATGCTGCGCATCATCACCGTCGTCATCCCGCTCAGCATCCTTGGCACGGTCTATGTTCTGGCCGGGACCGCGTGGCTGATCGCGCCCGACCAGTTCCCGCCGCCCTATCTGCATCTGGCGTCCGGGTCGCTGATGTTCTGCGCGTTCTTCATCGCCACGGACTATGTGACCTCTCCGGTCACCGGCTGGGGCAAGCTGATTTACGGCATCGGCATCGGCGCGCTGATCTTCATCATTCGCACCTGGGGGGCCTTCCCGGAGGGCGTGGCCTTCGCCGTGCTGCTGATGAACGCCTGCACGCCGCTGATCGACGAATATGTCCGCCCGCGGATCTTTGGCCGGGGCCGCTCCGGCAAGCCGCTTGCGCTGGGAGCCAAGAAATGACCGACACGTCCCCCGCGGCTGAAAACGGTGCGCCCCGCAACGGCGGCCTGCGCCAGTCACCGGTCTGGCACGGGCTCCTCCTCGGCCTCTTCTCACTGGCGACGGCGCTGATCCTCTCCGCCTCGAACGAGATGACAAGCGGCCCGATCGCCGACCGCGCGACAGAGGATCTGCTGGCCTCGCTGTCGCAGGTCATTCCGGCGGATCTGCACGACAACGACCTTGTGGCCGACATGCGAACGCTGTCGGACGAGGCTGAAGGGTCGGTGCCCGTCTACATCGCCACGGAAGACGGCCAGGTGACCGGCGTGGCCTTCGTCCTGACGGGTTTTGGCTATTCCGGCGCGATCCGGGTGCTGATGGGCGTCGCGCCCGACGGCAGCTTGCTGGGCGTGCGGGTCCTGTCGCATACCGAAACGCCCGGGCTGGGCGACAAGATCGAAATCGCCAAGGACGACTGGGTCGAGGATTTCACCGGCCGGTCGCTGACCAACCCCGGCCCCGAGGGCTGGAAGGTCCAGAAAGACGGCGGCATCTTCGATCAGTTCTCGGGCGCGACGATCACCCCCCGCGCCGTGGTTGGCACCGTCCACCGTGGCCTGTCGCTGTTCGCACGCCATCGCGGCGCCCTGCTGACCGCCACCACTGAGACGGAGGCCGAGTGATGTCCAACACCTATGTCACCATCGCCCGCAACGGGATCTGGGACAACAACGTCGTCTTCGGCCAGCTTCTGGCGCTTTGCCCCCTGCTGGCCGTGACCGGCACGGCCACCAACGGGCTGGGCATGGGGCTGGCCTCGACCGCGGTCATGGTCGGGTCGGGGTTTGCGGTGTCTGTCCTGCGCAAGGTGATTACACCCGAAATTCGCATCCCGGCCTTCGTGCTGCTGATCGCCTGTCTGGTGACCGTCGTTGATATGGCCCTGAACGCCTGGCTGCACGATCTGCACAAGGTGCTGGGCCTGTTCATCCCGCTGATCGTGACCAACTGCGCGATCCTTGGCCGGGCGGAGGCGTTCGCCTCGCGCCAGAACCCGCTGGCGGCAACCTTCGACGGGCTGATGATGGGGATCGGGTTCACCATCGCGCTGGTCGTGCTGGGGGCCGTGCGCGAAATCCTGGGCTCCGGCACGCTCTTTGCCAATGCCTCGCTCCTGCTGGGCAGCCAGTTCGCGTTTCTCGAAATCACGGTCATTCCCGACTATCAGGGCTTCTTGCTGATGATCCTGCCCCCCGGTGGTTTCATCGTTCTGGGCTTCCTCCTGGCGCTGAAATCCGTGGTCGACAGCCGCAGCACGACCGGTCAGGCACGCGTCCAGAACCCGAATGTCGAAAAGGTGTTCACCGCCGCCGGCGTGCTGAGCCGGCAACAGGCCCAGACCGGAGAGCAGCCATGATCGTCAGCGCCACCTTCGCCAAGGCGACAACACAGGTTTGGAAGAACCTCGACGTGCCGGAAGGCGCCACCGTGCGTGACGTGATCGAACGGTCCGGCCTGTTGGACCAGTTTCCCGAAATCGATCTTGAAACCAACAAGGTTGGCATCTTCGGCACGCTCGCCAAGCTCGACAAGCCCGTGAAGGAAGGCGACCGGGTGGAAATCTATCGCCCGATCCATCCCGACGCCGAACTGCTTGAGAAGAAGTGAGCCCGCGCGGATGCCGGGCCAATGCCATGGAGGCACGATAATGCAGACACTCAACCGCCGCCGCTTCGCCCAGTATCTTGTTGCCGGTGCCGCCGTGACCGGCGCCTGCGGGCTGACGGTCTCGCAGGTGCGCGCCGCGACGCAGGTTGTTGTCGTGGGCGGCGGCCCCGCCGGGGCCAGCGCCGCGCTTGCCCTGCGACAGGCGCAGCCCGATACCTCCGTCCTGTTGGTGGAACGCGATCCGCGCCGTCTGGGCCGGGCGCAGGCCGCCGCGTTCGCCAAGCCGGCCGCGGGCCCGAACCTCGATGCCTTGCGCCGGGCGGGTGTCGACGTGGTCCTTGATGACGTTGTCGATCTGGACTGGACGGCGGCCCGCATGAGCCTGTTCAGCGGCCGCACGCTCGCCTTCGACAGGCTTCTGCTGGCCCCCGGTACGGCGCCCGTCGACGAAGCCATCGCCGGGCTCGACGCACGGGCCCGTCATCTCTGGCCCGCGGCATGGGGCAGCGAGCGCGAGGCGCGCCGCCTGACCGCCCAACTGGCCGCCCTGCCACAGAACGGCCATGTGGTTCTGCGGCTGCCAGAGGTGCTCAGCCATCCCGACGCCGCCCTTGACCGCGCGATGAACCTTGCCCGCCTTCTGGACCGCGCGAAGCCCGGCGGCCGGCTGACCATTCTGGACGGGGCGTCGAACACCGATCTGGCCAACCGTTTTCATCAGGGGCGCGATCGCGAAGGTCTGCGCCTCGATGCCGAATGGCGCATGGCCGAAGATGGCGGCACGGTGCTCAGCATCGATCCTGCACAAGGCAGCCTGGAAACGACGGCCGGGCGCCTGCGTGCGGATGTCGTGAATTTCGTCACGCGTCAGGGGGCGGGGCAAATCGCACGGGCCACCGGTCTGGTCGATGCCAGCGACTGGTGCCCGACCGATGCCCATGGCCGCTCCGTTCACCGGCCCCAGGCGATCATTCTCGGGGATGCCCGCAAGGCGGCCCGCCGTACCGTGGCCGATGCCATGCTGTCCGCCAAGGCGGCCGCGGCAGGGTTCGATCACGCCTGAGCGGGCCGGTTACAAGCGAATGGGGCCGGTTCCCCGGCCCCATCTTGTCTATTGCTGCATCTCGCGGGCTTCCTGCGAAATCGCCGAGCCCGCTTGCTGGATATCCTGACCGGCGCCCTCGACCGTTTCACAGGCCGCAAGGCCCAACACGGCGATGATCGCGAATGCGCGAAGTCCTGTCTTGGTCATCGGAAACTCCTTTCAATTGCCATGACATATCAACGCCTTGGGCGCGATCAGGTTCCTGCTGGCATCAGGGTTTCCTCGTCCTCCTCGTCGTCCATCGACAAATCAGCCGGGGCAAAGGTCAGGTGGACTTCATAGCGGTCGGCGGTCTCCTGGATCTCAAGATCGGCGTCCAGTTGCAGGGCGAACGACTGGATCAGTTGCTGCCCCATGCCCGAACTTTCCAGTTCCGGCCGCCCCTCGACCGGACCGGACCCGCGGGAGTTCACGACGCTGAGACAGATGCGCCCGTCGTCCAGCGTCTGAAGCGCGATGGTGATCCAAGCCGATTCACCCCGCGCTGCGCCGCAATACTTCACCGCGTTGATCGCGGCCTCCGTCGCCAGAAGAGACAGGGAAACCGACTGATCGGGCCCGATTTCGACCGGGCTGAACTGCGTGGAGATGCGCACGCGGTTGCCGTCACCCGCATCGCTGACAATGCCCAGCTTGCCGATGATGTCGTCTAGCAATCGGTCTGCCCGCACCACCGACAGCTTCCGCGCCATGTAGAGATACCGGTGGATTGCCGCCAGCGCCATCACCCTGTCCTGCACGCGGCGCAGCAAGGTTTGCGCCTCTGCGCTGCGGGCGCTGCGGATCTGCATGTTCATGATCGAGGTGATCAGTTGCAGGTTGTTCTTCACCCGGTGATGGATTTCCTTCAGGAGGATCGTCTTTTCCGCAAGATCCTCTTCCAATGCCCGGTCCTGCTCCTCCAGTCGCCGGGTCATGCTGCGAAACGCTTCGGCCACGACCTCCAGCTCGTGCGGGGCGTTGTCCAGCCTCGCGGTCTCGAAACAGGTGTGACCGCTTGCATAAAGGCGCATCCAGGATTGCAGCCGTGCGATATGCCGGATCACCAGCCAGTGCACCGCGAAGAACGCAACCAGAACCCCGGCCACCCACATGACCAGCGGGAAATACAGCGCCATGGTCCGCCCGGCTGCCGGCAGGAAACTCCGCCGTTCCGGCACCCAGCTTCCCAGCACGAAGACCCGATCCTCCACCACCGGGACGACCGCGAAATCGCGGATCTCGCCCAGCCGGTTCTGGCCGCGAAAAGATTGCCGACCGACCGCGGCAAGATCCTCCAGCGTCAGGTCCTGGGGCAGGACCTCCTCATAGGTTTCGGGGGCCGCGCTCTCCTCCCGTCCGGCCGCTTCGGCTGTCACGAAATCGCCGTCGTCGTCGAACACCAGAAGGTCAACCGGTTCGCCGTGATCGTCCAGCGTGTAATAGGCCGCCGCATAGGGCAGCGAAATCAGCACGAACCCGGTCAAGACGTCCCCCTCCAAAACCGGCACGCTGACACGCACGACCCGCGGGTTTTGCAGGGAGGGATTCAGCCGCGTATCGACACGGGCGCGGGGATCGCGCAGCAGTTCGAGGAAATAGGCGTCATCGGCCACGCTGATCCGCTCTCCCGACGAGGAACAGGCAATCTGGCCATCGGCGGTGATGTAGCCCGCGAAGATATAGGCCTCGGTCCCTTCGACCAGACGCGCCAGCACCGCGTCGCAGTTCTGACCATCGCCTGCAAACAGCACATTGGCCGCGGCAACCGACCGGGCCGCCCCGAAGGCCGACTGTATCAGCGCCTGCGTTCCCGCCGCGGCCTGCTGCGTCCGGTCCATCAGCGCGACGCCGGACAGACGCTCTGATTCATGCAGGACCTTCGATGTCTGGTAGACCGAGATCAGACCAAGGGGCAGCATCGCCACGGTCAGGGCCCCGACCAGCCAGATGGCAAGGCTGTTCGTCACGCGGCGCGTTCCAAGACGCGCCTTCAACCGGTCCGTCATGCAAGGGGTTTCCCGGTCAAGGCCGCCAGCGTCGTCCGATCGGTCATCTCTAGATCACTGGGGTCCTCCAGATGCATCAACTCGGCCAGACGCGCCCGGGCGCGGTTGACCCGGCTCTTGATCGTGCCGACAGCGCAGCCGCATGTTGCCGCCGCCTCTTCATAGGAAAAGCCCTCGGCCCCGACGAGGATCAGCGCCTCGCGCTGTTCGTCGGGAAGCTTGGCAAACGCCACCTGGAAATCGCCCATCGCCAGACGGCCGTCGTGATGGGGTTTTTCCGACAGGTGCCCTGCCATCACGCCATCGGGGTCCTCGACCTCGCGCCGACGCTTGCGGTGCAGCGAGTAATAGGTGTTCCGCAGGATCGTGAAGAGCCACGCCCGCAGGTTCGTGCCGGGTTCGAACTTGTCGATATTCCCCCACGCCTTGACCACCGCATCCTGAACCAGGTCGTCGGCCGTGGCCGCATTCCGCGTGAGGCTGAGCGCAAAGGCGCGCATCGCCGGCAAGTGCGAGACAAGCTCGTCCCGTGGATCGGGGTGTTCGCTCACTTCTTTGACCCGTCCTTGTCGTCCGGCTTGCCCGCGCCTTGGTTGCGCAATTGATCCAGAAGCTTCAGGAACCGCTCTGGCACCTCTTCCTCGACCGTCTGTGCATAGGCACGACGAAGGTTTTCATCGATCTGTTCTTGCATTTGCCCTTTGTTCACTTTTTTCGGCATTGTGCCCGCCCGCCAAAAATCGATCAGACTTCGGAACCGAACGCGGCTATGACACGTTCGGTTCCAAACAACATCGAGATTTTGAGGACAGCCATGTCGGATATGCACAGCCAAGAAGACCTTTCCATCCTGATCGGGACGGAACTGCCCTATTTGCGGCGCTACGCCCGCGCGTTGACAGGCAGCCAGACAAGCGGCGACACCTATGCCGTCGCGACGTTGGAAGCGATCCTTGCCGATCCGGACATGTTCGAGCGCGGCCTTTCCCCGAAGGTGGCCCTTTTCAAGGTCTTCAACTCGATCTGGATGTCGTCCGGCGCGCCGACGCCGGAACCCGACAGTCTTGACGGGATCGAGGGGCGCGCGCAGGCGCGGATGGCAAATCTCACCGCGAACACCCGCGAAGCACTGCTCTTGCACAGCGTCGAGGGGTTCATGGTCGAGGACGTCGCCGATATCATGGGCGTTTCGGCCGATGAGGCCGAGACGCTGATCCGCATCGCGCGGGAGGAAATGTCGAAATCGATTGCCGGCCGTGTCCTGGTGATCGAGGACGAGGCCATCATTGCCGTCGATATCTCTACCATCGTTCAATCGCTTGGCCATGAGGTGACGGGGGTTGCGCGCACCCGCAGCAATGCGGTCGAACTGGCCGCGAAGAACCCGCCCGATCTGATCCTCGCCGATATCCAGTTGGCTGACCGTTCCTCTGGCATCGATGCGGTCAACGACATTCTTTCGCAGCTGGGCGAGCGGCCGGTCGTCTTCATCACCGCGTTCCCCGAGCGCCTGCTGACCGGGGAACGGCCAGAGCCGGCCTTCCTGATCTCAAAACCCTATACCGAGGATCAGGTCCGCTCTGCCGTGAGCCAGGCCATGTTCTTTGCAAGCACCGAAACGCTGGGCGCCTGACCAAAGTTCAGCACGGTGCAATTTCAAAGCGGCCCCGCCGACATTCCGGCGGGGCCTTTGTGCTTAACTCCGGCTTATACCGTTCAAGGCGCCGCCCCGATCAGGGCGTCCGGCCGCGAAGCGCGCGCGCAACCAGCGCGACGATGAACAGAACGAGGAACACGAAGAACAGAAGCTGCGCGATACCCGCAGAGGCCGAAGCGATCCCCCCAAACCCGAATGCGCCGGCGACGATCGCAACGATCAGAAAAACAAGTGCCCAATACAGCATTTTCAAGCTCCCTTTTCGATAGCTGATGCAATTACAACTTCACCCCCCAACCAAGGTTCCGGAAAATCGTGAATCTTTGCGAAAATTATCTTGGAACCATTTTTAATATCTCGCGTTTCACACCAGAAAATCCATTCACCACGAAAGGAGATAGACATGGGTCAATCAAGTAACGGTGCAGCGCGACGCGACGACCTTGAACGGCAGATCCAAGACTTGCAGGCGGATATTGCGGGGATCTCCCGCACATTGTCCGAAATGGGCGCCGCCAAAGGCGAGGCATTCCGGAACGGTGCCGAACGGCAGGCTGCCGATCTGCGCGCACGTGGGGAAGACGCCCTGTCTGCTCTGCGCGACAGCGGTATCGACCTCGGTCATCAGGCCAGCGATGCCATCCGGGAGAAACCCGCCCGCGCCATGGGCATCGCGGTGGGCGTCGGCTTCCTCGTCGGGTTGCTCGCGGGGCGGCGCTGATGCTGCAGGCGCCTATTCGCGCGGCCGAACGAAAGGTCCAGGCGTTTTCCCGACGCCTGGCGTTCGGCACGGCCGGTTTCGTTTGCATTTCAGCCGGTTCTGCGTTTCTGACGGTGGCCGCTTGGCTGGTGCTCTCCCGAGAGGGGGGAACGATCTTCGCCGCTAGCGTGATCGGAAGCGCCTATGTCGGGGCGGGGCTTGTCCTGTGGGCCATCGCGCTTCTGTCCGACGGCAATAGCGGCAAACAGAACGACGAAGACGATCCCTACGCCCCCTTCATGCATATGGCAGAAGGCTTCGCTGCTGGTCTTGAGGCAGGGCGTGCGGCCCGTGAGGCGGGCGCCTCGCGGCGGGCTTGACGATCTCCCAAATAGAAAAATGCGGCACGCAAAGGCACAGCCGCATAGCCTCTCTAAAACAGATAAAATCACAACCCCCGAAAACAAAACGCCCCGGCCGTTTCAGCCGGGGCGTATTTTGTCCAAGCACGAAGCGTTACGACAGCTTCTTGAGGAAATGGTCCACTTCCTCTTCGGCCACTTCGCGGGCCTTGCCGTACCGTTCCTGGATCAGGCCGACCAGTTGCTCGCGGTCGCCCTCGGTCTTCTGGATTTCATCGTCGGTAAGAACGCCCCACGCTTCGCGGGCACGTCCGGTAAACTGGCTCCATTTGCCTTTCACTTGGTCAAGGTTCATAATTGTTCTCCCTTTTCTCACTACACCGACCCAACGCCGCCTTTTGATAAATGTTCCGACAATTTTTCACGGAACCAAAAAGAGCCCAAGGACGTTTCCACCGCGTGACTGATCAACCTGTACGCCTTGACCCGCTGTCCCGCACAGCACTTGTGTTTCTGGCCAGCATGGCCGGGCTCACCGCTCTCAAGATCGGCGAAGACATCTTTGCGCCACTGACCCTGGCGCTTGTGGCTGGGATCATCCTTGCCCCCCTCGCCGACCGTCTCGAAACGCTCCGCCTGCCGCGGGCCTTCGTCGCCGCGGCCCTGCCGGCCGCCGGCCTGTTCGGTCTTTTCGCACTGGTTTTCGCGCTGGAACCCGTTCTGGACCGGGTCGTCGATCAATGGCCCATCATCAGGTGGGAGTTGCGCGGCCTGATGAACGAGTTTCGCGGCGTCTTTCAGAACATCGATGAGGTCAACCAGGAAGTCGAACGGGCCCTTGGCGCAGGGGCGGCAGACGTGCCCGCGATGCGCGCCAACCTGCCCTCTCTGACCGATGCGCTGTTCGTGGCGCCCCGGATCGGCGCACAGACCCTGATCTTCCTCGCGGCGCTGTTCTTTTTCCTGCTGACCCGCGACAACATCTATACGTGGCTGTCCCGCACGCTGGGCAAGACCATGGGGCCAAGCGTCATCATCCGGCGCATCCGCACAGCCGAACGTCTGGTGTCGCAGTATTTTCTGACCATCCTGATGATCAATGCGGGCCTTGGCGTTGCCGTCGCACTGGGCTTGACCGTACTGGGCCTGCCGGGGGCAATCGCCTGGGGGGCGGTGGCGGCGCTGCTCAACTTCGTTCTCTATGTGGGGCCGGCGACCATGACCTTGTCGCTGCTGCTGGCGGGCGTCTTCGTGTTCGACGGGGCCGCATCGCTGACCCCTGCGGCCGTCTACCTGTCGCTCAACTTCATTGAAGCGCAGTTCGTCACGCCCAGCTTCGTGGGCAAACGGATAGCTGTGAACCCGCTGCTGGTCTTCGTGTCGCTGGTGTTCTGGCTCTGGCTGTGGGGACCGGCGGGCGGGGTCATCGCGATCCCGGTCCTGGTGACCGTGCTTGCCATGCTGAACGTGTTCGGCCCATCCGCCCCGCACGGCAAGCCGGAGGCTTGAGGCCCCTCTCAGCCGCAGACGGTTGGGGCCGCCCAGCTATACCCCAAAGACGGTGAAAAAAGCCGGGGCCTTGACTTGGGCGCCCCCCCGGCGCACCTCTTGGCCTCACGACACGCGAATGATCCGGAACCCCCTCCCCATGTCCATCCCCCAATCCGGCGGCGGCCCCATCGAGTCCCGCACCCAGCTTGCCGAATACCTTGAAGCGGGCTGCAAACCCCCGGAAGACTGGCGCATCGGCACCGAGCACGAGAAATTCGGCTACTGCAAGGACACGCTGAAGCCGATCCCCTACACCGGCGAACGCTCTGTGCTGACGGTGCTGGAGGGGCTGCGCTTCCGCCACGGCTGGGCGCCCATTTTCGAGGGCGAGAACCTGATCGGGCTGGAAAAGGAAGGGGCCAATATCAGCCTTGAACCGGGCGGTCAGCTTGAACTGTCGGGCGCGCCGCTTGAGACGATCCACCAGACTTGCGACGAGGTGAACACCCATCTGCGAGAGGTCAAGGGCGTGGCCGACGAGATCGGGGTCGGTTTCATCGGGCTGGGCTGTGCGCCGATCTGGAAACACGAAGACATGCCGATGATGCCCAAGGGGCGCTATCGGCTGATGACCGATTACATGGACAAGGTCGGGACCATGGGCAAGACCATGATGTACCGCACCTGTACCGTGCAGGTGAACCTCGACTTCTCGTCAGAGGCCGACATGGTTCAGAAATTGCGCGTGGCGCTAGCGCTGCAGCCCGTCGCCACCGCCCTGTTCGCCAATTCGCCGTTTCTGGAGGGCAAGCCCAACGGGCAGAAATCCTGGCGCTCCCGCGTCTGGCGCGATCTCGATCCGGCACGCACCGGCATGTTGCCCTTCGTGTTCGACGACGGCTTCGGGTTCGAGGCTTGGGTGGACTACGCGCTCGATGTGCCGATGTATTTCGTCTATCGCGACGGGAAATACATCAACGCGCTGGGGCAATCCTTCCGCGATTTCCTTGAGGGCAAGCTGCCCGCCCTACCGGGCGAAACGCCGACGCTGTCGGACTGGGCCGACCACCTGACGACGATCTTCCCCGAGGCGCGGATCAAGAAGTTCATCGAGATGCGCGGCGCCGACGGCGGCCCGTGGCGGCGGCTGTGCGCGCTACCGGCCTTCTGGGTCGGGCTGACCTACGATCAGGGCGCGCTGGACGCGGCATGGGATCTGGTCAAGGACTGGGATGCCGAGACGCGAGAGGAATGGCGCGTGGCCGCGGCGCGCGACGGGCTACAGGCCCATGTCGACGGGCGCAGCATGTTGTCCCTTGCCGCCCATGTCATCGGGATCGCCCGGTCGGGCCTTCGGGCGCGGGCGCGGCCCGGGCTTGGCGGCATGGTGCAGGACGAACGCCATTTCCTGCACGCCTTGGAAGACAGCATCGAGACGGGCATGGCCCCGGCCGACGAACTGCTTGCCCAGTATCGCGGGGAGTGGGAGGGAGATCTGACCCGAATTTACTCCGAATTCAGTTATTGAAGGGCAGACTGCGCCGCAGGCGGATCTTGCGCGGCACGTTGCACGTGTCGCCAAGGTCCGGTTTTGCGAAGCTGGCTCAGGGAGGAAACCGGCCATGACAGTCAAGAAGATCCGCGACCTGCTGAGTGGGCGCAAGCTTTTCAAGGTCTCTCCCGAAACCTCCGTGCGGGAGGTATCGCGCATCATGGCGGCGAACACCGTGGGCGCCGTCGCGATTGTCGAGGGCGGCACGCTGAAAGGCATCGCGACCGAGCGTGACATCGCCTTCCGCGCGGTCGGGGGCGATCTGGACGTGGACGGAACACCGATTTCCGGCATCATGACCTTCGATCCCGTCACCATCGGCATCGACGATCCGATTTCGAACGCGCTGGCGCTGAAACTTGGCGACGTGTTCCGGCACCTTCCGGTGATGGACGGCGAAGATATCGTGGGCATCCTGTCCTACCGGGACATCCCGCTGGATTACGTGATGATGTTCGAACATTTCCGGGAGATGTCCGCGGCCCATGCCGACGATGTCGCCTGACCGGGACCGCGCACGAAGACCCCGAACCACCACGGCCGCGTTCTGACCCCGTCGACATGCGCAGGGCTGGGCCGGCGACGATGCCGAATCCTTGGTCCACCGCCGAGCGGACGAATTATGTCTGGTTGTAGGTCACCGCGACAGCAGCGATCGCAAGCGCGATCCCAAGTGCGTCGCGCCATTCAAGGCGTTCCTCGAATATGATGGCACCCAGCAGGGCGAGGATGATCACCGTGCTGGACGCGTAGAAAACGCCGATCTTCGCCAGTGAATGCTGTTGCATCAGGAAAAACCACGCCACGGCCGGGGCGCCGTACAAAAGGGCCCCCGCGATGAAGGCCGGCGAGGTCATGCCGGCCTCGTCCGACGATGCAACCTTTACCAGAAAGTCCCCCGCGACCGTCAGCGTCGTGGCGAGAAGCAACCAGAAGAACGTTTCCATGAAAACCCCCTCCGCAAGGGTCGTAATAGGCTCCGTCGCCGACAGGCGACGTCAAGAAAGCATGGGAAAACAGAGTAGTGCGGAGAAGGATGCCGAGCAGACCTGTCAGGCGTCAATTAACGAATTCATGACCTTGCCGCCGTGGTTCAACCGGTCCGGGGAGGGGCTTACGTCTTCTTGCCGATCTTCGGTTCGGTCCCGGCCAAAAGCCGCCCAATGTTCGACCGGTGCCGCAAAAAGATCAAAACGGCCAACAGCAGGGCAAGCACGGCCATATCGGCGCGACCGAACACGATGGCCCAGACCGGTGACAGGGCCGCCGCCGTCAGCGCCGAAAGGGACGAGTAGCGCAGGCTGAGCGCCACGGCGAGCCATGTCCCGCAGGCGGCCAGCCCCACGGGCCATGCCAGCGCCAGCACCGTACCAAGGAAGGTGGCAACCCCCTTGCCCCCCTTGAAGCCCAGGTAGACCGGGAACAGATGGCCAAGGAAAGCCGCGAAGCCCGCGATCTGCGCCGCGTCTTCGCCCACCAGCGCCCGCGCGACCAGGACGGCGATGCCCCCCTTGCCCGCGTCCAGCACCAGCGTCAGGAACGCGGCCAGCTTGTTGCCGGTCCGCAGGACGTTCGTGGCCCCGATATTGCCCGACCCGATCTTGCGCAGATCGCCAAGACCGAACAGGCGCGCCATCACGATGCCGAAGGGCACGGCCCCCAGCAGATAGGCCAGAAGGGCTACAAGGCCGAGGATCAGGGGGGCGGTCTCGAATACAGGCATGGCTCAGCTTCCGTCGAATACACAGGCGCCCGCAACCCAGGTGCCAAGCACCCGCCCCTCCATCCGCGCGCCGTCGAACGGCGTGTTCTTGGACTTGGAGCGGAGCGTGAACCGGTCGAGCACGAAGGGCGCGTCG
Organism: Rhodovulum sp. P5; assembly: GCF_002079305.1. Classification (NCBI taxonomy): domain Bacteria; kingdom Pseudomonadati; phylum Pseudomonadota; class Alphaproteobacteria; order Rhodobacterales; family Paracoccaceae; genus Rhodovulum; species Rhodovulum sp. P5. The sequence continues at coordinate 1,975,360 of NZ_CP015039.1, forward strand.
GGGTCGAACAGGACCAGGTCGGCCGGCGCACCTGCGGTAAGGCGCCCGCGGCTCAGCCCCAACCGCCGGGCGGGGTTCAGCGACAGCGCCCGCCAAAGCCGGGGCAGCGAAATCGCCCCCGCATGAACAAGCCGCATCGCCGCGGGCAAAAGCGTTTCCAGACCCACCGCACCGCTCGCCGCCTCCTCATAGGGAAGGCGTTTGGATTCCTCGTCCTGCGGCGTGTGCATGGAGGAGATCACGTCGATCAGCCCGCTGGCGACGGCTTCGACCAGTGCCAGCCGGTCATCCTCACAGCGCAGCGGCGGCTTGACCTTGAAGAAGGTGCGGTAGTTTCCGACGTCCAGTTCGTTCAGCGTCAGATGGTGGATCGACACCCCCGCCGTCACGTCGCGCCCGTTCTGCTTGGCCCGCTCCAGTGCCGGAAGCGCCCGGGCGGTGGTGATCTGGTCGGCGTGATATTTCGCCCCGGTCATCTCTACCAGCGCGAGGTCCCGGTCGAGCCCCATCCGCTCTGCCATCGGCGACACCGCCGGCAGACCGCGGAGCGAGGCGAACTTGCCCGACGTCGCGCAGGCCCCGGCTGACAGCCCCGGATCCTGCGGATGGGCCATGACCAGCGCATTCAGCGACCGGGCATAGGTCATCGCGCGGGACAGGACCTTGGTATTCTCGACCACCCGGTCACCATCGGTAAAGGCGACCGCCCCGGCATCCTGAAGAAACCCGATCTCGACCATCTCGCGCCCCTCGCGCCGCTTGGTCAGCGTGGCCATGGGCTTGATCCGGACCGGCGATGCCTCTCGCGCGCGGCGGGTGACGAATTCCAGCACTTCGGGCGTGTCGATGGCCGGGTCCGTGTCAGGCCGGGTGACCATGGTCGTCACGCCCCCCGCCGCCGCGGCCATCCCGGCAGAGCCAAAGCTTTCCTTGTGCCGCTCCCCCGGTTCGCACACCTTCACGCCGATATCGACGATCCCGGGGGCAAGACATTTGCCCTTGCAGTCGACGGTCTCTGCCGCTTCGGGGGCCTCGCCCGTCCCGGTGCCCAGGATCCGCCCACCCTCCACCAGCAGCCAGCCGGGCGTCTCCGTCAGCGCCTCGGGGTCGATCAGTCGGGCATTGGCGAAGAGAGTCGTCATCCATTCCCCCGTTTCGCCGCCTCGATCCGGTTCACCACCGCGTCCGGCTCTCCAACGAACTTTATCAGGTGCTTGTCGCCGCTGGGCGTGACCAGTTGCACGGCGTTGCCGATCTTGCGGACCTTCGCAAGATTTTCCAACAGCAAGCGCCGACCGCCGGGGCCGTAGATCGCGGCCTCCGTCAGGGTCCATGTCGCGGCCAGTTCCTCGCTCATCAGGAAGGCGCCGCGCACCCCGATGCCGAGCACGCCGGCCACGATCCCGACCCAAGGATAGGGATTGCCGATCAGGCCCAAGGCCAGCGTCGCCCCAAGCCCGGCAACCACCGCCAGAATGGCATGGGACTTGAGATAGGTCGGGCGGTCGGCCTGAAAGGTAGCGACGACGGTCTCGCCCTCTTCGATGAGCGTCTGAGCCTTCGGGTCATACATTGACGCCGCCCTCCTCTGCCCGCGCGGCCCGCAGGTTGCGGGCCAGCAGGTCCATCGCCGCCATGCGCACCGCCACGCCCATCTCCACCTGCTCCTGAATGACCGAGCGGTTGATGTCGTCGGCCAGCGTACCGTCGATCTCCACCCCGCGGTTCATGGGGCCGGGGTGCATCACGATGGCGTCTTCCTTCGCATAGGCCAGCTTTTCGGCATCCAGCCCGAAGCGGTGATAATACTCCCGCTCGCTGGGGATGAACCCGCCGTCCATCCGTTCCTTCTGAAGCCGCAGCATCATCACCACGTCCGCGTCCTTCAGCCCCTCTTTCATGTCGCCATAGACCTCTACCCCCAGATCGGCGGCGCGGGCGGGGATCAGGGTCGGCGGTCCGATCAGGCGCACCCGGTTTTCCATCTTGCCCAGCAGCAGGATGTTCGACCGCGCGACGCGGCTATGGGCGATGTCGCCGCAGATCGCGACGGTCAGCCGCTGGACGCGGCCCTTGGCCCGGCGGATCGTCAGGGCATCCAGCAAGGCCTGGGTCGGGTGTTCGTGCCGGCCGTCGCCGGCATTCAGAACCGCGCAATTGACCTTCTGCGACAAGAGGTCCACCGCGCCCGAATGCGGATGGCGCACGACCAGCAGGTCGGGGTGCATCGCGTTCAGGGTCAGCGCCGTGTCGATCAGGGTTTCGCCCTTTTTGATGCTGGACGCCTGCATCGCCATGTTCATCACGTCCGCGCCCAGCCGCTTGCCCGCGATCTCGAAACTCGCCTGCGTGCGGGTGGACGCCTCGAAGAACATGTTGATCTGGGTCAGGCCCGCCAGCACATCGGAATGCTTGGTAGCACCCCGAGACAGGTCCACATACCTGTCGGACAGATCGAGGATGGCGCGGATGTCCCATTGGGTAAGGGACTCGATGCCCAAAAGGTGACGCGCGCGAAAGTCCATGGCCCCTCCGACCGTTTGCGCCCTGCTTATAGAAAGCGCACTCCCCCCGGGCAAGGGACCGGGGCCCATTGCCGCGCCGCCCGCCGCGCCCTAGCGTTCAGGCATGGATTCGGGGATGGACAGCCACACGGCCCTTGCGCTTCTGCAATGGCAGATCGAACTCGGCGTGACCGAGGCGATCGGCGATGCCCCCGTGAACCGGTATCAGGCCGAAGCCCAGAAACCCGCGGCAGCGCCGCCTGCACCACACGCCGTCGCGGCGCCGGTCCGCCCCCCCGCGATGCAGCTCGACCCGGTCGAAGTCGCGCGGAGCGCCGCGACAAGCGCAAGCGATCTGGAAGGGCTACAGGCCGCGCTGGGGGCGTTCGAATTCTGCGAGTTGAAAAGGGGCGCCCGAAGCCTCGTCTTCGCCGACGGCAACCCGGCCGCGCGTGTGATGGTGATCGGAGAGGCCCCGGGCCGGGACGAGGATATCCAGGGCAAGCCCTTCGTCGGCAAGGCCGGGCAATTGCTGGATAAGATGTTTGCCTGCATCGGCATGACCCGGCAAAGCCCGGCCCCGGAAGCGGCGCTCTACATCACCAATGTCCTGCCCTGGCGCCCGCCGCAAAACCGCGACCCCAAGCCCGAGGAGGTGGCGATGATGCTGCCCTTCCTCGAACGCCATGTGGAACTGGCCGGCCCTGACGTGCTGATCCTGATGGGCAACCATTCCTGCGGGGCGCTTCTGGGCCGCAAGGGCATCACCCGTCTGCGCGGCCATTGGGTCGAGGCATTGGGGCGCCCGGCCTTGCCCATGTTCCACCCCGCCTACCTGTTGCGAAACCCCCATGCCAAGCGCGAGGCGTGGCATGATCTGCTGATGCTTCAGGCGCGCCTGAGAGAGGGGTAGAAAATGCTTGCGGTCGACCCTCTGACCCTTGTGGCCTTTATCCCGGCGGCGGTTGCGCTGAACCTCACACCCGGGGCCGACATGATGTTCTGCCTCGGGCAGGGCCTGCGCGGGGGCTGGCGCGCGGCAATCGCCGCGGCGCTTGGCATCACGCTGGGTTGTTTCGTCCACGTCCTGATCGCGGGGCTGGGGCTGGGCGTGGTGGTGGCCACCGTGCCCTGGCTGTTCGACGTGATCCGCTGGGTTGGCGTGGGCTATCTGCTCTGGCTTGCCTGGGGGGCGATCCGGCACGGGGCGCTGGCGCCCGATCTGCCGCCGGTCTCTCCGCGCCGGGCGTTCCGCGAGGCGCTGGTGGTCAATCTGACAAACCCCAAGGTGATCCTTTTCGTGCTTGCCTTCCTGCCGCAATTCGTGCGCCCCGAGCGTGGGCCGGTGCTGGTGCAGTTCGTTGTCCTTGGCGCAATCCTGGCCTTCGGCGGGCTTATCGTGAACGGCGCTGTCGGGATTTTCGCGGGCGGCGCGCGGCGGCTTTTCATGGGATCGCGCGCGGTACAGCGGGGTCTGGGCGCGGTGTCAGCGGCGATCTTCACGGCCCTTGCGCTGCGGCTCGCCTTTCTGCAAAGGAGTTGAGCATGGCCACGATCGACGAGAGCAAGGCGTTCATCCCGGTCCGCATCGCGGTGCTGACCGTCTCTGACAGCCGCAGCATGGAGGATGACCGGTCAGGGCAGACGCTCGCCGACCGGATCGCCGGGGCCGGGCATGTCCTTGCGGACCGCACGATCCTGCCCGACGAACGGGACCAGATCGCCGGCCAGCTTCGCCAGTGGTGCGCCGACCCGGACATCGACGTGATCATCTCGACCGGCGGCACGGGGCTGACGGGGCGCGACGTGACGGTAGAGGCCCATCGGGACGTCTATGAGAAGGAGATCGAGGCGTTCGCCACGGTCTTTACCATCGTGTCGATGCAGAAAATCGGCACCTCGGCCGTGCAAAGCCGCGCAACGGGGGGCGTGGCACAGGGAACCTATCTGTTCGCGCTGCCCGGCAGCCCCGGCGCCTGCAAGGATGCGTGGGACGAAATCCTCGTCCACCAGTTCGATTATCGCCACCGCCCGTGCAATTTCGTCGAGATCTTCCCGCGGCTCGACGAACACCGGCGACGGAAGTAGTCGAAACAATCGTAACGGATATGTTGATTGGCGGGTACATCTTCCGCCGCTATCTAGCTGTGCGCATATACCAAGAGTTCCGGGCCGGGAAAGGACCTGAAAGATGCGATTTCTTCGCCGAAGCCTTGTCGGGCTGTTCCTGCTGTCCGTGACCGTGGGCATTCTGGCCTATGCCGGGCAGTCCGTGTTCTCTGCCATTCAGGCGCGGCTGTCCAGCGAGCCGATGCAGCGCCCGCCGCGGGAGCGGGTGTTTTCCGTCAATGTCGCGACCCTGACGCCAGAGACGATTTCGCCCGTGCTGACCGCCTTTGGCGAGGTCCGGTCGCGCCGCACGCTGGAATTGCGGGCCGAGGCCTCCGGGCGGGTGGTCGACCTGCATCCCGGTTTCGAAGAAGGCGGCCGGGTCGAGGCGGGGGAGTTGATCCTGCGCGTCGACCCGGCCGATGCGCACTCGGCGCTTGAGGTCGCCAGAACCGACCTGTCCGCGGCAGAGGCGGACGAGCGCGACGCGATCCGCACGCTGGCCCTGGCGAAGGAGGAACTTGCCGCGACCGAGGACCAGGCCAAGCTGCAACGGCAGGCGCTGAAGCGGCAGCAGGATCTGCGCAGCCGCGGGGTTGGCACCGACGCGACGGTAGAAAGCGCAGAGCTTGCCGCCGCCGCGGCGAACCAGGCGGTCGTGTCTCGACGGCAGTCGGTGGCTCAGGCCGAAGCGGCACTGGAAAACGCCCGAACGGCCGTGGCCCGCGCCCGCATTTCACTGGCCGAGGCCGAGCGCGACCTGGCCGATACCGAGCTTCACGCAAGTTTCAGCGGCACGCTCTCCGATGTTGCCCTGGTCGAGGGCGGGCTTGTCTCTACGAACGAGCGCGTGGCCGACCTGATCGATACCGAGGCGCTGGAGGTCTCTTTCCGCGTCTCCACCGTGCAATACAGCCGCCTGCTGGACGACAGCGGGAAACTCAGGCCCGTCCCCGTGGTTGCCGCGCTTGACGTCTATGGCGCCGATCTTGAGGCGACCGGGCGCATCAGCCGCGAAAGCGGCGCCGTGGCCGAGGGACAGGTGGGCCGGCTGCTTTACGCCCGGCTCGACCAGGCGGCCGGGTTCCGGCCCGGTGATTTCGTCACCGTCCGGGTGAAGGAACCTGCCTTGCAAGGGGTCGCGCGGCTTCCCGCCAGCGCGGTGAACGCGGCGTCAGAGGTTCTGGTGCTGGCCGAAGAGGACCGCCTGGAAACCGCACTGGTCGAGGTCCTGCGGAGAGAGGGCGACGACGTGATCCTGCGTGCCCCCGGCCTATATGGCCGCGACGTGGTGATGGAACGATCGCCCCTTCTGGGCGCGGGGATCAAGGTGCGCCCCCTGCGGCCCGAAGCCGCCGGCGTGCCGGAAGAACCCGACATGGTCGAACTGACGCCGGAACGTCGCAAGGCGCTTATCTCCTTCATCGAGGCCAACCCGATGATGCCGAAAGAGGCCAAGGCGCGCGTGAAGGCCAAGCTGGAACAGCCCAAAGTGCCCGCGCAGATGGTCGAGCGCATCGAATCCCGGATGGGGGGCTGACCGATGTCCGGCAAGGTTGCGAGCGCCGCAGGCGGCATCCTGTCCTACTTCACGCGCCACGCCACGGCCGCCAACCTGTTGATGGTCGTGCTGATCGCACTGGGTCTGGCGGCCGCCCCCCGGATGCGGGCGCAGTTCTTCCCCGATGTCGTCATCGACACGGTCACGGTCAGCGTTGTCTGGGATGGTGCCGGGGCAGAGGACGTGGATGCCGGGATCGTTCAACTGCTCGAACCCGCCTTGCGCGCCGTCGAAGGCGTGGAGGAAACGGAATCCCGCGCGGTCGAGGGCAGCGCCCGGATCAGCATCGATTTCGAACCGGGCTGGGACATGGCGCGCGCCGCCGATGACGTGCAGGCCGCCGTCGACAGCATCACCGACCTGCCCGAAGAGGCCGAGGAGCCCGAGGTCCGCCGCGGTGCGTGGCGCGACCGGGTCACCGATATCGTCATCACCGGGCCCGTCGCGGTGGACCAGCTTGGCCGCTTTGCCGACGAACTGGTCGCGCGCCTGTTCGAGGCCGGGGTGACGCGCACGACAATTCGCGGCGTCGCCGCCGCCGAAACCGTGGTCGAGGTCCCGTCGGCGGAACTGATCCGCCATGACGTGACGATGTCGGAAATCGCCGCTGTAATCGCGGCGGAGGCCGACACCTCCCCCGCCGGCGATGTTTCGGGCGGCAATTCGCGCGTGCGAACCGGCGGCGAAAAGCGCAGCGCCGACCAACTGGCCGGGATCGTCCTGCGTGCCAATGACGACGGGTCGAACCTGACCCTTGGCGATGTCGCCACGATCCGGGTCGAGGGCGCGGATCGCGAGCGCAGCTATTTCGTGGGCGCCGAACCCGCGATCTCGATCCGCGTCGACCGGTCGGACAAGGGGGACGCGATCGAATTGCAGCACCGGGTCGAAGATGTCGTGGCCGCGTTGCAGCCGACCCTGCCACCCGAGGTCAGTGTCGAACTGATCCGGACGCGTGCCGAGTATATCTCGGGCCGTCTCGACATCCTTCTGAACAACGGCCTTCTGGGGCTGGGGCTTGTGCTTGCGCTCCTGTTCCTGTTCCTCAACGCGCGCACGGCGTTCTGGGTGGCAGCGGGGATTCCGACCGCGATGCTGGCCACCGTCGCGCTGATGTATGCCGCGGGCATCACCATCAACATGATCTCGCTTTTCGCGCTGATCATCGTGCTGGGCATGGTGGTGGACGATGCCATCGTGGTGGGCGAACATGCCGATTTCCGGGCGCGGCGCCTGCGGGAAAACCCGGTTCTCGCGGCCGAGAACGCGGCGCGGCGCATGTCAGGGCCGGTGTTCTCGTCAACGCTGACGACGATCATCGCCTTTTCCGCGCTGGCGATGATCGGCGGGCGGATGGGCAACATGATCTCCGACATTCCGTTCACGGTGATCGCGGTGCTGACCGCCTCGCTGGTCGAATGCTTCCTGATCCTGCCCAACCACATGGCCCATGCCCTGACCCACACCGCGAAGGAGCATTGGTACGACTGGCCCTCCCGCACCTTCAACCGCGGCTTCCGCTGGTTCCGGGAAACGATCTTCCGGCCCTTCATGGCCGGGGTGATCTGGGCGCGCTATCCGGTTCTGGCGCTGACGGTCCTTTTGCTGGCCAGCCAGATCGCGCTGTTCGTGCGGGGCGATATCCCGTGGCGGTTCTTCAACGCGCCGGAACAAAGCTCGGTCTCGGGCAACTTCATGATGCTGCCCGGCGCCACGCGCGACGACACCATGGCCATGATGCGCGAGATGCAGCGCGCGACCGAGGCGGTGGCCAGCCGCTATGAAGAGCAATACGGCGTCAACCCGCTGGACTACGTGATCGCCGAGGTCGGCGGGAACACCGGGCGCGGCATGTCGGGATCGGACACCAAGGATGCCGATCTCTTGGGCTCCATCGCCATCGAACTGATCGATGCCGATCTGCGCCCCTATTCCTCCTTCGCCTTCGTGGGCGAGTTGCAGGACGAGGTGCGCAACCATCCCAAGGTCGAAACCGTCAGCTTCCGCAGCTGGCGCTCCGGCCCGCAGGGGGATGCGCTGGACGTGCAGTTCTTCGGCGCCGATGCCGATACGCTGAAGGCCGCGTCTGAGAAGCTGAAGACCGATCTGGCGCAATATGGCGAGGTCTCGGCCGTCGAGGACAACATGGCCTATGACAAGGAGGAGTTCATCCTCGACCTCACCGCGCAGGGGGCCGCACTGGGCTTCACCATCGACGACTTGGGGCGGGTCCTGCGCCACCGCCTGAACGGGATCGAGGCCGCGACCTACCCCGACGGCCCGCGCTCTGCCGCGATCCGGGTGGAACTGCCCGAAGGCGAACTGACCGCCGATTTCCTTGAACGCACCCTGCTCCGGGCGCCGGGCGGAGAGTACCTGCCGCTGGCCGATATCGTCACGGTGGAGCGGCGCACGGGCTTTTCCACCGTCCGGCGGGAGAACGGGCTGCGCGTGGTCTCCATCACCGGCGATATTTCCGAGGACGACGCCGCGCGGGCCGAGGAGATCATGACCGAACTGGAAGAGGTGATCCTGCCCGGCATCGAAAGCGATTTCGGCGTCGGCTGGCGCATGTCCGGCCTGGCGGAGCAGGAGCGGGAATTCATGGCCGATGCCAAGCTGGGGCTGATGCTCTGCCTGATCGGCATCTACCTTGTGCTGGCCTGGATCTTCTCAAGCTGGACGCGGCCGGTTGTGGTGATGGCGATCATTCCGTTCGGACTGGTGGGCACGATCTACGGGCATATGCAATGGGACGTGCCGCTGTCGATGTTCACGGTGGTCGGGCTGATCGGGATGGTGGGCATCATCATCAACGACTCCATCGTTCTTGTCAGCACGGTGGACGAATATGCGGAGAATCGCGGGCTTGTACCGGCCATCGTCGATGCGGCCTCTGACCGTTTGCGGCCGGTTCTCCTGACGACACTGACAACGGTCTTGGGGCTGGCCCCGCTTCTGTTCGAGAAATCGCAGCAGGCGCAATTCCTGAAACCCACGGTGATCACACTGGTCTACGGGCTTGGCTTCGGGGTGGTGCTGGTTTTGCTGGTGGTGCCGGCGCTTCTGGCGATGCAGCAGGATGTGGGCAAGCAGCTCCGCGCCGTGCGCCATGCGCTGAACGCGCCAGCCAAGGCGCGCGGAATTGCCGTAATCACCGGGGGCGCCGTGGTGGCGTTGGCCCTGTTGTTCGCGGCGACACTGGGAACGGCAATGGTCACGGGCGCCTTGCCCGGACTGCTGACCGCCCTTTTGCCCGGCCTTGCCGATGCGCCGGCAATGGGCGCTGCGCTGGTTCTGTTCCTGTCCGGGGCCGCGATCGTACTGACGCTGGTCTATTACGGGGCGGCACTGGCCTTTCGCGCCTCAAGGGCGTGACGCAAGCAAAATGAGAGTGGGGGGCGCTACTGCCCCTTGCAGCCCTGAATATCGACGGCACGCTCCTTGCCCAGAACCGTGATCCGGACGGAAGAGCGGTCAAGCACGAAGGGTGCCCCGTCACCGGGACAAGATCGGAGCTGGCCACAAGCCGCCCGCCCCGCCGCGCGATGTCGGATTCCGACACCCAGATCGAGGGGTCGGACAATTCGAATACCGTCGCCTCGCGCGGCCCAAGGGCGGGCACCTCGATTTCCGCGGTCAGGCGCAAGCCATCGGCAATCGGCTCGATCTTGCAGACGACGTCCCCCACCCGCGCCTCGCGCGCGGACATCGGCATCGCGGCCAGCGCGGCCATGATCGGGGCCGGTTTGCCCTCGGCCGGCAGGCGCCCTTCCAGCCGCAGGTCGGTCGGCATGCAGATGTCGTGACAGACCCCCATCTCGACATGACCGCGCAGTTCCATCGGCTCCCCCGCCTTGCCCGGCGTCACCTCGATCGGCAGGACGACGTCGTCCTCATACCCGATGGTGCGCAGCCCGTTTGAGGAGAACACCTTGGGCGTAGGCCAATGCACACGGACGGCGGCGGCGTTCTGTGATCCGCTCCAGTCAAACCGGGGGGGGATGCCGGCATCGCCCGGCGCCCGCCAATAGGTCTTCCAGCCGGGGGCAAGACGGATATGCAGCCCCGCCATGTAGGTGCCCCGCTCTGTCGGCCAGCCGGGCAGGATTTCAGCCGAGACCACCGCGTCGACGGACCCTGCGGAAACCGGCTGCGCCAGCCCCAATGCCAGTGCCGCGACCGCGGCCAATGTCGTGAATCTACCCTTCGCCATGAGAGCCAAGATAGGCATCGGGCGCCAAGCTGGAAATCACATTCGGGCGAGAGGGTTTCGAAAAAATTGTCCCCGCCCACCCTTGCGCGGCGTGGGACAGGGGCACATTCTGGAACCATGCAGGATTTGACTGGCGAAATGCATCTGGGCGGCAAGCTGCTGATCGCGATGCCCGACATGGGCGATCCGCGCTTCGAAAAGAGCGTTGTGTTCCTGTGTGCCCATACCGATGAAGGCGCGATGGGGCTGATCGTGAACAAGCCGATGGCGGAGTTGTCCTTCGCCGATCTGCTGACACAGCTTGATATTGCGCAGGCGCCGGGGGCGCGGGACATCCGCGTGCATTTCGGCGGCCCGGTGGAACATGCCCGCGGATTCGTCCTGCATTCCGGCGACTACGATGGCGGCAACGACACGACCTTGCGGGTGGACAGCCGCTTTGGAATGACGGCGACCATCGACATCCTAGAGGCAATCGCCAGCGGTCGGGGGCCGGAGTCGTCGCTTCTGGCGCTAGGCTATGCTGGATGGGGCCCCGGCCAGTTGGAAGGCGAAATTCAGGAAAATGGCTGGCTGACCTGCGACGCGGTGCCAGAGCTTATCTTCGGCGGAAGCGATTCCAGCAAATGGGAACGCGCGCTGAAAACGATGGGAATCGATCCGCTGCTTCTGTCATCGGCCGCGGGCCGGGCCTGAGGGTCAGCGGCGCGGGGCCGCAGCGCGCCGCAGGCGGTCGTTGATCGCGCGGCCAAGTCCGTGATCGGGGATCGGCGCCACGGCAATGGGCTGGCCCGGCGCGGCACGGGCGTCAAGCTCTCGCAGATATCCGAACAGGTTGGCCGCCGCCTCCACCAGATCGCCCGAGGGCGACAGGTTCAGCGCAGCATCTGAGCAAGCCGGACCGAAACCAAGCCACAACGCCCCTGATGGCGGGCTCGTCACATTGGGCACGACATCAGCCCCCGGCGCGTAATGGGATGACAATTGCCCCGGTGCGGTCACGTTCGCCGTCTTGGCCGGGACCGCAAGCGGGCCACCAAGACAGGCCTCTATGGCCTCCACCGGCAGGCCGCCGGGCCGCAGCAGAACCGGCTCCGGCGTCAACCCGACGATGGTGGACTCCACCCCTACGGGACAGGCGCCGCCATCGACGACCGCCGCGATCTTTTCCCCCAAGCCATCGACCACATGCGCCGCACGGGTCGGGCTGACACTGCCGGACGGGTTGGCGGACGGCGCGGCCACCGGCCCACCGAACGCGGACAGAAGACCCCTTGCCACCGGATGGTCGGGCACGCGCAGCGCAACGGTCGGCAACCCCGCGGTCACCAGCGGCGACAACGCGCTGTCGGGGCGCAGCGGCAGGACAAGCGTCAGCGCGCCGGGCCAGAAGCTGTCGGCCAGACGGTCCGCCATATCGTCGAAAACCGCGATGTCCCGGGCCGCCCCGGCGTCGGACAGGTGAACGATCAGCGGGTTGAACCGGGGCCGTCCCTTCGCCTGAAAGATCGATGCGACCGCATGGTCGTTGCGGGCATCGGCCCCCAGCCCATAGACCGTCTCCGTCGGGAAGGCGACAAGCCGCCCCTCGCGCAGCACCCCGGCGGCCCGCGCCAGCCCCGTGGCATTCGGTTCAAGAAGCTCCGCGGGCAAGGACAATCTCCATGACGTGGCGTTGGGCCTTGATGGCCGCGGGCTTTGGTTTACCCTTTGGCCGTTGACTGTTCGGGTGACATAGCCCCGCGCCAGATCGGGAACAAGACGCGGGGAAGAGAGGGAACCATGCCATATCGCGCGCCGGCGGACGATATCCGCTTTATTCTGACCCATGTGGCCGGGTTCGACCAAGTCACCGCGACCGAGCGGTTCGCAGAGGCCACGCCAGATGTCACTGCCGCGATCCTGACCGAGGCCGGCAAACTGTGCGATGAGGTGCTGGCCCCGCTGCAGCGGGTGGGCGACCTGCACCCTTCGAAACTGGAAAACGGCGTCGTGCGCACACCCCCCGGCTATGCCGAGGCCTATCGCGCCGTGGCCGAGGGCGGCTGGATCGGCGTTGCCGCCACGCCGGACCACGGCGGCATGGGCCTGCCGCAGACATTGGCCATGGCGGTGTCCGAGATGATGAGCGGCGCCTGCCTGTCGCTGCAACTGAACCCGCTCTTGACGCTGGGCCAGATCGACGCGCTGGAACATCACGCCAGCGACGATCTCAAGGCGCTGTATCTGCCGAAACTGATCTCTGGCGAATGGTCGGGCACGATGAACCTGACCGAGGCGCAGGCGGGCACCGATGTGGGCGCCCTGCGGACAACGGCCAAGCCCAACGGCGACGGGACCTACGCGATCACCGGGCAGAAGATTTATATCAGCTGGGGCGATGCGGATTTCATGGAAAACGTCGTGCATCTGGTGCTGGCCCGCCTGCCCGACGCGCCGCCCGGCACCAAGGGGATCAGCCTGTTCCTCGTCCCGCGGCATCTGCCCGGCGAAGACGGGACTGTCGGTGCGGCCAACGGTGTCAAGGTGGTCAGCCTGGAACACAAGATGGGCCTGCATGGCAGCCCCACGGCGGTGATGCAGTACGAAGATGCCAAAGGCTGGCTGGTGGATGCGCCGAACAAGGGCATGGCGGCCATGTTCACCATGATGAACAACGCACGCCTCGCCGTGGGCCTTCAGGGCGTGGGCGTGGCCGAGGCCGCGTGCCAGCAGGCGATGGCCTATGCACTGGATCGGCGGCAGGGGCGGACACCGGTTGGCGACGGTGCGGGCCCGATTGCCGATCATGCGGATGTGCGCCGGATGCTGGCGACGATGCGGGCAGAGGTATTCGCCGCACGCAGCATCGCTCTCGGTTGTGCCGTGGCCATCGACATGTCGACCGCCACGGGCAAGACAGAATGGGCGGCGCAGGCGGGGTTCCTGACGCCCATCGCCAAGGCCTATGGCACCGACACCGGGATCGAGGTCGCCACCACCGGTATTCAGGTCCATGGCGGCATGGGCTTCATCGAGGAGACCGGTGCCGCGCAGTATCTGCGCGATGTGCGGGTGACCGCGATCTATGAGGGAACGAACGGCATTCAGGCGATGGACCTTGTCGGGCGCAAGCTGATGGACGGGGGCGAAGCCGCCTGGCGCCTTCTGGAAGAGGTGGAGAAGACGGCGGAAACCGCCCGCCCGACGCTGCCCGATCTGGCCGAACCGGTCTGGGCCGCGGCGGAATCGCTGCGCGAGGCGACCGAATGGATGGTCGCGCAGCCGATGAATGACCGGTTTGCCGGGGCGGTGCCATTCCTGCGGGGCTGGGCACGGGTGCTGGGGGCGCAGGCGCATCTCTCTGCCGCCATGGCAGAGGGGGGCACGGGCCGGCGCGCGGCCTTGGCCCGGGTCTTCATAACCCGCTTGCTGCCGGAAACAGAGGCGCTTCTGGCCGAGGCGCGCGCCGGGGCGGAGGGTCTTTACGCGCTTTCGGCCGAGGATCTGTCCGCATGATGGATGGTGGCACGCGGACGATCCGCTATCCGTGGCCGGAGCCGCCCGCCGCAGGCGAGGCGATCGAGATCGCCGAGGGCGTGCTCTGGCTGCGGCTGCCACTGCCGATGGCGCTGGACCATGTGAATGTCTTCGCACTCGACGACGGCGAGGGCTGGACGGTGGTCGATACCGGCATCTCCTCCCGCCGCAGCCGCGCGCTTTGGGAAAGCCTGATTGCCCGTCCCCTTGGCGGCAAACCCGTCACCCGCGTGATCCTGACCCATCACCACCCCGACCATGTGGGCCTTGCCGGGTGGTTCCAGTCCGATCACGGGGCAGAGCTTTGGACCAGCCGCGTTGCGTGGCTGTTTTCCCGCATGTTGCAGATGGACGAACAGGATCGTCCCGCGCCCGAAACGCTCGCCCACTGGAAAGGGGCCGGAATGGACCCCGAGTTGTACGAGCGGCGCGCCAATGAACGCCCCTTCAACTTTGCCGACACCGTGGCGCCGATGCCGCTTGGCTTTCGCAACATGGCCGAGGGAGACGTGATCCGTGCCGGCGGCCGCGACTGGGACGTGCGGCTGGGCGACGGGCACGCCCCCGACCATGTCACGCTCTGGAGTCGGGACGACAATCTGGTCATCGGGGGCGATCAGTTGTTGCCCTCGATCTCTCCCAACCTTGGCGTCTATGCGACCGAGCCGCTGAACGACCCGGTCGCGGGCTGGATCGAAAGCTGTACCCGCATGGCCGCCCATGCGCGGGAGGATCACCTTGTGCTGCCCGGTCACAAGCTGCCCTTCACCGGCCTGCCCTTGCGCCTGACGCAACTGATCGAGAACCACCACGGCGCGCTGGCCCGGCTGATCGACCATCTGGCCGAACCGCGCACCGCCTGCGATTGCTTCCTGCCGCTCTTCAAGCGGCGGATCGGCGAGGGCGAATACACGCTCGCCCTTGTCGAGGCCGTGGGTCATGTGAACCACCTGTACCTGACCGGACAGGCCCGGCGCTGGCGACGGGAGGACGGGGCCTGGCTGTTCCAGGCGGTCGAGACCGGATCGTGATCAATCGGCGCTTTGTCGTGACAGTGAAATGAACGCCCCATAAGGTGGCCGGACATGAACGGCCAAGGGTCCGCCCGGCAGTGCGGAACATCCCGTGGCCGTTCGCAGACATGACCGAAACAAAAAGACTTTTCCGATGCTGCGATTTCTTCTGATGCTTCTGTTGCCCCTGACGCTGCTTGGCTGTGCCGAACCGGTCTGGGCCCCGGATGAGGCCGTGGCCCGCGCGGTCTACCGCGCCCCCGGCCCCCCGACGATCACGCTGTTCACGATGGTGTCGAACAATACCGGCAGCGGCGGACATTCGGGCATGATGGTCAATGCCAGCCAGCGGGTGATCTTCGACCCGGCGGGGACATGGTGGCACCGCCTTGCGCCCGAACGCAACGACGTGCATTTCGGGATCACGCCCATCATGCTGGACTTCTACATCGACTACCATGCGCGTGAGACCTACCATGTCGTCGTGCAGACAAAGGAAGTCAGCCCGGAGGTCGCCGAAAAGGCGCTGGCCCTGATCAAGCAGAACGGGGCGGTACCCAAGGCGATGTGCGGCCGCTCTGTCAGTTCGGTGCTGCGCCAGTTGCCCGGGTTCGAGAGCATGCCCCGTGCCCTTGGCCCCAGCCGGATCATGCGCGCCTTCGGCAAGTTGCCGGGTGTCGAGACCAAGAAATACTTCGACGACGACCCCGACGATCACAGCACGCTCTTGCGGGCACAGCAGGCGGCCGCCGGGGCTGGGGATCAGCCGGTCACCCGATGAGAAACAGCAACCCGTAAAGGGTTCCGGCCCCGGCCGCGATGGCCACAAGGACGTTGCGGGACAGATACCCGGCGCCAAGCGTCGCGGCCGCCGCGGCGACCCGGGGCAGATCGAAACTGCCGCCCGTAGCCTCTGGCCAGACGACCAGTGGCGCGACGAGCGCGGGAAGCACGGCCACCGGCGTATAGCGCAGGTGCCGCAGCACCCAGTCGGGCAGCTTACGCTCCCCGATCAGGCCAAGGAACGAATACCGGATCAGGAACGTGCCGACCCCAAGCGCAAGGATGATGCCCCAGATTTCCAGCGCCCCCTGCGTCATGTACGTGCCCCCGTGCGTTTTTCGACCCATGCCCCGACGACCATCGCGGCGGCGCCCGCAATCAGAACCCCGCTGCTGTAGGGCAGGAAGGCCAGCAGCAGCGCCAAGGTCACCGACACCGCTGCGGCGGCGACATGAGCCAGCGTCCGAAGCGCGGGCGCGACCAGGGCAAGGAAGGTGATCGGCACGGCAAAGTCGATGGCGTATTCGGGCGGGATTTCCTGCCCCGCCAACGCCCCGGCCAGCGTCATCAGGTACCACATCGGGCAGACCGGCGTGATGACCCCGAAGAAATAGACCACGCGTTCGGCCAGCGACATCTCCGGATGCGCCTCGTACCGGGCATGGGCGACGGCATAGGACTGATCGACCAGGAAATAGGCCATGATCGCCCGTTGCCACCGCGGCGCGGCGCCCAGATGCGGCGTGATAGAGGCCGAATACATCGCCATGCGCAGGTTCACCGCCAGAGAGGTCGCCAGCACCACGAACGTCGGCGCATTGTCGGCCATCAACTGCACGGCGGTGAACTGCGCCGCGCCCGCGATGACAAGAATGGAAAACCCCATGACCTCGGCAAGGTTCAGGCCGGCCTCGGTTCCGACGACACCGAAAAGGATGCCGAAGGGCGCGATGACCAGCAGGAACGGCGCGCCATGGCGGAAACCGGTCCAGTAGGTGGATGTCAGGCGGGCGTTGGGCACAGGCGGCGGGCTTTCGTTCTCAATCCCCCGCGGCCTACCCTTGCCATCGCCGTGGGGCAAACGGAAAAAAGCGCGCCGGCCCTGCCCGCGTCAGAACCGGTCGAGCAGACGTTTCAGGTAATCCAGTTCGATGTCGGGCCGATCCTGTTCGCCCGACCGGCGGCGGATTTCATCCAGCAATTCCTGCGCGCGGCCATAGATGTCTTCGCCCTGCAACATATGCTCCTGCGTGCCGACGCGACCCATATTGCCCTGCTGCCGTCCCAACGGGTCTTCCCGATCCGCTGTCTGGGCCTGACCCCGGCCCTGCCCCGACTGACCGGGGGCCTGCTGGTTCTGGGCAAGGGCATCGCCCAGATTGCGCATGCCCTCGCGCAGCGCCTCGATCGCCTCGGCCTGACTGTCGAGCGCATCTGCAAGATCGTCGCCGCGCAGCGCGTCTTCCGCGTCATCCATAGCCCGTCCGGCACGGTCCAGCGCATCCCGGGCGGCCTCGCCCTCTGGCGAATTTCCAAGGCCGGGCAGCCCCTCTTTCTGGCGGTCGAGTTCGCGGCGAAGACTGCGCTGGCGGTCGGCAAGGCTTTGGCCCGCACCGCCGTCCTGCCCCTGCAGGCCCGGCTGTTGCCCCTGACCCTGGCCTTGGCCCTGTTGTCCGAACTGGCCCTGACCTTGACCCTCTCCTTGGCCTTGCCCCTGACCCTGCTGGCCCTGTTGTTGCCCCTGCTGCTGACCTTGGCCCTGGCCGGGGTTGAACTGGTCCTGAAGATCCTGAAACGCCTCGTCGCTCAGGCCCTGTTGCTGGCGCAGGGTTTCGGCCAGCCCCTCCATCGCCTGCTGGCCCGGGCTTTGCTGGCCGCCCTGACCTTGGGTGACCTGCATGTTCTCCATCATTTGCCGCAGCATCTCCAGCAGTTGCTGGGCCTCGGCCATCCGGCCTTCTTCCATCAGTTGCTGCAGCCGGTCCAGCATCTGCTGCAACTGGTCGCCGGTGATCTCTTGCGTGTTCTGCTGGTTCTGGGCCTGCTGATCGCCGTCTTGCTGCTGTTGCTGCGCAAGCTGGCGCATGTAGTCCTGCATGGCCTCGCGCAGTTCTTCCATCAGGGCGGCGATTTCTTCGTCGGTCGCGCCGTTCCTCATCGCCTCGGACAGGCGTTCCTGCGCGCGGCGCAAACGTTCGGCCGCATCCGACAGATCGCCATCCTCGATCAAGACGGCAATGTCCCAAAGGGCGGCGGCGATTTCCTCCTGCGCCTCGGCGGTCAGCCCTTCGGCGGTGCCCGATTCCAGTTGTCGGATGGCCACGCGTAGTTGCAGAAACGCCGACTCGTCGCGGAAGATCTCGTCAGGCCGGTAACTGACGGCGCGCAGCAGTTGCGCGACGCGCGGGCCGTTGTCGCGGGTCCACAGCAGGTCACGACGCTGTTCGATGATGGCCTTGGCCAGCGGATCGAAGAACCGGCGACCCGGCAGCAGCATGGTTTCAGGCGTGGACAGGCCCGTCTGCCCTTGCGCATCCTCCGCCGTCAGTTCGATTTCGACCGGCAGACCCGCCCAGGGGTGTTGCGACAGGTTCTCGACCAGCGTTTCCCCGAAATCCCGGCGGTCCCCGGTGATCGACATCGGCAGGTCCAGCACGATGGCCTCTCGCGGCTCCGGGTCGGGGATCAATCCATAGCTGCGGTCCACGGCATCAAGGTCGAGCGTGACGCGCGCCGTGCCCCGCACCACGCCATAGTCGTCTTGCGCGGCAAAGGGTTGGCGCATCTCGCCATTGGCTTCGACCTTCAGCGGGCCGTCAAGACGGATTTCCGGGGGCATGTCGGGGATCAGGGCAATCTGCCAATTGCGCCCGCCCGGCCCCTCGACCGTGATATCGCCCGATTGCCGCACCTCGAAACTGCGGGCCATGGCGTCCGGTCCTGCGGGTGTCTCCGTTCCCACCGGGGTACCCGACACGGTTTCCCGCACGTCCAGTGCGCCAACCTTGCCGTAAAGGCGCATCGTAACGCGGCTGCCGAGGGGAACGCTGACGCCGGCCTCGGTGATATCGTTCAGGTAAAGGCTCGGCTTCGTGGTGTAGGCGGGCGGTTCGATCCAGCCTTCCCATGCCGGGCCTGCGGCCAGCGCCGCCCCCCCGCCCGCGGTCACGTCCGCCACCGTCGTCACCCGCCAGAGGGAGCCGAAGATCACCGCAACCACGAACCCCGTGGCCGCGACATAGCGCAGGGCGTAAGGGTCGCGGGAGGAGACCCGCAAATCGGGGCTCGCCGCCTTTGCCGCCCGGGCCCGTTCGGCCATGCGCAGGATATGGGCGTGCCAGACGGCCTCTGACGCCGGGTCGCCCGCGCCGATGGCCTGACTGTCGGTCAATGCCGCGATGGGGCGTCCGGGCAGGGTGGCATCAAGCCGGTCCAGCGCCTCTGCCCGCGTGGGCCAGCGCAAGCCGCGTATCCCGACCACGAACGCCGCCAGAACCGCAAGCGCCGAAAGACCAAGCCCTGCTAGCACCCAGCCGCGCGACACGACTTCGTGCAGGCCGAAGGAAAGTGCGGTCGCGACGGCCAGCAGCAGGCTCGCCAAGGGCCAGAAGGCGCGCGTCAGGCGTTCGGCAGCTATCCCCCATCGGGTCAGCCGCAGGGGCCAGCGCAACTCTTTCAGGGCAATCTCAGGGCTCGGCTTGGTGTCGGTCATGCTCCCATCCCGAAGGGTCGGTCAGCACGACTGCCGACCTACAACCATTCCGGGATGGTATCGCGGTTTATGATATCGTCAAAGCTTGGCCTTGCCCGGATGACGGCGACGTGATCCCCGCTGACCAGCACTTCGGGCACCAGGGGCCGGGTGTTGTATTCCGACGCCATCACCGCGCCATAGGCCCCGGCGGAGCGGAAGGCGACCAGATCGCCCGCAGCCACCGGGGGCATCATTCGGCTTTTCGCGAAGGTATCGCCGGTCTCACACACCGGGCCGACGATGTCATAGGGTGCCTGTTCCGTGCCGGGGGCGGGTTCGACCAAGGGGACGATGTCGTGATGGGCGGCATACATGGCGGGCCGCACCAGATCGTTCATCGCCGCGTCGAGGATCAGGAAATCGCGCCCCTCTCCGTTCTTCACATAGATCACCTGTGAGACCAGCACACCGGCATTGCCCGCGATCAGCCGGCCCGGTTCGATCTCGATCTCGCAACCCAGATCGCCCAGCACCCGCTTGACCATTTCGCCGTATTCCACCGGCAGCGGCGGCGCGGCGTTGGAGCGTTCATAGGGGATGCCAAGCCCACCGCCCAGATCCAGCCGGACGATGTCGTGCCCATCGGAGCGCAGCGCCTGTGTCAGTTCAGCCACCTTCGAATAGGCCAGCTCGAACGGTTCCAGCGACGTCAACTGGCTACCGATATGCACGTCGACGCCGACGACCTTCAGCCCCGGCAGGGTGGCGGCAAGGGCGTAGACTTCGCGCGCACGGGCGATCGGGATACCGAACTTGTTCTCAGACTTGCCGGTGGCGATCTTCTCATGCGTCTTCGCATCGACATCCGGGTTTACCCGGATCGCGATGGGTGCCTGCACCCCAAGTGACAGCGCAACCTCGTTCAGCGCGGCCATCTCGGGTTCGGATTCGACGTTGAACTGGCGAATCCCGCCTTCCAGGGCAAGCCGCATCTCCTCTTGCGTCTTGCCGACGCCGGAAAACACGATCCGCTCCCCCGGCACGCCCGCGGCCTGCGCCTTGCGGTATTCGCCGCCCGACACCACGTCGATGCCCGCGCCCAGATCGCCCATCAGCTTCAGCACGGCCATGTTGGAATTGGCCTTCATCGCGTAACAGACGAGGTGGTCGGTGCCCGCCAGCGCCTCGTCGAACAGGCGGAAATGGCGGGTCAATGTGGCCACGGAATAGCAGTAGAACGGCGTGCCCACCTGTGCGGCGATTTCGGTCAGGGGGACGTCCTCGGCATGCAGGATGCCGTCGCGATACAGGAAATGATCCATCGGGGTCTCGGGTCAGGCGGCTTTCGCGGGGCGAGAGCGCAGGAAGAGGTAGAGCGGCAGGCCACAGGACAGGCCGATCGCATAGGTCAGCGGCAGGGCAACAAGCGACAACAGATCGCGCCGCTTGAAACTGTCGATAATGATCCAGATCGACAGGCTGATCGCGGCGATGGTCAGGTCCCATGTCAGGCCCGTGGCGCTGTCGTTGACATACCAGGCGTCGATCATGCCGGCCCAGTCCCAGTCATTGGCGATCAGCCACTTGGTGAAATAGAACATCGGGTGGATGGAGCCCCAGATGGCCAGGGCAAGGAAGATCAGTCTCATCGGTGTCATGGGCGGGTCCCTCCGCTAATGCCGATTTCCGCGGTGCCCGATACGGTAACACCGGATTGTTTGACAGGCCCCACGGGGCGTTCCGGCGGGCCCTCGACACCACAGGCTGTCAGCGTCGCGATCAGCATGGCCGCCAGTACCCATACCTGTTTCTTCACCTCAAAAGCCAATGCCGACTCCCCCGGTTCCGATGCTCAGCCGGATTGCACTGCCCAAAGGCCGGACCGAGACCGAAGCGCCATGGGTGCCCACGGTCACATCCGTGGTGCGCGTGTCCACAACGCGGGCCGAGGCATGTGCCCCGCCCGGCCCCCCACCGACCGTGATCGCGCCCGCCGTGACCGCCGCACTCGCCGTGCCGTCCGGCCCGACCGCGGCGCGGCCATGCGGGGCCGGCGCGGCGCAGGCCGCCAGCAGCAGCGGCAAGAGGGGCAGACAAAGGCGTTTCATCCCAACCGTTCTTTCCAGCGCGCGATCTGCGCGCGCACCTGTGCAGGGGCGGTCCCCCATAGCTTTGGCGACTCGCCACCGAATTATGCACGCCGAGGACATCGAAGACATCGGCGTGAATGTCGGCATGGACGGTCTGCATGTCCTCCAGGCTCAGATCCGGCAAGTCGCAGCCCGTCTTTTCGGCCATCGCGACCAGCGTGCCGGTGACGTGGTGCGCCTCGCGGAAGGGCAGGCCCAGTTCGCGGACCAGCCAGTCGGCCAGATCCGTGGCGGTGGAGAAACCGCTGGCCGCCGCGGCCTCCAGCGCCGGGCGGTTGGCGGTCATGTCACGGACCATACCTTCCATCGCGGCCAGCGCCAGCATCAGGTTGTCGGCGGCATCGAAGACCTGTTCCTTGTCTTCCTGCATGTCCTTGGAATAGGCGAGCGGAAGCCCCTTCATCACCGTCATCAGCGCGACATTCGCCCCGAAGATGCGCCCGATCTTGGCGCGGATCAGTTCCGCCGCATCGGGGTTCTTCTTCTGCGGCATGATCGAGGAGCCGGTGGAAAAACGGTCGCTGAGCGTGACAAAGCGGAACTGAGCGGAGGACCAGATCACCAGTTCCTCGGCAAACCGCGACAGGTGCATCGCGCAGATCGAGGCGGCGGAAAGGAATTCCAGCGCGAAATCACGGTCGCTGACCGCGTCCAGCGAATTGGCAGCCGGCCGGTCGAAGCCCAGCGCCTCGGCCGTCATGGCCCGGTCGATGGGGAAGGACGTGCCGGCCAGCGCGGCAGCGCCCAGCGGGCTTTCGTTCATCCGCGCCCGTGCATCGGTGAACCGGCCCATGTCGCGGCCGAACATTTCCACATAGGCCATCATGTGATGGCCCCATGTCACCGGCTGCGCGGTCTGCAAATGGGTGAAGCCCGGCATCACCCAGTCTGCCCCGGCCTCGGCCTGCGCGATCAGCGCGCGGATCAGCGCCTCCAGCCCCGCGACCGCGGCATCGATCTGGTCCCGCACCCAAAGCTTGAAGTCGGTCGCCACCTGGTCGTTGCGCGAGCGCGCCGTATGCAGCCGCCCCGCCGGTTCGCCAATGACCTCTTTCAGCCGGGCCTCCACATTCATGTGAATGTCTTCCAGCGCGGTGGAAAAGGCGAACTCTCCCCCCTCGATCTCTGACAACACCGTGAGCAGACCTTCCCGGATCGCCTCGGCGTCCGTATCGCTTATGATGCCCGTGGCGGCCAGCATGGCGGCATGGGCGCGCGAACCGGCGATGTCCTGGGCGGCCAGCCGCTTGTCGAACCCGATCGAGGCGTTTATCGCCTCCATGATCGCATCGGGTCCGGCGGCGAAACGCCCGCCCCACATCGCGTTGGATTGGTCCTTGGTCATGTGATGGCCCTTTGGAAGGAAGACGAATGCGGCTTGTCAGACTGATCGTCCTCTACACGGCCCTTGTGCTGGGTGCAAATGGCGCGGTTGCGGCGGATACCTCGGCGGCGGAGGCGCTGCGCGAGGGCAGCATGAAGAAGCTGATGTTCCATGGCGAGGCACGGCAAGTGCCCGACACGGCCCTGATCGATGCCGACGGGCAGGAGCGCACCCTGGCAGAACATCGCGGCCAATGGGTCGTCCTGAATTTCTGGGCCACGTGGTGCCCGCCCTGCCGGCATGAGATGCCATCGCTCGACCAGTTGCAGGCGGAACTGGGCGGCGAAAACCTGGCGGTGGTGACAGTGGCCACAGGGCGCAATGCCCCGCAGGCGATCGACCGTCTTTTCGCAGAACTGGGGGTGCAAAACCTGCCGAAATGGCGCGATCCGGACTCGGCGCTGGCCCGGGGGATGGGCGTGATGGGGCTGCCGGTGACGGTGATCCTCGACCCGGAGGGGAGGGAGGTCGCGCGCATGCAGGGCGACGCCCAATGGGCCAGCGACAGCGCCAAGGCGGTTCTGTCGGCCTTGATGGACGGGTCGTGATCCGGTTGGCCGCCGCCCTTTGGGCGCTCTTGGCCGTCCCGTCAATGGCAGGGGAAAGCATGGAACACATAAGCCGGGACACCGTGGCGACGTGGTCGTTTCTCAGCGATCAGGTCATGGGCGGTGTGTCCGAAGGCGGGGCCCGCTATGGCGAGAAGGGTGGCACAGGATTTCTGCGCCTCACCGGCGAGGTCAGCACACAGAACCGTGGCGGGTTTCTGCAGATGCGCCGCGATGTGGCCGTGCCGCCGGCGGCGCAGGGCATCCGGCTGAAGGTTCGGGGGAACGGGCGGCGTTACTACGTACATCTGCGCATGACCGGCCTGAAAATGCCGTGGCAGTTCTATCAGGCGGGGTTCGACACCACCCCCGACTGGCGGGAGGTGCGGCTGCCATTTTCCGACTTCCAGCCCAAGGGCGGGTTTCAACGGGCGGCGCTGCGGCCGGACACGGTGAAAAGCCTTGGCATCGCCGCTTATGGTGAAGCGTTCCACGCCGACATCTCGGTCGCCGAGGTCGGCTTCTACTGATCCGGCCCGGCACGGATTCGTGGTGCGGCCAAATACGGACGCCGTTTTGGCGAAACGCCGAATAGCGCTGGACGCCCGGCAAACAGGCGGCGCGCCCAAAAGGGCCGCGCTTAACCAGTCCGGTGATTGCCGCAGCTCTGGTCAATTCCCCCGCTTGCGCGAATCGCCGACGTGCCCAAAGCTGACGTTGCGAAAACTTCGCATAGTATTTTGCGATTGGGGGAAAACGATGTTTCGTTCATCTTGGAAATTTGCCGCGCTTGCGGGCGCGGGTCTTGTGATCGGCGCTGCAACCGCCGGCCACGCCGCCACCCTGACCGGGCCGGTGTCTTATCTGTCTGCCGCCGATATCCCGGCCAATTTCTACGCGGGCGGGTCACCCTTGTTCCTTGAGGATTTCGAGGACGGCTCGCTTGACGGCGGCATCACCGCGTCGGCCGGTGCGCCCTATGGACCGGCAGGCAACGCGGACTCCGTCGATGGGGATGACGGAACCATCGACGGGTTCGGAACGGCCGGGCGGTCGTTCTTCTATGCCGGCGGAAGCGCGGGCATCACGTTCACCTTTGCTGCGCCGGTCACCGCCGCGGCGGTGGTCTGGACCGATGGCGCAGGCACGACGTATTTCGAAGCCTTCGACACCAACGGAGTGTCGCTTGGCAGCATCGGACCGGTCGCTCTGGCGGACGGAACCTACAGCGGGACGACGTCCGAAGACAGTTTCTTCGGGGTCCAGAGCGCCGATGGCATCGGCTCGATCTTCATCTCGAACAGCTTGGGCGGGATCGAGGTCGACCATGTGCAATATGGCGACATGTATATGGGCAACCCGGTGCCCCTGCCTGCCACCCTGCCGCTTCTGGCCGGGGCGTTCGCCGTGGCGGGGGCAACGCTGCGCCGCCGTCAGCGCAACTGATGCAAGGATGCGCCCCGTCGCCGCCACAAGGTGACGGGGCCATTTGACGGCGCGCGATTGACCGCCGCGATCAGCGGACCGGCGGAGACACCCGGCAGCACCATGAAGGCGTCGAACAACGCCTCTGCCCCCTCGGCATCGGTGGGAATGCGGACCGTCGGAAAGCCGGTCTGGGACAACACCCAATAGCGCCGACCGGCCCCGTCGAACTCCAGCGTGACAGCATTCAGTTCACTGAGCGCAACGAAGCCGCCCCCCTCGGCCGAGAGATAGGTTATCTGTCCCTCGTCAACCTGCACGACGCCCGGCGCGGCGCCACTGCCCCGAAACCGCAGCCGCCAAAGGGCCGATATGGCAAGGCCCAGCCCGACCAGCACGAAAAGAACGCCAAGGCCCCGATAAAAATAGCCGCCGAATCCGAAGACCCAAATGCCTGACGCGGCGATGGCCGCACCGCCCAAGGCCTCTCTCCAGCGGAGCAGGCGTTCCAGAACTTCGGGCCGGATCATCGTCATGGCGCTGTTTCCATCGCTAGCACACCGCCTGACTGTCGGACGGGGCGCCAAAACGCAACAGGCCGCGCGATGCCGCACGGCCTGCCCGTCATGTTGGCCGATTTCAGACCTTGCGACGTGCCCGTGTCAGACCGAGACCGCCAAGGCCCGCCGCCAGAAGCCAGACACTGGCCGGCAACGGAACCTGATTGTCGATCCGCGCGTCGAACTCCACCTCGCTGAGGAACACCCAGCTGTTGCTGCGGGTGATCGTCACCACCAGCGTGTCTGTCGTCAGCCCGGCCAGATCCGCGGTAAAGGCGAACGGCGCAGAACCATCATTGGTCGGCACGGTATAGTCGGTGCCGTTGATGTTCACGCTGCGCGGCTGGCTGACCCCGCCATTGCCGTCTGAATCGTCGAAATGGAAGGTTGCCGACAGGAAGTCATAGGCCGTCGCGAAATTGAACGTGATGACCGGGTTATAGTTCGACCACCCGACATAGGGCCCCGGACCGGCCGGCGCCTCGGTAATGAACCAGTTGTCCGTCGCGATCACGCCGTCCGTCAGATCACCGGTACCACCGGTCAGGCTGTCATAGCTGACGGTGTTGTTGTTGCCGGGATAGGTGTCGTCCCAATACTGGTACGATCCCGTCCCGCCGTCGAGCATGTCATAGCTCACCGGCGAAACGCTGGCGGCATGCGCCATTCCGGCGCCCAGCGCCAGACCGGCAATCATCGAAACTGTCCTTAGAAATGTCATTGAGTCCCCCACTACGAAACACTTCACGGGGAGTTTACACTTTCGGCTTTGCCAATCAAAGAGGCAAAGGGGGCCGGCCGGCAACAGGTTGTGCACAAAGCGTCACCAGTCGCCCAGCGCCTGCTGCCAGACCGTCAGCGCGGCAACCGCCGCCGTGTCGGCGCGCAGCACCCGTGGGCCAAGACTGACGGGATGGGCGAAGGGCAGGCTGCGCAGGCGTGTCCGCTCCGCCTCCGAAAACCCGCCCTCGGGGCCGATCAGAATCGCCCATGGGGCCCGCGGAGCCTCGCCAAGCGCGCGCCCTTCACCGGCCAGCATCTCGTCACAGAACATCAGGCGGCGACCCTCTGGCCATGTGTCCAGCACCGTCGAAAGCCGTTGCAGATCACAAACCTCTGGCACGAAGGTGCCGCCGCATTGTTCGGCGGCCTCGATCGCATGGGCCTGCAGCCGGTCGCGCCGGATCCGTTCGGCATTGGTGAAATCGGTCTGCACCGGGCAGATCCGCGCCGCCCCCAGTTCCGCCGCCTTTTCCACGATGAAGTCCGTGCGCGCCTTCTTGATCGGGGCAAAGTACAGCCACAGATCGGGCGGCACCTGCAGGGGGCGGGTCTGACCCTCGCAAACCAGCGCGCCGCCGCGCTTGCCGGTCTCGCTGACCCGGGCCCGCCATTCGCCGGTTTGACCGTCGAAGACCAGGATCGCATCGCCCATCCCAAGCCGCATGACGGAAAACAGGTAATGCGCCTGATCCCGGGACAGAGGAATGGTTTGCCCCTCCCCCAAGGGCTGCTCTACATAGAGCCTGACTTTTGCCGACTGATGATCGCTCATGGGGGCCATTTCTATGTCCGAGACCGATGAAACGCCAGAGCCTCAGGGCATGGTCGCCGATGCCTACAAGGGCAACTGGGTCGACCGCGACGCGCCCGAATGGACACGGCCCTATCTGCGCCTGTCCCGCGCCGACCGCCCCATTGGCACATGGCTGCTGCTTCTGCCCTGCTGGTGGGGCGTGACGCTGGCCGCGGCCAGCACCGGGTTTCGCTGGATGGATATCTGGATCGTGATCGGCTGCGCCATCGGCGCCTGGCTGATGCGCGGCGCGGGCTGCACATGGAACGACATCACCGATCGCAAGATCGACGCGCAGGTCGCGCGCACGCGGTCCCGTCCGATCCCCTCGGGCCAGGTTTCGGTCGCACATGCGGTTCTGTGGATGGTCGTCCAGTCGCTGGTGGCTTTCGGCATCCTGCTGACCTTCAACACCGCCGCGATCCTGATGGGCATCGCCTCGCTGGGTCTGGTGGCCATCTATCCGTTTGCCAAGCGCTTCACCTACTGGCCGCAGGTCTTTCTCGGGCTGGCCTTCAACTGGGGCGCGCTTCTGGCATGGACGGCGCATACCGGCAGCCTGGGCTGGCCCGCGCTGTTCCTTTATCTGTCGGGCATCGCGTGGACGATCTTCTACGACACGATCTATGCCCATCAGGACAAGGAAGACGATGCGCTGATCGGGGTGAAGTCCACCGCGCTTCTGTTCGGCGCCGACACGCCGCTGCGGCTGCGCCAGTTCATGATGATCAGCGTCGGGCTGATGACGATGGCGGTCATCATCGCGCTGGCAAAAAGCGCCGGGGTTGCGGTGTTCGTGTCGCTTCTGGGGGTCGTGCTGTTCGGCATCCACATGATGTGGCAGCTGCTGCGGCTGGACAGCGACGACGGCGACACCTGCCTGATGCTGTTCCGGTCCAACCGCGATGCCGGGCTGATCCCGGTGCTGGCGTTCGGGCTTGCAATCATGGCGTGATTGCACTTCCGCCGCCACGGGCCTAGGGAAGGGCGATACGCTTTGCCCAACCACGAGATGCAGTCATGCGCCGTCTCCTGACCTCACTTCTTGCGCCGGTTACCATCGCGGTGGCGGCCGGCCTGTGCGTTCTGGCCGCCCTTGTCGCCGTGGACGAGATCGAGCGGCGCACCGCCGCCGCCGTCCACGCCGCCCTGTCGGACGCGGATCATTCGTGGGTCGCGGTCCGGTCGGATGGCATGCTTGTCCATCTCGCGGGCACCGCCCCGGATGAGGCCGCGCGGTTTCACGCCCTCTCTGCCGCCGGGCAGGTGATTGACCCTGCCAACCTGATCGACGATATGCAGGTCACCGCAGCCACCGGGATCGAGCCCCCCGAATTCCGGGTGGAGCTTTTGCGCAACGATGCGGGCATTTCCGTTATCGGCCTTGTCCCCACTACGACGGATCGGGCAGCGCTCATCAAGACGCTCGACCGGGTCGCGCCGGGCCGGGACGTCACCGACATGCTGGAAAGTGCGGACTATTCGGTTCCCGATGGCTGGGGTGCCGCCTTGGCCTTCGGGATCGATGCGCTGAAAGGGCTTGAACGGGCCAAGCTGTCCGTCACCGCCAGCCAGATCGCCGTGACGGCCGTCGCCGACAGCCGGGAAGACAAGGCCCGGATCGAGCAGTCGTTGCGCGAAACCGTGCCCGCGGGGGTCGACCTTGCCCTCGACATCTCGGCGCCCCGGCCCGTCATCGCGCCCTTCACCTTGCGCTTTCTGATGGATCGCGACGGCGCCCGGTTCGATGCCTGTGCCGCCGATACCGAGGCCGCGGCGGCGCGCATCCTCGCCACGGCCCGGCAGGCGGGCATGGTCGGAAAGGGCGAGTGCGTGGTGGCCCTTGGCGTGCCCGCCCCAAGCTGGGGCAAGGCGGTGGAGCACGGGATCTCTGCCGTCGCATCTTTCGGCGGCGGAAGCGTGACCTTTTCGGACGCCGATGTGACGCTGGTGGCCCCGCCGGGCACCGATCCGCGCCTGTTCGACCGGGTCGCCGGCGATCTTGAGGCGGCGTTGCCCGACATCTTCGCCCTGCATGCGGTCCTGCCCGACCCGGTGAAGGTCGACGGCAGCGGAAACGACACCGGCCCCAAAGAGTTCATCGCCACCCTCAGCCCCGAAGGCTTGCTGCAGCTTCGTGGCCGCGTGCCCGACAAACTGGTGCGCGAGGCGGTGGAAAGCTATGCCCGCTCCCGCTTTGGCCGGGATGACATCTACTCCGCGCTGCGGATCGACGACAAACTTCCCGACGGCTGGCCCTTGCGGGTTCTGTCGGGGTTGGAGGCGCTTTCGCAACTGCGTAACGGCGCCGTGATCGTCCAGACCGACTACCTGCGGGTGAACGGTCTGACGCTGGATGAAACCGCGCGGGCCCGCGTGGCGCGGATTCTGTCCGACCGTTTGGGGGATGCCCAGAACTACGATCTGGAGATCGCCTATCGCGAACCGACGCGCGCCGAAGAACGGGTTCTGCCGTCGCCGGAGGATTGCGTGGCCGAGATCCAGGGCATCCTGTCCGAGAACAAGATCACCTTTGCCCCCGGCTCGACCGAGATCGAGGGCGACGCGGTGCGCATCGTGGACCGGATCGCAGATGTGCTGCGCCTGTGCCCCGATGCCCGGATCGAGATCAGCGGCCACACCGACAGCCAGGGGCGCGAACAGATGAACCTTGCCCTCAGCCAGAGCCGGGCCGAGGCGGTGCTGAACGGCCTGATGGCGCGGCGGGTTCTGACCGGCAACCTGACCGCCAAGGGTTATGGAGAAGCCCAGCCCATCGCCCCGAACGATACCGAGGACGGGCGCGAGGCCAACCGGCGGATCGAGTTCCGCCTGATCGTGCCGCCGGGTCAGGACGCCGCCGAAGAAACCGAAGACACCCCAGAAGCGACAGATGAAACCGACGACGTGACCGACACGCCGGCAGAAGAGACTGGAGAGACCGATGGACAGGACTGAATTTATCGCCATTACCGCCCTCGTCCTGTTCGTGGCCTTTCTCGTGGGCTGGGCGCCTCGTGGCTTGTCCATCGCGTGGCCCGCGTAACGCAGTCGGAGATGGGCGATCTTGACGAGATGGCCCATGCCTTGCACGAGGCCGAGGAAGCCCGCGACCTTGCCATCGCCGAATCCCACGATCGCGTGGCGGAGTTGAGAAACCAGCTTCACCAGACCCAGGCCGAACTGGAGGCCGCGATGGACGGCCTGCGCGCCGCCCGACAGGAGGCGGAGGACCTGCGCGGCTACGTCGAACGGATGAACGCGGATTAATACTGCCAGCGGTCGAGGGCTGTTTCGTCCTCGTCCTTCGCGGCAACCCAAGCCGCCCCGTCGCGCCCGAATTCCTTCTTCCAGAAGGGCGCGCGGGATTTCAGGTAATCCATCAGGAATTCTGCCGCGGCGAAGGCATCGGCCCGGTGCGGGGCGGCGGTTGCGACCATCATGATCGTCTCTCCCGTCCGCAATTCGCCGTAGCGGTGGATAACAAGGCAATCTTCAAGCGCCCAGCGCGCCCCGGCCTCGGCCGCGATCTTTTCCAGCGCGCGCTCTGTCATGCCGGGGTAGTGTTCCAGCACCATCCGGTCCAGCCCGCCATCGTCGCGCACGATCCCGGCAAAGGTAACGACGGCACCCGCGGTCGTGCGGTCGCGGGCAAAGGCCCCGCACTCGGCCCCATAGTCGAACGGATCGGATTGAACGCGGATATCCAAGGGCTTACCCCCCGGTCATCGGCGGGAAGAAGGCGATCTCACGCACACCGGCCAACGGCGCGTCGAACTCGGCAAGCTCCTGATCGACCGCCACACGCAGCGCCGACAGGTCCGCAAAGGCGACGGCATAGCGTTCCTCTCGCGCCTTCAGTTCCTCCACCAGATCGGCAACGGTGGCCGCTGTGGTCTCGATCCGCTCCTTGGGCAGCCCGATCCGCTCCCGCACCCACGCGAAATAAAGCACGTCGATCATCGCGGGGTCTCTCGCAGATAGGGCCATGCCTTTATGAAGTAATCGCCCCCGGAAAGCAGCGTCAGCGCCGCGGCGACCAGCAGCAGCGCGCTTCCCAGAAAGGCAACCGCCGCGAACGGCAGCAGGCCATAGGCCAGTAGCACCGTGATCGCCACCATCTGGACGGTGGTCTTCCACTTGGCAAGCTTCGTCACCTTGAGCTGCCCCGCCTGGGCCCCCAGAAACTCCCGCAGGCCGGACACGAAGACCTCCCGAAACAGGATCACGGTCGCGGCAAGGGTCAGCCAGACGGCCATGTCATGGCGCGCCACGATCACAAGCAGAGCGACCAGAACCATCGCCTTGTCGGCGATCGGGTCGATCATCGCGCCAAACCGCGTTGTCAGGTGCCATTTCCGGGCAAGATAGCCGTCGAACCAGTCGGTGACGGAGGCCGCGACGAACAGGGTCACCGCGACCAGATCGGCCACGGGACTCTCCCACAGGAAATAGGCCAGCGGCAGAAGGGGCGCGGCCAGCAGGCGCAGGACCGTCAGGATATTGGGCAGAGTCCATCTCATGGTCCGCTCTTAACCTGTCAGCCGCGCTCATGGAAGAAGCCGTAGATGGTTTCGGCCAGACTGTCCGAGATTCCGTCAACGGCCTTGAGATCGGCCAGCCCGGCGCGGGCCACCGCCTTGGCGCTGCCGAAGTGGGTCAGAAGCGCGCGCTTGCGCGTGGCGCCGACTCCGGGGATCTCGTCCAGCGGCGTCGCGCCGACCGCCTTGGCCCGTTTCTGGCGATGGGCGCCGATGGCAAAGCGGTGCGCCTCGTCCCGCAGGCGCTGGGTGAAGTAGAGCACCGGGTCATTGTGCTTCAGCGCAAAGGGGCGTTGCCCGGGGCGGTGGAATTCCTCTTTGCCTGCGTCGCGGTCGATGCCCTTGGCCACGCCCACAACGGGGATGTCCTCCACCCCCAGGTCGCCCATGATCCCGGCCACGGCCCCCACCTGCCCGGCCCCACCGTCGATCAACAGCAGGTCGGGCCATGTCTCGCCCTCCCGATCGGGGTCTTCCTTCAGCAGGCGATGGAAACGGCGGGTCAGGACCTCTTTCATCATGCCGAAATCGTCGCCGGGGGTCAGATCCTCGCCCCGGATGTTGAACTTGCGGTACTGGCTTTTCAGGAACCCCTCGGGTCCCGCGACCACCATCGCACCCACCGCATTGGTGCCCTGAATGTGCGAGTTGTCGTAGATCTCGATCCGCTTGGGCGGGGCGTCCAGCCCGAACGCCTCGGCCATGCCCGCCAACAGCTTGCCCTGCGCCGCGCTCTCGGCCAGCTTGCGGCCAAGACTTTCACGGGCATTCCGCGCGGCGTTGGCGACCAGTTCGGCCTTTTCACCGCGCTGGGGCATCGCGATGTCGACCTTGCGGCCCGCACGTTCCGACAGGGCCTCGGCCATCAGGTCGCGATCCTCGATGTCATGGGACAGAAGGATCAGCCGGGGCGGTTCCTTGTTGTCGTAGAACTGGCCAAGGAAGCCGCGCAGCACCTCGGCCTCTTCCGCGCCTGCCCCGGTCTTGGGATAGTAGTCGCGGTTGCCCCAGTTCTGGTTGGCGCGGATGAAGAAGACCTGCACGCAGGCCTGACCCCCTTCCATATGCAGCGCGACGACATCGCCCTCCGCCACGCCCCGCGGGTTGATGCCTTGCGCCGACTGCACCTGTGTCAGCGCCCGGATCCGGTCCCGCAGGGCCGCGGCGCGCTCGAACTCCAGCGCCTCGCTTGCCGCTTCCATCTCGCGGGCCAGCGCCTCTTGCACACCGGTCGACTTGCCTTGCAGGAAGCGCTCGGCATCCTTGACCGCGGCGGCATACTCCGCCCTGTCGACACGCCCCACGCAGGGCGCGCTGCACCGCTTGATCTGATACAGCAGACAGGGCCGCGTGCGGCTGTCGAAGACGGAGTCAGAGCAGTTGCGCAGCAGGAACACCTTCTGAAGCTGGTTCAGCGTGCGGTTCACCGCACCCGCGCTGGCGAACGGGCCGAAATAGGCGCCCTTCTCGGTCTTGGCGCCACGGTGCTTCTTGATCTGCGGGAACGGGTGATCCTTGGGGATCAGGATGTTCGGAAAGCTCTTGTCGTCGCGCAACAGCACGTTGTAGCGCGGCTTGAGCTGCTTGATGAGGTTCTGCTCAAGCAGCAGCGCCTCGGTTTCGGTCCGCGTCGTCAGGAACATCATCGCGGCGGTTTCGCGGATCATCCGCGCAATCCGGGGGCTGTGCCCCGACGGTTTGGCATAGTTCGCCACGCGCTTTTTCAGGCTTTTCGCCTTGCCGACATAAAG
This sequence comes from Rhodovulum sp. P5, assembly GCF_002079305.1. NCBI lineage: Bacteria > Pseudomonadati > Pseudomonadota > Alphaproteobacteria > Rhodobacterales > Paracoccaceae > Rhodovulum > Rhodovulum sp. P5. Next base: position 2,008,694 of record NZ_CP015039.1, read on the forward strand.
CACGCGCGCCTGCGCATCGAGCATCCGGTAGACCCCCGGCGAGTTGTCGAGCGTCGCGAGATAGGACTGGATGCAGGCATGGCCCGTGGGCCGCGCCTCTGGCGCACTGGACGTCATGGTCAAGAGATCGTGATTCCGGTCACTGGCTGCAAGAATATGGCACGACGGGCAAGGAAAAACATGTCCACCACTTCTGTGGATAAGTTTGCGGGCAACTTCGGGCTCACTGGAATTTTCCCTTGTTTTTCTTAGGCCTTCAATGACTTGCCTGATTTTTGGGCGACATTTCAAGCCATTGATTTTGCTTTATAATTTTTCGAGGTGCCGGCAAGGCCTTGAATATATTAAAGAAAAATTCATACTTTCGTAACAAATCTTTCATCGGTGGAAAAGTTAACGCCGCACCCCCGGAGTCGGGGTCATTCCACGCCCAGAACGTCCGGCGTCTGCCAAGCAAGATGTTGGCCGCCATCGACGCAGATCAACTGTCCGGTGACGGCCGGGGCGTTGATGAAATAATCCAGCGCGGCACAGATATCGTCCGGGTTTGCGCCGCGTTCCAGCACCGTCGCGGCGCGCTGACGGGCGAAATGGTCCTCCGACTGGCGTCCGCCGCGCAAGGTCGGGCCCGGGCCGATGGCATTGACGCGGATCGCGGGGGCAAGGGCCTGTGCCGCGGTGCGGGTGAACGCCCACAGCCCCATCTTCGCGATCGTGTATGTCATGAATTCGGGCGTGGGCTTCAGAACCCGCTGGTCGATCATGTTGACGATCAGGCCCGAGGCCCGGGGTTCGCCGTTTTCGCAGGCATCCGCGGCCGGGGCCTGCGACGCGAAATGCTGGGTCAGCACGAAAGGCGCCCGCAGGTTGGAGCCGATATGGCGATCCCAGCTTTCGCGCGTCGCGGTATGGATCGTGTCGTATTCGAAGATCGAGGCGTTGTTGACAAGGACCGTCAGCGGCCCGCCCAGCACCTCTGCCGCGCGGCCGATCAACGTGTCGGCCTGGTCCTCATCCAGCAGGTCGGCCTCCAGCGCCTGTGCCTTACGGCCCATGGCGCGCAGGGCAGAGACGACCTCTTCGGCATCCTCGGCGCCACTGGCGTAGTGAACGGCAACATCGAAGCCGCCCGCCCCAAGATGCAGCGCCATGGCACGGCCCAAGCGCCGCGCCCCCCCGGTCACCAAGGCCCGGCCGGTCATACCAGCACCACCACAAGGTAAGCGACGTAGAGCAGGACGAAGACCACGCCCCAAGCCCGGTTCAACGGCCATTTCCAGAACACGAACGGCGTCAGCAGGACCGAAGCCGCCAGCATCACCCAAAGGTCAAAGCGCAGCATTTCGGGCGGAACATCGATCCGGCCCACAAGGCTGGCGATACCCACAATGGCCAACAGGTTGAACATGTTCGACCCGATCACATTGCCCAGCGCCACATCGGCCTGACGGCGCAGCGCCGCCATGACGGTCGTCGCCAGTTCCGGCAGGGACGTGCCGATGGCCACGAGCGTCAGGCCGATCACGGTCTCAGAGACACCGATTTCGCGCGCGATACTGACCGAGCTGTCGACCAGCAGATCCGCGCCCAGCGGCAGGCCGATCAGGCCAAGCAGCAAGAAGACCGAAATCTTTCCCCAGCCAAGGCCGGGATCCGCGCCTTCGACCTCCTCTTCTTCCTCCGCGTCGCGCGCCGCCGCGTCACGGGCGGTCTGTTCGCGCCTGTGGCTCCGCGCGGACAGGAAGGCATCGGCCAGCACGGCCCCCAGCGCCAGAAGAAGGCCCAAGCCGTGGATCCATGTGATCGGACCGATCATGCAGATGAAGATGAAGAAGACCGATGCCATCAGCATCATCACGAAGGTGCGTCTGGTGTCGCATTCCGCGGTCCTCAGCCCCGTGATCAATGCGGGGATCCCCAGAACCAGCAACACGTTGGCGGTGTTCGACCCCACGACATTGCCCAGCGCGATCCCCGGCGCATTGTCCAGAACCGCCTTGACCCCGATCAGCAGTTCCGGGGCGGAGGTGCCGAACGCCACGATGGTCAGGCTGACGATCAGCGCCGGCACACCCAGCCGAAGCGACAGGTTGACCGCGCCCCTGACCAGACTGTCCCCGGCCAGAAGTAGCAGCGCAAGCCCCAGCCCCGCGAAGGCAAGATCGGACGCCATGTGCCCCTAGCCCTTGCCACAGGGGCATGGGCCCCCGCCGATCCTGTGGCGCCCACAATGGGGGCATTTCGCGGGTATCGCGCGACGAAAGGCGATCCGCCGCCCCACGGGACCGGGCAGGCGCAATTTGCCGAACATGGCCAGCACGGCCATCCCGATCAGGAACAGGGAGACGATCTTGATTATCATGTGCTACAGCCCATAGCGCGACCAGAGTTGACGGGCCTCGAACTCCTCGACACTATCGGCCACGATCCGGGCCCCAAGCAAGGGGATGAGGGAGCGCCGCGGCGCATGGCGGGAAAAGCGGACCTTGTCGCCGTACTTCTCTTTCATCACCGGCACCAGATGCCCAACACCGTCGGCCAGCCCCTTGTCGACCGCATGCTGCCCGACCCAGACATCGCCGGTGAACAGGTCGTCGTCCGGCTTCAGCCGGTCGCCCCGGCGGCTGCGGACATGGGCCTTGAACGCCTCGTGGATCGGCGTCTGCAACCGTATCAGCTTGTCCACATCCTCCGGCTTTTCGGGTTTGAACGGGTCGAGGAAGCTCTTGCTTTCGCCGGCCGTGTGCACGCGCCGCTCGATCCCATAGCGGGCGATCAGGTCCTGAAAGCCGAAGCCGGCGTAGATCACCCCGATCGACCCCACGATGGACGAGGCATCGACCCAGATCTCATCCGCGGCGCAGGCCAGCCAGTACCCGCCCGAGGCGGCCACATCCTCGACAAAGGCATGGACCGGGATGTCATGTTCATCGGCAAGCCGCCGGATGCGCGCGGCGATCAGCGCGCTTTGCGCGGGCGAACCGCCGGGGGAATTCACGATCAGGGCCACCGCATCGGGCTTGCCGCGCTTGAACGCCCGCTCGATCGCCGGGGCGAGGCCTGCATCGGACAAGCTGCCGGTGCCGCGTGGATTGGCTGCGATGGTGCCTGACAGGCGGATCACCGCGACAAGCGGGTCGGATTTGACGAAGGGGATCCAGCGTTTCATGTCCCGCCATGTAGAGTGGTGGCCAGCCGCGAACAAGGCACACGAAATAATGCAGGGAATTATTGACAGGGCTGCCCCCGAAAAAGACCACGGGCGTTGACAGGGCGCGCCGCATCTGTATAAGCGCGCCATTCCCGGCCCTGCGGTCGGGCTTTTCATTGGTGTTGGTGGCCCCCGCAAGGGGATACCTGTCAGGCCCGGGCCAGATTGGATCGGTGCCAGAGGACAACGCCCTTCATAGCCGCCCGCGGGCGGCGCCCTGTTGAAGGAGATCAGCCGTGACCAAACGCACGTCTGCCAAGTACAAGATCGACCGCCGGATGGGTGAAAACATCTGGGGCCGTCCGAAATCCCCGGTCAACCGCCGCGAATACGGCCCCGGCCAGCACGGCCAACGCCGCAAGGGCAAGATGTCCGACTTCGGCCTGCAGCTGCGCGCCAAACAGAAGCTGAAGGGCTATTACGGCGACCTGACCGAAAAACAGTTCCGCCGCATCTTTGCCGAAGCGGAACGTGTGCGCGGCGACACCGGTGAGATCCTCATCGGCCTGCTGGAACGCCGTCTCGACACCGTCGTCTATCGCGCGAAGTTCGTCCCCACGATCTTTGCCGCGCGCCAGTTCGTGAACCACGGCCATGTGCTGGTGAACGGCCAGCGCGTGAACATCCCCTCCTACCGCGTGAAGGAAGGCGATGTGGTCGAGGTGCGCGAAAAATCCCGTCAGATGGCTGCGCTGCTTGAATCCGTGCAGCTGGCCGAACGCGACGTGCCGGACTATGTCGAAGCCGATCATTCCAAGATGACCGCGAAATTCGTGCGTACCCCGGGTCTGGCCGATGTGCCCTACCCGGTTCACATGGAACCGAACCTCGTCATCGAATACTACGCGCAGAACTGATCCTGCCGACCACTCACGACGTTACGGCCCGCCGCCCTGCGCGCGGGCCGTTTTCGTTTGTCCTGCGGCCTCCTCACGGCTTGTCAGACCATCCGCGCCAAAGTATCTGCAGCCCCGCAAGCGTGTCTGTCCGGGAGTGCGGCAATGTCTGAAAAACCGTCCGTCGAACGCGGGTTCGAAAAGGGCCTTTTCGCGGCGCGCTGGCTTATGGCGCCAATGTATCTGGGCCTGGCGATTGCCCTCGGCATGCTGACCGTGGTCTTCGTGCGCGAGCTTGCCTATTACCTTCCGCAAGTTCTTGAGATGAACAGCGAGAAGGCGATCCTTGTCATCCTGACGCTGATCGACCTGACGCTGGCCGGCAACCTGCTGCTGATCGTGTTGTTCTCGGGCTATGAAAGCTTCGTGTCGGAACTTGACATCGGCGACCATGTGGATCGGCCGGAATGGATGGGCACCGTCGATTTCTCGGCCATGAAGATGAAGCTGATCGCCTCCATCGTCGCGATCTCCGGGATCCATCTGCTGAAGCGGTTCATGGAGATCGGTCAGGAAAAGGCGGACGCCATGTATGGCAATACCGAGCTTTTCTGGCTGGTGATCATCCATATCGTGTTCGTGCTGTCCGGCGTGCTGTTGGCCGCGATGGACTGGATGTCGGCCCGGGCCAAGAAGGGCTGACACAGCCCGCAGATTCGCGCATCGCGAAATTCAGGCGGCATTCTGACCGCGCGCCGATGGTCCGCGACGGCGAAGGCGTGGTCCCGGTGGCAGTTTCCGTGACCCGATGAAGATCGGAACACTGGACATCCCCGCCCATCATCAGCGACCATCACGCCCGACGAACCCGACCATGAACGAGGTGCCCATCGGCTGCGGCGGCGCCCCCGGCTGTAGACGCCGTGATCCTCCTGCCCGCCCATCTGGCACGACATGTCGGGGCGGTAGTGATGACCGCCTTGCTGGCATTCGCGCCGTCAAAGGTTCGGGCAGGCGAAACGATCACCGGCCACGACCCGGCCACCAAGGACGAGAAGCTCGAAAAATTCGCCGCATGGCACAAGACGAACAACCGCTGACGCAAGGACTTCGATATGCTGGATGACGGAAAATTCACGCCCCACGGGCGTCACCTGATCGCGGGCGACTGGGTTGCCGGGGCGGAGACGTTCACCTCCGCCCCCGCCCATGGGCCGTCGCACGACTTCAGTGTCGGCACGCCCGACTTGGTGGACCGTGCGGCCAAAGCGGCGGAAGAGGCGTTCTGGTCCTACGGGTCGTCCAGCCGGGACGACCGCGCCGCGTTCCTGCACGCCATCGCGGACGAGATCGAGGCGCGGGCCGAGGCGACCACCGAAATCGGCACCCAGGAAACCGGCCTGCCGGAGGCGCGGTTGCAGGGCGAACGGGGCCGAACCACCGGACAATTGCGGCTGTTCGCGGACCATATCGGCAAGGGCGACTACCTCGACCGGCGCCACGACATCGCGCTGCCCGACCGCGCGCCCCTGCCCCGGCCCGACCTGAAAATGGTGCAGCGCCCCATCGGTCCGGTTGCGGTCTTCGGCGCCTCCAATTTCCCGCTGGCCTTTTCCACCGCCGGGGGCGACACGGCCTCGGCCCTGGCCGCCGGCTGCCCGGTGGTGGTCAAGGGCCACTCCGCCCATCCCGGCACCGGAGAGATCGTGGCCGAGGCGATCCATGCGGCCATCGGGAAATGCGGCGTGCATCCCGGCGTCTTCTCCCTGATCCAGGGGGGCAAGCGCGATGTGGGTCAGGCGCTGGTACAGCATCCGCTGATCCGGGCGGTCGGCTTTACCGGATCGCTGGCCGGGGGCCGGGCGCTGTTTGATCTGTGCGCCGCGCGCCCCGACCCGATCCCGTTCTTCGGGGAACTCGGCTCGGTCAACCCGATGTTCCTGTTGCCCGCGGCGCTGGCCGCCCGGGGAGCGGACATCGCGTCCGGCTGGGCGGGGTCACTGACCATGGGAGCGGGACAGTTCTGCACAAATCCCGGTATCGCGGTTGTCATCGACAGCCCCGACGCCGACGCCTTTATCGAGGCCACGACCGCCGCGCTGGAACCGATGGGCGCACAAACCATGCTGACCGACGGCATCGCAACCGCCTATCGGGCGGGCCGCGACCGGGTGGCAGGAACAGCGGGCGTGCAGGAGGTGCTGACCAGCGTCTGCGATCTGAGGAACGCCACGCCCTACCTGTTTGCCACGACCGGCGCGGAATGGCTCGCCAACGAGGTCTTGGGGGAGGAGGTCTTTGGCCCCCTTGGCCTGATCGTGCGGGTGGCCGACATGGACGAGATGCTGAAGGTGGCGCACTCGCTGCAGGGACAATTGACCTGCACGCTGCATATGGACGACGCCGATACCGCGGTCGCTCAGACCCTGATGCCGATCCTTGAACGCAAGGCAGGCCGGGTGCTGGCCAACGGCTTCCCCACGGGCGTGGAGGTTTGTGACGCGATGGTGCATGGCGGCCCCTACCCCGCCTCCACCAATTTCGGCCACACCTCCGTGGGCACCCTCGCCATCCGCCGCTTCCTGCGACCGGTCTGCTATCAGAACATCCCCGACGCACTGATGCCGGGTGACTGGAAATGATGCAGCGCCGCAAGCTTGGCCCGTCTGGCCCCGAGGTCTCCGCCCTCGGGATCGGGGCGATGTCTTTTTCCGATTTCTACGGCGCGACAACCGAGGCAGAGAGCCACGCGATCCTCGACGCCGCGCTGGCGGCCGGGGTGGACCATATCGACACCTCCAACGTCTATGGCATGGGGCGGTCGGAAACCGTGATCGGCCGGTATCTCGACCGCTATCGCGGGCAGGGCGGGCTGCCCTTCCGGATTGCCACCAAGGCCGGCATCACGCGCGGCCCCGACACCGGGGCACGACGCTTCGACAACACGGCCGCGCATCTGGAGGCAGAGCTTGACGGCAGCCTTGCCCGGCTGGGCGTGGAGCGGGTCGACCTGTTCTATGTTCACCGCCGCGATCCCCGGCTGGAGATCGAGGAGGTGACGGAAACGCTTGCCGGCCTGATCGCCAAGGGCAAGATCGCCGCCTTTGGCTATTCCGAGATCGCGCCAACCTCGCTGCGGCGGGCCGCTGCGGTGCACCCGGTCGCCGCGGTGCAATCGGAATACTCCCTGCAAACGCGCCTGCCGGAGTTGGGTCTCGTCCAGACCTGCGAGGATTTGGGCACCGCGCTTGTCGCCTTTTCGCCCGTTGGCCGCGGGCTTCTGTCCGACGATCCGCCCACGGCCGAACGCGTTGCGCAATCGGGTTTCCTGCGGACCAATCCCCGTTTCAGCGGCGGCAATCTGGAGCGGAACCTTGCCGCAAGCGACGCCTTGCGCGATCTGGCCCGCCAGACCGGGGAACCCGCCGCCGCACTGGCCATCGCCTGGCTGATCGACCGCAGCCCAACTGTCCTGCCGATCCCCGGCACCCGCAGCACCGCCCATTTTGCCGAACTTGTCCGCGGCGCACAGATGACCCTGTCGGACGACCTCCGAGAGGAGATCGCACGCCGCCTGCCGCCGGGCTGGGCCCACGGTGCGCGCTATACCGACGACCAGTCCATCGGGCCTGAAAGCTATTGCTGAATGCCGCGGGCATGTCGCCATACCATCAAGGTCGATGGCAGCCCGGTCTATTTCCGCGCGCTCTGCCGCCGGGGCGATCACAAACCGCGACGCAATGGCACAGCCTGCCATTGGCACCCGCGCCGCATATTTCACGGATAACGCGTTTCTGACACATGCCCAAAGGCTTGGGGGATGACACCGGCCACATGACACCGCTTTGGTCCTATTTCCGCTTGCCGGTCTTCTTCACGGTCCTTGGCCTTGTCCTTGCCTTCTGGCTGGGCCTAGCCACCACCGGGACGCTGTCGGGGGCGATGTCATTTCTGCTGATCGGCGCGGTGCTTGCGGTGCTGGAGATCTCGCTCAGCTTCGACAACGCCATCGTCAACGCGAACAAGCTGAAGGACATGACGCCGAAATGGCAGCACCGCTTCCTGACATGGGGGATCATCATTGCGGTCTTCGGGATGCGCATCCTGTTTCCGCTGTCGGTGGTTGCCCTTGCTGCGCAGATCGGCCCGATGGCCGCCGTGGCACTCGCGATGTCGGACCCGCAGGAATACGCCCTGATCATGGAGGAGTCGCAGGTCAGCATATCGGCCTTCGGCGGCACCTTCCTGATGATGGTCGCGCTGACGTATTTCATCGACGGCGACAAGGATGTCGACTGGCTCTGCGCCGTTGAAGAGCGGCTTCGCGCCTGTGCCTCGATCCGCGGGCTGGCGATCGCGGTGGTGCTGGCCGTGGCGCTCGGCTTCACGCTGGTCCTTCCAGAGGAGGAAGGCAGCCGTTTCCTCTTCGCCGCGGTTTGCGGGCTTCTGATCTTTCTGGCGGTGGAACTTCTGGGGCAGATCCTCGATGCCTCTGAAGAGACGCGTCACCTTGCGGCGCGCGGGGGCCTTGGCGCATTTCTTTATCTTGAGGTGCTGGACGCCAGCTTTTCCTTCGACGGGGTCATCGGGGCGTTTGCGCTGACCCAGAACCTGTTCCTGATTGCCATAGGGTTGGGGATCGGGGCGTTCTACGTGCGGACCATGACCATCATGCTGGTGGAGCGGAAGACGCTTGCGCAATTCCGCTATCTCGAACACGGGGCCTTCTACTCGATCATGGTCCTGTCAATCATCATGTTCGCCCAATCGCTGATGCATATCCCGGAGCTGATCACCGGCCTGATCGGCGCCGCGCTGATCGGGCTGTCGCTGGTGTCCTCCATCCGTCACAACCGGTCGCCGGAGGGGCACTGAAGCTCCGGATGTTTGTCCGCCGTGCTATGCCCGGTGATCTCTCCCGTTGCGACGGTCGCGGTCGAGTTGGGGTTGGGCGCCATCTTTGCCAGGTTCACAACGTGATATTCGGCTTCCGAACTGCGGGCCCAGTAGATCGGGTCAGCCCGTATTGGTTCCGCGCCCGGTTCTTCGGCGCGGAACGATTTGCAGCGCGGTCAGGCCGCGGGTCGCCGGTATCAGCCGATACTCGCAAAGACCTCGTACATCACCGGTTCGAAGCTTTTGCACAGGTCCGAGAACCGCCGCGTCCGCACGCGCATCTCGTCCGAGCGCAGCATCGCCTGGAAATCCTCGCGCTTCTGCCACTGGGAATAGTTGGCGATCCGGGTCTGGGCGTCGTTCACATGCAGCCCTGCCCCGATGAAGCCGGGTTGCTTCGAAATGAACGTCTCAAGCGCATCGTTCAGTTCGTCCAGCAGATCCTGGCAGGTGCCCGGCGTGACCTCGAACGTGGTGATCACGGTCTGCAGTTGGGACTCTTTGGATATCTTCGGCATGGTGTCCTCCCGGGAAGAAAAACGGTTTCGGCCGTCTGGAGCGTTTCGCGCTCATTCGTATTCACGCGACACGCTCCACGCCATTGAATTCGCATGTTCGAGGAGCAGAAAACCGGTTCTCACCTTTCCGCAACATGCCCTAGCGCACGACATGGACCGAGCAGGGGGCATGCCGCACCACGCGCGCCGCGGTGGAGCCCAGGAAATAGTCCTGAAGCCCCGGCCGGTGCGAGTGCATGACGATGCAATCCACCCCATGGGTCTTGGCAAAATCGACGATCGTCATGCCCGCATGACCGGTGACGACGCGAACCTCCACATCCGGGGAGTCCTGAAATTCCCCTTCAAGCTCCTCGCGGATCATGTCGCGCGCCTTGGCATCCTGCCCTTCGGGCAGATATTGCGAGACGTAAGGCGGGATCGCCTCTGCGACGGTCAGGACGGTGATGGTCCCACCCTCCGCCCGCACGGCCCGGGCCACGCCCAGCACTTCGCCCAGATGGGGGCCATGATCGACGGCGACGGGGACGAGGATATTCTTGTACATGTTCAGAGACCTCTTTCGGTCCATCTAACATCGCATCGCATGGGAAGGGCAACCTTGACGCAAATCATGCGCGCACAATGCCCAGAACCTCTTCGGCGAGGGCCGTGACCTCATCCATGGCAGGACCCTTTCGGCCGGTTTCCAGCACGCCAAGCCCGTGGCCCAGCGTTTCGGCATAGCTGACCCGGTTGGCCAGCCGCGCGGTTGCAAGATCGGCGTCCATCGCGGCGGCACTCTCGGTGACCTCCGCGGCGAGCCGCGTGTTGGGCCGTAGCCGGTTCAGCACGACCAGTGCGGGCTTTCGTTCGCGCCGCGCGAGGTCAAGCACCCCTTCGGTCGCCCACAGATCGACATGGGACACCGCCACCGGTACCAGCACAAGCTGCGCCGCACGCAGCGCCGGGCGCAGGTCACTGTCGGCCTTTGGCGGCGTGTCGATCAGGACGATATCGTTGTCGCGGGCCAGCTTGGACGTCTCGTAGCCCACGCCCCAGGCGGAGGCGGTGGAGAAATCCATATCCGGCGCCTCCCGCCCCTCCAGCCGTGTCATGAACCAGCGGCCAAGGCTGCCTTGCGGGTCGGTGTCGATCAGGGCCACGCCCAGCCCCTGCCGCGCGAAGGCGACGGCAAGGTTCGCAGCCAGCGTGGTCTTGCCGGACCCGCCCTTCTGTTGTGCGACCGTGATGATCGTGCCCGTCATGTCCCCGCCCTCCGGCCACCTGCTGCGGCGCAGAATAGCGCCAGTCGAAACAGGATGCCCAGCCCCAATCGCCCGATTTCCGGCCGACTGACGCAAGCCTTGCACCGCAATGGCCCGCCGTCGGAAAGCCGGCGGAGGCCAGACCATGTTCACGCAGGTTAACGCGCGATTAACCATTCCCGAAACAGTCTGCCCCCCGAAAGGAGCCGCGATGCGCCCGGTTTGGTATTTCACAATGGCGGCTGGCCTGTGCCTTGCCGGCACGACAACGGCCGATGCCGGCGCGTGGCTGCGCGAGGACGGAACCGGTGTGGTCTATCTGTCTTACGAGGCGATGGAGGATCGCGACTATGGCTCCACATGGGGCTACAGCACACTCTTCGGCGAATACGGCCTGTCGCCGCATCTTACGGTCGGGATCGACGCGGGCCGGGGCGACGGCCCGGACGACTGGAAGGCCAAGGTCTTCTTGCGAAGAGGCCAAGAGTTGGAGCGCCTGAACGGTCGCTATGCCCTCCAGCTTGGCATCGGGATCTCTGGCGCGCCCGGCGGTCTGCGCGAAACCCTGCTGCGCCCGGCGATCAGTTGGGGCAACAGCTTCGAAACCGGGCTGGGCTGGGCCTGGGTAAATGTCGACGCCGCTGGGGAATACCGGCTGACCCAAGGCACGGCCGCCGCCACGGCCGGATATGGCGTGGAAGCCACCTACAAGCTCGACATGGCCCTGGGTCTGACGACCGGCGCCCGCACGCAGATCATGGCAGAACTCCGGTCCGAATTCCCGCCCGGCGAAGGGCGCACCTTGCGCGCCGTGCCCTCGGTTTCGCGCCGGGTGTCCGGCAGGGTCTGGCTGCAACTCGGCGGCATTGTGGGGCTGGACGGCGACGACACCGCCGGGCTGCTGGTCGGCAGCCGGATCGAGTTCTGAGCACCACGGTGCGAATCACCGCCCCTGCAGAAATGTGTCGTTTACCGTCTTTCGCGAACAATCCCGGATTGATTGCAGGATAGCCCTGCGCAACCTGAACAAACTCGACCGCAATTTGACAGTCGGACGGCTCTGCGGCCAAGATACCCTCTGTCTTTCTGCACCGGTGGGGGCCTCCGCAGATGTGACCGGACTGGGAGGTTTGATCGCATGGTGTCCCACACCGACCCGGCAGGCTTTGCCGCGGCCATGGCGAAGGGCGCGTCCGCCCTTGGGCAAGCGCACGACGGCACACATCATTCGCTGTCACAGCCCCTGATGCGCCGCTACGAGATATCGGCACTCACCCCCGATGGGCAGGAGGTCTCTGCGACCCGCGGCCTGATTGCCGAACCGCTGATCGACGAGGCCTTTACCGCGTTCGCCCGCGGAACCCTGTTTACGACGACCGAAGGGCCGGTTGCCGTCGAAGACCTGTACCCCGGGATGATGCTGGATACCGCCGATGCCGGGCCGCAGCGCCTGTTGTGGGTCGGGTCCACCCTGCTTGCCCCACCGCGCGGGCCAGAGCCGCCCGAGACGCCCCTGCTGACGCGCATTTCGGCCGACAGTCTGGGGATCGGCCGGCCAATGCCGGACCTGGTGCTGGGCCCGCGCGCCCGGATGCTGGTCCGCTATCCCGGCTGCGCAACCGTTCTGAATTCCGACGCGGCCTTTGCACCGGCGTCCTCCTTCATCGACGGCGTGGCCTTTGTCGGCCTGAATGTGGTGCAACCGACGCGGGTCTATCACCTTGCGCTGGCGTCGCAGCACATCCTGCTGGCCAACGGGGTCGAGGTCGAAAGCTACCACCCCGGCGAAAACGTGCTGCCGCTGATGAACCGCGACAGCCTTGGCCGGTTCCTGTCGCTGTTTCCCCATCTGCAAAGCCATACCGGGTTCGGCACCATGGTCCTGCCCCGGCTGACCACGTTCGAGGCCGAACGGCTCAGCGCCGCCTGACAGCAGTTCGGGAACGGGCCGCAGGTCTTGCGGCCCCCGCCTCAGGCGGACCGGCCCAACCGTTCCTCCAGCACGTCGAAGGGCACGCCCGGTGCGTCCTTCGCGCAGCGGATCACAAGCGAGGTCTTTACGCTGACGACGTTTTCCGCCGCGGTCAGTTCCTCGGTCAGGAAGCTTTGAAAGGTGGACAGATCGGGGGCCACGCATTTCAGGATGAAGTCGACCTCGCCGTTCAGCATGTGGCACTCGCGCACCAAGGGCCAGTTGCGGCAGCGTTCCTCGAACTTGGACAGGTCCGCCTCCGCCTGGCTTTGCAGGCCGACCATGGCGAACACCTGAACTTCGAAGCCCAGTTCGCGGATGTCGACCTTGGCATGGTAGCCGCGGATATAACCGGCCTCTTCCAGCGTACGCACGCGCCGCAAACAGGGTGGCGCCGATATCCCCACGCGCCGGGCAAGTTCGACATTCGTCATGCGCCCGTCGGTCTGCAATTCGGACAGGATTTTCCGGTCGATTGCATCGAGTTTACTGCTGGGCATTCCTGCTTCCCCTGGAGTTTTGCGGATAATATGCGCACGGGCGAGGCATGCGCAATAATCTTTCACAGCCGCGCAAGATTTTAAACGCACCTCCGTCCGATGGCCCCGCGGCGATTGGGCACGCCGGGGCTTTCGCGTCTCCCCCCCCGCGCCTATATCGGGCGCGACACGGCGATTCAGCGAGGAGACAGCCATGGGCGACACCCGTCACTGCAAGGTTCTGATCATCGGCTCCGGCCCGGCGGGCTATACCGCGGCGGTCTATGCCTCGCGCGCGATGCTGGACCCGGTGCTGATCCAGGGCCTGCAACCCGGCGGACAGTTGACCATCACCACCGAGGTCGAGAACTGGCCCGGCGAGACCGAGATCCAGGGCCCCGACCTGATGCAGAAGATGGAGGCCCACGCCCGCGCCATGGGCGCCGATATCGTGTCCGATTACATCAGCAATCTGGACCTGTCCAAGCGCCCCTTTACCGCCACCGCCGACAGCGGCACGGTCTACACCTGCGATGCGCTGATCCTTGCCACGGGTGCTCAGGCGAAATGGCTGGGCCTGCCCACGGAAGAGAAATTCAAGGGCTTCGGCGTGTCGGCCTGTGCCACCTGCGACGGCTTCTTCTATCGCGGCCAGGAGGTCACGGTGATCGGCGGCGGCAACGCGGCCGTCGAAGAGGCCCTGTTTCTGACCAACTTCGCCTCGAAGGTCACGCTGGTGCACCGCCGGGACGAGTTGCGCGCCGAGAAGGTTCTGCAACACCGGCTGCTGAAGCACCCCAAGGTGGAGGTCGTCTGGGATCACGTGCTTGACGAGGTTCTGGGAACCGAGGACCCTCTGGGGGTGGAGGCCATCCGCGTGCGCCATGTCCACACCGGCGAGACGCGCGAAATCCCCTGCAAGGGGGTCTTCATCGCCATCGGCCATGCGCCGGCCTCGGAACTGGTGGTCGACCAGCTTGAGACGCATATGGGCGGATATGTGGTCACCCAGCCCGACAGCACCGCAACCTCCATCCCCGGTGTTTTCGCGGCCGGCGACCTGACCGACCATAAGTACCGGCAGGCGGTGACCTCCGCGGGCATGGGCTGCATGGCGGCGCTGGAAGCGGAACGGTTTCTGGCCGAGCAGGACTGACGGGCCCGGGCAGGATCCTGCGCGCCTGTTGCAGGCAAGCCCGAGTCTTTACCAGAATCCACAGCTATGGGTTGCGTCATGCTGCGGATGCAAGATATGGCGACCGCGCTGCGCACCGCGTTGTGTATTTTTATAATCCTATCCAGCAACCAGAGAATCAGGCGCCCCCATGTCCCAGCCCTATCTTGCCCCCGTTCCCGAACTCTATGTTTCCTATGAAAGCGCGCAGAAACTGAAGGCCGATGCCGCCGAACTGCCCAGCTGGGACCTGTCCCCGCGCCAGATCTGCGACCTGGAACTGCTGATGAATGGCGGGTTCAACCCGCTGAAGGGCTTCCTGAGCGAGGAAGACTACGACAGCGTGGTCGAAAAGATGCGGCTGGCCGACGGCACGCTTTGGCCGATGCCGATCACGCTGGATGTGTCCGAAGAATTCGCGCAGTCGATCGAACCGGGCCAGGACATCGCGCTGCGCGACCAGGAGGGCGTGATCCTCGCCATCCTCAGCGTCACCGACCGCTGGACGCCCAACAAGGCGCGCGAGGCCGAAAAGGTGTTCGGCGCCGACGATCTGGCCCATCCGGCCGTGAACTACCTGCACCACACCGCCGGCAAGGTTTACCTTGGCGGTCCCGTCACCGGCATCCAGCAGCCGGTGCACTACGATTTCCGCGGCCGCCGCGACACGCCGAATGAGCTGCGCGCCTATTTCCGCAAACTCGGCTGGCGCCGGATCGTGGCGTTCCAGACCCGCAACCCGCTGCACCGCGCGCACCAGGAACTGACCTTTCGTGCCGCGAAGGAAGCGCAGGCGAACCTGTTGATCCACCCGGTCGTCGGCATGACCAAACCGGGCGATGTCGACCACTTCACCCGCGTGCGCTGCTATGAGGCGGTGCTGGACAAGTACCCGCAGGCCACCACCACGATGAGCCTGCTGAATCTGGCGATGCGCATGGCCGGCCCGCGTGAGGCCGTCTGGCACGGGCTGATCCGCAAAAACCACGGCTGCACCCATTTCATCGTCGGCCGCGACCATGCGGGCCCGGGCAAGAACTCCGCCGGTGAAGACTTCTACGGCCCCTATGACGCGCAGGAATTGTTCCGCGAGCACGAGGCGGAAATCGGCCTCGAAATGGTCGACTTCAAGCATATGGTCTATGTGCAGGAGCGCGCCCAGTACGAACCCGCCGACGAGATCGAGGATGGCGTGACCGTCCTCAATATCTCTGGCACCGAACTGCGCCGCCGTCTGGCCGAGGGGCTGGAAATCCCCGACTGGTTCTCCTTCCCCGAGGTTGTGAACGAACTCCGCAAGACCCGCCCGCCGCGGTCGCAGCAGGGCTTTACCGTGTTCTTCACCGGCCTGTCCGGTTCGGGCAAATCGACCATCGCCAACGCGCTGATGGTCAAGCTGATGGAGATGGGCGGCCGCCCGGTGACGCTGCTGGATGGCGACGTGGTGCGCAAACACCTGTCGTCGGAACTCGGCTTCTCGAAAGAGCACCGCGACATCAACATCAAGCGGATCGGCTATGTCGCCTCCGAGATCACCAAGAACGGCGGTATCGCGATCTGCGCACCCATCGCGCCCTACACGGCCACCCGCCGCGCGGTACGCGAGATGATCGAGGCATACGGTGCCTTCTGCGAGGTGCATGTCGCAACCCCGCTGGAAGAGTGCGAAAAGCGCGACCGCAAGGGCCTCTACAAGCTGGCGCGCGAAGGCAAGATCAAGGAGTTCACGGGCATCTCCGACCCCTATGAGGCGCCCGAAAAGCCGGAACTCTGCGTCGACACCACCGGCGTCGACGTCGACAACTGCGCCCATCAGGTGCTGCTGAAACTGGAGCAGATGGGCCTGATCTCCGGCAGCTGGTAACCCCGGTTTCCAAGCGAACCTTGACGGGCCACGCACAACGCGTGGCCCGTTTGCGTTGCCATCCCAAATCGGAATGCGAGGCCCCCTCAGAAATCTCCGGTCGAGGCCTTGTCCAGAATGGCGAGTATGATGTCGCGGACGCGCTGGGCCTCTTCGCGCAGATCGTCGGGCAGCGGCCGGCCGCCATGAACCATCATGTCCATGTTGAGCGTGTAGAGCCAAAGCGCCCCCTCGCCATCCTCGACCAGCGTCACACGGCAGGGCAGATAGGCGGCGAAAGCCTCTGAATACTCGATCATCTTCGCCGCGGTCAGCGGGTTGCAGTAAAGATAGATCTTGAGCACCCGCCAGGGCTCTCCCCGCATCGCGGCGACCTCGTCGCCCAGGGGCAGCGTTCCGACAGCCTTGATGTTCATGTCATTCGCGACGGACTCGATCGACAGTTCGACATCGTCGAAGGTCAGCCCATCGGCCACCTTGCGCTTCCAGATCGTCGCCTCGGCGATATCGCCGGTCTCCAGCAGGGTCTGGGCCATGTCCCAGTAGATCGCCCCCGCCTTGCCATCGAGGCTGCGCATCGACGGCCCGAACATGACGGCGACAGCGACAAGCGCGATCACCGAGACGGCCCCGACAATCGCCAATAGGGTCTTGATAAATGACACGGCAGCGCCCTCCCTTGCGTTCCGGTCTGATGTCCGGAAATCTTAACGTCGGAGGGGCGATCCGGGCAACGATTCCGTCCCAGTCGGCGGCGGTTGCCCGGGTCAGGGTCGCAAACAGCGGTTTTTCAGTGAACATTCACCGGCGCAAGGTCGTTCTGGCGTGCCAGAACGAAGGCAAGACGGCGGTCGCTGACAAGGGCCAGCCGTTCGCCGCGCGCATCATGCAGGGCATAGACCTCATCCAGACCCTTGGCCTGCCCGCGCACGTCCTCGGGCAGATCTGCCACCTTTACCGGCCTGACATAGACGATCCGGTCGCCGCTTTCGGGCAGATTGTCGTATTTCGTATCCATGCAACGGCTCCCTTCTATCTCATGCTTTCCTAATCTGGATCGTTTGCAGCACGCTTTCCGGCACCGCACGCTTCAGATCGACATGCAGCAGACCATTTTCCATCGTGGCGCCCGACACTTCCACACCGTCGGCCAGCACGAAACTGCGGTGGAACTGCCGTGCCGCGATCCCGCGATGCAGGAACACACGGTCTTCGCCCTCGTCGGCCTGCCGTCCGCGGATCACAAGCTGGTTGTGCTCCACCGTGATCGAAAGATCGTCCTCGCGGAACCCGGCAACGGCCAGCGTGATCCGATAGCTCGTGTCCGATGTCTGCTCGATATTGAACGGGGGGTAGCCTTCGTTGCCGGACTTCGCCGTCCGCTCCACAAGGCGTTCGAGTTGCTCGAATCCCAGCAGATAGGGATGCGAACCAAGGGTCAGTTTCGTCATATGTGCAAGTCCTTGAACAAGCGACCTGAAAGAGTTCTCACCCCGCTTCTGCGGCGGCTTGCGACAAATATGGGCATACGTTTACCCCCTCGCAAGACCGGCTTCCCGGATGGCCCCAAAAAGGCTATGTTAACAGCCTACCATTAGACGGCGACTCACCCGTTGGAGACCCATGAACATTGCAAACACAATGAATTCCGAAGAGGTTCTGCGCGTGAAGCTGGAAGTTCTGCGGCGCGAACACCGCGATCTCGACGATGCGATCCGCGCGCTTCAGGAACGCGGCACCGGGGATTCCTTCACCCTGATGCGGCTGAAGAAACAGAAGCTTGCGCTCAAGGACCAGATCGCCCTGATTGAGGACGAGTTGACCCCCGACATCATTGCGTAGGCGCCCTGCCCGGCTATAGTGGCCGCTCATTGATCTGAGGGGACCACATGGCGGATATTCGCGTCGGGATCATCATGGGCAGCCAGTCGGACTGGCCCACCATGAAAGAGGCCGCGGACATTCTGGATGCGCTGGACGTACCGTATGAATCCCGCATCGTATCGGCCCACCGAACGCCGGACCGCCTGTGGGAGTATGGCCGCACCGCGGTGGAGCGGGGGCTTCAGGCGATCATCGCCGGGGCCGGGGGGCGGCGCATCTGCCGGGCATGATGGCGTCCAAGACACGGGTGCCGGTCATCGGGGTTCCGGTGCAGACGCGCGCGCTGTCCGGCGTGGACAGTCTTTATTCCATCGTGCAGATGCCCCGCGGGTTTCCCGTGGCCACCATGGCGATCGGCGCCGCAGGGGCAACCAATGCGGGCCTGATGGCCGCGGGCATCCTTGCCCTGAACGACCCGGCCCTTGCCGACCGGCTTGACCGCTGGCGCCGCGACCTGTCGGCCTCGATCCCCGAGGAGCCGGTCGATGACTGACCGGTTGGCCCCCGGCGCGCGGATCGGCATTCTCGGCGGCGGCCAGTTGGGGCGCATGCTGTCGGTGGCGGCCTCCCGTCTCGGCTTTGCCTGCCACATCTTCGAACCGGGTGCGGAACCGCCCGCCGGCCATGTCGCACACAAGGTCACGACCGCCCCCTACGACGACATCGCCGCCCTGACCGCCTTTGCCGAGGACGTCGATGTCGTCACCTATGAGTTCGAGAACATCCCCACCTCGGCCCTCGACGCGATCGAGGCCGTGGTGCCAATCCACCCCGGGCGGCAGGCCCTGGCCGTCAGCCAGGACCGGCTGACCGAAAAGACCTTTCTGACCGACCTGGGGCTGAAGACGGCCCCCTTTGCCGCGGTCGACAACGCCGACGATCTGGCCCGCGCCCTGCAGACCATCGGAACGCCCGCGATCCTGAAGACACGCCGGCTGGGCTATGACGGCAAGGGGCAGGCCCGCGTCGCCATACCCGACCATGCGCAATCGGCGCTTGACGCGATGAACGGGGCACCGGCCATTCTGGAAGGCTTTGTCGATTTCGCATGCGAGATCTCGGTGATCGCCGCCCGCAGCCTGACCGGAGAGGTCGCCTGTTTCGATCCCGGTGTGAACACCCACCGCGACGGCATCTTGCGCACCACCCATGTGCCGGCACCGCTATCGGGTGCCCAACGCACCGACGCCGTTCTTCTGGCTGGCCGCATCCTGAATGCCCTCGACTATGTCGGCGTGATGGGGGTGGAGTTGTTCGTCACCAGCGGCGGCCTCCTGGTCAACGAGATCGCGCCGCGGGTCCACAATTCGGGCCACTGGACGCAGGACGGCTGTGTCATCGACCAGTTCGAACAGCATATCCGGGCCATCGCCGGCTGGCCGCTGGGCGACGGCACCCGCCATTCCGACATCGAGATGGAAAACCTGATCGGCGATGACATGGACAAGGTGGCCCGCCTTGCCTCCCAACCCGATGTCGCCCTGCATCTTTATGGCAAGGCGGAAACGCGCGCCGGGCGCAAGATGGGCCATGCCAACCGCCGCCTTGGCCCGGCGGCGTGATCCCGACGCAGGGCAAAGGCCCGCGCCTTGCCGTGCGGGCGGTCATCTTGCACGAAGACCGGTTGCTTCTGGTCAATGCCTGGCCCGACGGGGTCAGCGACCTGTGGGGCGCACCGGGGGGCGGGGTCGAAACCGGAAGTTCCTTGCCCGACAACCTGCGCCGCGAGGTGCATGAGGAAACCGGGCTGCGGATCGATGTGGGCGCCCCTTGCCTTGTGAACGAATTTCACGACCCCGACCATGGCTACCATCAGGTCGATATCTTCTTCCGGGCCCGTATCGTTGATGGATCGCTGTCACCGGACTGGGCAGACCCCGCCGGTGTCGTAACGCAGCGGCGCTTCTTTGCGCAGTCCGACCTTGCGGGAATTCGGTTCAAGCCCGACAGCCTGCCAAGGGCCGCTTGGGGGCGGGGGCTGCTTTACGATCCGCTGGAACGCATCGTCCGATAGGGCTTGGATCAGCCGCTACACGCCGAAGGCGCTCGCATAGACCAGATGCTGTTCCGGCGGAGGGCCGGACGTGTCGGGTTCCCGCAGGGCCGTATGGTCCAGCGGAAAGGGCGACACAAGGTTCTGCGCGCGCGCGACCGAGAACCCGAAGCGCGCATAGTAGCCCGGATCGCCCAGAACAACGACGGGGCCATCGGCGACCCCAAGCGCGGCATGGATCAATCGCCCCCCCAGGCCCAGACCTTGCGATCCCGGTGCAACGGCCACGGGCGCCAGTGCCAGCCATCCCGCCGGGGCCTTCATGTGGACCAGCGCGAGATAGGCCCGGATCTCCTCCTTGTCATTGGCGATGACAAGTTCCCGCGCCATGGCCTTTTCCGATCGGAGGGCTTCTACCAGCCGCGCTTCGTCGGGCTGCCTGAAGGCCTCTTCCAAGAGGGAGGAGATGGCACGGTAGTCGGTTGCTGTCGCGGGTCGAATCGTCATGTTTGCAACGTATCAATCCCGGGCGCCGGCCAACAGACCGAGCGCGTCCGATGGCACCGCAACGGGCCGTCTTGTGTCAGATCGTCGCCCTGCCGCAATGCCGGAAATTTGGGCAAAAATCGGGCACTGGTCGCCACAGCTTTGCCAAGAAGCTTCCTCGAATCGATCCGATATGTTAATAATTCCCTGACGTTGATCGAATTCACTAAGCTTGAAGTGTCCAAGCGTTTTGCTTGAGGGGAATGGCATGAAACATTTTTCGGATCCGGTTGCTGCCGGAGTCGTCCATGGGTTCGAAGGGGTAGAACCAGCGACGGAATACGGGACAGACAGAGAGAGGACATCATTCGGACATTGGGTAGAGCGCGGCTTCGCCGCCATTGTGGTTCTGATGCTGCTGCCGCTTATGTCCTCCATCGCTCTTGTGAGCATCCTCGGCGGTCAAAAGCCGATTTTCTTCCAAAAACGCGTCGGCCAGTATGGTCGTGACTTCTGCATCTTCAAGTTTCGGACCATTCCCGACGGCGGATGGCAGTTGGCCGAGCTCAAAGCCACCCATTCCCGCGTTGCCCGTATCCGCCTCGGCCTGTTTGGCAAAATCTCCGCAATTCTGCGTGCCACCGGTCTGGATGAATTGCCCCAGTTCGTGAACATCATGCGAGGCGATATGCGCCTGATTGGCCCTCGACCGCTGATGCGCGAAGATTTCATGGCCCTTCCCGAGGCGCGCGCCGCGCGCTGTGCGGTTCCGCCGGGGATCACCGGCCTCGCGCAGGTGAATGGCGGTCAGGATCTTGACCCCGCCTCGAAGCTGGCCCTCGATATCTACTTCATTGACCATGCATCCTTCGCCATGACGGCAGAAATCGTTGCGCGCACATTCTGCCGCCTGACTGGCATCACGATCGCGATCTCGTCCACCAATCAGTGTGATCTGGCCAAGGCGATGCAGAATCTGTCGTCCAAGGCGCCGCGCCGGGAGATCAACCAGCGTCAGGAAATCGCGTCGGCCGCCTGATCGGCGCCCGGCCCGTTTCAGACCTTTACAAGAACTTGTGGCGCCGCTTCCCGAAAGGAACGCGGCGCTTTCGCTTCGCGGGCAAGAAGAAGAACGTTCTCGCAGGTGTCGAAAGCAAAGTTGTCCAGCAAGGCGCGAAACTTGCTCATCGTGGATGCGAGACCGACCCGCGTCTTGAACTTCCGCGCCATCGACATCGGCACATGCGGCCGGTCGGTGGCGAAGTCTGCCGGGTGGAGATAGACAACCGCCGGACGGCCCTCGGCATTCATGCGCTTTATGCTTTGCCGGATCAGCGGCTCAGGCAGCAGGCGCAAGTAGCCGCCCCCGGAGAACCCGATACGTTGCCCGAGGATCCGTGTGATGCTCATCGGCAGTTCAGGGATCTTTCGGCCGCTCGGGGCCGTGAACATGTGCCGGTCCAGCGGACAGGGGTAACCACCATGCGCCCGCGGCGCCGGAAACAGGCTGGCATCGTAAACGAGCCCGGCATCCAGAAGCACGTCGAAGGCCCATTCGCTGCCCGGCGTGATCGAGAACGAAGGCGCGCGAAACCCGCGCGGCCGCACACCGGACGCCGTCCCGATCGCCTCGATCGAACGGTCGAGGTCGGCGGCAAACTCCTCTGGCGTCAGGGTGTTCACGGTCCGATGCCAATAGGAATGCGTCGAAATCTCGTGCCCGCGATCGGCGATATCCTTGATCACATGCGGGTACTTGTCGGCGATCCAGCCAACCACGAAGAAGCTTGCCCGCACACCTTTCTCTTCCAGGGTATCGAGGATCTCCATCGTGCGCCGTTCGAGGATCGACGGAAGCGCATCCCACGTCGCCGGGTCGTCCACACCTGCGATTCCCACCATGTGGAACCAGTCCTCAATATCGAAGGACAGGGCGTTGACGACTGCGGTACTGCGTTCCATGGGAAACATGCCCTCTGAAAATATGTTTATGGTTCCATCGCAGGGCGCGAAACCAAAAGGTTTATAGAAGCACAATTAGACATTGTCAGGGCATAGGCTACCCTATTTCCAATCGTTCACGCAGTCGCTATCGACGCAACCCGGAAAAATGGGCAGGTTTGGGCAAATTCGTGCCTTTTTGCCCGAAGACGGCCATATTTCGCCGGCTTACAGGCGGTCGGCCTTGGCCAGGGGACTGCCGCCCCCTCAGCCGCGCGACTCCGTTTCATGCGACCAGTTTTCGATCACCTGCACCGCCTCCTCGGCCGTCTCGACATAGGTGAAGAGCGACAGGTCCCGTTTCGAAATCGTCCCCGCCTCTGCCAACGCCTCCCAGTTGATCACACTCTCCCAGAAGCGGCGCCCGAACAGGAGGAACGGAACCGGGTCCATGCGCCGGGTCTGGATCAGGGTCAGGGCCTCGAACATCTCGTCCAACGTTCCGAACCCGCCGGGAAAGATCGCGATGGCCGAGGCGCGCAGCAGGAAGTGCATCTTGCGCATCGCGAAGTAGTGGAAATTGAAACACAGGTCCGGCGTGACATAGGGATTGGGCTGCTGTTCATGGGGCAGGACGATATTCAGCCCGATGGACACGCCGCCCGCATCGGCCGCGCCGCGGTTGCCCGCCTCCATCACGCCGGGGCCGCCGCCGGTGACGATCACATGCTCCAGCCGCTCGCCGGTCTGTCCCTTCTGCGTCATCAGCCGGGCGAATTCCCGTGCCTCGCCATAGTAGCGGGTCAACTCCGCAAGCGTCCGGGTGGCGGCCTTGTCCCGATTACGCGGGGCGGGGATGCGTGCGCCACCAAACAGCACGATGGTGCTTTCGATCCCGTAGTCGCGCATCATCAGGTCGGGCTTCAGCAGTTCAAGCTGAAGCCGCACCGCCCGCAACTCGTCCCGGCACAGAAAATCCGGATCGGCAAAGGCCAGCCGGTAAGACGGCGACCGCGTCTGGGGGGTGTCCGGAATGTCGCGCGCCGTCCGGATGTCGTGCTGGGCGTCGCGGAACGGGCGGCCTGAATCGTCATTCATGGGGCAGCTTGCCTTGCATTGCGCCGGTTGTGTTCTGCGTCTATAGCGTCTCGCCAAGCGAAACCATAAACCTTTTGCGAGGGGATCCGCATGTCCAACGCCCAGCTCGAAGCCGCCATCGAAGCCGCATGGGAGGCCCGCGACACGATCACGCCCGCGACCGGCGGCGAGACGCGCGAGGCCATCGAGGACACCCTGAACGCCCTTGACCGGGGTGAGTTGCGGGTGGCCGAAAAGCTGGAAAGCGGCGACTGGCATGTCAATCAATGGGCGAAAAAGGCGGTGCTGCTGGGCTTCCGCCTGAAGGACATGGAGAGCCAGGACGGCGGCCCGCAGGGCGGCCATTGGTGGGACAAGGTCGACAGCAAGTTCAAGGGCTGGGGCGACAATGAATGGGGTGCTGCGGGCTTCCGCGCCGTGCCCAACTGTATCGTCCGCAAATCCGCCTTTATCGCGCCGAATGTCGTGCTGATGCCGTCCTTCGTCAATCTCGGCGCCTATGTGGACGAGGGCACGATGGTCGACACCTGGGCCACCGTCGGCTCGTGCGCGCAAATCGGCAAGAACGTGCATCTGTCGGGCGGCGTCGGCATCGGCGGCGTGCTGGAACCGATGCAGGCCGGCCCGACGATCATCGAGGACAACTGCTTCATCGGCGCCCGGTCCGAGGTCGTCGAGGGCTGCATCGTGCGCGAAGGCTCGGTCCTGGGGATGGGCGTGTTCATCGGCAAATCGACCAAGATCGTCGACC
The DNA here is from genome assembly GCF_002079305.1 of Rhodovulum sp. P5. Lineage (NCBI taxonomy): Bacteria > Pseudomonadati > Pseudomonadota > Alphaproteobacteria > Rhodobacterales > Paracoccaceae > Rhodovulum > Rhodovulum sp. P5. The sequence goes on from NZ_CP015039.1 coordinate 2,033,044, forward strand.
GCGAGACCGGAGAGGTCATGTATGGCGAGGTGCCGCCCTATTCCGTCGTGGTCTCGGGATCGATGCCGTCCAAGGGCGGCGTGAACCTCTATTGCGCGGTCATCGTGAAACGGGTGGATGCGCAGACCCGGTCCAAGACCGGCATCAACGACCTTCTCAGGGACTGATGTTCGACTATTCGCTCGCCCACTGGCTGGCGTTCGGCACGGCGGCGGTTCTCTTGAACCTGTCGCCCGGGCCGGACCTTGCCTTCATTCTTGGCAAGGTGGCGCAAGGCGGGCGGCGCGCGGGATTTGCCGCGATGTTCGGGATCTGGACGGGCGCGACGGTCCATGTCGCGCTTGCCGCGGCGGGTCTGTCGGTCCTCATCGCCTCATCGCAGGTGGGCTTTTCCATCGTGAAATGGGTCGGCGCGGCGTATCTGGTCTGGCTGGGCGTACAGGCGTTCCGCGCCCAGGGCAGCGGCCTGCGGGTCACGGACCTGCCCAAGGTCTCGCTCTGGAAGACCTTCCGCGATGGGGCCCTGGTGAATATCATGAACCCGAAGATGGCGGTGTTCATGATGGCCTTTCTGCCGCAGTTCGTGGTGCCCGGGGCGGGGCCGGTGGCCGCGCAACTCGCGCTCCATGGCGTGTTGATCATCGCGGCGGCGGCTGTGATCGAACCCCTTGCGATCGTGCTGGGCGATGCTGCGATGGGCCGCGTGCGGCGCTCTCGCCGGGCCGCGATCTGGATGGAACGGGCACTGGGCGGGCTGTTCATCGCGTTGGGTGTTCGCCTTGCCAGCGAAAAGCTCTGAGGAACAGTCGATGAAAGACAAGCCGGAAGAGCCAAAGCCGCGCCGCGCGCAACAGGTCTTCACCCTTGTGGTGGAGGTCGGCCGCAAGCCCGAGGATGGCCTGCCCGAGGGCGCGACGGGCGCGGGGCTGATCTGCTATGCCGCCGGACGGGATGAGGCAGAGGCAGTCCGTGAAACGGTGGCCGTCTTAAAACAGGCGGGCCTTGCACCGCTTGACGTCACCGGCCACGGCACCGCGGACGAAATGAGGGCACAAGGCTTCGAAATCGGCGAAGAGGAAGCGGTGTTGATGGCCCGTGCCCTGGAAGAAAACGCAGTGATCGTCGCGCAGATGGAACCGTTTTTCGGCGAAGACGGGACTGAGTGAGCGCAGATGCGCCCGCTGTCACGACGCCGTTAACAAACTCGGGGAAGAGGGGCAGGTCGGCAAACGCCCCAAAGCCCGAGGAGTCAGAATGCCCCGCTTCATCCCAGCCGCTGCCACGCTCGCCATCTGCGGTCTCACAGCGCCCTGCGCCATCGCTGCGACGGTGTCATGGCAAACCCTGTCCGGCGACGCACCGATTGTGATCGGCCATCGCGGTGCCGCCGCCTATCTTCCCGAGGATACGATCGGCGGGAACGAACTGGCCGCAACGATGGGCGCGCAATATGTCGAAACCGACGTGCAACTGACGCGCGACGGGCAACTCGTCGTCATGCATGATGAAACGCTTGACCGCACGACCAATGTCGAGGATCTGTTCGCGCCCCGGAACGGTGGCTATGCGGTCGCGGATTTCGACCTTGCAGAAATCCAGATGCTGACGGCAGAACCGACCGGCCTGGCATCGGACACCTATCCGGGCTTCACGCCCCGGGCCGCCGATCCCTACCGGGTTCCGTCGCTGGCCGAGATGCTGGACGCACTGAACGCCTATAACCTGGCGACCGGCAGCGATGTCGGCATCCTTGTCGAGGTCAAGGGAGCCTACAGTGAAGAGGCCAACAAGCTGGCGGTGGAAACCCTGATCGAAAAGGGCTTCACCTCCGGCGCGATGCCCGGTTCGGTGCAGTCCTTCAACCTTGAGAATGTCGAGGAAATGGCCGGCCTGATCGCAGCGGCCGGCGCCGATATCGACCTCTTTCAGCTCGGTGGCGCGGGCTATGCCTACGGCCAATGGTTCGTCGGCCCGGCCGTCGACGACCTCCGCCCGCTCAGCCTTCTGGCAACCTATGTCGACGGGATCGCGATCCTCGACAGCTATATCAGCGAAGAGCTGATCGAAGCCGCCCACGGATATGGACTTGAGGTCTATGGCTGGACCTTCCGCCCCGCCGACGAGGCCGACGCGGATACGATGACGGCCCCCTATCTGGCGTGGGGGCTGGACGGTTTCATCACCGATAACACCGATCTCATTCTGGCGGCCATTTCCAGCTATGGGATTGCCGCTGTACCACTGCCGGCCACGCTGCCGATGGCGCTGGCCGGGATGGCGGGTTTCGGTCTGGCTGCGCGCCGCCGTCGCAAGGGCTGATCCAACCTTCGGGCCGCCGGCATCCCGCCGGCGGTTCCCGGCGCGATGCAAACTCGACCGCTGTCAGGCGCGCCGCATCCTGTCAGACCAGACCGTCGATGCGCCTCGCCAGTTCGATATCCTTCATCGACAGTCCACCGGCATCATGGGTGGTCAGCGTCACCTCAACGGTCTTGTAGACATTCGACCATTCCGGGTGGTGGTCCAGCTTTTCCGCCCAGAGCGCCACGCGCGTCATGAAGCCGAATGCCGACACGAAATCGGCAAAGACGAAGGTCCGGCAAATGGCGTCCCGCCCGTCGACCATCGCCCAGCCGCAGTCATGCAGGGCCTCCAAATCGGTCTCGCGCTGCACCTCGGTCAAGGGGGCGGTCATGGCTGCTCCTCGTTATGGACTTTCCGGAAGGGGCCGTAGTCGGTCAGCACTTCGATTTCTTCCTCCACCGCGCCGCGTTCGGCGACCAGATACCGGTCAACGGCCGCGCGCAGACCGGGGTCGGCGATCCAGTGCAAGGAATGGGTCTGCACCGGCAGGTAACCGCGGGCGAGCTTGTGGGTGCCTTGCGCCCCGGCCTCGACCGTCTCCAGCCCGTGGGCGATGGCATAGTCGATGGCCTGATAATAGCAGCACTCGAAATGCAGGCAGGGGTGGTCCTCTAGACAGCCCCAGTAGCGGCCGTAAAGCCGCGTTCGCCCGATGACGTTCAGCGCACCCGCCACGGGTTCGCCCTTGCGCATGGCCAAGACCAACAGGATGTCATCGCGCAAGGTATCCTGCGCCCGGTCAAAGAACGCCCGCGTCAGATAGGGCGTGCCCCATTTGCGCATGCCCGTGTCCTGATAGAAATGCCAGAACGCCTCCCAATGGGCGGGCGTGATGGCGTCGCCGGTCAGTTGCACGATCTCACCGCCGAAACCCTTCGCCGTTGCCCGCTCCTTGCGGATATTCTTTCGCTTGCGCGAGGACAGGTCGGACAGGAACGCATCGAAATCGGGATAGTCGCGGTTTTCCCAATGGAATTGTTGGGAAACCCGGTGCATCAGGCCCATCGCCGCGCCGGCGTCGGCTTCCTCTTCCGTGCAAAAGGTAATGTGGACCGATGACGCCCCGCCCTGCGCGGCCAGTTGCACCGCCCCCTGAACCAGCGCCGCCTGACCGAGCTCGGCCTTGTCCGGACGTACCAGGAACCGCCGGCCGGTTGCGGGGGTGAACGGCACCGCGATCTGGAGCTTGGGGTAATAGCGCCCCCCGGCGCGTTCGTACGCATGGGCCCAGTTGTGGTCGAAGACGTATTCCCCCTGGCTGTGGGTCTTCTGGTAGAGCGGCGCGACGCCGATCACCGCGCCCATCCGCCGGGCAACAAGGTATTTCGGCGTCCAGCCCGTCCCCGGCCCGACCGATCCGCTGTCCTCCAGCGCCATCAGAAAGCGGTAGGTGGTGAACGGGTCCTCCGGGCGCCCGCCGTGTGCGGCCTCCGGGCAGGCACAGGCATCCCAGTCGGCCGCGCCGATCTGCGACAGCGATGTCAGCACCTCGATCTCAACGGCTTCGGCGTCCATGGCCCACCTCCTTTGGCGAAGCAGATGGGTCGGTGCGCAGAGGGGTCAAGCGTCGGGGGCTGGGTGGCGGGCGGGATACCCCTCAAAGGTGATGTTGTGGGCAACGCTGCGGGCGATCGCCTCTTCCCGGGCGCTCCGAACCGTCCAGCAGAAGATGGCGAAACCGGCACTGCGCAACTCTGCCACGCGGGGCCGGGCAAGATCGGACCAGCGATGCGAGATGAAACTGGCGCCCAGCCGGTCGAAATCGGGAATTGCGCGAAGAACCTCGCGCACCGGGCCGTGCAGCGTCGGCCAATGCTCCGGCTCATAGGCGCAGGTGGTCAGCCCGCGCGGAATGTCGGGCGCGGCCTCGGCGATCTCCGCGATGGCATGCGGGTTGAAGGACATCACTGCAACCGGCCCGTCATAGCCCGACAGCACCGCGGCCACCGCCCGTTCCAGCGGGCCCACATCCATGCCCATCGCACCGTCCTGATCCTTGATTTCGATCAGCAGCGGCACGCGGCCCGAAACCTCCTCCAGCACCGCGTCGAGCGTCGGGATCGTCTCCTCCCCGCCCAGCAGGGTGATCTGCTGCAAGGCCCTGGCGCGCCGCCCCGACACCGGCCCGGCCTCTCCCGTCAGCCGGTCGAGGCCATAGTCGTGAAAGACCATCGGCACGCCGTCGGCAGAGGGCTGGATATCGATCTCGATCCCATAGCCCCCGTCGATGGCCGCGCGCACCGCAGCCATCGAATTCTCGGGCCGCCCGGCCCCATGATAGGCCCGGTGGGCAATCGGCGCTGTCAGGAACGCCTGCGGCAGCGGTGTCATGCGATTTCGAATATGCCCTCGATCTCCACCGCCACCCCAAAGGGCAGCGACGCAGCACTGACGGCAGAGCGGGAATGGCGCCCCGCGTCGCCCAGCGCCTCGACCAGGAAGTCCGAGGCGCCGTTGACCACCTTGGGCTGATCGCCGAAGTCCGCCGTGGAATTGACAAAGCCGGTCAGCTTGACCACCCGCTTCAACCGGTCAAGATCGCCGCCACAGGCCGCCTTGACCTGCGCAAGCAACCCGATGGCACAGGTTTTCGCCGCGGCGGCACCGGCGTCGACATCCATATCCGCCCCCAGCTTGCCGGTGATGAAGGCCCCATCGGCCATCGAGATCTGGCCCGACACGAAGACCAGATTGCCCGACACAACGTAAGGCACGTAATTCGCCGCCGGCGCGGGCGCATCAGGCAGGCTTACACCCATTTCGGCCAGTCGGGCCTCGTATCCACCGCTCATCGACTTCCTCCGGTTTGGCTGGACTCGGTTGCGACGCTACCTTTGCGCAAAACTTCGCGAAACCGAAAAATGCAGGCGTCTCTTCCCGGCTCTGCGCGGCCTTTGGTCTTGTTATCATGGGCGAGCCATGTTTCCGTATTCGCGCTTGGAATTTCTCATTGGATAATGGTCTTGCTTACACCACGACATGCGCGGAACGGACAGTCGGGCCGAGCGGCGGCGCTTTTCGCGCTTGTGCTGCTGTCGGCTTGCGCGCGCCCTGACGCTCCGGCGGGCATCAACGACCCGGACGAGGCGCGCAACCGGATCATCCACGAAGACAACGTGACACTCGACCGGGCGGTCATTCGCCCAGTGGCCAACGCCTATGGCACCGTCGTCCCGGGCCCCGTGCGGACGGGGATCGACAATTTCGCTTCGAACCTCGGCCTGCCGAGTGCGATCCTGAACAGCCTGCTGCAGTTCCGCCCCGGCGACGCGGTGAAGAATACCGGGCGCTTCGTGGTCAACAGCACCGTCGGGATCGGGGGCTTGTTCGACCCCGCCTCTGCCATGGGTCTGACCGAGGCCGAGGCCGATTTCGGCGAAACGCTCTATGTCTGGGGGGTGCCGGAAGGCGAATATGTCGAACATCCGGTACTTGGCCCATCGACAACGCGCGATTCGGTCGGCGGGCTGGTCGACATGGTGCTGGACCCGCTGGGATTTGTGAACGCGGCAAGCGTGGCGCGCAATGCGAAAGCCTCGGCCGGGGTGATCAAGGTGTTGAACTTCCGCTACGAAAGCGAAGGGCTGATCGACTCGGTCCTTTACGACAGCGCCGACAGCTATGCGCAGTCACGCCAGATTTACCTCGACAACAGGCGGTTTGAGCTAGGTCAGGGGCGTGACCCGACCTATTTCGATCCATATGAGGACCCTTACGATGACCCCGCATTCGAATAACCCCTCCCGTCGTGCGATCCTC